>CAILWV010000044.1 GCA_903838055.1 uncultured Bacteroidota bacterium | reverse complement strand
TTAGTTTAGATACAAATCCATAAGAACGGTGCTCTTCTAATACTAATTTTACACATCCTTCTTTAAATGCGTAATCATACTTAACTTTTCTTTCCATAAAAAATGCCCCAAATAGCGTCTAACTTTTTGGGGCATGTTCAGAAAAGGAGTTTTAAAAATATTAAGGAATTATTAAGGTTACTCAATAACTATTTTCTTTGAAATTTTTTGTACGCCATCTTTTACAGTTACCAAATAAACACCTGATTCCACATTTTCCAATTGGATGTTTTGGGATACCATTCCTGTATTTGGATATTTATTTTCAAAAATTGTTCTTCCTCTCATATCGTTTACCATAATACCAATATCATTGTTAGAATAAGAATCAAATTTTACATTGAAATTTCCTTTATTTGGATTAGGATAAATACTAAAATTAGAAAATTGGAAAGTATCTGTTGCTAAATTTTGAATAATTGTAAAATTTGCATTAGATATATCAAAAAAGATGTGTTGACTTCCTTTAACCATAATTCTATTTGTAGTACCAATTGCATTAGGAACTGTAATTGTAGCGCTACCAATATTAGGTACTTGACTTGCTAATTGAATAGGATAAGTTAATCCTCCATCAGTAGAAAGAAAAATATCAACATTTGCAGCATTAACGCCATTAGCAGTAGTTCCTGCTACATTCCAAGTAACTGTTTGACTTTCTCCTTCTATCCAAGTAACTGCAGTATTTGGAGCTGTAACAACAAATGGTCCTGCCGCTGCGGTTACTGTAACTACCATATCTGTATAGGCGGTCTGCCCAACTTTAACAGGCGCAGTAGAACTATAAGGCGAATTATCTCTTACCGTTAATCTGAAATTTAATGTTCTAGCAACTGAGCTTAATGCCTCGGATAACATTCCAGCATCACCACCTACTTGACTTGTAGTTGCAGAATTAGCAATTACTGAAGATAATTTTGGGAAGTATCTAGATGGAGATGCAGTTGGTTTCCATGAAATAAAGTTTGGTCCAACAGTTTTGGTAATAGCCGCACTACTTGCAGATCCAGTAGAGGAACCACCGTCATCATTTTGCTCCCAACAATAAGTCAGTGCATCTGTAGCATCTGTATCTGTGGCAGAACCTGTAAGGACAAATGGAGTGCTTTTCGGGATTGTATAATTATTAACTGGATCTACTACTGGTGTTGCATTAGTTCCTGCTAAAGAAGTAGTTACAGGACAAGTTTTAGTTGCTAAATTAGCTTGAATTTGTTCAATAGAAGCTTCATGATATATATCTATGGAGTGTGCCGCAACATCTTGACTTGTGATGCCTGCATACCCCATGATAGTAAGCCCAGACCCTACTTCTTTGCTCACACCTGCTCCTTCATTAGAATTAGAAAATGTGTGATTAGCTCCCATTTGATGTCCCATTTCATGAACAACATAATCAATATCAAAATTATCTCCTTGTGGGATTCCATCCGAAGGAGAAGTAATTCCTGATCCTTTATTTTTATCTGTAGTGCTTGATGTATCGTTTACACAAACGCAACCAATACAACCTGCATTACCACCACCACCTGATTTTCCAAACATATGTCCTATATCATACGCAGCATTATTAGCCGCAAGTGTGGTTCCTGTTCCTGTTAAATTAGCACTTAACGTATTTTGTAATTGTGTATTCCAGCTATTTAATGTAGTATAAGGATCCGTAGAGGCTACATAATAGATAACGTTTGTAGTACTAGCAACTAAGTTAAGATGTACCGCTAAATCTTTTTCATAAACTCCATTACATCTAGTTAAAGTTGCATTAAATGCTGCTAAAACAAGATCCACCTGAGCAGCACTAGTAGCGCCAAAATAGTTTGCGTATTCAGCATTACAAGACTGTGCTAAACGCAACGTTTTTAATTGACCTGCGCTAGATTGAGGTGCTAAATGTAATGACGAAGTTTTAGAACTCACTTCAGTTGCTAATTTTTTATCTTCTGTAGAACAAGTCCAAGCTAGACTTCCAATCTCTCTATGGGATTTAAATACTGCATATACCGTGTGATCTTGAGAATATGGTTCGATAAATTCGTTTTCTCTATCGGTTCTAAAAATCATTGTTTGTATTCCTTGTGGAGAAATACTTAATTTTAAGGTAGCATATTTATCGGTAATTCCTTTTCCTGAGAAAGCTCTAATTTGAGGAAATTGTACTTGTAAATCAGCTTCAAAATTAGAGGCTTCATATACTTCAAATTTTTCAAAATCGCCGTCTGCATTTGGCAATGTGATAATAACCGAATGGTTTGAATATTGATTATCAACAACTGAAAATAAATCTTGTCGTAGTTGTTCTATATTTAAATCAAACAACTTAAATTCTTTAGGAAACGTAACTCTAGCAACACCCTTATCTGTAGAGATTATAGAGGTAACATCTGAGTGATTAGTCCAATAGTTTCGTTTTTGCGAAAACCCTAAAGTTGCAGACAAAACTGCTATTGTCATAAAAAAAATAGTCTTTTTCATAAAATTATTTAATTAAGTAAGTGGGTAAATGTAAAAAAAATATTAAAATAAAAAAAGGTCGCAACAATTGCGACCTTTAATTTGAAAAAATTTAACTATTATTCTATAATAATTTTCTTTGTTATTTTAGTATCTCCATCCTTTACTGTAACTAAATAAACTCCTGATTGTACAGAATCTAATTGTAAATTTTGATCAAATACTCCGGAATTTAGATAGGATTTATTGAAAATTTCTCTTCCACTAATATCGTATACGGCTACTTTTAAATCATTATTAGTGTTAGAATTAAACTTGATGTTAAAACTTCCGTGATTTGGATTAGGATATAAAGAGAAGTTTTCGAAAGTAAAATTTTCATTTGTTAAAGCAACTGTTTGTGTACAAATTTCAATAGAAAATGAATTTATAGTTCCAGTATTTCCAGCTGCTAAATCTCTAAAACCTAGTTGCCAGTTCCCTGTTGCTGTATTTCCGTTCATAGCACTTAAAGCAGTTGCTAAGGATGGTTGGTAGGATCCTGCTGTAGGACTTGCGCAAACCATTGCTCCACCTTGTGTGTCAAAAGTAACATTCATATTAGCACCACTAGCACATCCTTGGTTGTATAAGTTAGCCATAGTTCCACCAGGTCTAACTACTGCAATATGCAAGTTTTGAATATTAGGATGGGTTGCATTAACCGTAATATTTACATCCGAAATAGTACCTGTAGTTGCAGGAACTACTATAGATTTTACAGTGTATGAAGTTGAATTATCTGGCACTGAAAATGGGGTTGTATAATTATAGGTAACACAATTATTTGTAATTGAATAACCAATATAAAAATTGGTTGTATTTAATGCATAGTAAATATTCCCTGTTGGTTTTACCATTATTCTACAAGTTAATGATGGCGTTACAGACGGAACAACAACTGAAGCAGTTCCATTATTTACAACTCCTGAAGCTAAGGTATACGGAAAAGTTAATCCGCCATCAGTAGAAAGCAAGATATCTACGTTAGCAGAACCTGCCAATGTATTAGCTGAATTCACATTCCAAGTAACTGTTTTAGTATCTCCTATTTGCCATGTTTCTGTTGTGTTTTGAGACGAAACAGAAAATGGTCCAACAGTTCCGCTTGTAGTTACAACCATTGTTGAAGTTTGTGTTTGCCCACCTCCTACAACATTATTTCTTGCTGTTAACGCGAAAGTTTGTGCTCTAGCTACTGAAGAAACTGTTTCCCAAGTAGTAGTCAATACATTACTTAATACACTGCTATATGCTGGAAAATATCTTACTGGCACTGCTGTTGGAGCAAAAGATCTGTAATTTGGTCCGTTAGTTTTTGTTAGGGATGGAAAACAAGCTGTTGCCCCTACATTAGAAGCATTAGCATCATCATTTTCTTCCCAACAATAGGTAAGAGGATTTGTTCCTGAATCTGTTCTAGTTCCAGTTAATTTAAAAGGAGTACTTTTTGGAATAGTATAAGCACTTCCTGCACTTACACCAAAAACCGGTGAAGTTATTGGAGTATTTACTTGACACGTTTTAGAAACTAAATTTACTTGAATTTGGTTTATACTTGCATAAGCAAAATAGTCATCTGAGTGAGCTTGAACATCTGTTGAACCAGTAATACCTGCATATCCCATAATTGTAGATCCAGATCCTGGCTCAACGTTTACAGCATTATTTTCTGATGTATGAGTAAAAGTATGGTTGCCACCAAATTGATGCCCCATTTCATGCACCACATAATCAATATCAAAGCTATCTCCAGATGGCACTCCATTACTTGGAGAAGTAAAACCACTACCTTTTTGTCCATCAATACAAACACAACCAATACATCCAGCATTACCACCACCACCTGACGCACCAAATAAATGACCTATGTCATAGGTTGCATCCGTAATAGTAGAAGTTAAATTAGATTGTAATTCACCATTCCATGCTCCAGTAGAACCTGTGCTAGCATCAGAATATGGATCTGTAGTTGCATTATAATATATAATTGCTGCCTCATTTGCTATTAAATTCAAATGTACCGCTAAATCTTTTTCAAATACCCCATTTACACGAGTCATAGTGGCATTCATTGCAGCTAATACTAAGCCTACTTGTGCTGTAGTAGTCGCACCAAAATAATTAGCATATTCACCTGTACAAGAAAGAGCCAATTTAAATGTTTTTAAAGTCGCTGTGTTAGATAATGGATTTGCCATTATTTTATTGGCACTGTCATTAAGAATTTGAACATCTTCTGTAGAACAAGTAAATGGAAGTCCCCCTTTAACTCTTGAAGAATTATATACTGCATAAACAGATCCGTCTGCAGAATATGGCTCAATAAATTCGTTTCTTTTATCGGTTCTAAAAACCATTGCTTGAATACCATTTGGAGCTGCACTCAACCTTACTTGAGCCAATTTATCATCAATTCCAAAACCTACATAAGCTCTAATTTCAGGGAATTGTGCCTGTAATGCGGCATCAAAATTAGAAGATTCGAACATTTCAAATTTCTCTAAATTTCCATCTGTATTTGGAATAGAAATGATAATTCCATTTCTACCAGCAGTAGTTTTAGAGGTGCTTGATAATGTTTGACGGAAAGAATCTAAGTTTAAATTATAAAGTTTAAATTCTGAAGGGAATGATTCTCTTTGGGCTGTTTTAGAAACACTAATAGTATTAGATTTTTCAGTTACAGACCATAATTTACCAGTTTGTGAGTAGCCAATAGCCACATATAAAACTGTTAATAATAATAGTAATGATTTTTTCATTAGTTTAGTTTTAGTTTATGCATACAAAGTTATTTAATATTCTCATATTTTAAAATATTTTAGACTTTTAATGTAATTATTTCATTAAAACGACATAAATTCATCTGTTTATTGAAACTATTATTTACTAATAATATACTTTTTATAAAATATAATAGTTGTAAAAGTAAAAGTGTAGATTTGCAAAAAAATTAGAATATTGAATATCTATACCCATACTAGCAACTATCCAAAACAAAAATCGGTTATCACAATCGGTACATTTGATGGTGTTCATATTGGGCATAGAAAGATATTGGAGAAAATTACTCATAGTGCTAAAGATCTGAATTGCGATAGTATAGTGCTAACATTTTTTCCGCACCCAAGAATGGTTTTACAAGAAAATTCTTCCATTAAATTACTTAATACAATGGAAGAAAAAGGAAAATTATTACAAAAAATAGGTATTGACAATCTAATAATCCACCCATTTGACAAAGAATTTTCTCAACTTTCTGCCGAAGAGTTTGTAAAAAAGGTTTTGGTGGAGCAACTTCAAATACAAAAAATTATCATTGGATATGACCACCGTTTTGGTCGAAATAGAACTGCCGATATTAATGATTTGATTGTTTTTGGGGAGAAATATGACTTTGAAGTAGAACAAATTTCAGCCCAAGAAATTGATGATATAGCTATAAGTTCAACTAAGATAAGAACAGCTCTAGCCGAAGGAACTATTTCGTTAGCCAATGAATATTTAGGTTATAATTACTTTTTCTCAGGAACTGTTATTAAGGGGAATCAACTTGGCAGGACCATTGGTTTTCCAACTGCAAATATTCAAATAAAAGAAGACTACAAATTAATTCCGAAAAATGGTGTTTACATCGTAAAAAGTTACCTACAAGAAGAACTAATTTATGGAATGATGAATATAGGTAATCGCCCAACTGTAAATGGCACTAATCAAACTATAGAAGTCCACTTTTTAAACTTTAATGAAGATCTGTATGGACAAGAAATCACAATTGAATTACTGGAATTTATCAGAGACGAACAAAAATTTGATTCTTTAAATGCTTTAAAGAATCAAATTCAAAAAGATAAAGAGTATTGTATCAAATACCTTCACAATCCTACTCTATAATCATTGTTTGTTAAAAAGGAATTAACTACTTTTGAAACATTAAAACTTGCATCAAATGGGTATTACAAAACACAACTGGACCAAAGAAGAAATAATAGCAATTTACAACAAACCGTTAATGGATTTGATGTATGAGGCAGCAACCATCCATAGAGAACAGCACGATCCTAATGTAGTGCAGGTATCCACTTTATTATCCATAAAAACAGGAGGTTGCCCAGAAGATTGTGGTTATTGCCCCCAAGCCGCTCGTTACCATACCGATATTGAAGGAAATGATTTAATGAGTGTTAGTCAGGTTAAAGCACAAGCTTTAAGAGCAAAATCGAGTGGATCTTCTCGCGTTTGTATGGGTGCCGCATGGCGAAATGTGAAAGACGGACCAGAATTTGACCAAGTACTTGAGATGGTTCGCACCATTAATAAGTTAGAAATGGAAGTATGTTGTACCTTAGGAATGCTTACTGAAAACCAAGCGCAACGTTTGGCAGAAGCAGGATTATATGCCTATAACCATAATTTAGACACCTCAGAAGAATATTATAAAGAAGTTATTTCTACCCGTGGATTTGAAGATCGTTTACAAACTATTGACAACGTTCGTAAAACAAATGTAACTGTTTGTAGTGGTGGAATTATAGGAATGGGCGAAAGTATAGAAGACCGAGCTGGAATGCTTGTTGCATTGTCTACATTAAACCCACAACCAGAATCAGTGCCTATTAATGCTTTAGTTGCTGTGGAAGGTACTCCAATGGAAAATGAAAAACCTGTTGAAATTTGGGAAATGATTCGAATGGTAGCAACTACTAGAATAGTAATGCCAGAAACTCAAGTTCGCCTTTCGGCTGGAAGAACGGAAATGAGTCGTGAAGGTCAAGCAATGTGTTTCTTTGCAGGAGCAAATTCTATTTTTGCTGGAGACAAACTACTTACAACTCCGAATCCAGATGTTAATGACGACATGAAAATGTTTGAAACTTTGGGCTTAAAAGCTCAAAAGCCATTCATAAAATTGATGCAACCTAAAACTGTGGAAGCTGAAGACTCCCAATATCAATCGTTAGGTGAAAAACCAAAATGGACAAGACCCGAACACAAAATTGAAAGAAATCTTGAAGCTTCTGTAAAAGGGAAATAAACTCATTTTAATATTGAATTCAAAATCAACAAGCTCTGTTGCCGAAGTTATTCAAAAGCTGGAAAGTTATTGTTCTTATCAAGAACGATGCCACCTAGAAGT
This sequence comes from uncultured Bacteroidota bacterium, assembly GCA_903838055.1. GTDB lineage: Bacteria > Bacteroidota > Bacteroidia > Flavobacteriales > Flavobacteriaceae > Flavobacterium. The sequence continues at coordinate 187,700 of CAILWV010000044.1, read as the reverse complement.
GATGGAAAAAATGCGTGGTTTCCTAATTTCTGAAAACGAAAAAAATACTGTTATTGTTCATTTAATTGAGCATAATTTCTTGAATGAAGAACGATTTGCCTCTTTATTTACAATTAGTAAATTTCATCAAAAAAAATGGGGAAAGATTCGTATAAAAAACGAACTCAAAGCTCGAAGAATTTCTGATTATTTAATTTCAAAATCGCTAAAGGAAATTCCGATGGTGGAATACCAAACAACTTTCGATTCATTATCGGAGAAACACTGGGAGACTCTTCCCGAGAGAGATTCTTCTAAAAAAAGAAAGAAGTTTTGTGATTTTCTTCTCCGTAAAGGATGGGAAAGCGATATGGTTTATGATAAACTAAAGCAACTAGAAAAATCTATTTAGACAATAAAATACTCACCGCATTTCCTCCAAAACCAACTGCATTTATTAAAACTTTTTTGATGCTTTTTCGTTCTGTTTGCCTTTCAGCAAATGGTACTTCAACAAATTGATTGTGTTGCATCATCAATAGTGCCAATTCAATATTTAACATCCCAGATGCGCCAAAAGCATGGCCTACTTTCCATTTATTAGTAGTAAGCATTGGATGATTTTCTCCAAATACTTTTAAAATAGCCTTATATTCGGATGTATCTCCTTTTAAAGTTCCGGGAGCGTGCATTACAATTGCATCCACATCTTCTAAATTGGTGTTTTGCAATGCCATTTTCATAGATTTCTGAAAACAATTAGCTTCATCTGAAATGGAAATATTGTGTTCAAGATCATCCGTAGCGTAACCAATTCCTTCTATGTAGGCAAGCGCGTTTTTTTGATAGCCAAGTTCTAAACAAGCCACAGCTGCTGCTTCACCTAAAACCATAGAATTTTTGGTTTTATATAAATTGAATGCTTTACATGGAAATTCAGATTCCTCTTTTGCATATATTTTTAAGGCGTGCATTTGAGCTAATGTAAAAGCCGTTAAAGGTGCTTCGCTTCCTCCTACTAAGAATTTAGCAGCCATCCCCGATTGTAACCAAGCCACAGCATTTAAAATTGCATGTAAAGCGGTGGAACAGGTTATAGAATGAGAAATTTCGGGGCCATTATTTTTTAAATCGTGAGCAACCCAAGAAGAAATATTTCCTAATGTAGTTGTGGGTGATGTTAAAGTAGATGTTCGTCCTGTTTCTAGGAATTCTTGGTGGTGCTTTTCAAATAATTGTGTCGCGCCTCTAGAGGACCCAATATTAATTCCGAAATCATCTCCTTCTTTCCAACCTGCATTTTTTATTGCTTGGCGAGAAACTAAAATCGCTAATAATACGGTTTCGTCTAACGCTTTATATTTAGTTTCGGATGATCTTAATATTTCTAATTCCTTTCTTAATTCGGAAGGAATAGAAGCAATAAATTGATTTTGACCATTGAATTTCTTAGTAGAAATAAGTGTTTTTGGAGAAAGATAATTTTGCCAAATTGACTCAGGATTATTTCCTAACGGAGAAATAGAAGCTAGAGAAGTTATGGCGATTTTTTGTTTCATGTAAATGGGAACACGGATGAATACTATTTTCAAACGCTGCTTTTGACATATTTTTATAGCTACAAAATTACACTATTTCTAATGCGTTTTCAATAGTTTGATATACTTTTTGCAATTGGCTATTAGTCATGACATAGGGAGGCAAAACATATACTATATTTCCTACAGGCCGAAGAATAACTCCATTTTCAATAAAAAAATTATATAATTTATTTCGTAGGTTTCCATAATAACTCTCCTGAGAACTAGTATTTATTTCAAGTGCAAATATTACTCCAAGTACCCTAGTAGCTTTTACTTTAGGATGGTTTTTTATTTTATTCTCAAAATCTAAATGACTTAAATTTACACGTTCAATATTTAATTGCATTTCCTTAGTTTGCAACAACTCTAAACTTGCTATTGCCGCAGCACAACCCGTAGGATTGGCAGTAAACGTATGCCCATGAAATAAAGCTTTGTTGACGTCATCATCATAAAATCCGTCGTAAATTTCTTGAGTAAAAGTGGTAATTGCCATAGGGATTGTACCTCCAGTTAATGCTTTAGACAAGCACATCATGTCGGGTTTGTTTACCAAATAATCGGTTGCAAATGTTTTTCCTGTTTTACCAAATCCAGTCATCACCTCATCTGCAATGGTGAAAACAGAATAATCTTTGCATAACGCTATCATTTTATCTAAAACTTCCGGAGAATACATTACCATTCCTGCTGCACCTAAAACTAAAGGCTCAAAAATAAAGGCAGCATATTCTCTTGTTGCCAATAACTCGTGTAAAACTTGCAGTGCTTTTTGTTCATTCCCTTCAGTAGGAATTGGCACTCGAACAACTTCTAAAAGTGACCCCTGAAATGCTTGGGTGTAAAAGGAGATTCCGCTGGCAGCCATAGCTCCAAAAGTATCTCCATGAAAAGCATCTTCAAGAGCAATAATTTTAGTTTTGGCAATTCCTTTATTATAATGAAATTGTAATGCTACTTTTATGGCAACTTCTACAGCGGTGGAACCATTATCTGAATAGAATATTTTCTTTTGATTAGAAGGTAAAATTTCCATCAATTTTTCAGATAGTACTACAGCTGGCTCGTGAGTGAAACCTCCAAAAAGAACGTGTTCTAATGAAGTAAGCTGCTTGTAAATAGCATCGGCAATAAATTTATTAGAATGCCCGTAGGGATTTACCCACCACGAAGCAATGGCGTCAAGATACTCCTTTCCGTTTTCATCCCATAATAAAGCACCTTCTCCTTGAGTTATAGCAACAACTGGCGAAGCAGTTTTATGTTGTGTATAAGGATGCCAGTTGTGTTTTATATCTCTTTTGGAAAGGTTCATTTTGATTAACGATTTTTGATTTTCAGAATCTAAAGCTTTAGTAGATTTTCACGAAATTCATCAGCATATTGTTGAATTACATTGGCGTCAAAGTAGGGTTCTTCTTCAATTCTTCCTATAAATCTAGCTTTGGTTTTAGCTAAAATGATTTCTTCGGAAGCTTTGTTTACGTTTCCGGAAAAAATAATTCCAGCTAAAGGAATTTTTCTGTTTTTTAAGGCTTCAAAGGTTAATAAGGTAGAATTGATACTCCCTAAATAATGACGAGAAACCAAAAGTACTTTGTAATCATTTTGAATTATATCAACAATACAATCTGTGTTGTTTAGAGGGACTAAAAGCCCGCCAGCGCCTTCAATAACTAAATGATTAGTAGTTTTTGGTTCTTTTATTTTTTTTATATCAATAGTAATTCCTTCGTTGGATGCTGCTAAATGCGGACTTGCGGCAGTGGCGAATTTATAACTGTTTGGATGAATTATCGTTTTATCGTTGGAGATATACTTTTGAATTTTGTGACTATCCGAATTATCTAAATCTCCTGCCTGAATTGGTTTCCAATAATCAGACTCCAATGCTTGCGTAATAATTGCAGAAGCAATAGTTTTACCAACATCGGTTCCGATTCCTGTAATGAATAGTTTCATTTAGTTAAATTCAAATTTACAACTTTGACATTTGTACTTATGCTTGGTATGAAATGGATAAATACTTATTAGCGCCGAAAAAACAAATGCTAAAAGTGACTTAATATCCTTAACCGAAGTCATCATTTCAATTTTTTCAGCTCCACAATTTGGACATTTAATAAGCTGATTGTTGTCATCTAATGAAAACTCACTTATTTGAGCCATTATTTTTTTAGCCGCATCTGCATCTTCATTTTTTACATAAATCTTAATTCCTCCAACTGCGTTGCTATAAATTGGATTGGCATCAACAATAGCAATATCTCTCATGAAAACTTCAATTCCTTCCGACTCCAATTTACCTTGATAAATTATAGCTTCAGAGGAATACTGAAATCTTCCTATTAGAGTAAATAACGATTTTTCCATACTATAAAAAAACAAAGGTACTCAACAATTGTAAGACATTAGAAATTTCTTCTTCCGAATTATAGGAATGCAAACAAAATCGCAAACGTTCCTGCCCTTCTGGTACTGTTGGAGATAGAATGGCTTTAACGTCAAATCCTCTTTCTTGGAGTTTATTGGCAATAGATTTTACTTTTTCATTACCCGGAATTATAGCGCATTGAATAGCCGATTTACTATACACAAATAGCTGTTTTAATCCGAGTTGCATTTTCTGTTGATTGAAAAACTGAATAGTATGTTTTAGGTTTTGCATTGCCAATTTTTCTGTTTCCAAATGCTGGTAAGCAACTAAAATTGTTGCCACAGAATGGGGCGACAAACCTGTAGTGTATATAAAGCTTCGGGCAAAGTTAACTAAATAACTTTTTAATTCTGTGCTTCCTAAAATAGCAGCGCCATGGCAACCCAAACCTTTGCCAAAGGTCATTATTCGTGCAAATACTTTATCTTGTAAATCCAAACTTTGAACTAATCCTTGTCCATAATCTCCAAAAACACCTAAGGCATGGGCTTCATCCACTACTAAATTGCAGTTATATTTTTCAGATATTCTAACTAATTCTTCTAGATTCGGACAATCACCATCCATAGAGAAAACACTTTCGGTAACGATATAAAAGGTTCTGGGTTCTGGGTTCAGGGTTTTGGGTTCAGGGTTTTGGTTTATGAATTTTAAAATTAATCGTTCTAAATCATCCGGATTATTATGTTGGAATTTGTAGGATTTAGTATTACTCATCGTGATTCCGTCACGGATAGAAGCATGGCACAATTCATCATACAGTATTATATCCGAACGCTGCGGAACGGAACCAAAAAATCCAATATTTGCATCATAACCCGAATTGAAAATCAATGCCGAAGGTGCATGGTGGAAATTGGCAATAAATTCTTCTGTGATAGTATATAAATTATGATTTCCCGAAATTAATCTAGATCCAGTTGCGCCATTCACTTTTAATTTTTTTTGCAAAAGATACTCGTGCGTTTCATTGAAAATAGTTTCCGATTGACTAAAACCCAAATAATCATTTGACGCAAAATCAATTAATTCTTTAGAAACTGGCAACTTCCGTAAAGCATTGCTTGCTTCACGTTGTTGTAGTTTTTGGGTAAGTGCTGTTGGAAAAAGTTTCATGATGTACAAATATAGAAAATCCGAAGGATATAATTATTTTATTAAAATAGCTGTTTTTTAATACTTAATTATTGTTTATCAATAATTTTTATATATTTGTACCGAATTAAAAAACAAAACACATGAGACAATTAAACATTTTAAAAGCAATTTTAGATTTATTTTGGTTCTTTACTCTTATCGGAGCAATTGGAGTAGTGGTATTTTTACCATTTTATTTATTCGGATTTGTAGTTGATATTCCTATCAAAATAAAAGGGCAAGAAATTGCAACTAATGATGTATTCTCTAAAATAATTGTTTTTATAAACGTGGTTAGTGGGCTGTTATTTTTATACAGCATTTATTTATTGAGAAAAGTAGTTAGTTTGTTTCAAAAAAGAGAAATATTCAATGAAGAAGTAGTGAAATTATTTAATTTAATTGGGCAATTAGTAATCGCAACTTCTTTAATTAGTAATATATCTTTATTTATTTATAAATTCGTAGAAAAAGATTCAGCTGACTTAAACTTAGATTTAGGAAGTTATGATTCCTTTTTGATTTCAATAAGTTTGGGGCTGTTCTTTATTGTAATAAGTGCCATATTTAAAATTGCTACAAGAATGAAGGAAGAAAATGAATTAACAATTTAGACTATGCCAATTATTTTAAACCTAGATGTTATGTTGGCCAAACGTAAAATGCGATCCAACGAATTAGCAGAAAAAATTGGTATTACTACAGCAAATCTTTCAATTTTAAAAACCGGAAAAGCCAAGGCAGTACGATTTTCAACTCTGCAGGCCATCTGTGAAGTATTAGAATGCCAGCCTGGAGATATATTAGAATTTGTAAACGAAATAAAATAAGAAAATATGAAGAAACATTTAATCCTTTTAATAATTGGAATGCTACTAGTTATTATTGGAGCCTTACTGAAGATTAACGGTAATAAATTATCGCAATTTGTATTGATAACTGGTTTAGCTATCGAAGTATATGTATTAGCTACCATGGTTATTCAATCTCTTAAAAAATAAATCAAAAAAGATTGTTTTTGGTAATTTTAAGTAGCTTCTAAAAACCACCCCGCCCTTCGGGCACCCCTCCAAAGTAGGGGAATAAAAAAAGCCAAACAATATTGCTTGGCTTTTCAGTTTTATTTTGAAATTGTCTTAGTCGGCTAATACAATTACTTTATTGTCTTTCATTTCAATAGTTCCAGATGCTATTTCTAGGTTAAAGTTTTGGTCATTTACTCTGGTAAATTTATCCTCTACTTCTTTGTTGAAATTAAAACTAGCGGCTGTAATTTTTACAGTTCCTTGTTTCAAAATGGATACTATTGGCGCGTGGTTATTCAATATTTGAAAAGAACCATCTACGCCGGGTAAAGAAACCGAAGTTACTTCTCCTTTAAATAATGTAGCTTCTGGTGATACTATTTCTAAAATCATTTTTTATGCTTTAGGCTTTAAGCTTTAGGCTTTAGGCAATTAATTTTAAGCTTCCGCTAACATTTTTTGTCCTGCTTCGATAGCGTCTTCAATAGTTCCTTTAAGGTTGAAAGCTGCTTCTGGCAAGTGGTCTAATTCACCATCAATGATCATGTTAAATCCTTTAATGGTATCTTTAATATCAACCAATACTCCTGGAATACCTGTAAACTGCTCAGCTACGTGGAATGGTTGAGATAGGAATCTTTGAACTCTACGCGCTCTAGATACAGATAATTTATCTTCTTCAGACAACTCTTCCATACCAAGGATAGCGATGATATCTTGAAGTTGTTTGTATTTTTGAAGGATTTCTTTTACTCTTTGAGCACAGTCGTAATGCTCATCACCTAAAATTTGAGGTGTTAAGATTCTAGAAGTAGAGTCTAATGGGTCTACCGCTGGATAAATACCTAACTCAGCAATTTTACGAGACAATACTGTAGTTGCATCTAAGTGAGCAAAAGTAGTTGCTGGTGCTGGATCTGTTAAGTCATCCGCAGGAACATAAACCGCTTGTACAGAAGTAATAGATCCTTTTTTAGTTGAAGTAATACGTTCTTGCATCGCTCCCATTTCAGTTGCTAAAGTAGGTTGGTAACCTACCGCTGATGGCATACGACCTAAAAGAGCCGATACCTCAGAACCTGCTTGTGTAAAACGGAAGATATTATCAACAAAGAAAAGTACATCTTTTCCTTGGTCAGAACCTGCTCCATCACGGAAGTATTCTGCAATAGACAATCCTGATAAAGCCACACGTGCTCTAGCTCCAGGAGGCTCATTCATTTGTCCGAAAACGAAAGTAGCTTTAGACTCTCTCATTCCTGGCTTGTCAACTTTAGATAAATCCCATCCTCCATTTTCCATAGAGTGCATAAAATCATCTCCGTATTTTATAATTCCTGACTCTAACATCTCACGAAGTAAGTCATTTCCTTCACGTGTTCTTTCACCTACTCCTGCGAATACAGAAAGACCACCGTGACCTTTTGCGATATTATTAATTAACTCTTGAATCAATACTGTTTTACCTACTCCAGCACCACCGAACAATCCAATTTTACCTCCTTTAGAGTAAGGCTCAATTAAATCAATAACTTTAATACCTGTGAATAAAACTTCAGAAGAGGTAGATAAATCTTCAAATTTTGGAGCAGAACGGTGAATCGACAATCCGTTTTCTCCTGTTTTTGGTAAATTTCCTAAACCATCAATTGCATCTCCAATTACGTTGAACAAACGTCCGTAAACATCTGCACCGATTGGCATTTGAATTGGATTTCCAGTAGAAACTACATCTGTACCTCTGCTTAATCCGTCAGTAGAATCCATTGAGATGGTACGAACAGTATCTTCTCCAATGTGTGATTGAACTTCAAGTACTAAAAGTGTACCGTCTTTTTTAGTGATTTCTAATGAATCGTAAATTTTTGGTAATTCAGAGTCTTTAGTGTTGAAAACTACGTCAACTACTGGTCCGATGATTTGAGAAACTTTTCCTATTGCTTTTGACATTGCTTATGTATTTATTTAATAGCGTATTAGAAATGAAAAAATGATGTCTTTTTTCAGAGTGCAAAGATAAATTTTATAAATAGAAAATCAATAGCAAAAAGATATTTTTTTATGATTTATTTGACTTTTTTTAAGAGCATATTAGTTTTTATAAAGAAATCTATAGAATACAAACAAAAAACAACCTTAATAATTTAGACGTTCTTTAAATTTATATGCTTGATATAGCTAATAATCCGAATTTTATTTTCTATTATTTTTTGATTAATATTCATAAACTTCATACCCCCAAGGCTTCATTTTCATCTCTTGAGAACTTAATATTTCAACTTTGTTTTTAAAAACATTATGCGTTTTACCTAACAATGACTTGTCGGTTAGGATTAGCGATTGTTCTTTATTTGATAGATTAAGTAGAACTAGAATTTTATTAGAACCATTTTTTCTTTCATATGCATAGATTGCATTTGCGTCTCCAGCATTCACTTTTTTGAATAAGGAATTAGCAGAAAGTGCACTATTTCTTTTCCTTAGATTCAATAAGGTTTTATAAAATTTTTCTCTCTTCAAATTTTTAATAGTAATTGGATCTTTATCAAAAAATTTCAATGCTCTTAAAACTGGTTCTTCCTGGCCACTATAAATTAATGGTACACTGTTTTTCATGGTTTGAGTAAATACAGCAAATGGCTCGTGTACTTCATTTGGAAAAGTTCCGAAATCAGCATGATTCCAGCTATTTTCATCGTGATTACTTGTAAAATACATTTGAATTGTGTTTTTAATATATCTAGTTTCATTTTCTTTATTGATACTATCCAATCCAAAAGCAGGACGATCTCCTTTTGCAATTTTCTCCATCATTTTAAACATATGCCAAGGATAAACTGCATCAAATCCACTTTTAGGCAAGTAGGTACTATCGCCTTCGGCAAGCATAAAAATTGACTTCATTTTTTTTAGTTGGGGAATTGATTTTTGCCAAAAAGCCGCGGGAACATTCCAAGCTACATCACAACGAAACCCATCTATATCTGTGTCTTTAATCCAAAATTTCATTGCAGCAATCATACTATCTTGCAGAGCTGGATTTTTATAATTTAATTGTCTTACATCCGCCCAATCAAATGCAACAGCAGCTTTTCCGGTGCTATCTTTAATGAAAAAATCAGGATGTTGCTTTAGCCACCTATGGTCAGCACCTGTATGGTTTGGCACCCAATCAATAATAACTTTCATGCCTTTTTCGTGAATAGTTTTTACGATATTCTTAAAGTCATCCATTGTCCCAAATTCTGGATTAATTGCTGTGTAATCAGAAACAGCATAATAACTGCCAAGCGAACCTTTACGATCTATCTTGCTAATTGGGTTTATTGGCATAAACCAAATGGTTTGTACCCCCATTGCTTTTAATCGATCTAGGTGTTTTGCAAAAGCATTCAAAGTCCCTTCGGAAGTGTATTGACGCACATTAACTTCATAAATATTACCCTGCATTATCCAAGAGGGATGGCCATTTATTAAATTGTTATCCATTGAGGGCGTTTTGCCTTTTTGACAGCAAATTAAGGTAACAAGAATTGATAAAAGCAGAAATCCAGAATAGATTTTTTTCATAATTAAATTGTCTATATTTATTAAAAAAGGTGTTGGGTGTTGGGTGTTGGGTGTTGGGTTTTGGGTTTTGGGTTTTGGGTTTTGGGTTTAAAATTAAGAAGTAAAATTAATTTATGGAAAAGTTTTGAAAATAATACTAAAATTTTTGTTTTTTAATGTTGATTTTTATTTTTGATATCTTGAAAGATATAGCAAAGAATTTATTTTATAAATTTGTAAAAAATAAAATTATGAAAAAGATAGCAATTTGCATTACGTTATTAACTTTTATTCTAGGTCATAGCCAAACTGTTTTTCAAGATAATTTAAATGCTTACACGGTTAATAATCAATTAAGCGGGCAAGGAACTTGGACAAACAACTCTTCAAATGGTGGTACTGGAGCATGCACTGGAGCATTATGCACCAATGCCAAAGTGTTAACTCCTGGATTTAGCTATCTTAACTATGGAACTTCTTCTAATTCTTTACAATTATTAACCGATACAGATGGTTGTGGAACATTATTTACTCCGGTAACTTCGGGAGACATGTATGTTGGATTCATGATCAATTTAAGTAGTGCTTTTACTAGTCCGAATGATTTTTTTAGAGTGAATAACGGAAGTTTTATTACAACAACTTTCAGAGTATTTATCAAAACTGTAAGCGGCAATACTTTTACAATTGGAATAAGCAAAGGGGGTTCAGGAAATGCCACTGTTTATACAACCAATGCATATGCATTTAATCAAGATCATTTATTGATATTAAAATACTCACAACTAGCAGGCGCTTCAGATGATCAATTGAATTTATATGTGGATCCAGTGATTGCAAATGGCGTTCCTACTACTCCTGATGCAACTACCAATTCTGGAACCGATCAATCCGGTGGTGTAGACCGACTTGTTTTTAGACAAAATACTACCTCAACTCCAACAGGTAGAGCAGGACTTGTTAGTGTTGCTAAGTCATGGACTGGATTGATTTTTTCAACAATGTCTAATGCAGATTTTTCAAAAGATGCGTTTTCAATAAATACAACGGAGGCTAAAAACGGAGTATTACAAATTAATTCTATTGAAAATATTGAAAAAGCGCAACTTTCAATTTATAATATTGAAGGTAAATTGATAGAAAACAAATCTATTTCTTTAATAAATTCTTCCAATTCAATTGCCATAAATCCTATTTCAAATGCTGGAATTTATATTGTATCGATTACCGGGAATGGAATAGACTACAATCAAAAAGTGGTGGTTAAAGAGTAATTCATTTAATAAACATTACTTACTTTGAAAACACTAACCATTTATTAGTTTTTTATCATGGAACAAATAGAAGTCAAATCGATTATTAATGCCCCAATAAGTCACGTATGGGATTATTGGACTTTACCCAATCATATTGTAAATTGGAATTTTGCTAGTAACGACTGGCATTGTCCAAAAGCAGAAAATAATTTAATAATTGGCGGGGAATTTCATTATTTAATGGAAGCAAAAGACGGAAGCTTTAGCTTTGATTTTTGGGGAACTTATGTAAATTTTGAAGTTGAAAAGAATATTGAAATTTTGTTAGGTGATGGAAGAAAAGTGACTGTTTTATTTGAATTTTCTGATAACAAAACCATAATAACAGAAAAATTTGACCCAGAAACTGTAAATCCTGTAGAACTTCAAAAAGCAGGTTGGCAAATGATATTAGATAATTTTAAGTTATATGTTGAAAAATAGTATAAACAACATAAAACTTACCTTAATTCAATCTTCTAACTTTTATGGCATTAATAAAAGGATTTCCTTTCAATTTTTCAAATGAAATTGTTAGGCCTTTTAAATTTTTTGCTTGAACTACAAATGTTTTATATACGGCATTTAACGCGCCATTTTGTAATTCTGGACAAAAATTTTCAAGCGTTAAATTACCATTTATTAGCACATTAAACTCACTAGTTTCTTTGCCTTTTTCTTCAGATTCACTTACATCATAAATCGATTTTGATAATTTACTTCCAAATCCTGAAAAATGCAATTCAACTTCATATTCCCCATCTGTGACATCAAATTTATAGTCGCTCAATCCATATCTGAAGGTTTGATACAACGGAACATTACGCGTTTGAAAAACTTCCGATTGATGTCCTATTTTACCTTCTCCTGCTCTATAAATTTCACCACCTACATAACCAAAACCACCTAATTTATAAGGTTGATCTGGCATCCAAGTAATGTTATTTATAGGATCAGTAAAAAAGCAATTGCTACCCACATTTACAGCAATTTCAAAATCTTTATCTTTCACTTGATTTAGTATGGCTGGTATTATTTCAAAATCAATTTGTAAAGCATCTTCATAAATTTTGCTGCCATTTTCCCCTTTTGCTAACAGAAAATTTTTGTCATTTGTAAAAGGGACATCCCAAACCGAAAAGCCATTTTTAATCGTGTGAACTCCAATTGAATTTCCATTTAAAAATAATTCAACCTTGTCAATATTAGAATATATTTTGACAGGCTGAGATACAGAAGTGTCGTTTGGATTGGCTTGAATCCCTTTTCTTATTTGCCAATCTCGGCTTGCAATATGTAGGACAGGCGATTTTAGCAACCATGCCTGATATAAATAATAAACATCTTTAGGAGTACGATTATTATAGAGTAATCCTTTGTTGTTAATACGTGGCGTGCTTTCTTGACGGCCTGCAGCATTAAAATCTATAAAATTCCAAACGGTTGCTCCTGCAATAAATTTGCGACTGAATATTTGATTCAAATAGGATTCGTGGTACAACTGTTGCCATTCTATACTGAAATCAAATTGTTCCGGGTTTAAACTATGCAAACGCTGGTCGCTTCCGGCTCCATATTCACTGATTATACTCTTTATTTCGGGAGACTCTTTATGAACTTTATCAATAAAAACGCCAAAGTCCTCAAACGCTCCTTTATACCATCCATAATACGTGTTCCAGCCTATTACATTTGGCAAATTCGAAAATCCATACTCTTTATAATAGCTGGTACCACCCGAATTCAAGGCCATAGTAGATAGCCGAGTTTTATCTTCTGTTCGTAAAATACCTTCTAATTCTTTAGCAAACTTGGCGGTAATTTCATAAATCTCTTTTTTCTTTTCTTTATCTGTCAACTTTGAAGTTCCAAGTCCTACTTCGTTCATATATCCCCAAATAATGATACTTGGGTGATTATAATTTTGTCTAATCATTTCTTTTAAGCTGCTCACGCAAGTCGCCTTCAACTCTTCATTATCATAAAAAGTATTTCCAAGTGGTGTTTCTTCCCATACTAATATTCCTAACTTATCACACATTTCAACAATAGTAGGGTCTTGCGGATAATGACTCACCCGAATAAAGTTTCCTCCCATTGCTTTTAATAATTCAATATCTCTTCTTTGTAGGTCATTGTCTAAAGCATTTCCCAAGCCCATATAATCTTGATGACGTGCAGCTCCTATTAGTTTTAAGTATTTTCCGTTTAAAGAAAAACCTGAATCCGCATTAAATGAAAACCACCTAAACCCTAGCGGTTGATTCTTAGAATCAAGAACAGTTTTTGTTTTGTCATCAGAAAGTATTGATGTTTGAACGGTATACAAATAGGGATTCTCTGGCGACCATAAATTTGGATTTGCTATTTCCTTAGATAGCTGTTCAAAATTTCCATTTGCTCCTGCTGCGAGTTTTAGTTTCGATTTTATTTCGGAAATAACTGTCCCCGAATTATCTATTACTTTTGAGACGATTGTTAAATTCTTATTTTCATTTGATTGATTGGTAACTGACCCACTAATTTTAACTTTAGCAGCAGAATCATTCACTAGAGGCGTTTCTATAAAAATGCCACTACTACCAAAATTCATTTGATCAAAATGCACATAATTTGTAGAAACAAGATAAACATCTCTATAAATACCACCAAACATAGTATAATCGCCAGAAATTGGAGGTAAATTCAAGTCCTTGCTACTGTCGACTTTTACGGCAATGGTATTGTTTCCTGGAATAGAAACGTAATTAGAAATATCAAAAGAAAAAGCAGTATATCCGCCTTTATGTTCCCCAACAAATTTCCCGTTGATATATACATCAGCTTTTAAAAACACCCCTTCAAAATTGATAAAGAGTTTCTTACCAATGTATTTTTGAGTAAGAATTAGGTTTTTGTGATACCACCCAACACCTCTGTAATATTTTTTTTCAATGTAAGCGTCAACCCCATTCCAAGAGTGCGGAAGATTCACAGTTTGCCATGTTTTATCATTGAAATCAACCTTCTCAGCACCATCAACTTCCCCAGTAAAATATTTCCAAGATTCATTGATACTTTCTTTTTCTGTTTGAGCAAAACAGGTAAGGGTATTTATCAAAAGTCCAATAACAATTGCAAGTGTAAAATTTTTCATTCTTTGACTTTACTATTTTTTGTAAAGATTAAAAATAATCATTCTTTTTCAAATTTTTATAGTACAAAATTAGACAAAAAAAGTCCATCATTTCTGCCGGACTTTTGCACCGCGATTGGACTTCCCGATTTCACTTCTTTACTTCTGGATAATCTACTCGCCCAAGAATGTCCACAAAAAACCCGACACTTTCGTATCGGGATTACTTATGCATTCCTATAGGTTATTTTCTAAATTGAATGAAATTATATTATAAAAATTACTTTACTCTTCGATTAACTCTTTTTTTCGTTTTTCTATTATTTTATCTATTTGAAGTATAGTATCTTTTTTCCAAGTTGCATTTACTATAAAGAGTAATTCTCTATTTTTCTTTTTACCATTTGGAAAAAAATAAACCTTTTGTCCAACATCCAAACCAACACCACTATCTGATTTAGGGCTTAAATTAGGATTCATAACCCCAGGAATAATTAAAGGGATGGAATAAAAAGATCCATTATGGAAAGTCATGGGGATGTTTTGAGCTTTTACACTTGCAAAACACAGACCAACAATAAAAAGTAAAAATATTTTTTTCAATTAAGTGTTTTTTTGTTGAATTACAATTTAAAGTTAACTAACTCAACTACAACTTCATTCCGTCTATTGAGAACTTCAAAAGGTGGATTGTACCCTAGAAAAGTAAATTTATTGATATAATTTAATTTTTCTTTGACTAATTCATTCCTTAAAATAGAACTATATTTTTCAATCTTTTCATCATCTGCCCATCCATCAAAGCGAATGGCGGCAATAATTTTTTCTTCCTGTTTTTCAAAAACTATTTTACTATTTTTAGGATTTGGTAAATTTTTCAAATTATAATTTTTTGGAACCATAAACATCATTTTAGAAGTATCTCCTAATTCCATAACTACAGGTGAAGTCATGGCGATTTTTTCGTTAGTTTCATTATCTCCAAATATATACCCAGCCAATATACCAAAACCTTCACTTGAGCTTTCTTTATAGCCTTTCTTGTTGAGTTTCACACATGAAAACAAGGCGGGGGTATATTTTCTTATCTCAAATTTGTCAAACTTCTTAATTACCTTGTAACCGTGTTGTTCTGTTTGTTGCGTGCTTCTTGATATATATATTTGAGCTATTGCGATTAATACTAAAATTGAAATAATAATTATAATTACTGCTTTCATGTGGAATCAAATTTTAAGATAATTAGCAAATGTAAACAAAAAAAGTCCAACATTTCTGCTGGACTTTTGCTTCACCTGTTGAAGAAAGTTACAAATTTTATGGGATGATTGCTTATTCATTTCTCTTAAAATCAAGCTTTAAACTTGATTTTAATTTGCAGAAAGTGAATTTCTTATTTTGCATTAATAGGTGTCAAAATTTCTTCAACTGAAGAAGGGCCATTGTTTTTGTATTTTTCAAATAAATACATAAAAATGCTATATTATTAGATTGTCCCTATTATTAGATCTGGTTTTTTGTTTTAAAAACGTTATAAAAATGAACTTTTATTACTTACACATTTTTTTATAATCATCAGTTAGATTTAAAAAAGGTCTTAAATTATAATCCGAATAGACTTCTGCCTCAAATGCATTTTTTTCTTTTTTAGATTTCAATTTGTTTTTCCCTTCAGCTATTTGTTTTTCCATCTCTTGATATTTCTGAAGCGCATCTTTTTCCATTTCTTTTGTTACATCTTGTTTAGTTTCTAATTTGCTTGTAAAATCAGGGCAATCTTTAACAATAGCTTTAATTGCATTTATAACTTTTGAATGAATTTTACTTTTATTTCCCATCAAATCCATCAACGAAAAATCTAATGGATTAATCGCAAAGTTATCTTTTGGGTTATTCATATAGAAAACGGTTCTTGCATATTTACCTGTCCCTTTAATAGTTATATTGTAACCATAAAAATTTATTGAATCATTTTTAATTAACGGCAAAAAAACAGTATTTCCAGAATCAACAATTTCCCCATTACTTTTTGCTTTTAAAATGTGTAACCGTTTGAATTCTTTAACCTTATTTAAATCTTTATCAAAATATGTAATATAATTGATCGAATCCGATGGAATAGTTCTATATTTCTCTGAAGCATTTCTTCTGAACTTAATTTTTTTTCTGTCTAAATTATTATTTGATTCTAGGGTACTCGGATTGAAATCATAAGGATTCGTAAATTCTATAAAATTAGGAGAATCAAAATCTTGAACTTCACCTAATAATCTTTTGCCATCAATTAAATTAACTGTAGCATTAATGTATTCTACTTTACCAAAATAAAAATTTATATCTGATTGGGTTTGCCCATAAATTTTACCAATTAATAACAAGAGGATTACAGAAAATTTTTTCATAATTATTTTTTTTAAGTTGTTGAAATTCAAAATTAAAAAAAAAATTAGATTTTTAATATCTAAGTTTAATATTCTAAAAAAAATGTAAATTTTAAATTTTAAAATACAGAAACAAAAAAAGTCCAACATTTCTGCTGGACTTTTGCTTCACCTGTTGGAGAAAGTTACAGTTTTGATGCGGTGATTTCTTATTTAATTCTCTTAAAATCAAGAAGATAATTTTACTATAAAAATATAGTTTTCAATGCGGTGCTATTTATTTGAAAAAATGTAATTATGAAAAATCAAAAACCTAATCAATTCTATCAAATCTATTTTTTATCAAATCTTTGTAGGCAACCTTAAACTCATCACTCATAAAACTATCATCAATACAACGAAACCATTTTTCTTTAGCCTTCTCCATTTTATTAAAAATGTTTTCTTGTTGTTTGTTGTCAAGCTTAAAAGAATTAAATACCGTTATGAAATCTTTTTTACTAATTTTTTTCTTCTTAGCATTAAGAGTTAGAGCCAAATCTTCAGCATCGGCAGGATTAACGATTGCTGTTGCCACCATATCATAGGCGGGTGATAGAATATAACCTTGCTCCTTTGTTTTTATTATTGAGAAGTTTTTTAAGTGCATATCCGCATTCCCGGTTAAGAATGAAAACAATACTTGTTCAAAGAAATTTACTAAATCTAAACCCGGATTAGCCGAATGTTTCAAAAGAACTTTAGCAATTTGTTCGTAAGACCCGTGATACTTATTTTCGGTCATTCTTTCTGTCAATTGACACATATCTTCCATTAAAAGTTTTTGACCTTTTACGCGGTCAATTCTCTTGGTGATGTAGGCGATATTTCCTGATTGTAATCGTATCAAACTATGGGGTACCATTTTTATTTTGGCTATAGCTCCCAAGTGCATTGTTACATCTTCCACCTCCGGTAATTGATTAAAATTTTTAGTAGGTGGTTTTAATATATAATCTCCCCACAAACCAACTATTGTAAATCTTTTTCCTTCACCTTTTTCACTTGGTGTTAATTCCAAAGATAATTTTGCTTGAACCCCTGTTAAAGTTGTTTGACTTTTCACTACCTGTAAAGCCAATTCTTCCATTTGGTTTTCTGTATAAGGTAATTCAGGAGGAGTAGATTGTCCAAATATTTTTTTACAACAAGAAGGATGAAAATCTACTTCATTTTCAGATAATGTTTCGTAACAATAGAGACATCTTTTCATAGTTCATCATTATTTAATGGATGGACACTAACGGCTCCTATACAATCTTTGCAACAAGCCATCAAAAGACCCATTCTATCACGTGGGTTTAGTTTCCAATTGTTTTGAGCAATATCTAACAACCATCCTTCGGGTATAAGACCATCAAAAAAAGGGAACAAGATTTTACTCGTATATGGATGTTCTTTTAGTGGTAGGGTCAAACTAATAGGGTCAGGATTTGAAGATTTCAAATAAGAACTATCATAGTTAAAATGATATCCATTTTCATCTTCTACCAACCAACCCGCAGTTGTATCATATATTTTTATTTCAGCCTTTCTCATCTTCCTCTACTATTAGTTGAACTGCTCCTACCGTATATCCAAATAATTTTAACACCTGATTTACTTTATCTAATCGCAGTGATTCTTTACCTTGTTCCAATTCTCTTAGGAAACGAAGACCCACTCCTGCTTTCTCTGCCAATTCAGGTTGAGTTAATTTAGCGGAGGTTCTTTTTTGTTTTATAAACTTACTTAATACCATAATATGCACCTTTTCGGGTATAAAAGTAGTAATATATTTTTAATTTATACCCTTTAAGGTGTAAATTTATTTTTTCAAGATAGAATATACCTCAACGGGTATAATAATAGTGATGGATTTTGCTTTGATAAGAAAAGGCGATTTCTTTATCCTATCAACTTTGTTCTGTATAAAAAATCGATTTTTCTTTACAAATGTTTGATATGTAACCAAAAAAGTCCAACATTTCTGCTGGACTTTTGCTTCACCTATTGGAGAAAATTACAAATTTGATGAGTTAAAACATCTATTAATTATATTTAAATCAGAAAGGTAAAAATTCATTTCTTAATGAACTTATAAGTTTTTTTCTCATTTCCGTTTACTGTTTGAATAAAGTATATACCTTGAGGAAAAGAGGAAACATCTATAATTGATTGCTTATTATTTAAAATTCTAGAATTGAGTTCTTGACCCAAAATAGAATAAATTGTTGCTCGATTTCCGATTTGATTATCTGAAATTATTAGATTTAGTTGGTCAGTAACGGGATTTGGAAATACCTCGAAATCAGTTTCATTGGTTATATTACTATTTCCTAAACTGGTTTGCTGATACACCCTAACATAATCAATTTCCATAGTAGATTGAACAAAATTTGCAGGCACATTTGAAAGAATTGCTATGTTTAATAAAATATATTGTTCAGTGTCAAAAGGCCAAGTAAATTGGTTTTTAATTAATGGTTCATAGTTCAGATGATTAATGCCATCTACGCTTAATGTTATTCTTTCATTATTCCATTCAAGCGCATAAATATGAAAATCGCTAGTTACACCCTCTTTATATTGATAATTAGACATGTATTCATCTATCGACAAATTGCCATCTGTTGGATGGTGAACTGCGCTTGATATTAAATTGCCACCCCAGTATTCCATAATGTCTATTTCGCCACAAGCAGGCCATGTAACTGCACCATATCCATTTAACTGCCAATAGGCTCCTAACTCGTTAATATTTTTGCCCAACATCCAAATAGCAGGCAAAGTACCATTCGCCTCAGATAATTTTGCACGTATTTCTACACGACCATATTTGAAAGCAAATTTTGAATTCAATCGTGCAGAAGTAAATTGTTTAGTGATTCCTTGATTTATATAGGTTTCTCTTTTTGCAACAACCTTTAAAGTACCATTACTAACATTCGAATTATCAATACGGTTTGTATAATGTTGTTGTTCATTGCCAAACCAACTATTGCCCATTGGGAATTGAGTCTGTTGGAACCAGTTTAAATAATTGATTGACCCATTCCCATCAAATTCATCCGACCATACTAAATTATCATAAATAATATTATTTGTAACTATATATTTAAAATCATCAATATAGGAAACAACTTGACTTGTATTGTTTTCTCCATTTATTTGAATGAGAACTCTATTGAAATCGGTCCTTGTTAACGGATTTGGAGAAGCAGCACTAAAATTGACATAATTATCAGAAGCAAAATTAAAAGTAATTGTTTGCCATTGGTTCAATACAATGGGTTTAATAATTTCGCATTGTGTTGACCAAGGTTCAGTCAACAAACTATTTTGAAGTTTCAATGAAATTTGATTGGTTTGGTCGCCAATAAGTCCATTAGAAGGAACATATATTTTTAAGGAAAAGGTACTATTGTTATTTAAATTAAAATTCCCCACCCCATTAAAAGCAACGTATGGGTAAAGTGCCCCTGTATCAGAATATTTTAATACTGTTTCCGAATTATTTATAACCGATGGATATGGATTTAGAAAATGATTGTCCATTCCGCAATCACCGCCATACCAACTTAAAATAGTTCCATTACCTTCAAAATCATCCGTTAAAGTTTGAAGTTGAGAATAAAATAAAGTTGATGAAAATAAGAATGTAATGAAAATAAATTTCTTCATATAAAGTAATATTCAAATAAATAAGTTACAAATATAATTCTAGTTGTCCATTTTAAAATAAAAATTTTAGGTTTCAATTTTTCGAGTTTTAACTACTTTTTTAAATTCTATAAATTATCCTTTGATATTTAATAAAAGTTGCAACTCCCGATGGCGCGGATCTCTGGTCTTTGCCTAGGCCCATCCATCACTACCGAACGAATGTAATTTGACAAAGTCATTTTTTTCATTTGGTATTCCAACTCATGTAAAATAAAAAAGCCTGATACTTTCGTATCAGGCTTCATATTGCTCCCTCTCTTGAAGAAAGTTGCAATTTTAATGCAACGATTGCTTATTCAATTCTCTTGAAATCAAGGGTGTAGCTTTTGTTGTTTTTTTAATTTGTGTAAAGGGTTATTAAGTTTTGCCCCCCAGCCCCCAAGTCAATTTTTTGATTTTTCAAGGAGAGTTTAAGTTTAATATGTAGCCCCACTTCATATCATTGCTTTTCCTTATGGAGCACTACGGTCATTATTTCAGACCCGATTATCTATTACTTTAATAAGTATGGTTAAAATGTTAAAAGTAAAGGGAATGATGGTAAAAAAATAAATTAGTGTTAGATAAATAAAATTTGGATTGTATGTAACTTATAAGTTACCTTTGTGAAATGAAAATTAGAGAAGTAATAGCATACAAGAATTACTTTGAAGATTTCCTGCTTGGACAGCCAAAAAAAGTTCAAGACAAAATCTTTAAAATAATTGAAGCCATTGAAACGCTTGAAAGAGTCCCGTCAAATTATTTGAAGGCGATGGAAGGAACTAATGGGCTGTATGAGGCAAGAATACAACTTGCGTCTAATATTTGGCGAGTATTTTGTTTTTTTGATAATGGAAAGTTAGTCATTTTGTTAAACGGCTTTCAAAAGAAAACTCAAAAAACACCAAAGAATGAATTAGAAAAAGCGTTGCGTCTAATGAAGGAATATTACCAAGAAAAAAATAAATAATTATGGAAACTAAAAGTTGGAAAGATATTAAAGATAACGTTTACGGTTTAAAAGGAACTGATAGACGAGATGAACTTGAAAGAGATTTTGAAGGTTTTAAAATAGGTCTTCAATTAAAAAAGGCAAGAGAGGATAAACATTTAACCCAAACTGAACTTGGGGAACTTATATTAAAAAAGAGAGAATACATATCAAGAATAGAAAATAACGGGAGCAACCTCACCTTAAAAACTTTGTATGATATTGTAGAAAAAGGTTTAGGTGGGAAAGTTAAAATTCAAATAGAATTATAAATGCATTACTGTACAACATAAATAGTAATCAACCTCAAAATAGTGTTTAACTTTTTGGGATGGTCTATAGAGGGCTGAAATCAAAAAAGACCTCACATCTCTGTGAAGTCTTTTCAATTAGCTCCCCCTATTGGAGAAAGTTACAATTTTAATGCGATGATTGCTTATTCAATTCTCTTCAAATCAAGAGTATAGATATTTTTGTTTTTTAATATTAGTAAAAGGTTATTAAGTTTTGCCCCCCAGGCCCCCCAAGTCAATTTTTTGATATTTCAAAGAGAGTTTAAGTAAATAAAATAGACAGAAGACCCAGTAGCCCCACTTCATATCATTGCTTTTCGTGATGGGGTATGACGGTCATTATTTCAGACCCTAATATCTATTACTTTAATAAGTATAGTATTATTTGAAAAAGTAAAGTAATTGATATGATTTTTGTTAAACTTTCTTTTTCGTCCCAAATATTCATTAAATTTGGGACGAAAATAAAGTGACCGTTTCTAACAAAGAAATAAAAATGGAAAATAATATATCATAATGGAAAGACCAATTGTAGAAAATAAGATTTTTGAATCACTAAAATCACGTCAAAAAGGCGTTGTGATTTTCGTAAGTGATTTTTCAGATTATGGAAGTGCTGAAAGTGTTAAAAAAGCACTTTTAAGATTGAACGAAAAGGAAACAATTGTTCGTTTAGCTCACGGCATTTACTTGTATCCAAAAGTTGATAAAGAGTTAGGTATTTTATTTCCTTCTACGGAGGACATAGCTTTAGCGATTGCAAGAAGAGATAAGGTTAGAATTATACCAACAGGTGTGCAAGCGTTGAACAAATTGGGTTTATCTACTCAAGTTCCAATGAAGTTAGTATACTTAACGGATGGAGGCACCCGGAATATTAAAGTTGGTAAACGAACCATAAGCTTTAAAAATACAAGTCCAAAAAATTTATTTATGAAAGGAGAAATAAGTAGTATGGTAATTCAAGCATTAAAAACGATAGGAAATTCTCAATTGGACGATTCTACACTGCTTAAAATTCAAAATATTCTTAAAAAAGAGAAAAAAGATAACATTATAAATGATGCCAAACTTGCTCCCGTATGGATTTCTAAAATTTTAACACAAACAATATGATGAATACGAATTGGCTAAAATTATCTAAAGAAAGAAAAATTGAAATACTTAATCAAGCTACAGATTTAACAGGTTTACCATCTATTGCAATTGAAAAAGATTGGTGGGTAACATTAGCATTAAACGCTTCTTTTTCTCTACCATATAGCAAACACATAGTATTTAAAGGAGGAACATCTTTAAGTAAAGGATGGAATCTAATAGATAGGTTTTCAGAAGATGTTGATTTAGCAATTGACAGGAAATTTTTTGGTTTTAACGGAGATATAAGTAAAACTCAAATAAAAAATTTAAGAAAATTATCTTGCGAGTTTATATCTACCACTTTCCTTGAAGATATAAAGAAAACCTTTGCCGAATGGGGAGTGACAAGTGAATGTGAATTGATTGCTCAGCCAGTGAACGATTCTGATAAAGACCCACAGGTAATAGAAATTCATTATAAATCAGTAGTTGATAAATCCGACTATTTACCGCAAAGAGTATTGATAGAAGTTAGCTCTCGTTCCCTAATGGAACCAACAGAAATAAGAGAAATCAATTCTATACTGAGCGATAATTTTTCTACTCAAACTTTTGCAACAGCTCCGTTTGGCGTTGCGTCTGTCCTCCCTCAAAGAACATTTTTAGAAAAAGTGTTTTTACTTCACGAAGAGTTTTCTCAAAATAATCAGAAAATAAGAATTGATAGATTATCAAGACATTTGTATGATTTAGAAAAATTGATGGATACCTCACACGGGGTTGATGCCTTGAAAAATTCTAAATTGTATAATGGTATTGTTGCACATAGAGAAAAGTTTAATGCGTTACGGGGACTTGATTATGCCAATCACGTTCCAAATAAAATCAATATCACCCCTCCTGAAAGCGTTATAAAAGAGTATGAAATGGATTATAGTGAAATGACTAAGTTTATGATTTATGGTAAATTCTTGAAGTTTGAAAAGTTGATTATTAGAATTAAAGATTTGCAAATGAGGATAAATAATTTAGAAAACTAAAATAATTATGGAAACTAAAAGTTGGAAAGATATTAAGGATAACGTTTACGGTGTTAAAGGAACTGATAGACGAGATGAACTTGAAAGAGATTTTGAAGGTCATAAAATAGGTCTTCAATTAAAAAAGGCAAGAGAGGAAAAACACCTAACTCAAACAGAACTTGGGGAACTTGTAGGTAAAAAGAGAGAATACATATCAAGAATTGAAAATAACGGGAGCAACCTTACTTTAAAAACTTTGTATGATATTGCAGAAAAGGGTTTAGGTGGTAGAGTTAAAATTCAAATAGAATTATAAACACTTTAATCTTGACACAAATATTAATCAACCTCTCTAACGGAGGTTTTTTTATTTAACCTCATCACACAACTTAATTAGTGGCAATTTAATTAGTGTCTCAAAAAAATATCAAAAATGGGCGCCGACTTATTGGTTTCCCGCTGTAAGTTAGCCTTAAAGAAATTCAAAGGATATAATTGAGACACTATGACAAAAGCAGTAATCTATTCTCGGGTCAGTTCCGAAGGTAATCGCCAGGACACCGAAAGACAAACAAACGAACTTATTGAGTATGCCAACAAAATGGGTTATGAACTCGCTGGAGTGTATGAAGAAAAAGTTAGTGGTTTTAAGAAAAATGAAGACCGACCAATATTTTCAAAAATGTTGGAAGAAATTGAAAAAGGAACTATTGATAAGGTATTGGTGTGGGAGTTGAGTAGAATTGGTCGTTCAGTGATACAATCACTTCAAAATATTCAACTCCTAACCGACAAGAAAGTATCCATATACATCAAGAACTTCAACTTGGAAACATTGAACGATGATAAAACTCCCAATTCATTATCTATGTTTATGGTGCAGATTTTATTTAGTGTGGCCAGTATGGAAGCACAACTAATTAAAAGTAGAATGGTTTCCGGTTACCGTAACCACATCAAGAATGGTGGTAAGGTTGGAAGAAAATCCGGTTCAATTGAAACGGAAGAAGAAACCATCCAAAAACATTCAGATGTTCTAAAATTATTGAAAAAGAAATTGTCTATTCGGCAAATATCCGGATTAACGAATAAATCAACCAACACCGTCTTGAAGGTTAAATCAACTGCTCTTAAATTGCAAATGATATGATTGATAATTCTATCTCTCTCGCAGAAAGTTATGTTCTGATTAACAAAATTCTGAACACACTTATACGAAGAAAGTTTGGCAAACATTATTTCATTCGTTTGAACTCATTACTCTTTATTGCTAATAGAACGAATATGAATTATTTTCAAACTTGTTCTGAAAAAATAACATTAAAGTCATTAAAGCCAGTATCGTTGAGCGAAATGATGATAATTAAAGAGTTTTTAATACTCAATATTAACTCTGCTTTGTTCTGTATAGATTATTCAAGTTATAAAGAAGTTGTTGATATTGATATAATAATACCATAATCTATTTTATCTTAACTACTTAAAAAAAACTTTAAAGGTTAAATCCTTAATTTTTTTTGCTACTTTTGCTTCGTATTCTTCAACAGAAGTATGCATTTATCGGTAATTAAAATTAGCGTTTGCTATATTTTCCGCTCTTGAAAGGTCGAAATTTCATTACGAAACGGGAATGTATAAGTCACTCGCTCACCATATAGCGTGAGCGGTTCTATTACATTGTTTCGTAGGTATTCGACCACCTCCAAGAGCATTTGATAGCAACTTGTCTCACGCTAGTTTATTATAGTTAATTCTACGAGTGAGACATAGTAGGGCTAATATAATAAAAATGATAAACAAAAAATTACTTCTTTTATTTATTGGGTTACTAATGACAACCCAAATGATTTTCTCACAAACTCCACAATTAGTTCCAAATCAGACTGGATTTGCAATATCTGTAGCAAATTATGGTAATACTAATAATCATTATTGTTTTGGGGGAGACGGATACATTGGACAAGATATGTTTGATGGTAATACAAGTTCCGGGTCTGCTAGATGGTTAAATTGTAGACAATTTACCAACTCTCCCTATAGTACTTCAACTATTACTTTTGAAACAAAAAGGAGCATACGCCTTAATTCTATAGTCTTGAAAAGAGATGTTGAAAATGCTTGTTTTGATAATAATTATAACTATAATGGTTATATTTTAGAATCTGCATATTCTGAATTGGGACCTTGGACAATTATTGGTACTACAAATGGAGGTGGCCAATGTAATTTTTCTATGTGTGATATGAGTATTAATTTGCAAGTACCAAAAGTTTCTAGATATTGGAGAATAACAATACCTCCTATTACCTGTGGCAGTTGTACTTGTGTTAACGGGACATTAAGCGTAAAAGTTAATGAAATTCTAATGTATGAAACTCCTCAAATTACAACTAGTAATGGCAGTAGTGTTATTGTTGATAATCAATGTGTAACTTTAACTTGTAACAGTCCAGGAGAAAATTATCTATGGTCAACTGGTGAAACAACCC
This sequence comes from uncultured Bacteroidota bacterium, assembly GCA_903838055.1. Taxonomy (GTDB): domain Bacteria; phylum Bacteroidota; class Bacteroidia; order Flavobacteriales; family Flavobacteriaceae; genus Flavobacterium. Next base: position 161,598 of record CAILWV010000044.1, on the reverse strand, counting down.
AATCTATTACAGTTTGTAATTCAGGAACTTATACTTGTAATTTAATCAATACAACATTTAGTGGTAATCAGGATAATTCAGCTTCAATAATTGTTTCAAATTTAGGGAGTCAAGATAATCTGCCAAGTCCTAATGGTGAAGTTTATTCAATAGTTAGAAAAAATAATAAAGTATATTATGGAGGTGATTTTGATTATGTTGGTCCAGTAACTGGAAGTGAGGCACTTTTGGATAATTTATCAGGAATCAATGTTAATAATTTCCCAAGAATTGACAGTACAGTTAACTGTGTGATTCCAGATAACAGTGGAGGCTGGTATGTTGGAGGGTCTTTTTCTCATATAGGAAACTATTTTATAAACAATTTAGTACACATTAAATCGGATAATTCAGTTGATTTAACTTTTAAACCTGAACCAAATAATTCTGTTCTAACATTAGTTTTAAATGGTTCATACTTATATGTTGGAGGAAACTTTACCCAAATTCAAAATTTTTCAAATAATTATTTAGCAAAATTAAATGTTTTAGATGGTTCTCCATTATTTTGGAATGCAAATGTTAATGGAGTAGTAAATTCAATACAATTATATAATAACGATATAATTGTTGGAGGTTCTTTTTCAAGTTTAGGTGGATTACCAAGAACAAATTTAGGCAGTATAGATTCAACATTTTTACAAGCGAGTAACTGGACACCCAATCCAAATAGTACGGTTAATAAATTATATGTTAATGGTAATAAATTATATGTAGGGGGAAGTTTTACTAACATATCAGGAATAAATAAATCAAGAGGAGCAGGTTATTCTTTACCTAATTACACCCTTGACCTATATGATTTTGGGGCTAATGGAACTATAAAGGATTTTATTGTTAATAATAATTTATTATATGTTGCTGGAGAGTTTACAATAATTGGAGGAGCAAATAGAAATTATTTAGCGGCATTAAATCCTTTGAATGCAATTGCTAGTAATTTTAATGCTTCAGCTGATGGTATTGTTAGTTCATTAGCAGTTTCTAATAATTTATTAATTGCTGGAGGTTCCTTTTCTAATATTGGAGGTCAAGCAAGAAATAGAATAGCATCTTTAAATTTAACAACTGGAAATGCTAGTAATTGGAATCCTAACGTTATGGGAATAAAAGGAACTACATTTAATGTCAATGCAGTTTCAAATTATGGAAATAATATATACGTTGGAGGATTATTTTACAGTGTAGGAGGAACTACAAGAAATAATTTAGCTTGTTTAGATTTAACTTCAAATCAACTTTCAAGTTGGAATCCAAACATTAATAATATAGTTAGAGCAATCTCATTAGATAATAATTATGTTTATATAGGTGGAGACTTTACAACTGTTAATGGCACGATAATAAAGAATCATATAGCACAACTTAATATCTCTGATGGATTACCAACAGGTTGGAATCCAAATTGTAATGGTGTTGTAAATAGTTTAGCAATAAGTGGAACTTTATTGTTTGTTGGAGGAACTTATACAAGTATAGGAGGAATGGCTAGAACTAATTTATCTGCAATAAATACTCTTCCTGGTTCTGCTACTAATTTTAATCCAAGTCCAAATGGCACAGTAAATAGCCTTATAGTTGATGGAGATAATCTTTATGCAGGAGGAGCTTTTACAACAATAAATGGACAGACGAGAAATAGGATTGCGTCATTTAGTATTTCTTCAGGTTCTATTTATAGTTTCGACCCAAATGTAGACAATATAGTAAATACTTTATCTTTAAATAACAATAAGTTATATATTGGTGGAACTTTTACATCCGTTTCTGGAGTATCCAAAATTAATTTTGCTGAATACGATATTCAAAATAATTCAACTACAACATTATATTCAAATTTAACAACTTCAACTACGATTAATTCTGTTCAGTCAATAAATGATATTGTTTATTTGGGTGGAAGTTTCAATTATAGTAATCAATGGAACCCTATAATTAACTCTTGTGTTGTAAAAACAACAGATTCTTCATTAATGTATTGGCAACCCAATCCAGATGATATTGTTAGAACAATTAGTGCATCAACTGATAAAATATTTATAGGAGGAAGATTTAAAAATATCACATTAAGATATCAACCTTTTTTTGCAAGTTTAGACCCTGCTTTGAGTAGTCAAATTTCCCCTGTTATAACATCATTATCATCAAATACAATTTGTATCGGAAGTAATTTAGTAATAAATGGAACAGGATTTAATAATGTTACTAATGTTACTATAGGAAGTGTAAGTGTGCCATTTATAATTACATCTAATACACAATTAACTATATCCATTAATTCAAATTTATCAGGAATTGTTAAAGTTACAAATCCTATAGGTTCAGTATTAAGTTCAAGTAATATAACAGTAATTTCAACACAATTGCCTACTGCTTCTCAAAATCAAACTGTAAATCAAGGGTCAACATTATCTAATTTAATAGTAAATGGTTCAAATTTGATTTGGTATTCTAGTAATACAAGCTCAACGATTTTACAAAATAATACATTGTTAGTTAATGGAACAACTTATTATGTTTCACAAACTGTAAATGGTTGTGAAGGTCCAAGATTAGCTGTAACAGTTCAGTTAGCATTAAACACTGATAATAATATGCTTCTTAAATTAAATTACAGTCCAAATCCTGTAGATGGAAAACTTAATATAACTTCATCAGATAACATTAAAATTGTTTCAATTTATAATATTTTGGGTGTATTAATTAGTCAGAACAATTTTAGTGGTAATAATATTCAAATTGATATGTCTAATTTTTCGTCAGGAAATTATTTTATAAAAGTTGAATCAGATGAAAAAATGAATGTGTTTAAAATAATTAAAAAATAAAGATATGGAAATATCACTAAAACTTAATAATGAAGATGATTTATTAAACTTAACAGATTTATTATTACCATTAAATTATTTTAATAATTTTATTTATGAACTTGAAAATTTGAAGATTCTTGACAAAAGATTTGAAAATGAATCCAATATTAAAATGTTAAATAATGAAAATATATTTAGGCATCAATCTTCACAAACTATTAAAAGAAGGAAAGTATATGTTGAAATAAGAACAATCCAAAAGAAATCTCCCGCATTTTTTGAATTATTTCTATTGGTTGCCCCTTATGTAGAAGAAACCATTAAAATATTAGTTGAAAATAAAGACATTAACATTGAAGAAAAACTATATAATTTATTAAATGAAATAGAATCATTTAAAAATTTAAGTGAGTCCAAAAAAAGAGCAATTATTAGATATATTTTGCTGTTTTTTAGGTTATTATTGGGCTATTTTACAATAACAATTAATAGATAAAATTGAAACCACAGACCAAAAAATCTGTGGTTTTTTTGTGACCAAAAAATAATACTTTCAATTACTATGACAATTCAAAATATTTATTGGTCCGTTTAATATCTCCGAACAATTCTGTTTTAGGTTCATATTTTTGAAAAAATTCTTTTATAAACTCTAATTCAAACTCATATTCTTTTTGCGATTTCTCCCCGATGTATATTTCAAGGTATGGTGCAATTTTTTTAATCCTTGATTTTACTTCCAATTCATTCAGTTTTACCTTTGTTTCCAATACGAATGACAACACGGAAATGTCTTTTCTAGGTGTAAAATCATAAAATCCACTTGGTTTTATTGTTTTCCACCACTCCCTGTTTGAAGTGGAACCAACTAAACCAGACATACTATTTGACAACTTTTTATAAATTTCACTCACACTTGAAACTCTCCTATATAATGAGATTGTTGAATAGGTTATGGTAATAACATACCAGTACTTTGATTGACCATTATTCTGTTGTTCTTTTATTTCGTTTAGTAATGACTTTATCCGCGCCTGTGTCTTTGATAGCATAAATGATTCGTTTTGTTTATTAGGGATTGTTCTTTTTACCTATTTTACCCCTAATATTGATGTTTAGTGTTTTTTTGTTAGTCCTTTTCTCCAGCAAATAATTAGGATTAAGGTGGGTTTAATATACCTAAAATGGTAGTTCAATTTTCCGTAACATTATTGAATGTTGGTAAAAATCCTTGATTTTATTGTCATTTTCATCATCAAACTCAACTAACTCCATAGGGAAAAAAGACATACATTGTAGTTCTAAAGGATTAACAAATGGTTCAAGGTCAGCTATTCTTTTTACTGTAAATTGCTTGGTGTTCTCATATTTAATCATACATTTATCTGTCATATCATTTTCATCTAAAATTTCAATTCCATCATCCTCAGTAATTTGATAAAAGTGGATATGAAGGTTTGGATATTTTTTTTTCTTAGGATATTGAACCTCCGGTTTAATGAAAGTTGTATGACCTATTAAAGATTGAATTTGTTCCTCCACTACTCTTTTAATTCCTTTGATTCTAAAATAATTCATAATCGTAAATTTATCGGTAGGCAATATTGTAATCGTCCAATGCTTTAAACGCAATGGGAATGTGATTCCACTCTCAATAATCTTTAATTTTTCAAGCGAGGTATAGAGTTTTTTACAATTAACCTTCTGCTGGGGAAATTCACATTTAACATCTATTGATATCAATTCATCATCAAATATTGTGCATTCAAATCCTAATATTGGTTCTAATTTTTCCATAAATACTATTTTACTATAAGTATATCAGATTTCTGAAGAAGTTGATTTTAGTAAAAAAAAATCTAAAAATTTTTAAATGGGTTTTGAGTTATTTAAGGTATTATCCCCTTAAAATGGTGATATGAGGGGAGGGGTATCTAAGGGAAAATACGGCGAATCCCCTCCCTTAGGGGTATAGGGGGCTAAGGAAGGGGTGTCCTATATTTTGAATTATGATATTTTTATTAAAAAAACTTGCATAGAATAATTATTGTTTGTAACATTGCAAAATAATATCATATACTTAAATGGAACCCGTAAAAAATGCTAATGGTCGCTTTCTAACTTTTGATTATTCAAAAGGATTTACTGGCGTTACACAAAGTGAACTTGGTTCTTTTGAAGGTTTAATTGAACAACAATTCCAAGAATTTATTTCTGCTAACAAGGAATTTGTTGATTTTTATGAATTTTGGAAAGCGAAAATTGATGAAATAGCCTACCGGAAAAATGTAAAATATACATTGTCGGTGGTGAAGAATAGAGAATCATCTCCAACAATTTTAGCCAAGGTTAAGTGGCCATACAAATTAAATGGTAGGGTGACAAAATCAAAGTATACAAGTGTGCACATTTGTTCAGTGAGTAAATACTTTAAGGATAAAGAGAGTGTTGACCTTAAGAATACTACTTTGATTTATGATGCTGAAAACAAGATATGGGAATACCTTAATAGGGTATCTCCAATAGAGTTAATGAAGGTAACAGGAGAGATTTATACCCTGTAATTTTTTTTGCTCAAAATGTATATGATTATTTTATCATATACAAAGTTCTTTGACATATTGGATAAATAATTTAAGATGCGTTGGACATCTATAAAACCAACCGCAATACAAACTGCGTTACCAAACACGTTTCATTACCTGTCGTAAAGGTTCATTTTTTTAATTATTAAAACTTGAACTTATGAAAACAAATAATTTATCACAAATAGAATATGTCACACCAAAATCTATAAATAGAAATATTGAATTAGGTAATCTTTACAGAATACCGACCAATTATGATGAGATAAAAGACAATAACTCAACCATGGGTATTATAACCCCGTTAATAGTGAGTTCCAATGACAACACTATTATATCAGGTAATTTAAGACATATGATTGCTCTTGAGTTAGACCTTCCGCTTATTCCGGTATTTTTTACAAAAGTAGATGGTGATAAGCAATTGATTTCTCTATCATCTAATATCCATAGATTAAAATCATCTATGGACAAGTATAAAGAGATGATATTGTATAAATCCTTATTCCCATTCAAAAGAGGACAGAGAACCGATTTAAATCCGGGACTCAAAGAATTGAAAGAAGAAAGAGACACAATACTATCTTCAATTACAAAAGACACACAAAACAAACTAAACTCAATCGGTTTAATGTGTAATGAATTGTTTCCGGATGACCCAACAAAATTGGAGGGATATTTTAATGAAATAGATAAAGAGAAATCAACTTTGAACAAAGTATACAAGAAAGTTAAACAACTTCACACAAAAAGTAAATGTAAATCAGAGGTTGAGGGTGGTGATTACAAAGAAGGTTCAGTTACCATATACAATAAATCATCAGAGACGATGGAAGAATTGGAGAACGAATCAGTAAATGTTAGTATTTCTTCCCCACCATATTGGGCTATGAAGTTTTATCAACTGGATTCAAATCAATTGGGTCAGGAACGCTCCGTTGAAGAATATATCAATAATCTAAAAAAACACTACACAGAGGTTTTCAGAGTATTAAAAAATGACGGGAGTTTGTTTGTGAATATTAACGATTGCTGTAAAAATGGGGAATATCAGTTAGTTCCTCAACGCTTTGTTTTAATGATGAAATCAATTGGCTTTATCTTAAACGATGAATTTCAGTGGTTAAAGCAAAATCCAAGACCAACTGGTGAAAAAAGAAGTATCAGAAGACACGAACCAATTTTTCACTTTGTAAAATCAAAAGATTTTTACTATAACGAAAAATGGTTGAAAGGATATATAGATGAAACAAATTCTTTCACGATAGGAACCACCAAAGAATGCCCAAAGCTAACATCTTCATTAGATTTTTATGGAGGAGTTTTAAAAACTAAAACCGCTTCAACAACTGAGTTAAAAGTCAAATGCGAAGCAGTTGGTGTATACTTAGACCATCAAGCGACTTTCCCTTTAGATGTTCCTATGATATGTTTGTTAACGACATCTAAGCCAAATGATATTATACTTGATAATTTCAGTGGCACCTCTGTGACTGGAAAAGCGGCATTAGAGTTAGGTGAAGGGAGAAGTTTCGTAGGTTACGAACCATCACCGGAATATATGGTTGCGTCTAAGATTAGATTGTCAGAGTATAATTTAAGTAATGTAGCATAACAATATTAAATTATAACTATGATATCAAATACAGAACTTAGAAAACAATTAAAAAAAGACGGGTTGAATTTAGACGATAACCAACTTAATTCAATCCGAACCTTTTTGGTGCAGATAGCGACTATTGAATACAATCAATACAGAGAACAGAAAAGTAAGGTTCAAAATTGCCAATCAAATTCAATTTTTGAACTTAGCAAATACCCAAATCAATTTTATCTAAAAATCGCTTAATTATGAAAAATGTAATAATCTGTTCGCGTGTTTCAACAGATGAACAAGCCCAACAAGGATATTCGTTGGAATATCAAGAAGAAATAATTACAAGATATTGTATCAATAGAGGTTATAACATTATAAAATCTTTCAGAGAGGATTATTCCGCAAAGGATTTTAATCGTCCCCAATGGAAACAAATTAAATCATTGGTCCAAGAGAGAAGAAGAAAAGCAGACTCAATAGATGCTGTAATATTTCTTCGTCCCGACAGATTTTCCCGTAATCTAATATTGTCCTTTTCTGAAATAACTTCATTATCAAAAATGGGATGTGAGGTGGAGTTTGTAGAAGGACAGGTGGATGATTCTAATCCTGAGGCATTACTACTCCAAGCGATTGGGTTTGCTCTTCCTGAGGTTGAAAACCGCAAAATATCTAAACGCTCTAAAGAAGGTTCACATAAAGCCCGGCTCAATGGATGTTTTACAGGAACATCACCACGAGGTTATAGATGTGTCAGAGTAGGTAAAGATGCGACTTTAGAATTTAGTCAAGACGCTGACTTAATTCGTGAAGGATTTGAAAAAATGGCTTCAGAGTTATATACTGCTGACGAAGTTAGAAGATGGTTAAATGGACAAGGAATGAAATTAAGTAAAAATCAATTTCCTAACATAATCAGAAATCTGACATACTCCGGTAAAATTTTGGTAAGAGCATTTGGTAACCAACCTGAACAAATAGTTCAAGGTCTTCATCCTGCACTTATTTCAGAAGAGTTGTTTGCCAAAGCAAATGATGTATTAAGTGGAAGAAAAAGAAATATGGACTTTAAGAGTGATAAGATAAATTTATATCCTCTTAAAGGACATTTGTGTTGTCCTAATCACGGAAGAACATTATCTGCTTATGCCTCAACAGGCAGAAGCGGAAATAAGTTTCACTACTACATATGTACCAAACCTCACGTTAAGTGTGATAGATATCCAATTGAAGATGTCCATAATCAAGTAGAAAGAATCTTGTCTAACATTCAGTTGTCGGCTCAATTGATATCTTCTTATCGCACAATATTGGAAGGATTATTTGAGAATGATGACTTGAATAGAAAAAAGAACATCCAAAAGTCATTAGATGAAATTGAAAGATTGAATAAAAGAAAGTCATTTATTGAAGAACAATATATGGATGGTTTAATCCCTGCACAGGAGTATCAAGACCTAAAAAATAACCTTAATACTCGTTTGTTTAATGAGAAAAGTAAACTACAAGATTCACAAGAAGTTTTGTCTCCTTTTAGAGAATATTTGGACAATCAAGTTCCTATGTTAGAAGATTTGGTTGGGTTCTATAAATCGGTGGATGGGAGAACTAAAAATAAAATTCTTGGCTGCATCTTTTCAGAAAAGTTATATCTTGAAGAAAAAAAAGTTGCAACCCCTAAATTCACAACTCCAATAGAACTTCTTCTCAATGCCAGTAAGGTTTTGCAAAATTGTAGAAATAAAAAAGAGGTCAAAAATGACCTCTTTTTTCAATTTGCTCCCTCTCTTGGGCTCGAACCAAGGACCCTCTGATTAACAGTCCCTTCAGGTTATGTAATATATACTTTCTTTTTGTTTCTTTTTATCTGATTATCAATTAAATAACAATTGTTAATTTTCTTTTACTTACTGATTTTTTCATTTGATAATGATAAATGTTTTACAAATGTTTTACATAAATATTATTTGATATGATTTATTTTTTTGATTTTCAACTCAACTTCAAACTGCATTGATAAATCTTTATTGTTTATTTAATAGTTTTCTAAGTTCTATTATTATTTCTTTTGCTCTAGTTTTATTAGGATTTAACTCTAATGTCTTTTCAAGATCTACAATTGCACTTTCAAAATCATGTAAACAACCTCTTGCTAGTGCTCTGTTATAGAAATAAATGTCTTTTGAGCTATTAATTTCTATTGCCTTAGAATAATCATCATTTGCTTTAGAATAAATTTTTAGACAGAATAAAGCTTCCCCTCTTCTAGAATAGTACAATTCATTTTCAGGGTTTATATCTATAGCTTGATTAAGGTTCATTAAAGCTCCGTTATAGTCTTTCATTTTGAACAATATTTTAGCTCTCATATCATAAATAATCTCTGCTTTTGGGATAAGTTTACAAGCTTCATCTATATATTTCAATGCTCCTTCAACATCCTTAATTTGGAGTTTAAGATTTGCTAAAGCCAAAAAATAACTGGGCTGAGAATCAAAAGAACTTAGATGTTTTTCAAAATTCCGAATCTTTTTCCTAACTTCAATTTCTTCTAATTTCTTCTTTAAATCTATTGAAGTAGCCATTAATTTTTCTTTTTGGTAATATTTCCCTTGTATTTAATCATAAATGACCTATAAGTCTTTTCAAGGTCTATATACTCTTTGAAATCACTTAATTCAATTTTGATGCCTAGTTCTTTTGAAACTATTATTTTATCTCCTTCAATTTTATCATCCTCCCATTCAAAATGCAAACAGTAAAAATGTTCTGCATATTGATAGACATTTTCATACTCAATAAGCCACCCTATAACCTCTTCATTATTTTCTTTGTCTAAGAGTTTGTATCTGTTATTGGCTTCAATTATAGTTTGCTCATGTTCTAAAAAACTAACTAAATTTTTAAATTCATGAAAAGTCCATACTAACTCTTGCATACAGAAATCACTATATGGCTGTTGGGCTATAGTTTTATAGTGGGTTTTGTACCAAGCAACATATTCTTCTTTTTTAGGGATATAGTTTGATGTTGGAGTTATTTCATCAAGGATTTTAAGATAAGGATTGGTAAACAATGTCATTAATTAATAATATTCAAACTCACGTTTTATATAACTTTGATTTAATATCTCTAATTCAAAACAAAAATTAGTAGTCCAATTTTTTGAAAACCCTTCTTCCAAAACACAATTATTATTTTTGTCAAATTTTTTAATAGAATCATAAATAATTTTTGGATAAGTATAATATGATTCATCAAGTAAAACCCCTTCCAAATTATAATATTTGCTTCTTACAATATATCCATTATCATCATATTCTAAATTTTTAGATTCAAAACTGTTATCAAACCCTTTTGGAAGTGTACACTTTATTAAATTATTTTTACAAATTAAATCGTTTAATTCTATTTTAGAAACTGGATTATTTTTCACAACACTGTTTATAAAAAAATCTTCATTATTGGCCAAATTATGTTTTTTGAATAACTCTAGACCCTTATTCCATGATATTAATTCGTCCTCTTCAATTGTATATTTTTTTCTATTACGTTCTCTTAAAACATTGTTAATATCGTACTTATATTCTATTATTTTGACAGAAAAAAATCCATTAGAATAATTATTGATTAGTTCTTGCGATTCTATTTTCAGCCCATTTTTATTATACAAAATATTTAATTCTTGAATTTTAAATTCTTTTAGATAATATTGATTTTCTCTAATCAATTTACCATTTTGAAATTCGTACAAATATTTTTCATATTGAAAATGCCTATAATTATTTATAATTTTCTCAATTAAATTTGAGTTTTTATCATAGCTGTATTTTGTTTTTGTATATATCTCGCCATTATGCATAATTTCAAATTCCTCAATAATATTTGAATTATCATCATAATAATATAATATTTTAGAATCAAAATATAAATCAGTTCCTTCAAGATTGAATGACTCTTTGCTAAGGCTTGAATTTTTTATTAAATTAACATATGTTGCAACTTCTATTAGAAGCCCCAAATCATTATACTTTGATATTTCATATTCCAAAATTAAATTGTCAATTAGGTTATAATAAGAAAGTTCGGTTAATTTATTCATAATGTTATATTTCCTACACCATTTAAATCCATGATTCCCGACTGAATTAAAATAACCAGAAGTAATTTTATTTCCATTGAAGTCGTATTCAGAAAACAAAGTAAATTGTAATTGTCCTAATTCATTTTTTTTATCAAATTCATAGCGAGATTCTTTAAATGATTTTAATTTATTTCTAGTTACATATTCAATATCTGGATACTCATCAAGTGGAGGTATTTCACTACCCTCAATTAGATTAACCTGATAGATTTTTTTACTAAAAAGTTTTTTAACGTGTTTTATTATTGTTGCGAGTATTGTACTTTTCATTAATTGAAATAGTTAATATTTACCTATCTATTTATGTCTCTTGTAATATAACCATATTCTGAATCCGGATTAGCATCATACAAATCAATAGCCTCTTCTTCTGAAAATCCTTGTTTTATGTATTTCACATATTCTTTTCCAACACAATCACAAACCGCTTTATTTTCTGTTTTTAAGAAAGAAAAACAGAATTGTATTCTGTGGATTTTTCCATTATGAGAATCAAGCATCAAGGCGGCTTTAGTTTTATCTGTAAACTTTTGAGGCCTTCTAGGAAATATACCACGATTTAATATTACAATATTTTTTCCAAAGTTGCAACCAATACATTGATCATAAATTACATCCTTAATATCTTCAGATTTAAGTTTAGATAGATACCAACTTAAAAAATCTGCCTTTGAAGATTCTATTATTTTTAAATTAACATCTTCGATTTCAAATATTCCTTTGTCTTCTAATAGCTTTTCAAGTCTCATTATATCAACGTTTTTACTAGCAAATATAAATTGTTTTATCAACTCGCTAGTATCAAGGGTTAAAATAGTTTGCTTCATATCATGATTTAAAAAGGAACATTATTGGGTGAACCGGGTTCATTGTATTCATGAAGATAAATTCTTTTATTTAAACCCTCAATTTTGTTTAAAGTTTTTAAATCGGCACATTCTGCTACTCCAATGATTTTGTACATATCATTTTCAAATAATAGACTCATGTAATTTTTACTTTTATTGCCAACAAGCAGATGCCCATGACATCCTTTATTACATCTATTACAAATGCCTAAAATAGGTTCAAGAGAAGTATCTCCTTGTTCTTTGAATTTATTGAATGCAACTGCTATGTCTTTCAATAAAAATAATCTTTTAGACTGTTTATAATCTTCCGTATAAATATAAAATTCTTTGAACATTTCTATATCAAGTCTTTTAGTCGCTTCTAAAAGAACCTTTTCCAATTCAAGCATAGAATTTTATTAATTATTTTGTCCCTTCCCAACATACATAACCTAGATGTGTTGTATTATTATCGATTGTAATTTTATTTTTATAATAATTGTAAGTTGCTGCATTTACTACTAACTGAGTTTGTCCACATGTATCAGGATTTAAAGTGCCTCTATATAAAACATAAGTTGTTCCTCCACTTCCCATTGTATAGCCACATACAATATCATTACATGAAGTGTTTGATAAACTCGAAGAAGACCCATCACTTTTTGAACAAGATATACTAGTTAAAGTAAGTGCAACTAAAGTAATAAAAAATAATGATTTCATGATTGTTTAATTTTAAATTTATATATTAATAAAATTGAATGCGCATTTTAAAAATAATTTCAAGTTATCATAAATGATAACAAATGAGACAAAAATAGAACAATATCTGAGTTATAAAACTTTAAAATAAAAAAACAATGTCACGGAATTATTTTTGAGATAAGTACTATTGCAATTACTAATTAATGTTTTCATCATGTTTTTTCAACTTTTAAATTCGGAGGTCATCAAATTCTTCAATAGTAAAATTTGAAATGGGCTTTATTCTTTTGTTTAAAATTTCAAAATCATGACATCTTTGGATGCTATTATAAGTGTATTCTCCATCTTCAAAATTCAAATTAATTCCATTTTTTGATACATTACCTACAAATGAAAATCCAGTACATTTTCCTTTGAGGTAACAATTTCCACCTTTACATTTTCCTTTGTGGACAGTTAAAGTAGTGTCATTTTCCTTTTTAAACTTATCAAAAACATCACTCATTTTATCTATAAATGACTTTTTATTAAGAGACAAATGGTATCTTTTATCATCATCTAATAATTCTTTCAATTTTGAAATATTCATTTCTGAAAATGCTTTAATAATTAATCTTTTTTTTGAGGTCATATGTAATAGAGTTATTTAAATTATTAAGTAGAAAAAGCAAATTCTCATATCCTTTTTCTTGTGTTTCAAAATTTTTAGGATTGGGAATGTTTGTGCTAGAAGCTGTTGTAGATATTTCATAGTGTAAAAATTTAAAATAAATAATAAATTTAATTACAATAAAATAGTTAAAAACAGATAGAATATCATTTAAATCTGGCTAATAAAACACCCACCCAATTAACTAAAATAACCATAATAGATAGGCAGAAATATCATTAAATATATGGTTGTAATTCCAAAATTCACAAATAAAAAAACCACCAATTTATTTGAAAACATAGATTCATATTTATCAAGAATTTCAATTCCTTCATTGTTTATATTATCTTTTAACTTTTGAGACTCATAATTTAGGATTTGAAAATAATGAACAATAAATATTAATGCCGTAAAGTTATTTACTTGATTCCAAATTTCTTTTTCAAAGTGAATATTAAAAAAAGGATTATACAATAAAATTGGATTATATAGAATTGATATGAGAACAAATAAAAAACCAAAAATGATAGGATAATTTAGTTTTATTGTTTCTTTTACTAAAGTATCAATTCCAACTAATGATGCAATCAAAGATACTGCAGTTAGTAAAAAAGGATAATACACATAAGATATTGGAGCAACAGCAAATAATAGAAGCAATCCGGCAAATGGAGATAGGTATTTCATTTTTTTAATTGTTTAAGCATTTTTTTTAAAAATACAAGAAAATCATCATTTATGTCATTTTTAAATTTAACTATTTTAATCCTAACCAACAAGTATATCTTTCTGGATTAACTTGCCATTTAGCTTGATAAAACAGAAAAGTAGCTTCATTTACCTCTAATTCTCTTACTCCACAAGTTTCAGGATTTAATGTGCCTCTATATAAATCATAAGTTGTTCCTCCACTTCCCATAGTATAACCACAAACAATGTCATTACAGCAATTATTTGATGTATTATAGGATACATCACTCTTTTGAATAAGAAAGAGTGCTGAAAAACATTGTTGTCAAAATAAGAGTTAATATTGATTTAATAATTGTTTATTTTTAAAATTTATAACCTACAGAAAGTTGAAATACAGAATTTTTTAAATTCCAGCTAGAAGTATTAGAACCAGCTGTTGAGTTTTTATCTATATTTGATATACCTCTGTTGTATCTAGCTTGAACATAAAATTTGTCATTTATGTCATAAGTCCCTCCTATATTCAAACTCAAATCCATTCTTTTAATACTTGATTTATATGAGTATGTTACTCCTCCAGATGTAAAAGTACCATCTTGTAAAGCATTTAACTCAATTGTTTCATTATTTGATGGATCAGTAGAATCTGTGTATTGTAATACATTTTTACCACTAAGAATAAATCCTAATTGTGGTCCAGCATCAATTGTCAAGTGATTTACTATGTTGTATTTTAAAAGAAAGGGGATATTTATGTACGTTAATTTTAATGTTTGTGTTTGACTTTCATAATAATTCCCCATTTGAGGGTTATAATAATTAACTCTGTATTCTGAAATTCCTCCTTGAGTTGAGATTAAAAATTCGCCTTGTAAATAAATTTTTTCTTTAAGTTTATATTCTGCTACTCCACCTATATTAATCCCTGTTTTAGATTTATGACTCAATTCTGAAGGGTATTCTCCACTTAAAGAAGCAATATTTAAACCAATTTTTGCACTGTATTTAATGTTACTTTGAGAAATTGCAATTGTAGTGCAAAAAAACATAATCAATCCTAAAATTCTTTTTGTGTTCATCATATATTTATTAAATTATTATTAAATGCATAGTTAAATAGTTTTTAGTTAAATCCTTTATGGTTTCCCGTATTTAAAAATTAACTTATTAGTTATCATAAATGATAACCAATTAGACAAAAATAAAACAAAATTTGAGTTATCAAATAATACAACTCAAAAAATTTAAATGTCAGACAATTCTCTTCAAATAAACATTGGCAAACAAATCCAAAAACTCAGAGAGTCAAAAGGCTTATCCCAACAAGATTTGGCTGCAAAATGTAACTTTGAAAAGAGTAATATGTCTAGACTTGAAGCTGGTAGAGTAAACCCAACTCTTTCTACTTTAGAAAAAGTGGCTAAAGCACTTGATGTTTCATTACTAGAATTGTTTAGCTTTTAAGCAACACAAATACACCTCTCAAAATATCACAATTGTAAACTAAGACAATTTCTTTGTTACTTTCTTTGATTGATTCTCCAGTATATTTAAAATAGTTATAGTCAATTCCATATTTGTTTGTTTTGGTTTCTATATATTCTAACTCAAATTCATGTAAAGCAAACTCTTCCCCAATACAAAATTGGTTTAAAATAATTTCTTCCATTGTAAATAAGTTAATTTATGTCACTACAAAATTTGTTTGACAAATGTAGTTTTGAATTGAAGTAGTTGATTAAAGTTGCAAATTTGCAAGTGCGTTTATTTACAAATCAAAATCATCTAATGAATTGTAATTGTTCCAAGTAATTGAAAATGTATTAAATAAAACTTTTCTTTCTTCTTCTCCTGAACCAGATACAATGTAATATTTTGCAAAAGAAGCATCCATTATTTTATAAAATGCTGATTTAATTCTGGAGAGGTGGGTATAAATAGCTTTTGTTTCTATATTAATTACATCGTCTATACTTTTAGCCATCTTATCATAATCCAATTGGTTAGAAACAGAAGTGTAAATGGTGAGCAACTCTTTTTTGTAGTTCCCAAGCTCTCTTAAGTTAATGCCTTCAGGATGCTTTAAGAATAAGAAATAGATTGATTTAGTTAAATGACTTAATTCTACTTCTTTTTTAAAATAAAGCAGTTGAATTTTATTTTGATAATCTATTTCCATTTTACTGAGACTATTAAAATCAATCTTTTGAGATTGTTTATTAAGTAAATCCTTTAAAATAGGAATAAGAAACAAAAGTTGACCACTGTCTTTGAGTTCTGTTAATCTATTTTCTATATCTTTTACCAGTTCTTTTGTATTATCATCAAGCTGTTCTGTCAAATCTTCAGCTGGTAAAAAATTACCAATCATGTAATCACATTCCTCAGGTTTTAAGTAAAGAAGAACATCATCAAAAAATAACTCATAATTTTGATTAGAGTTGGAATAGAAAAAATCAGAAACTCCTATAGCACCATAGTGCATATTTAAAAAAAGCAAACCTGATTTTATATTGCCTTTATAATCAATTAGATTTAGTAATTCATCACTTTCAATTTTAGATGGCACAAAGTTATCTTTATCAAAAATTTGATACAAATCTTCTGCTCCTTTACTGAAAATTTGACTTAGTGCTTTTTCATTATAAATTTTAGAAACTTCTTCAGGAATTTGATAATAATTAAGCTGAGGGAAATAATATGATAAGAGCTCTTCAATGTTTTTTGAAGAATCTGTTAGAAAAGGTAAGTAAATAAAATTAAGTTCAATTGAAGCAAATTTGGTTTTAAGCTCTTCGTAGTTTTTTCTGATGAATAGGTTCAATTCTATGTTTTGCTCCTTTTCAAAATAAATAACATAATCGTGAGGAATATCAAATTTATATCGAAATCCTGTATTAGTTTGTAATTCTGTTTTTTCAATAATTATGTTATTTTGATTTTGCATTTCAGGTTGTCTTTTAAAACAACGAATATAAAAAAAAGCTATTTAAAGGAGGTCTATTTAGTATTTAAAATTTTGAGTTTTGTATGCTTTATTAACTGTAAATCAAAAATCCTATTATTTAAGGCAATTAAGATTGCTAAAAAACTAGATTTAAGAAATGAGTGTAGAAAAGTAAATTAAAATATGGCTATTTAACTATATGATGGTTTATAGTTGAAATCCATTTTGCCTAATTTTAAGGGGTAAATGGACTATCTTACATCTTCAACTTAACTTTCCTTCATTTGAAAAACTAAAATAACCATTCCTTGTAATGATTAAATGGTCTATTAAAGTTATATCTAAAAAATCCGCACATTTTTTGATACTCCTAGTTAAAGTAATATCATTAGCACTAGGCTTTAGATTACCACTAGGATGATTGTGACACAATATTATTCCTGTTGCATTACATTTTAAAGCTACTGCAAAGATTAATCTAGAATCTACAACAGTTCCTGTGATGCCACCTTTTGATAACGGATAAATACCAAGCACTTCATTAGCTCTGTTTAGGAGTAACACTTTAAACTCTTCTTGCAATTCAATAGTATCCAAATCCCATAAGGACAATAGCACCTCAAATGCCCTGTTCACACTAGTAATTTTTATTTTAGGAGTACTAACAGTACTATAGGATACCTTTATTTCTGCTACTTCTTTAGGTATTGAATGAATTTCTTTTATCATTTTACTTAAGGTTAAAAACAAAAAATGTCCAAAATTTATATTGTACTATATAGATAGCTTATAAATTTTGGACAAAATTAGATTTGGTTAATGAACTAACTGACCATTAGTTGAGAATGAATTGCCAACAGGGGCTTTAGACATAAACTCTTCAATAGTAGTATTACTCTTCTGAGGAGAATAGGTTGGAGCTTCCTGCTCTACATATTCAAATCTGTGTGAAAGTGTAATGATTTCTCCTGTATCCTTAATGGTGTAGGAGTAGTCTTCACAAACCACTTTCTTAACAGATCCTGGCAGTTCTGTTCCAATTAATGAGATGCAGGTTGCTTCATCAAATGTGCAAGACATTGATGCTTTTCTTGCAGTCATATAATTCTTTCCTGTTTCTTGGGATTTTACTATTTCAACCCCGCCTTGTAATTCTAGAGTAAAGAAATCTTTTCCTTCCTCTGTTGTTCTTTTTTGATAGTTTACAATTCTTACCATTTTATTGACTTGTTTTTGAGTTAAATATTTAGTAACTAAACAATATTTTCTCTGTAGTAATACTTAGCTTTCACCTTAAGTAATTATTTCCAGCCAGAATTTATTGTTTTAACACAACACCAGGGGGGCATTGTAATCACTCAGCATTAGTGGGGGTTTTGAGCAGGGTAGATCACGCTTGAAAATTTTATAAATTTTTGTATTGTAAAAAATAGCTGAATGTTAAATTAAAATGATTTATTTGTAGAAACATTTTTTTAAAGAAATAAAAATAATAACTTTGTAATAAAATTTTTAAAATGGAAAATAATAAAAATACATTAGATAGCATTTTAAGCTTTCTTGGAATTTTATCTCTTTTAGTTATTGTCCATAATGTATACAAAAAATTAGATACTAATACAGAAACAAATGTAATTTCTGACAATGCATTAAAAGCAATTAAAAACCCTGAAACAGCAGATAAGTTGAGAAAAGAAGTTGACAACTATCACATTACAGGTAAATGGAATGAATCAAAATTAGAGTCTATATTATAATTTTCGGGTATGAATCTTACTATAGGTTTTATTGCCCTATTTATTTCTATTATCATACCTGGAATACTTTTTAGGAGATTCTTTTTTTATGGTGAATTTTCAAAACAGTTTAATACCAAAGACCCTGTACTTCATTCTATTTTTTTTAGTGTAATACCCGGAATTGTTATTCAAATTTTAGCTTTTCTAATTTACGGATTGTCACTTGGGTTTAATTCAAGTTATTTAGATGTATTTATCATATTTAGAGATATTACTTCAGATGGTTCTCATGAAACACAAGAAGCTACAAAAAACTTCATAAATTATAATATAACCACTTTCTTTATTTACTCTATTGGTGTGTTCCTATTTGCAACTTTTTTAGGTTGGTTTTGTAGTAGATTAATTAGATTTTTAAAATGGGATAAAAAATACAAACTGTTTAGATATAGCAATCAATGGTATTACATTTTTAGTGGTGAAGTTTTAAATTTGAAAAAATTTGAAGAAGCACATAAGTTTTCTTTCAAAAATAATAAGGGCCATGAGCAAGATACATTAATGACATATGCGGACATTTTGGTTTCTGTTAGTGAACAAAATGACAGAAAAGAACTATATACTGGATATGTTGTTGATTATGATTTAAAAAGTGATGATATTTCACAATTAGATAAAATTTATTTAATTGACACTCATAGATATAAAAAAAAGGAAAAAGTAATTGATGAAAATGGAAAGGAAATTAAAGATGAAAACCCAACCCAATCAAGAAATAGATTAAAAGTTCCTGGAGATATTTTTGTTTTAAATGCTAAAAATATTGTAAACCTTAATTTAACATATATCCCTTCTATTAAAAAGCAAATTGAAAAAGAAGCAAAAAAGCAAAAGATTTATTCAAAAATTCAAATTGGTTACTTGATATTAATTTCCCTTATTATTCTAACTCATATATTTTACGAAATTTTAGGTTTAGAAAAAACATTTTTATCTGATTATTTTATCCAAACTGGATTTTGGGGAAAATTACTTGGGATTTTATTTGTAAATCAATTACTTGTTTTTCTTATACCTAATATAGGAGAAGACAAGAAATTATATTATAATTTTAAAAATATAGGCATTAAGATTTTTACCTTAATTGTTTGGGGGGTATTGATTTACTGGTTTGTTTTAAGAAAATTGTCATGTTAAAAAAGCCCCAGCCCAAAAGGGCTGGGAACTTTTAACTCAAAAACCAAGCATAGTTGGTAGAACTACCACTTAGTGCATTTGAGATGCCTTTACTAAAATTAAAGGCATTCACCCCTCTTTCAAGGAAAGTGTCAATATAACTGGTTTTATTAGAGCCAGTCAATAAGTTATAAAACTCCCACATACTAATATCTCCATTAGCATTTCTGCAAAAGCTTTCATCTTGGTAATAATCTTTAGCCACAGTGTTAATGTGACCATCATTTAGAAGCAATTCAGGAATTAAAAACTTTTCTTTTTTAGGCAAGTAATTGTAAAGCCTACTCTTGCCAATAATTTGAGCAAAATCTCTTTCTGAAAGAGAATTATTCAGTAGGTTTTTCATTGAATTCAAATGCTCTTGTGCTTTATATTCTGCTAATGTTTGTAGCATTTTAGCTTCAAGGTCAAGATGACTCATAGCCCTAATTTCATTTTGATATCCATCTGTAGAAATACAAAGGTTGCAACAAACCATATTTTGGAAGCCAATGAAAAACTTGAATTTCTCATAAGTTTTCTTGTTGTACAGATTTTCCAAATTATAGCTTCTTACTCCGCCTATTGTTAAAGCTAATTTGTTGCCATTAATGGTTTCAGTAATTCCAGGAACTCTTATTATAAAAGCCATTCTCTCAAAATAGGAGGTTCTCTGATGCTCTTCTAAGTCTTTTGCAGCAATATGTAAAGCATCAGGAGTTCTGCCCTTAATTTGATGGCTAACTCTTAATTCAGGAGTATCTATTGGCTCATTTGGAAAGATAGTAGCTATCGCGCTTATGGCAGTTTCTATAAACTCCTGGTGAGATAAGGTTATTTCATTATCCTTTGTAAAAACAGGAATTACATTTTTAGACTTTAAATAAGAAAGGCTAACACTTTCCGTATTAGCCTCAATAAAGGGTGATTTTACAATAATTTCAGGAAAACTCCTAGAGGTAATAACCTTATTTTCTTGTGGCAGGAGTATTTCTGCATTATGGGTTATTCTAACTGGATTTAGGGTAAGTACTGCTGTGTCCATTTGATGAAATTTTATTTGTTAATTCAAGTAGTAGATTTTTCTTGGTTATAAATTCTTGATCTAAAGTTTTTGATAATTCAGTATTACTATGGTACAGTTCTCCCAATTCTTTAATATTATTAACTTCGGAAATCTTCTGTTTCATTTCATTTTTGCCCATTGCATCTGTTGAATTTGCAAATTCAATCAATTTCTTACCTGTAGAGCTATTAATCACAAATTCTGGTCGATTCATAAATAAATTCAATCGGTCTTTTGTCGCTTTAGCTAAGTGGTTTTCATTGATTAGTTCAAAATTGACATCCATTTCGTATTCAAACCCTTCTTGAGTAACTTCTTTTGTACCAAGTTTATATACTTTTGTTCTACCATTAGAGTCTTTGTCCAAGCTATATTCTACTTTTCTTCTAACAGTAGTAATTATGTGGCAACTTGATTGAAGAATTGCATCAATAAACGCTTGGTGTCTTTTTTTGACTGGTCCCCAATCTTGAAATCTGCCGCCAAGCTGTTCGTGAATATCTAAACATCCTCCAGAACCATTCCATTCCATTGATATTGAGTCAATTATGATTACTTCCATTTTTGAATCTTCAGCAAGTTTAATCGCTTGGCAAAACTTTTCAGGAGTGAAAGGAGCATTAATATCTATAGTGTTAAATGAACCTAGATTGCTGTAGAGACTCGATGAGGAACATTCTGAATCTATAACACATATTTTTTCCCAATCATTTGTCATTCCAGAAGCCATTTTTAGAGCAGAAAAACTCTTACCGAATCCAGAAGCTCCGGATAGTCCAATTCTTAATTTTTTTGCTTTTTGTGAAGCTTTTTTAATTTCCATATTTATAAAATTTAAGGTTAATGTTTAATTATTAAAAGGTTGAAATGAAAAAGCGACTATCACAGTGACAAAGTGACAATCGCTTTTAAAAAGTTATTTTGAAAGATTAAAATGATTTAAAGAAAGTTCTTTAAAAACAGGTAAAACGAAGTTTTACAAATAACTTTTCAAACTGTAAAGTCACTTTGTCACTGTTTAATTTTTCCTTAACTATATTAAATGTTTTTATTTAAAATACGGCTTATTAATTATTATTGAGCTCATGATTATTTTCACTTGTCAAATTACTAATGTTTAATTCTACGAATACTTTTCCATTGCTTTTATAATGGTTGGTTTCAATGTTATAATAATTACAATATCTATCAATCCATTTCTTTATGGTAATGGGACTTATTCGTTCTGCAATATTTGGTTTTGTATTTAAGAAATCACTAAATAATTTATTTTTATCAATTAATAATACATTAGGTAATGATGGTTTTTGATATTCTTCAGGCTTACTTATTAAGTTATCCATGAAGTCAATAAAATCTATGCTGGTTTCTATTTTTAACCTATTAAAATCAATATTAATTGACTTAGGTTCTATTAAACCTTTTTTAAGATAGAATTGTAATGTTGATACCATAAAATTATCAAATTTAGTCCACTCCTCTTCGTTCCAATCATCAAACAATTGATGACCAAATTCTTCTTTAGGAGTTAAAACATTTTTGAAATAGGTAGATACTTCATATTCTACTTTTCTTCTTTTTTCTGCATTTCCTCCGCCACCTTTTACTACGTAATTTGAAGTAATTAGTAGTTTAGGAGTTTCAGTACTAGGAATTACAATTGCATTTTTATATTTTTTTTCGAAATTGAGGTCGCCAGTGATTAGGGGATACAAACTTTCAAAATCGAAATCTTTTTTCACGTCATCATAGAAAATTATTCGATGATGACCATTTAATGCAGATAGCCTAAATTTATCTTGACTTTTCATTGTTTTACCGTCAATAAACAAATTTGGAACAATTTGTCCAACTGCCTTACCTATTAATGATTTGCCTGTACCACCATTTGCTTCATTAAATTCAACATCAATTTCTGAATCCATCAAAATAATTGCTTTTGCACACGATGGATTTTTAAAGGAGTGTATAAGATACCCAATAATTGAAATGATGCTTTTCAAACGCTCTAGATCTTCACTTGCAATTAGCATGATAAAGTCTCTAAAAACACAATCGCCTTTTTCAATTAGAACAAAATCCCTTTTAATAATTTCTTCCTCCCAAACGTATCCGTCAAAATTTTCATAATCTATGAAATCGATTTTATCAGAAGTGACTTTTAGAATAACATTTTGAAAGTATAAGTATCCAGTGGTTTCATTTCCAGTATTCCTGTTCATTTCAATTGTATTAAATGACTCAAATAATTTTTTTACTACATAATCTCTTTCAAGAAATTTAGCCCAAACAGATTTTTTGTTAATCTGTTTGGTATAATCTCGTATTTCGTTTCTTAATACGTGTTCTTTAATTTCCTTTACAATAGAGCCTCTTTTCACCAATACTAATTCATAATTGTTATTTACATCAATTACTTTCTTGTATCCCAAAGCTTCCCAAAAAACAATTAAACTCTCATTATTGATAGTAATAACTATTTGCCCTTCTTTATTAAGCTTTTCGTCAAAAAAAGGCACTGTAAATCGGAACCTATCGTTCAAATTTATTGCAGCACTATGCTGAGTGTTTTCTTCCATGATCTAAATTGTAAATTAATATTGGTTCCATTAATAGCTTTTCATTTGCATCGTCAATCACATCATTTTCAAAATCTCTTAGATATGCTGATGTAATTGAAATATTTTGATGCCCCATTGACTGGCTTATGACGTCAGTTGACACTCCTAATTGTTTTAAATTAGTTGCGAAGCTGTGCCTTGCCACATAACTTGTAAGTGGTTTGTTAATACCGACTATTTCAGCAATCTTTTTTAAGTCGCTATTAAATCGCTTTAATTTTTTTGCTTTTCTGTTTTCAATTTGAATAGGTGTCATCCCTTCTTTTAGTAGAATTGGAAAAACAAAATTTGTATCCGTATTGAGTTCCTTATAATAATGAAGAATATCTTGAATAGGCTGTAGTATTTTAACAGTAAATCTACCTTTGGTTTTAGAGCGCGTATAAATGATTTTATCATTCTCAACTCTGTCCCATGTTAATTTCATGATATCGTAAAAGTTCATACCACGAGTGTAGTAAGAAAATACAAATAACTGTTTTGCTTCTCGTAATTGAGGATATTTAGCTTCGTCAAGATTTTCAATCAATCTAACTTCATCTCTGGACAATGCTTTTTTGAATCCTTTTCCTTTTAATTTGGAAACTTTATAAGTTTTAAACGGATAGTATTTTTCGTCTACAATGCCTTTTTTAATGGCATCGTTAAAAACAGCTCTCAATTCTCTCATTCTTACTCCAATTCCACCATCATTACTACCAGTTGCTCTTAGATGAGTTTCATATTTATCCAGCATCTCAACAGTTATTTCTTTGAAGAGTATTTTTTGATTTTTACAAAACCTGAAAAATGAGTTTTTAGTGTCTTTGTGCGCGCGCGCATTTCCGGTTCTTCCAGCAAGATTTAAGTCAATAATTTTATCTTCCCAAAATTCTAATACGGTAATCTTACTTTGTACTTTCCCTCGGAATTTTTCCTCAAATTGATTAAGAGTAAAATCAACATCATCGATATTGAATTGATCAATAATCATCCATGCTTTCTGTTTCAATTTTGATAGAAGAAGATTCTTTTGGATATGGTTAGGCATACTCTTTTGGAATTGGGATGATTTCTCATCCCAATTAGATTTCTGACAATCCATTCCCAAAGTAATAATTTTAACTTTTCTGTTTTTAATGATTCTCAAAACGATAGGATATAATCCATTTTTATTTTGAGCATCTCTGAGTAATATGCTGATTTTTGCCATAGTTTTAAAGTTTTATAGTAAGTCTAAAACGATTAAATTTTACTTCATCAGTTGTTAAGTTCGAATTGTCTGTTTCAACAAAATTTGAAACTGCATATATCTTATCCTTTGCTAAATAACATGATTTAAGCAGAATTAAATCTTTACTTAATAAATAATTATAATTAAAGTCGAATTGAACTTCATTAATTTTTGCTTGCAGTTTCTCATCAAGATTGTTCAATATGCAAATAACAGCATCTATAAAACAATCATGATTAAATCGAAATTTGATAATGCCATTTGTCATTTCATCTTTGTCCTCCGAATAATAATCATCAAGAAAAGCGGATAGGTAATAATATGCATTAACTATTTTTTCATTTGATTCTTTATTGTTACAAAATATTTTTTTGGGAGTCAAATTAATTGATTTAACATAGGAACTAAAGATAATTTTCTTGTCTTTAATTTTTAAATTAACACATGTATTTTTTCCTTTTAATGAAATACTTTCTAGCATGATTTTTGATTTTTAGGGGTTAGTAAATAACATTCAGTGTTGGCTTCAAATTCAGAACTAGGTGGTATTCTGTTTTTGAGAAGCCAATTTTCCAAATCGGACTTTTTGAAATAAATCCTTTTCCCTCCCGGGATGTAATGGGGAATGAGTTTTTGACTAGTCATTTTATATACGAATGACTTGGAGGCACTGAGGAATTTTGCTGCCTCGTTTAGAGATAGGATCTCTTCAACTTTTTCACTTTGCTCTTTTTCAAGTGACCATTTTTCATTTTTCATGTTTAATTAATTTAAGGATGATGTCATCCAATTGCATGGCAAAATTAAAGACATGAAAAACCCACATTTCAAAAGTGTAATGTGGGTGTAAGGTAAAGTGTAAGGTAAAGTGTAAGGTTAGAAGTGTTTACTTTTCAAGCATGGCAAAGCTTTTGCTAATTTCTAGATAATTAATTTTATTTTTTCTGAAATGTCTATTTATTCCGTCAATACTGTTTTGTGAAAGTGGGTTTCTCTTTTTTGAAGAAAATAATTGACTTTGAGCTATTGAGGAAGGTTTTAGGTTATCAAAATAGATAGCCATACAATTTAAAAAAAATAAGCCTTTTCTATTGTCAGAGCTAAATATAAATTTATCTAGAACACTTACTGGATTTGAACAATTAAAAACATTAAGAAATTGAACTTCTGATACAATAGTAATATCTATAATTTCATGGCGTCGAGCAATTTTATATATTTTTTTTAGTTTAGATTCATTAATTTTTGGTTTAAAATAATTGCCATTTCCCTTTTGTACCTTTTGATAGGGAAGTTTTTCAAAATCTGATAGTTTTATTACTGATTCAATCTTTTCAAATTCAGGCAAAATAAAATCTTTATAACTATTATTTTTAATTATTTCTTTTCTGAGAACTTGGTATTTCTTCCTTAATATATTTATGTAATTGTTAGGATTAGAGCCATTAATTACTATTTCTTCCGTTTTATTTTTAATTAGATTTATTGAATTTGAAATTTGAGGTTCTACTATTTTTAATAAATAATTTTTAAAATAAATTACTTTTGGCGCGATTGGCTCACCTTCTTGATATACATTATCAACATATTCAATAAAACCATTTTTTATATCAGCATGAAAAGTTGGATTGTCATAATTTGTAAAAAAATCATTTGTAAACTTTTGAAAATTGTCTTTGCTCAGAAAAATTTCAAAAAAGTGGAGTGGATTATTTGGTGTTGAAATATTATTATACATACCCAAAAGTATTTTTTTTAAAATTGTTTTACAAATGTATGACATGTAAAAACAAAAAAGCCTCTACATTTCTGTAAAGGCTTTCTGCTATTGCTCCCTCTCTTGGGCTCGAACCAAGGACCCTCTGATTAACAGTCAGATGCTCTAACCAACTGAGCTAAGAAGGAAACTGTATATTTAAACTTTATTATTTCTTAATCGCTTAGGCAATGTTGCGGTTACATTGTTAAGCGGTTGCAAATATAAAGCGATTTTTATTTTTTGCAAACAAAAATCAATAATTTTTTTATTTTTTTTATTTACCTACAATTGCTTTGTAAATATCGTTTCCGTTTGCAAATAAAAGCAAAGTTATAAGTAGTATAAAACCAACCATTTGAGCTCTCTCTAAGAACTTATCGGATGGCTTTTTACGGGATATCATTTCATATAATAAAAATAATACATGACCTCCATCTAATGCAGGAATAGGTAATAAATTCATTACGCCAAGCATTATAGACAAGATTGCAGTAATACTCCAAAAGGCTTCCCAACTCCAACTTGATGGAAAAACATTAAATATGGCTGCAAAACCACCTACCCCTTTATACGCTCCTGTTTTAGGATTGAAAATCTTTTTTAATTGATTACCATAATCAACCAATTTAGTTTTTCCTTTTTCAATTCCAACTGGAATTGATTCAAAAAAACCATATTTTTGACGAGTGAACTTGTAATATCCTAATTTTTCAAGACTCTCTTCATTCAAAGCACCTAATTGAATGCCAAGTTTTCCATTAGCATTAACTTCAATAGAAATAGAAGTTTGTTTCTCATTTCGAAGTACTATTGCATTTATTTTTTTCCCTGCATTTTCCTTTAAAATAAATGTTACTTCATCAAAATATTTTATTGCTTTTCCGTTTAAAGAAACAAATACGTCTTTAGTTTTAAGTATGTTTTTATTGGGTGAGCCATCTTGAAATCCTCCAACAACAAAAGGTATTCTTAGCGATATAGCATTCCTTTTATTTTCATCAATTATTTTTCCTATGAAATCCGTTGGTAGATCAATTTTTATTTCTTGGCCATTTCTATTAATAACTACTTTTTCAGATGTTAATATATTAGAACAAACTTCAGGCACAAATTTGTCAATTTTTTTACCATCAATAGATACAATTCTATCTCCTGTTTTAATTCCTGCTTGTTCTACAACAGTATTTTTTACCCAAACTCCATCTTTTAAATCATCATTTTTTATATATAAATCCCCATAAAAAAAGGTCATTCCAATATAAATAATAAATGCTAAGATAAAGTTCACAGTAACCCCTCCTAACATGATGATTAATCGCTGCCAAGCTGGTTTAGAACGAAATTCCCATGGTTGAGCTGGTAATGCCATTTGTTCCGTATCCATGCTTTCGTCAATCATTCCAGATATTTTTACATATCCTCCAAGAGGTAACCAACCAATTCCATATTCCGTTTCTCCTATTTTCTTTTTGAATAAAGAAAATTTCACGTCAAAGAAAAGGTAGAATTTTTCAACTCTAGTTTTGAATAATTTGGCAGGGATGAAATGTCCTAATTCATGAAGAACAACAAGTATTGATAAGCTCAGTAAAAACTGAAAAAGTTTAATTGCAAATTCCATTTATGATGTACTATATAGTTATAAAAAGCAAAAGTAAGGTTTTCACCTTACTTTTTACTAATAATATTGCGTAGGCCTAATT
The DNA here is from genome assembly GCA_903838055.1 of uncultured Bacteroidota bacterium. Taxonomy (GTDB): domain Bacteria; phylum Bacteroidota; class Bacteroidia; order Flavobacteriales; family Flavobacteriaceae; genus Flavobacterium. Next base: position 133,280 of record CAILWV010000044.1, on the reverse strand, counting down.
TTTTATAATTTTTTTATGATAAATACCTTCTTCCGTTTGAATTTGAACTTCATAAACACCCGAAGAAAAGGATGATAATGAGAAATCAATCTTATTCTCTTCCAAAACTACTTGACCTAAATTGTTATAAATTGTAACACTTTCAAGATGTATTGAATCTGGTAATTGAATATGAACTGAATCGTTTACAGGATTAGGATATAAACTTATTGCTTTTTCTAAATCAAAAATTTCATTCCCCAAGGAGATGTTATTATTTTTAGAAATCAAATGCTTATCTGGATCAAATTCAACACTAGAAATTGGAAAATTTACGGATTGAATAAACACTTCCCCATTCACTGTATTATTTAAAACCAAGTCTTGAATTTGTCCTGAAGCACCATGAATTCTTACAGGAATAGGCATTTCAAAATAATTCACTGAAGCGTGAGATTGCGTTTGATTCACTGTAAAACGAGCTTGCCCTGCGCCCAAATTTTGTGCAGTTATTGTGTAACTTGGATACCCTTGGTTGTAAATCCAATCATTAAAAAATTCGGTTAAACTACTTCCGTAAACAGCTTCTAAATGGGATTTTAAATTAGTAGTCAACGCGTATCCGTATGCTAAAGAAGAATCTGCCAGATAATTTTTTATTGCCTGAAAAAAAGCAACATCTCCCATTTTAAAACGTAACATCTCTAAAACCATTGCGCCTTTATTATAGGTTAATCTGCCATCGAAAATTCTATTTACATTAGTTGCTTCCAAATCTGTAAGATAAATAGCACCTCCTGTTGAGGATGTTATGTAATTCACCATGCTAGTTTTATCTGCAACAAAAGCAGCTGCGCCATCAAAGTTTTCATACACTAATGAGGCTACATAGGTAGCAAAACTTTCGTTAAGCCAAATATCTTTCCAGGAGCCACAAGTTATTTTATCTCCAAACCATTGGTGAGCCAATTCATGTGCAATTAATTGTCGGTCAAATCCAATCATGAATGAAACTGTTGTGTGTTCCATTCCGCCTCCCCAACCAAATTGAGCATGTCCATATTTTTCATTATGAAAAGGATACAATTCAAATAAATTACCATATAAATTTAATAATAATGGGGTTTGAGCTAATTGGGTTTGTAATGCTGAATCAAAACTTTCAGGATAGATATAATTTATTATTGGATACTGATTAGAAACAGTACCAGCCGTTTGATTATAAACAGTATAATCGGAAACCGCCATACAGATTAAGTAAGCAGGAATAGCATATCCGTGGTGAAAATGTGTCGTTTTAGTAGCGCCATTAACTATAGGAGCTTCCGGTTCCACTCCGTTAGAAACAGCTATATATTGCGATGGAGCGGTGATATACACATCAATTGAATTTACTTTATCATTCAAATCTTGTTTACATGGCCACCAATCTCTAGCGCCAAAGGGTTCTGATAAGGTATATAAAGTTGCGCTTCCATTGCCTCTAACTTCAGTTGTAAATGCTCTAAAACCATTTACTGGTGGCGCGCCAGAATAGGTTACTTCTACAGTTGCAGAGGTTCCGTTAATTTGAGTAGTGGGTAAAGTAATTACTAATTCGTTAGATCCATTTTGGAAAAAAGTCAAATTTTGACCGTTACTAACTACAGAAGAAACGGTTAGTTCGTTTGCTAAATCAAACACAATTGAAGTCATATTTGCTAATGCGGTGTAAGTTGTGGTAATTTTTCCTGAAATTAAGTAAACTGTAGGATCTACATTAAACTCCAATTTGTGGTATGTAATATCATAATTTTCAGTGTCTGGATTAACAACAACCGCCATTAAATTACTTGCTGACCTCATTTCGGCAGTTGCAATTTTACTTAAATTGTCTTGTTGTTGTGCGTAAGATAAAGCAATCGAAAAAAGGAATAGTATTAAGTATGTTTTTTTCATAATTGGTATACATTTTTGCTAATGTACAAAAAATTATTTTTTATAATAGCTTCAATTTTGTTACTATACATTTAAATAATTGTTTTACAGGTGTTTACAGCCATAGCAAACTTTTATATATTATTCAATAAATAGAAAGCAATTTATTAAATTTGCATTCTCATTAAAAATCAAGTCATGTTACAAATAGCTGTTATTAGAGAAAATCAAGAGAAAGTTATTGCCGCTTTAGCCAAAAAAAATATGGATGCTAAAGCCATTGTCGAAGAAATTGTGCAACTCGATGAAAGTCGAAGAACTGCCCAAGTAGAACTTGACAACACTCTATCGGAATCCAACAAGCTATCCAAAGACATTGGGGCGATGATGAAAAATGGAGAAAAAGCAAAAGCGGAAATTTTAAAACAAAAAACCGTTCTTTTGAGAGACCAAGGAAAAGCGATTTCAGAGAAAATTGAAATTCTTGCTGCCGATTTATTGCAAAAAATGTATTTGCTGCCTAATTTACCTGCTGATATAGTTCCGGTAGGAAAAACCCCTGAAGAAAACCTAAATGTTTTTGAAGAAGGAGATGTTCCAAAATTACACGAAGGTGCTTTACCTCATTGGGAATTAGTAAAAAAATACGACATTATAGATTTTGAATTAGGAGTAAAAATTACCGGTGCAGGTTTCCCTGTTTATAAAGGAAAAGGAGCAAAATTACAGCGAGCATTAATAACTTATTTCTTAGATAAAAATACCGATGCAGGCTACTTAGAATACCAAGTTCCTCATTTAGTGAATGAAGCTTCGGCTTATGGGACAGGGCAATTACCTGATAAAGAAGGTCAAATGTACCATGATGTTACCGATGATTTATATTTAATACCGACTGCTGAAGTTCCGGTAACAAATATCTTTAGAGATGTACTTTTTACTGAAAATGATTTGCCTGTAAAATGCACAGGATACACGCCATGTTTCCGAAGAGAAGCTGGATCCTATGGAGCTCACGTTCGTGGATTAAATCGTTTACACCAATTTGATAAAGTAGAAATCGTACGTGTGGAACATCCAGATAAATCCTATGAAGCATTGGATGAAATGGTAGAACACGTAAAAAACATCTTAAGAGAATTGAAATTACCTTACAGAGTTTTACGTCTTTGTGGTGGCGATATGGGATTTGCTTCGGCGTTAACTTATGATTTTGAAGTGTTTTCTACAGCACAAGATCGTTGGTTGGAAATTTCTTCGGTTTCTAATTTTGAAACTTACCAAGCTAACCGTTTAAAATTACGTTACAAAGATAAAGACGGAAAAAATCAATTAGCGCATACCCTTAACGGAAGTTCCTTAGCATTGCCAAGGGTTCTTGCCGGGATATTAGAAAATTACCAAACTCCAGATGGAATAGTAGTTCCAGAAGTGTTACGCAAGTACACAGGATTTGATATTATTAACTAAAAGTTAATCTTATAAAACAATGTACTAAACTAACACAAAATGTGCTACTTTAGTACATTGTTATTTAAAACCTACTAGATGAAAAAAACGCTTGCCCTACTTTTCTTTCTTGTTTTTACGCTTTTTGCATCGGCACAATCCGAACAATTAGCGCTAAATTACATGGATAGAGGAGAGTTTGAAAAAGCGCAAATTGCCTATGAAGAATTATTGAAATCCCAACCAAGTAATTTCAATTATTTTCAAAAAATAGTGGCATGTTACCAACAATTGCAACAGTTTGATAAAGCCAATAAAGCAATAGAAGATCGGTTAGACAAATACAAACAAAGCAGTTTATTAGTAGAATTAGGGTATAATTTTCAATTGCAAAAAAACACCGATAAAGCAAAAAAATACTACGAGCAAGCCCTTGATAAAATTCGTAAAAACCCTAATGAAGTGTTTTCAATTGCAAGCACTTTTGAACAAAAAGCAATTATAGATTATGCTCTTCAAGCTTATCAAATTGGAGTTACTTTAGAACAAAAATTCGATTTTAATTTTCAAATGGCATTGCTTTACGGACAAAAAGGGGATACCGATAACATGATTGAAATGTTCTTAACGGAATCTTATAAAGTGCCTCAAAATTTAATTCCAATTCAAAACCAATTTACACGTTTTCTGACAGAAGACAGTAAAGAGAATTTTAATGAGTCCTTGAAAAAAGCACTTTTAATTCGTATCCAAAAAACACAAGATATTTTTTGGAATGATTATTTAAGTTGGTTTTATGTTCAAATGAAGGAATATGGAAAAGCATTTATCCAACAAAAAGCAATTTACAAACGCAACCCCGAATCGTTTGCTAATATTGTAAATTTAGGGCAATTGGCAATTGAAGAAAATGACGAAGAAGCAGCTAAAGAAATTTTAGGTTTTGTTTTAGAAAACACACAAGATTTAGATTTAAAAATCCAATCGAATACTTATTTGATGGAAATGAAAATCAAAAAAGCAACTCCGCAAGACTATCCCGCAATCCGGCAAGAATTAGATCTCTTATTGAAACAATTTGGCGAAAGTCCTTTTACTTTATCCTTATTAAAATTGAAAGCACATTTTATTACTTTTAATTTAAAAGATTCGGAAGCTGGAAAAACTATATTAAAAAATGTTTTGGGGATGTCCATCAACCGAAATCAAATTGCGGAAGTCAAAATGGAATTAGCAGACATTTTGCTATTTGAAGAGAAATTCAACCAAGCATTAATTTATTATTCACAAATTGAATCGGATGGAAATAACAGTCCGATAGGACAAGAAGCAAATTTAAAAATCGCAAAAACAAGTTACTACAAAGGCGATTTTAAATGGGCAAATCACCAATTAGAAGTTTTAAAATCAGCTTCTACACAATTGATTGCCAATGATGCATTAGATTTATTTTTGCTTATTTCCGATAACACTGTTGAAGATTCTACCCAAGTAGCATTAAAGAAATTTTCGCATGCCGATTTCCTATTGTTTCAAGATAAAAAGCAAGATGCATTAGCTGCATTTCAGGCAATATTAAAAGAAAATAAAGACGATGCTATAGAGCCAGTAACTCTTTTAAGAATTGGAAAAATATATGAAAGTTTAGGAGACACAGTTTCGGCTTTAGCCAATTACAAACAAATCTTAGATAATTTCAAAGAGTGCATTTATATTGATGAAGCCTTATTTTATTCGGCGGAAATTTATAGTAATACAAATGAAATTGATAAAGCACAACCGCTTTATGAAGAACTAATAACCAAGCACGAAGACAGCATTTATTATGTGACTGCTCAGAAGAAATATAGGAAGCTCCGTGGAGATAAGGAAATTTAGCAGTTAAATTCCTATCAAAAATCGCACAACCTAAGTGCTACAATTAATATTTCAAACCCCAAAAATTATGATTTTATATAACGTTACTAGTAATATAGATCCAAGCATACAACACCAATGGTTGCAATGGATGCAAAATAAACACATTCCCGAAATTTTAGCCACTGGCAAATTCACTTCCGCAAGATTAGTTAAGGTTTTAGTAGAGGAAGAAATGGGCGGAGTGACCTATGCGGTACAATATACTACCGATAGTAAAGAAACCCTACAGAGATATTATGAGGAGGATGCTCCTAAATTTAGAGCCGAAGGATTATCTCTTTTTGGAGATAAAGCATTAGCATTTAGAACCGAATTGGAATTTGTATCGGAGTTTTTTCAATCAAATTAAAAACAATTAATTTTCCTTTTGCGCCTCTGAACCTTCGCAAGAATAAATAATTAAATAAGTGAGATTGCTTCGTGCCTCGCAATGACTATGGAAAAAGTAAAAGCCAAAAAACACCTCGGACAGCATTTCTTAAAAGACGAATCTATTGCCAAAGCTATTGCCGATACCTTAAATCTTGAGGGGTACGACACTGTTTTAGAAATCGGACCAGGAATGGGTGTGTTAACCAAATACCTTCTGGAGAAACCAGTTACGACGTATGCTATTGAAATCGATACCGAATCGGTTACGTATTTAAATGAAAATTATCCCGAATTAAAAGACAAGATTATCTCTAAAGATTTCTTGAAATTTAATATTAACGAAGTTTTTGAAGGAAAACAATTCGCTATAATAGGAAACTTCCCTTATAATATTTCTACTCAAATAGTTTTTAGAGCATTAGAATTTCGGTCGCAAATACCTGAGTTTTCGGGTATGTTTCAAAAAGAAGTTGCTGAGCGAATTTGTTCCAAAAAGGGAAGTAAAGTTTATGGAATTCTTTCTGTATTAGCACAGGCATTTTACGATGTTGACTATTTATTCACGGTTGATGAAACTGTTTTTATTCCGCCACCAAGAGTAAAATCAGGGGTGATGCGCATGCGACGAAAAGAAAATTACACTTTGCCTTGCAATGAAAAAATGCTTTTTAGCGTTGTGAAAATGGCATTCCAACAACGCAGAAAAACAATGCGAAATAGTTTAAAATCCTTAAATTTGTCGGATAATTTAAGAGAAGATAGTATCTTTGACCTCCGACCAGAGCAATTGTCGGTTGAACAATTTATTGAACTTACCCTAAAAATAGAAGCCAATGCAGTTTAAAATCAGCAAAGAACTATTAGTTCAAATAGAGCAACTCATTCATCAAAGAAATGACCAGGAATTGGAAGTTTTATTGAATGACCTGCACCATGCTGATATTGCTGAGATTTTTGACGAACTTGATATTGATGAAGCTATTTATATTTTCAAAATATTAGATAGCGAAATAACTGCTGAAATACTACTAGAACTTGAAGAAGATGTACGTGAGAAAATCCTTCATGGCCTTTCTGCTAAAGAAATTGCAGAAGAAATTGATGAATTAGACACCGATGATGCTGCCGATATTATATCTGAACTTTCTCAAAGTAAAAAAGAAGAAGTAATATCTGAACTTGAAGATTTAGAACACGCCAAAGACATTGTAGATTTATTACGTTACGATGAGGATGAAGCGGGTGGATTAATGGGGAAAGAGCTAGTGAAAGTAAATGAAAACTGGAATGTGCTTACCTGTGTTAAAGAAATGCGACTTCAGGCGGAACATGTTACCCGCGTACATTCTATTTATGTGGTTGATGATGATAATAGATTAAAAGGTAGGTTGTCCTTGAAAGATTTACTTACTACATCTACTAAAACCATGATTAGTGATGTTTACATCAAGAAAGTAGATTATGTAAAAGTAAATACTCCAAATGTAGAAGTTGCACGAATCATGCAAAAATACGACCTTGAAGCCATTCCGGTTGTTGATGAAATGGGACGCTTAGTAGGGCGTGTTACTATTGATGATATTGTCGATGTTATAAAAGAAGAAGCAGATAAAGATTACCAGATGGCGGCGGGTATCACCCAAGACGTTGAATCTAGTGATACCGTTTTAGAATTAATAAAAGCACGTTTGCCATGGTTATTAATTGGAATGGTAATTGAAATAATAGCTTCTTTGGTTCTTAAAAGCAATCAAACCTCAGTTCAAGAATTTTCAACCTTAATAATTTTTGTTCCTTTACTATCCGCAACCGCAGGAAACATTGGAGTTCAAGCCTCAGCAATTGTGGTTCAGGGTCTTGCTAATGGAACATTAAAAGAATATAGCAGACAATACTTAATTAAAGAACTATCGGTTGCTTTATTATCGGGAACTATCATTTCTTTAATTTTATTTCTTTACCATTCCTTAATGTACCAACAATATTTAGTAGGATTTGCGATTTCAATTTCTATTGTAGTGGTATTGATTTTTGCAGCTGCACTTGGCACATTAGTTCCATTGTTTTTATATAAAAACAAAATTGACCCTGCAATTGCAACCGGTCCATTTATCACCTCTACAAATGATGTTTTTGGAATTATTATTTACTTTGCAATTGCAAGATTGATATTAGGATTCTAAAAAACAGATAAATAATAAAAAACCGGATTTATCAATTATGATAAATCCGGTTTTTTAATGTTGTTGATTGAATGTCTAAAAAGAAGTATTCAATGATAAAGATAAACCTGTATTTTCAGGAACGTATCTACAAACACCTCCTACGCATACTAAACCACCTCTTTGGCGACCATAATTTAAGGCTATTCTAGTAGCTTTTTTTCTGTAAGATGCTCCAGCATTATAATAGTGATTTCGCAAATAATCTACATCATTACCATAGTTATACATATCAGACACATAAAAGGAAAATTTAGAATTTAAGTTAACTTCTGTCGTTGCGCTAGCCCAATTTTTCTTGTCATGATCTGCCCATAAATGTTCTCCAACTACCCTAATTGATCTTGTAGATGTAAATTTATAAGTAGCTTCTGCAGCTATAATGTTAGTGTTAACCTCTCCAGAAGTTTCCATAATCATTTTCTTATTATAATATTGGTTTACATAACTAAAGATAGATTGCCATTTTGCATTCCATTTTTTAGTTATTTCAAAATTATAATCGGTGAAATATCTTTTACCAAAACCTAGAAAATCAGTTTTATAATCTTGTGGATTATAGATATAAAAAGTGCCTCCCAAGGCATTCCAATTAGAAAAATTAAATGCCAATTTCATTCCGTTTTTACCTCCAAGAGTAGAACCTTTTTTAAGATCATAAAAAACATCAAATTGTCCACCAATTTCTCCTGCTTTCACTAAATCTTTATCTGCAAGAATAACATTAGGTTGCGCTTGATAAACATAAATATTCGTTAAATTGTAGTGATTTTGTTTGGTCAAACTAGGAATAAAATTCATAATACGGTCGTTATAAGAGTTCCCTTTAGCACCTCGTTCTGAAAAGAAACTCATGTTTTCTAATCTTCTAAAAGTACCATCAAGACCAAAACCTTTTTTTGAATATCCAAGGTTAAGCAATAAAGCACTTCCTGGTTTAATTAGATTATTATCAATTTGATCAACAATTTGAACTACGGCATCTTTCGATTTGTAGTCATATTCTGTAGAAAGATAAAATGAATTGTGAGAAAGACTTAACCTTCCTGCAAAACCATTTGTTAAATTATTAAATTTCGGATTTACAATATCCGTTTTTTCATCTCTACCAACATAGGTTAAGCCTAAAGAAACATTTGTCGTAGCATATTTCAATAAATCGGAAAGGGTAACTTCAGCATCCATTCCATAAATTTTACTATTAGCTACATCAAAACCCGTTCGTTGTTGGCCATAAATAGATTTAAAAGTTAGGTACTTTGTAGGTTTAAAAATTACTCTTCCGCCTCGCAAAGCATTATTAATCCCCAAGGCTCTATCTTCCCAACTTCGGTAGAGTAATCCACTACCAAATTGCTCATAGAAATAACCTGCAGTAAGATCTATTTTTTCGGTTTTATATTGAATAAAATAGGTGGCAACATTAATTCCATCATATTTTGGATTCATGCTATACAAAGCTTTTTCTTTATAAGCTTCACCTTGAATTCCGGCTGTCCAATTTTTGAATTTATAATTTAAAAAAAGGAAACTATTAGATCGCAAAGGATTTTCTGGATGCGTAGTTGGGTTGTTAAATTCATCTTTCAACCCTTTATCGTTAAGATACCATTGCGAATTGGATTCAAATCCACCGAAAAAACTAGCCTTTTCTTTTTCTTGAGATAAAACTGTAAACGGGATGATAAGTAAAAGTAATTGGTATAGTTTCATAATTTATAAAGACTTCAATTTTTCAAACAAATCTACTTCATTTCCTGGCACATAGCCATTTTGAATGTGAACAATCTTGTTGTTTTTAACCACAATTGTATATGGAATATTAACTATAGAAAGTGCTCTTTTAAAATCTTGGTTCGTGTCTAATAAAATGGTGTATTCCCATTCTTTTCCATTAACCAATGGTTTTACTCTTTTTTGAGTTCTAGAATCATCCGTTGCAACTGCAATAACTTCAAAATTGACTGATTTTTTCCATTCTGCCTGTACTTCGTTCATTTCATCTAATTCATTGATGCAAGGTCCACACCAACTAGCCCAAAAAGAAAACACATATAATTTATCTTTTTCAGAAAAATCATTTTTTAAAGAAACTTTCTTACCATCTAAGGTAGAGAGACTTAAGTCAGGTAAATTCTTTTGAGAAAAGCCATGCATTCCCACAAAAAGTAATAAAAGGAGTAAATTTTTCATAAAAATTCAATTAGTTATACAAATTAATGAATAAAAAGTATAAGATTAAAATATATTGTATTTAATTTGTATTAGGTTAGAATATAATATTTACTTACTATGAAAAAAGGTTACTTATTAGGTTTTTTGTTTGGCGCTTTTTTATTTTCCTCTTGTGCAGATACAGTAGTTGTTGAAAACAAACCTGATGAAAGCGTTAATGCTCCAGCAATATCTGGATACTTTAAAAAAAGAGTATTGATTGAAGATTATACTGGAACTTGGTGTGGTAATTGCACCAGAGTTGCATATGCAGTAGAGCAAGTAAAATCTCAAACAGATAAAGCAGTTACAGTTGCTATACATAACGGCAATGATCCTTATAATTTTGTGGGAATTGGACCTTTAAAAGATCTTATTTTACCTAATAGCACTTTATCATTACCTATCTCTAGATTAAATCGAATGGTTGTTTGGACTTTTCCAGAACCTACAAATATCCAACAAGCACTTGATTTAACAGGAAATAATACATCTTTAGGATTGGCTTTAAATTCTACTGTTGCTAATGGAACTATTAATTTAGATGTAAAAATGAAGTTTATTCAAAATTATTCCGATTTGAAATTGGTAGTTTATTTATTGGAAGATAAATTAAATTTCGACCAACGGAATTATACTAACTATTTTAATGGCGAGAATCCAATTGTAAACTTTGAACACAACCATGTACTGCGAAGTGCAATAACTAACATATTAGGAGATGCTGTATCTGGAACAACAAATGGCAACATAGTAACTAAAAATTTTTCAATTCCGATACCTGCTAATATTACTAATCCTGCAAACATAAGTTTTGCAGCGTTTTTGGTTGGAAGCGATAATGTTTCTCTAAATGCAAGAGCTGCATTAGCCAATGAAAATCAAACTTTTGAACAAAATCCATAAAATATAATTACATTAATAAATAAGGTCACTCCAAAGTTGACCTTATTTTTTTTGTAAATTTGTAAGAGCAATTATTCGCATTAGTAAAACTATAATAACAAATCAATGAGCATTTTATCTTTAATTCAACAAGTAAACATTACTGAAAAAGTGAAGCATGCGCCAAATGCGGCCTATCAAATTGGTATAGTAATAGGTACCTTCCTCCCTTTCGTGATTTTAGTTGGAATTGCTTATTGGATGTATTATCGCGCTAAAAACAGAAACGAAAACGAGTAAATTTCACTAAATTTGCAATCAAATAATTTTTCTATGAGTAAAATCAGAATTACCAAGCAGTTTTCTTTTGAAACCGGTCATGCTCTTTATGGCTACGACGGAAAATGTAAAAATGTTCACGGACATAGTTATAAACTTTCGGTGACCGTAATTGGAACCCCAATTTTAGATCAAGCAAATGTGAAGTTTGGAATGGTAATAGATTTTTCAGATTTAAAGAAAATTGTGAGAGAAGAAATTGTCGATTTATTTGATCATGCTTCTGTTTTCAATAAAAATACTCCCCACGTAGATTTAGCCGAAGAACTAAAAAACCGTGGACATCATGTTATTTTAGTAGATTACCAACCTACAAGTGAAAACATGGTAATTGATTTTGCTAAGAAAATTAGCGATAGATTGCCTAAGGAAATTCTATTACATTCTCTAAAATTACAAGAAACCGAAAGTTCATTTGCCGAATGGTATGCCTCTGATAATATGTAATTTATTACTTTTACTCAATGTCTAATAAAAAAATATACTTCGCCTCTGACCAACATTTTGGAGCTCCAACTCGAGAAGCAAGTTTTCCGCGTGAGCAAAAGTTTGTTGCTTGGCTTGATGAAGTGAAAAAAGATGCTGAAGCAATATTTCTGTTAGGCGATTTATTCGATTTTTGGTTTGAATATAAAACCGTTGTTCCAAAAGGATTTATTAGAGTTCTGGGGAAACTTGCCGAAATAAGAGATAGCGGAATTCCAATATATTTTTTTGTTGGCAACCATGATTTATGGATGAACGACTATTTTCAAAAAGAGTTGAACATTCCTGTTTATCATGACAATAAAGAATTCACTTTCAACGAAAAAACATTTTTAATAGGTCATGGCGATGGCAAGGGACCAGGTGATAAAGGGTATAAACGAATGAAAAAAGTCTTTGTTCATCCTTTTTCAAAATGGCTTTACCGCTGGTTACACCCCGATATTGGCATGAAATTGGCGCAACATCTTTCGGTTAAAAATAAATTAATTTCAGGTGCTGAAGATGTCGTTTTTTTAGGAGAAGATAATGAATGGCTAATTCAATACACCAAACGAAAACTAGAAACCAAACACTACAATTACTTTGTTTTTGGACACCGCCACCTACCCATGATTGTCAAAGTTGGCGACAACTCTGAGTACGTCAATCTCGGTGACTGGATAGGTTATTTCACCTATGGCGTTTTCGATGGAGAAAAATTTGAAATCAAGACCTTTTCTTAATCTCATTACCTTATGTTTTTTGAAGCAAAAGATAAGAGAATTTTACTTCTTTAAATCTTTAATCCTTAATTGCACTGTTACTTTTCCATTAAACTCATTTTCGTCAATACAATAAACGGCTTCAAAAGGTTTTTGGTTAGAAACCATTTCTAGTTTAGTGCCATGATTAAAAGCAATAGCGCCAAAACCTTCAGAGTTATTTTGTTTTACAAATAATTTTAAATGTTCGTCTTCTTTCCCAAGTGGCTTGGCATAGCCTGTATCTTTAATGTTTTTAGTACTAAAAGTTGGAGTCATATTCCCTGGTCCAAAAGGCTCAAACTGACTCAATAATCTAATAAACCGAGGATTAATATCCCTAAAGTTAATCTCAGCATCTACCTCTATTTCTTGAATTAATAATTCGGGAGAAATGGTATTCCGTACTTCTTTTTCAAATGCCTCTTTGAAAGCTAAATAATTTTCTTCTTTCAAAGTCATTCCAGCAGCATATTTATGCCCGCCAAATTGCTCCAAATGCTCGGCACAAGCCTCCAAAGCATTATACACATCAAAATCTTTTACTGAACGAGCCGAGGCGGCAAGTTTGTCACCACTTTTTGTAAATACAATTGTTGGGCGGTAATAAGTTTCTGTTAACCGCGAAGCCACAATTCCGATTACACCTTTGTGCCAATTTTCTTGATACAAAACCGTGGTGAAATTTTCTTTTTCATTGTTATTTTCTATTTGAGATAAGGCTTCAACAGTAATTTGCTTATCTAACCCTTTTCTATCGGTATTGTGTTGTTCAATTTCAGCCGCAAATTGTTCGGCTTGTTCTAAATTATATTCTGTTAAAAGCGCAACTGCTTCGTTTCCGTGTTTTATTCTTCCTGCAGCATTTATTCGCGGAGCAATAATAAAAACTACATCAGTAATAGTAAGTACTTTTTTCTTTACATTTTGAATTAATGCTTTAATTCCAGGTCGTGGTTTAGCATTGATAACTTCCAATCCAAATTTTGCTAAAACTCTATTTTCTCCAGTAATAGGAACAATATCGGCTGCAATAGCAGTAGCAACTAAATCTAAATAAAGAATTAAATCTTCAATAGTTTGACCGCGATGTTCCGCAAGGGCTTGCACCAACTTAAATCCTACACCACATCCGCAAAGTTCATCATAAGGATAAAAACAATCTTCTCGTTTTGGATCTAAAACGGCGATAGCATTCGGTAATTCATCCCCTGGTCTATGGTGGTCACAAATAATAAAATCTATATTTTTAGCATTTGCATACGCAACATGATCGATAGATTTAATTCCACAATCTAAAGCAATAATTAAAGTAAATCCATTGTCCTCGGCAAAGTCAATTCCTTTATAAGAAATACCATAACCCTCGTCGTATCTATCTGGTATATAAGTAGCAACATTTGGGTAATAACTTCTCAAATAACTCGAAACTAACGAAACTGCAGTGGTTCCATCTACATCATAATCGCCAAAGACTAATATACTTTCACCCTTTTCAATTGCATTTTCAATACGAGCAACTGCTTTATCCATATCTTTCATCAAATACGGATTGTGTAAATCATCTAACGATGGTCGGAAAAATGTTTTGGCTTGTTCGTAGTTTTCCACCCCACGTTGAAATAATAAAGTAGCAATAAGTTCGTCTACATTAAGATCACTTTGTAGTTTTTGAACTTTCTCTTTTTCTGGCTTTGATTTTATAGTCCAACGCATTTTAATTAGGAATTAAGATTTTATGGAAAGAAGAAAATGATGTTATCAACAACAATATAATGATTTTTTCATTTACTTGAATAAACTTATTACTGAACAATAAAAAAAAGTCCCTTATTTTTTCCCACCAACAACAGCAACAATTTCTCCTTTTGGAGGTTTTGCTTCGTAGTGTTTAAGAACTTCTTCTGCAGTACCACGAATGGTTTCTTCATGCAGTTTGGATAATTCTCTGGAGATAGAAACGGGTCTATCGGCACCAAAATATTGAACAAATTCGGCTAAGGTTTTTACTAATTTATGTGGGGAAACATAAAAAATCATTGTTCGTGTTTCTTCAGCTAGAAACAAATAACGGGTTTGTCGTCCTTTTTTCTCGGGCAAGAAACCTTCAAATATAAATCGGTCGTTGGGTAAACCGCTATTGACAAGGGCGGGTACAAAGGCTGTTGCTCCTGGCAAACAATCTACTTCAATATTATTTTCTACACAAGCGCGGGTGAGTAAAAAACCAGGATCGGAAATGGCAGGGGTCCCTGCATCACTAATTAATGCAATGGTTTCGCCACCTTTCAATCTTGAAATCAAATTTTCAACCGTTTTGTGTTCGTTATGCATATGGTGGCTGTGCATATGGGTTGAAATCTCGTAATGTTTCAATAATTTTCCGCTAGTGCGCGTGTCTTCTGCCAAGATTAAATCGGCTTCTTTTAGAACTTTTATAGCTCTAAAAGTCATGTCTTCTAGGTTTCCAATTGGCGTAGGAACAATATATAGCTTCGCCATTTAATTGAATTTGTTCTCAACAATTTCCATAAATCGTTCTGCATATTCTTCACTTCCTTTCCAGTTATCATAATCTGGTTTGATAATTTCTTCAATAAAATCAATAGCCTCTTCCTTAGTACTGAACGTATTTAACTGCGATAATACACGATTGTAATCTTCATCACTATCAGCAAAAAGATGTTTTACAAACGCAATTCGGTCATTCATTCCAATATTAATAGCTTTAGAATGTTGGTCATTAAGAGACATTGGTTTTTCATCCAATACACTTTTTAATGAAGGTGGAATAACCACATCGTTTGGCTTTACAAAAACTGGTTCATTATAATTTTCGCCAAGTAAATCTTCAAAAGAAATTTGTTTGGCTTCTGATTTTTTTTCTTGTACTTTTTCTTCAACAATATCTTCAATTGGTGCTTCTGTTGCCAATTCAAATATTGGTTCAAAATTAATTTCTTTTAGATCTGTTTCAGGAAATTCTTCTTCGTTATTATCACTTTCCTCAATAAAGCTTTCCTCCTCTTCTATTTCATCTTCCACTTCCTCAATTTCATTATTTTCTTCAACAGACTCGACTTCTTCTACAACTTCAATTTCAGCAATAGTCTCCGCTATAGAATCTTCTGAAACTAATTCTATTGGGTTAATTTCAAATTCTATTGGGTTTATGTCTTCTTCCACAGAAGATAATTTTTCTTCTAAATCTTCTTTTGTAATTTCCGATTTAAGTTGCTCGTAATTATCACCATAGAATTTTAAAACAGATAAAGTTTCGTATAATTTTCTAGTTTCTAGATACAATTGATCTATTTCAGATTTATTTTTTAATTTTAAAACACGGTGGGCAATGCTGATTAACTCGGCTTCCAATCTTTTTTTCATAACTTTTAAAATTACAGTGACTAACTTATCTTATTTTATAATAAATTTGTTTCGATACAAAGTAATAAAAACAAATCCTTTTTTAAGGTCTAAAAATACAAAATGTTTCTAGAAAATACAGTAAATCATAAAGAACAATTTGGTTGGATAGAGGTAATCTGTGGATCTATGTTTTCTGGAAAGACCGAAGAACTCATTCGAAGGTTGCGCAGAGCCCAATTTGCTAAGCAAAAAGTGGAGATTTTTAAGCCTGCTATTGACACTCGTTACGACGAAGAAATGGTAGTTTCTCACAATAAAAATGAAATTCGCTCTACCCCTGTTCCTGCTGCTGCCAATATAGCAATTTTGGCGCAAGGCTGCGATGTAGTTGGTATTGATGAAGCACAGTTTTTTGACGACGAGATAGTGAAAATTTGTAATGACCTAGCCAATTCTGGAATTAGAGTAATTGTTGCAGGATTAGATATGGATTTTAAAGGAAATCCATTTGGACCTATGCCAGCTCTTATGGCTACAGCCGAATACGTAACTAAAGTTCATGCTGTTTGTACCCGAACAGGAAATTTAGCAAATTATAGCTTTAGAAAAGCCGATAGCACCAATTTGGTTCTTTTAGGAGAAAATGATGAATACGAACCATTAAGTCGCGCTTCCTATTTTAAAGCAATGCGAGAAAATTTGGACGTTAAAGATGCTGTGCATGTAGTTGGCGAAAATAAAAAAACTAAATCTTGACACTATCCATCCGAAATATCATTCCAATTCTAAAAGCCAAATTTGTTGGAATAAATGATATTGCTATTATTGACACTATCTCAATTGATAGCAGATCTCTTCAAAATGGAAATAGTACCTTATATTTTGCTCTTTTAGGACCCAATCACGATGGGCATCACTATGTTGCTGAACTTTTAGAACAAGGAGTCCAAAATTTTGTAGTAAGTTACATACCATCTAATTTACAGGGAAAAGCAAATTTCTTAGTGGTAGAAAACACACTACAAGCTTTGCAAACATTTGCAGCTGCCTACAGGAGTGATTTTGATTTTCCTATAATTGGAATAACAGGTAGCAACGGAAAAACCATCATCAAAGAATGGTTAAATTTCTTGTTAAGTCCTGATTATAATATTATTCGGTCTCCTAAAAGTTATAACTCCCAAGTCGGTGTTCCGCTTTCGGTTCTTGGGATAAATGAAAAACACAACCTCGGGATTTTTGAAGCCGGAATTTCAACAGTTAATGAAATGACAAATCTTCAAAAAATCATAAATCCAACTATCGGTATTCTATCTAATATAGGGTCTGCTCATGATGAAGGGTTTCACGATGCTGGAGAAAAAATTAAAGAAAAATTAAAACTTTTTAGTTCAGCAGAAGTTTTAATTATGAATAAAAACAGAACCATTGAAGCCTTTTTAAATCCTAAAATAAAAACCTTTACATGGAGTTCTGATGATGGAAAAGCCGACGTATTTGTTATTGCAAAAGAAAGCCCTGACAAAACGGAACTAAAAATCACCTATCAAAAACTTTGTTTTTCCATCACAATTCCTTTTTCTGATCAAGCATCTATTGAAAATGCCTTGCAGTGCTTAATGGTATTACTATATTTTAATTACGATCAAGATATTATTCAACAACGAATGTTGCTATTATATCCGGTTGAAATGCGCCTGAAAGTAAAAAACGGAAACAATAACACAACTATTATTGACGATAGTTATAGTTCTGATTTTCAGTCATTAAAAATTGCTTTAGATTTTCTAGAAAGTCAAAAACAATTTAAAAAGAAAACACTAATTCTTTCAGATATTTTTCAATCTGGCTTAGTTACCGAAGAACTATATTCAAAAGTTTCACATTTAATTGTTTCCAATAAAATCAACCGAGTCATTGTTATTGGAAAAACAATTTCGGGTTACCAGAAGAAGTTTCCAAATTGTTTAGCATTTGAAAATACTAAAAAATTTCTAGAGGGTTTTGATAAGATAACATTTGAAAATGAAACTATATTAGTAAAAGGAGCTCGTCATTTTCACTTTGAAGAAATCGTTTCCTTGTTAGAGGAAAAAACACATGAAACGGTATTAGAAATTAATCTAAATGCCATCAGTCACAACTTGAATTTCTTTAAATCTAAATTAAATCCCGACACCAAATTGATGGTGATGGTAAAAGCTTTTAGTTATGGCAATGGCGGATTTGAAGTTGCCAAATTACTTTCTCACCACAAAGTAGATTATCTTGGTGTGGCTTTTGCCGATGAAGGAATCTCACTTCGATTGGCAGGCATTAATTTGCCAATTATGGTAATGAATCCTGAAAACACAAGCTTTCCATCAATAATTCAAAATGAATTAGAACCTGAAATATATTCCATAAAAGGATTAAACGCTTTTTTAAAACTTGCCGAACAAAAGAAATTAAAAAAATTTCCTATTCATTTAAAACTAGATACCGGAATGCACCGATTGGGTTTTGAAGAAGAAAACTTATCCGAACTGATAGCAAAATTAAAAGATAATAATACGGTGGAAGTAAAAAGTATTCTATCGCATTTAGCCGCTAGCGATGATATGAAATTTATAGATTTTACATTATCACAAATTAAATTATTTGAAAAAATGTCTTCTCAAATAATGCAAGAATTACAAATAAATCCAATTCGGCACTTATTAAACACATCAGGAATTACCAATTTTCATCAAGCGCAATACGACATGGTTCGATTAGGAATTGGCCTTTATGGCGTTTCTAATGACGAGGAGGAGCAAAAGTTATTAGAAAATGTAGGAACCCTAAAATCTATAATTTCTCAGATACGAACTATTGGTGTAGGTGAAAGTGTAGGATACGGAAGAAAGTTTCAAGCGGTTATTCCAACTAAAATAGCGACTATCCCTATTGGTTATGCCGATGGAATATCAAGACATTGGGGAAATGGAATTGGATATGTAGTAATAAAAAACAAAAAAGCGCCAATAATCGGGAGCATTTGTATGGATATGCTAATGGTAGATGTCACCGGAATAGAATGTAAAGAAGGAACTGAAACAATTGTATTTGGAGAAATGCCAAGCGTTTCATACATGGCTAAAAGACTAGATACAATTCCTTATGAAATCATGACAAGTATATCTCAAAGGGTAAAAAGGGTATTTTATCGAGAATAGTTGTAAATTTCTTTTATTGACTTTATTTTTTTTATATTTGAGTAACACCTAGTATTAATCAAATAAAAAAGGAATTATGTTAAAAGAATTCAAGAATTTTATCATGACAGGCAATGTAGTAGAATTTGCAGTTGCTGTAATCATGGCTGGAGCGATTGGCGCCGTTGTAATTGGATTTGTTGGTGACATTATCATGCCGGTTGTAGGCCACTTTTCTGGCGGAATGGATTTTTCGTCTATTGCTTACACGCTAGATGAAGCTACTGAGAGAGCTGATGGCACTGTAGTTCCTGCAAATGTTATTGCACTTGGTAAATGGATTAACACTATTATTAGTTTATTAGTGGTTGGATTTGTGATGTTTCTCATCGTAAAATCTTACAACAAAATGAAAAAACCAGTTATAGCTGTTGCTCCAGCTGGTCCTTCTCAAGAAGAATTATTAACCCAAATTAGAGATTTATTAAAAAAATAAAAACTTTACTCAATATCCTACTAAAAACTGCTTCCATTTGGAGGCAGTTTTTGTTTAGAAGTATTCAAATATTTTTTACTTGAAACATAATTTAAAAAAATAAATGTTAAATTTTGATTCTACACTTGTAGAATTAAAAAGTTATTCTACATTTGTAGAATTAATTCTAAATACGTAGAGCAATGCAATTGTCAAATTCAGAAGAACAGTTAATGGAACATTTATGGAAACTTGAAAAAGCTTTCATGAAAGATTTACTTAAATCGTATCCAAAACCAAAACCAGCAACAACTACTGTAGCAACATTATTAAAAAGGATGATTGACAAGAAATTTGTTGCCTATAATGAATTCGGGAACTCAAGAGAATATTTTCCATTAGTCAATAAAGAGGATTACTTTTCTAAACATGTAAACGGATTAATAAAAAACTTCTTTAATGATTCTGCCTCACAATTTGCTTCCTTCTTTACAAGAGAAACCAATCTGACCGAAAAAGAATTAGAAGATTTAAAGAAAATCATCGATGTCGAACTTCAAAAAAAGAGAAAATGATAGACTTTATAATCAAATCATCCATCAGTTTAACTGTTTTACTAGGCTTCTATCATTTGGTTTTAGAACGAGAAAAAATGCATCAATTCAATCGATTTTATCTTTTATTTTCGATAGTAATTTCATTTATGATTCCGTTTTTTACTTTTGAAATTATCAAAATTGTTCCTATTGTTCAAAACATGGAACCACTGAATACTTCTCGAATCACTTCTTCACTAATTCCTGAAAATGAAATAGAAAACTTTATACCGAAAGAAGAACATATCAATCTAACTCCTTACATTTTATGGAGTTTGTATGGAATGATAAGTTTTCTTTTATTACTCCGATTTGGAAAAAACATATGGAAATTAATTTTAAAATCTAAATCCAACCCAATTGTAAAGTACAAAAATGCTAATTTGGTTTTAGTTGAAGAAAAAACACTTCCGCATACTTTTCTGAATTCCATATTTATCAATTTTGAAGATTACAATAATCGAAATATTGAAGACGAATTGTACACTCATGAATTAGTTCATGTAAGCCAAAAACATACTTTAGACATATTGTGTATCGAATTCTTAAAAGTCGTATTCTGGTTTAATCCGCTATTTATTTTATACAAAAAAGCCATCCAACTCAATCACGAATTTCTTGCCGATGAGGTGATTGTGAAAACCTATGATAATATTCCTTTTTACCAAAATTTACTTTTACAAAAAAGCAACGGAAACCAAACGATTTACTTAGCCAGTAATTTGAATTATTTAGTAACTAAAAAACGATTAATTATGATGACAAAAAACACTTCGCGAAAAATAGCTTTATATAAAAAAGTAGCTATTGTACCAATTCTTGCGGGATTAATTTACTTTTTCTGCATTAAAGTTGTGGCACAAGAAAGGATAATCAATACAAATTCAAAAAGCACCAGTTCTGAATTAAATGACAAAGATAAAATTAGAGATAGTTATTACAAAGGTGTTTATGTAAAAATAAATGATGAAAAGGCAAATAGAAAAAGTGTAATTCTTTATGAAGATCTTTCATTAGAAGACAAAAGAAAATATTTAAGCTACACTCCAGAAATGATGATTGAAAATGAAATACCGGAACCATTATTTGAAAAAATGAAAACTAAAAATTTAGCTGTTTGGATAAATGGAAAAGTTAAGACTAAAGAAGAAATAAAAAAATATAAACGAACCGATTTTAGTTATTACCACTATAGTTTTGTTCATAAAAACGCTAGGTCTAAAAGATTTCCACAAGAGTATCAATATACATTATATACTAAAAAATATTTTGATGAAAATTTTAAAAATAATCATTTGCATTTTGGTGGAGATACTATTAAAATATATTCAGTTTCCTATAAATCAGCTTTAAAAAATGTTGTTAAACCAAGAACAAAAGCAGATACATCTGTTTGGGTCACAAAATTTAAAGACGGATATAATTTAAAAATAAAAACAATTGTAATTGATGCTGGTCATGGCGGGACTGATTTTGGAGCCTCAATAGATGGAATAACAGAGAAGGCACTTACAGAGATTATTTCTAATAAAATTCAAAATATGAATGATAATGCGGATTTAAAAATACAATTTACGAGAACTAATGATTCATTTATTGATGTAAACGAAAGAGCTAGAATTGTAAATTCATATCAAACGGATTTAGCTATTTCTTTGCATTTTAATTTTAATAAAAATATAGAAGCAAACGGCTTTGAAATTTATGTCTCTGATAACTCGCCAACTTCAGAAAAATCAAAAGAATTAGCCAATCAATTGGCAACAGCGATTTCTAATACTACTCCATTAAAAAATAGAGGTATTAAAGCTGCTCCGTTTATGATTTTGAAAAAATCAGAATGTCCGACTTTAGTCCTTGAAATGGGGTTTCTTTCTAATGAAAAGGATAAAAACTATGTTAATAGTGAAAAGGGACAAACAGAATTAGCTCAAACTATATTAAGTTTTATTTCTAGATTAAAACAGTATTAATAAAATCTCTACCCTATATCCTACTAAAAACTGCTTCCATTTGGAGGCAGTTTTTGTTTAGATCATTTCTTTTCCTCAAATGCAAATTCTTTGTTTAAAATTTCATTTAGTAATACAACAATTTCTTCTAAATAACTGTTCATTATTTCGCTAGAAATTACTTGTGTTACTTCTTTATCGACTTTAAAATTAAATGGCAAAAATCCTGATTTTAAGTTCTTGAAAGAAATTATACCAGCTTCCATTTCTAAACCATTAGATTGAGGCTCATACATAAAAGCGTAAGCGAGAATTTGTATGATTTTATCATTTTTAATGTCTTGGGTTAATCCGTTCCAAGTTTTTAAAGTAACACTTCCCTTTTCAACTTTTCCTGTTTTATAATCGATAATTCTAATTCGGCCGTTGCGGTTTTCAATTCGGTCTACATTTCCAGCAATTTTTACTGGAAAAGGCAGATTTGGATGTTCTAAAACACGTCCTAATTTAGACTCTAAAGCATTAATTTGAATTTTATCTCCATTTTGAATGGATTCAAGTTCTGTTTTTAAAAAATTAAGTACATTTCGTTTGGCTACTTCATAGGCCAATAGGTTACGTCCTTTTTTAATATCACCTTCTTTATATTCTTTTTTAAATTGTATTAATACCTCTTCATCAATGTTTTTAATACATGTTTTAATATCATTTTCAATTAATATCTTACCAATTAATGGCTTGTATAATTCTTCTAGAGCACCATGGATAATTGTGCCTAGGGTATTAATTGCAATATTTTCTTCTACTTCATCTGTTTCTGAAATATGTAAAATTCGCTGAAAATAAAACTGAATTGGATTCCGGATATAAGCAGTTAATGAAGAGGGTGAAAATCCTTTGTCCGCTATTTCCTTCAATCGTTGCATTATGCTTTCCGATTTTGGAACTAGAATTGGTTGGTGTGCAATTTCAGGAACATCAGCATTATAAACATGAAATGAAAGGTTGTGTTTTGGTTGCTTTTCAACTTCTAATTGGGTGATAAAACGACTTTTTTCTCCTGCATCTAATCCTTCGCTATCGGAATTATACAACAGGTAAACATTTTTAGCACGTTGCAATAAATGATAAAAATGATACGTATAGATCGCATCTTTTTCTTTAAAAGTAGGTAATCCTAATTCTCGTTTAACATCATACGGAATAAAAGAATTCATACTTTTACCGGAAGGAAATTTACCTTCATTTACTGAAGTGATAATTACAGTTTCAAAGTCAAGAACCCTGCTTTCTAAAACTCCCATTATTTGTAATCCATTTAATGGTTCCCCTTCAAAAGATACTTCAGCAACATCAATTACTTGTTTGTAAATTGCATATAAAGTATCTATGTTATCTATGTTTTGATGAGAAGAAAAATAAGAAATCATTTGATTTATTACTTTGAAAATTGAATAAACAAAAGCATTTGTTATCTTTTCTTCTTCATTATCCCGACTCAAATTAGATTTTATTAGCAATAATATTCGAGATAAATTCTCAAGAACATTGACCGACTTTGTATCCCATTTTTGAAAAAGCAATTGAAATAATTCGTTGCCATTAGGGTGTAATTCTAGTATTTTTTTATGGAGAATAAAAGTATAATTATTTTGGTTTATACGATTCACCAAATCATATGTATTAACAAAAGGTTCAATTAACGGATGGGTCAATATATCTAATACATCCTTATAATAAAGCACATAACTTTTGGCATTTCTATTTAATGCATTAGTATGCATTTTAAATAATTTAGCCATTAATAACTGGGCGGGATTATTTTTGCTTGAGAATCCCATGGTAATATTTAAAGCTTTAACGCTTTCTGGAAGAGAATATAATATAGGAAGCAACATACTTTCTTCTCCAAGTACCACAGCTACATTTTGAAGATTTCCATTATTGCCTTTACTATGTTTATCAATAATATCTCCTACTATTTTAGCTTGACCAATTGATTTTGGTGTGCCAATAACTTGAATGTTTTTCTCGTGTTGGTAATCGTTGGTAATCCATTCATATGGATTGTTTTTATAGAAAGGCCATTCGGATTGAAAACGACGTTGAAAAAGACCTGTATCATGGTATTTATCTCTTAAAAATACATCATCAATATCCCAATAAATTTTGGCTTTATCTAATGCTAATAAATGCTGTAATATTTTTTCTTCGGCTTGATTGAGGGCATTAAATCCAGCAAAAATGTATTTTTTTTCTTTTATAGATTCCGAAAAATGATTAAGGTTTCTTACTGCTTCTCTATATATCAAACCTTGATAACCAACACCTTTTTGTAATAAAAAGTCATATAAAGAATGGTAGTAAAGCGGCAACTTTTTCCAAAAAACAAGATATTTATCAATTAGATCTGTACGTTTATCGACATCCACTGACCAATGTTCTATCTCTTTAATGTTTTCTAAATACTTTAAAACTTTATCCGGTTCTAATAAATATCTATCAATTTCATTAAAGTCCTGAAGTAGTGTTTTAGCCCAATTTGCGAAAGTTTCAAAAGGTTCTTTGTCTGTATCAGTAATTTCTAAATAAATAGAATAAAATTCAAATAATAATTCTACACTATCGATTGAACGGATTCCAGAAAGGTCTTGTACAAAATCTTCTATACTTACTATTTCAGGCGCAAATAATGTCTTATGAGCTTGCTTTTTTAATGCGTCTATAAGAAATACCTTTGCTCTTCTATTAGGAAGAATAATAATAGTATCCGATAATTTATCAGAATACTCGTTTAATATTACTTGTGCAATTTTTTGCAGAAAAGTTTTGTTTTCCATTGGATAAATATAAAAAAAACGCCCCGAATATCGGGGCGTTTTTAAAAATATTTTGGTAGAAATTATTTTACTAATTTCACTTCAACTCTTCTGTTGTTAGCTTTACCTTCTTTAGTTTTATTAGAATCAATTGGTTTAGTTTGACCAAAACCAGCTGAAGCTAATCTATCAGCAGCAATTCCATTTTCAATTAAATAACCTTTTACAGCACCAGCTCTTTCTTCAGATAATTTTTGATTAGTAGCTTCTGTACCTGTATTATCAGTATGTCCTTCAATGCTAAATTTAGCGCTTGGATATTCTTTTAATATAGCAGTTATTGATTGTAATACTGGGAAAGTTTGTTTTTGGAATGAAGCTTTACCGCTATCAAATAAGATAGTTTTAGCATAGTCATTCAATTTTTTGATAGCTTCATCAGTTACATCTGGACAACCTTGATTAGCTACAGTTCCAGCAACATCTGGACATTTGTCGTCTTTATCAAGAACTTTATCTCCATCTCTATCTGGCCAAGGACAACCACCATTTTCTTTAGGACCTTTAACTTGTGGACATTTGTCTGCTTTGTCAGCAATACCATCTCCGTCAGCGTCTGGACAACCACCTAATGTTTTAACTCCAGCAACTTCAGGACAAGCATCGTCTTTATCAGCAACACCATCACCATCTGTATCAGGACAACCATTGAAAGCAGCAATACCAGCAACTTCAGGACAAGCATCATCTTTGTCGATGATTTTATCACCATCAGTATCAGGACATCCGTTAAATTCTTTTGGACCTGCATTATTAGGACAAGCATCTAAACGATCGTAGATTCCGTCTCCATCAGCATCTTTAGCTCCAAATTTGAAAATAAGACCTGCTGAATGTAACATATGAGTTGGTACATCAAATTTAGGATTTCTTGAATCATCAAATGAATATTTGTAAGTTGAATTCCAAGATAAACCAACTTGTTTAGATAACCAATAAGTTAATCCAAATCCACCGTTGATTGTTCCAGCAGAAGAATCACCTAACCATGTGTAACCTCCACCAATATGTGCAGAAGGCTCAAATGTACTAGATTTAATTAAAGACATGAAGCTGTATTTTACAACACCATCTACTCCATAATACATTAAATCTCCAGGATTAGTTACTGGATAAGTAGAAATGTTTGCTTCTGAATTATAAATTCTATCCCCTACAAGTTTACTCATTTTGTTTACAGAACCTGTTACTCCAAAAGTAAAGTTGTCTCCAACATATTTAGATACTGTAAGAGTAGATACTGAAGGTAAAATACTCCAATAACCTTTAGCGTCAAAATACTGAGAAAATTGATCTTTAATGCTTGATGCAGCACTTACTCTGCCTCCGTCTACTGCGTTTGATCCAAACGAAATAGCCCATGTGTTGTCACTGTCTTGTGCTTGAGAACTTAGTCCCAAAAGCATCAATAAAGCAACTAATTTGTTAAGATGTTTCATACTTAGTTTTGTTAGATTATAAATATATAATGATGCAAAAGTAATACCAATAAATGAATTATCAAAATGTTAGAGCTAAAATTCTACATTATATGATTTTTAAGGACTTACCTACTTCTGTAAATGCTTTTATTGCAAGGTCTAAATGTTCTTTAGTATGAGCAGCAGAAAGCTGAACTCGTATCCTCGCCTTATCCTTTGGAACTACAGGATAAAAGAACCCAATAACATATATCCCTTTCTTTAATAGCTCATCTGCCATAACTTGCGAAAGTTTAGCGTCGTATAACATTACTGGAACAATTGCAGAATCGCCATCAATAAAATCAATTCCTGCTGCGCGCAATCCTGCTTTGAAATAATTAGTATTCCACTCCAATTTATCTCTTAAAGTAGTATCTTTTTCTAAAAGTTCAAATACCTTTATAGAGGCGCCAACAATAGCAGGTGCTAAAGAATTGGAAAATAAATACGGACGTGATCGTTGTCTAAGTATTTCAATAATTTCTTTTTTGGCAGTTGTATAACCACCCATAGCGCCTCCAAGGGCTTTTCCTAAAGTTCCAGTTATAATGTCAACACGTCCCATTACTCCTTTTGCTTCAGGCGTACCTTTTCCTGTTGCACCGATAAAACCTGCAGCGTGGCATTCGTCTACCATTACTAAAGCATCGTATTTATCTGCTAAATCACAAATTTTATCTAATGGAGCTACTAATCCGTCCATAGAAAATACTCCATCCGTAACAATTAGTTTAAAACGATGTCCAGCTTCAGTTGCTTTAATCAATTGTTGTTCTAAATCTTCCATATTGGAATTTTCATAACGGTAACGTGCTGCTTTACATAAACGAACCCCATCAATAATAGAAGCATGATTCAAACTATCCGAAATAATACAATCTTCTTCTCCTAATAATGGTTCGAAAACGCCTCCATTAGCATCAAAAGCAGCAGCATACAATATAGTGTCTTCCATTCCGTAGAAATCGGCTATCTTTTTTTCTAAAGTTTTATGAATATCCTGGGTTCCACAGATGAAACGCACCGATGACATTCCGAATCCATGCGAATCTAATGCGTCTTTAGCAGACTGAATCACTTCGGGATGTGAGGATAATCCTAAATAATTATTGGCACAAAAATTTAAAACGGTTTCTCCATTAACAGTGATTTCTGCTCCTTGCGGAGAAGTAATAATGCGTTCACGTTTAAAAATGCCATTATCCTGAATAGTTTGCAACTCGTTTTGCAAATGTTGTTGAATCTTTCCGTACATATTTTAGTTTGTTTTGTTTTTGTTAATTGCCACGAAGGCACTAAGTCGCAAAGGTCTTATTTTAGTTGAATAAAATTATCCTTTTTCCATAAATAAAACACAGGTTCTTCAAAAGGCTCTCCGTAATATTCGTGCTTATCATCTACAAAAGCGCTTGAGTTTCCTATTATTAGAATACTATTTTTTTTATATAAATATCCATAACACCCATCTTGATCAGGTTTAAAGTCATTGTGAATTTCACCTGTAATTCTATCAATCATAAAGAAGTGCTCACACATACAACCACAACTCATTTGTATAATAGTATAATGTCCTGCATAATTTATTCCGTTTTCCTTACAACCCTTTTTTATAAATTCAATATACTCTTTATCATTTGCAAACTCATCATTCTTAAAATTTGGTTTTGCTAAATTCCCAGAATACAACTTAATTGGGTAATTATCAAACTCATAAATTCTTTTTAATTTAAAAAGTGTTTTCTTTCTAATTGAATCATTTCTTGAATCAACAATTTGATGCTTCTTGGAGATAGAATCATTTGTAACAACTTTTACACTTTTTTCTTTTTTTGAGCACGAAAGAAAAATCAGAAATAAAAAAGTGGTGAAAAATTTAAATGTTATTTTCATAATTTAAAGATTTACAATTTCAATCCCTTCTCCTATGTAAATAAGTGATTTTTTAACCACTTTATATCCCATGTCTTCAATGGCTTTTTGATAATTTTCTATTTGCTCTTGGTGTTTTGGCAAATGAGAACCTGTTTTATAATCCAATAAATAAATTTCATTAGAACTATTAAGCACCATTCTATCTGGTTTTACTAGATTTCCTTCTTTTTGGATGATAGTTTGCTCGTTTAAAACTTTCGTTCCTGCCGAGAAAAAGGCCTCCAAATCGTGGTGGTTTACAATTTCATGGATGGTTTTAGACACTTCCTCTTTTTGGGTAAAAACAATCAAACCGTTTTCGATGGCTTTAGAAATGGCCAAATCAATGTCATTTTTAGTTTTTACAAAAGATAAAATTTCGTGGATGGTATTACCGTATTCAATAGCATTTTGTTGTTTTGTGTTCCACATTACACTTTCGCGTTGGGCAATTTTGATGTTTTTTGGATTCAAAGTTGCAGCAACTTGCGGAATGGTTTGCGTTTCCTTTACTTTTTTATGGTCAACAGATAATTTTTCGGGGTTACCAAATTCATAATTAAGTTTCGTTTCCTCAAAGCCTTTATCTTGTAAAAATTCAATGAAAAAAGACGATAAATTTTTGGGCAAAGCGCCATCTTTCTTCAGATTCATTGCCGAAATTACGTGCAATTGTTCTTCGGCACGGGTTAAAGCAACATAAAGCACATTAACTGTATCCAACAAATCTTCTTGCTTTTTCTGGTTATAAATTTGGGAAGCCTCTGCGCCATAACCTTCTACTTTACTGCTTTTATCGACTAATGCTTTAGGCAAACCAACGATTTCTTCATCGGCATTAAGCCAAATCTTTTCCTTCGGACCTCGGCTGAAATCTTCTTCTGCAAAAGGAAAAATCACCACTGGAAACTCCAATCCTTTCGATTTATGAATGGTCATTATCCGAACGGCATCGTTTCCTTCAGGCGATGGAATGCTCAATTTTTCTCCATTTTTATCCCAATAATTCAAGAAATCCGATATTCCTGCTTGGTTTTTAATATCGCGTTCTAGAACAATATCTAGAAAATATTGAACATACGCATTTCGTTTTGCAACAAGAATTACTTTCGAAATGATAATTTCTGTTGCCTCATATAAGGATTTTTTTCTGCTGTTTTCAAAAGAAAAATCCAATCCGAATTGAAGTAGCCATGTCTGAAAATCCTTCTCGTTTCTATGCCCAATTCCTTGTGCTATAAAATCATGAATTTCTAGTTGGTCTTGCTGGTTATTAGCCAAATAATATAGGAAATTGGCTTTTGCTTCTTGATCGTTACTGTTTTTTAAATAACGTAAAATGTTAACCACACATTGTACTTCCGACGACGAGCCAATCAACAAACTTTCAGAAGAAAGAATCGAAATACCATTTTCAGTTAAGAAATTAGCAATGGCAGTTCCTTGTGATTTTTTTCGGGTTAAAATAACAATATCTTTATTCTTAAACCCATTTGTTTTTGCTTCTTCAATTTTCTTAAAAGTAGCCTCCAAATAGAGTTCATTTTTATCCAAACTATCTTCCTCTAATTCTTCCTCCTCTATTTTTGGGAAAAATGAAATAGAAACAAAACCACCTTTCTTACTATTAGTTTTTTGGCGGCTATGGTTCAGATACAAATCTTTATAATCTTCGTTTTCAAATTCTTTAGATAAAAACCCAAAGAAATCATTATTAAATTCTATGATTTCCGAATAACTTCTATAATTAGTCCCTAACGTAAATGCATTTTTATCGGGGTTGTTAAACGGATTTTTATCTTTGCTTAACTCAATAAATTGCTCTGCTTTACCACCACGCCAACGGTAAATAGATTGTTTTGGATCGCCAACAAGCATTAATGAACCTCTTTCTCCTTCCATATCTTCGCTAACTAACGCATTATCAATTAACGGAATCAAATTTTGCCATTGCATTTCAGAAGTGTCCTGAAATTCATCCATAAAAAAATGCTTGTAGCGTTCTCCCAATCGCTCGTAAATAAAAGGCGCAGGCTGGTTTTGAATTTGTTCGTTAATTAATTTATTGAACTCGGCAATAGAAAGGATATTTTGTTCTTTTTGTATTTTAGCTAATTCGTTACTAACGGTATTCAATAATGATAGCGGCGTAATATTTTTTATAAACGCCTCATAGAAATTTTGCTTTTCAAATTTTTGATAAATCTCTGACAATATAGCTAGTAAGTCGGGAATAATACTTTCAATAATAGCCGTATCTTTAGCAGTTTTATTGATTTTTATATCGTCATCTTCGCGATACATTTTATTAGCTGGGTTAAATTTTCGCTCTTGAATACTCAACAAATGTCTAGGAAAATGGCCTGCAGAAAAAGATTTTAAATCAATTCCGTTTTTGTCAATTAATTCT
Organism: uncultured Bacteroidota bacterium; assembly: GCA_903838055.1. Taxonomy (GTDB): domain Bacteria; phylum Bacteroidota; class Bacteroidia; order Flavobacteriales; family Flavobacteriaceae; genus Flavobacterium. The sequence continues at coordinate 102,523 of CAILWV010000044.1, read as the reverse complement.
AATGCTTCGTTTGCTAATGCAACCGTTTCGTCTTCAATTTCTTTCGAAAGAGCACCAAGTTTAGCTTTAATTTCTGTAAATTCAGTAATCGATTTAGTATTAAAATGGGTGATTTCTTCGCGATTATTTTCGTTCAAAATCATTCTACCGGTATCCATTATTTCACGAGAAACATCCCACGATTTATCCTCATCGGTTTTTTCCATGGTAAAATCTACCAATAAATTGGTCAAAATTTCATCTTCACCAGCTTGCGCAATAATAGCATCTACGGCTTCCGTTAAAAGATTCTCGGTATCTAAAGAAACTTCAAAAGTGATTGGTAAATTTAAATCGTGAGCAAATGCCCGAATTACTTTGTGTGTGAATTTATCAATGGTAGAAATATCAAAAGCAGCATAATTATGAATGAGATTTTTGATAATGCTATTAGCTTTAACCTTCATGTCTGGTAAAGACAATTTTGTTTCTGCATGAATATCTTGCATCAACAATAACGCTTTTTCCGAAGGATTGTCTGAAGCAAATTCCGACAGACTTTCTACCACACGACTTTTCATTTCGTGTACTGCTTTATTGGTAAAAGTAATAGCGAGTATGTTGCGGTACGCATCATTTTTGGTGGCTAAGAGAATAATTTTAAGGTATTCTTTTACCAAAGTATAGGTTTTTCCGGAGCCTGCCGATGCGTCGTATATTGAAAATGCTGGTTTGTGGATAGTCATAATAATTGTCCGAAAGGGTTATAATTTTAATTGGATAAATGTAATTCAAATTTAATCATTTAGACACAAATTTGGCATTCATTTACTTCTGAATTAATTGCTTTGAATTGAAAAATTGTTTTTCCTTCATTTTTTTCAACTCTAAATCTAATTCGCTTTTATTGTTTAAAACCAACATAATTATAGTTCTCTTTTTTCCATCTATAAAACTTAAATTTAAAGGAGTTTTTTCAAATTTAATCTCATTTATTTCAGGAAAATATTCTGAAAGACTTTTTAATGTTTCATTTTGATTTGTATCAATTATAAAGAATTGATTTTCATTATTACTGGTTATACTTTCAATACTATAAGGATGAAGGATTGGAGAGGATTGATTTATATTGGAAATCTGAAAATATTTACTCAACTTATTTACAAGTTCATTTCCTTCAAAATCATCATAATAAACTATTGTTTTATTTAAGGATTGAGCATAGTTATAAATTGAATTTGGAAATTTTTCTGAAAATAATTGAATTGATTTGTCTATGAATTCCTTATCAATTGTTTTATTTTTTTGCAAATAATCTTCAACTAGTGGATAAATTGCCTTAGCAAAACCATTTATTGTTTCATCAGCATACCATTCTGATTCATCAATTTTGCCATTCATTTCTTTGTAAGCATAGCCATTTCCAAGAGCTGTTGCTAATGCTTCATTAATATAAGTATAAGCCTGTTTAGAATAAATAGATTGATTCTCCTTGAAATAGTTATCTAGTTGATTTTGCACTTCTTTGGATTGATTTTGAAATAAAACATGACACATTTCATGAAGTGCTACTCCATTTGCCCCTATTCTATCTTTGTCTTCTGTTAAAATACTTACACACAAAGCATTGATGTGTGGCGTTGCTGTTGTATTTCCTTTACTGCCAGGAATTGGATATATTACAACGTTAAAAGGAGTTTTTTCTGTCCAAGAAGAGTTATAAAAACGATTAAATTTTTGAAATATGGAAGCGTTACTTTTTTCGTATTTTGAAAGTTCTTTTAATTGGCTTTTTAATTTTTTTTCACTTTCCTTCCAAATTATTTTATCATATAGTTTTTCAGCCTTTTTTAATATTTCATAAAGTTTTTCATTATCCGAAATGGTTATTAATCCTAGATTTTTTTGTTTGAATTCTTCTAAATTAGAGGAGTTTACAGCATTCATAGAAATAATATCAAAAGAATTTCCATAATTATTTCTATCTTCTGGAAAACCATCAAATTTGAACTGATTGTATAAATTTATTTTTTTATACTCCTCAGATAATTTTCTAAACTCAATGTCGTTTTTTGTGTTTTCTTGAATGAATTCTTCTAATGTAATTGAAGTGCCGTGGGAGCCAATTGATGTTTCCATAAAATTAAAAACGCAATAGGGTTTGCTAATTTTATATTTGAAAAAAGTTTGTGAAAAGGAATTAATTGCAATCAAAAGAAATAGCAATACAAATCTCGTTTTTGAATCATTAAGTTTTAGCATATTTTTTCTCATGTGATTTATGTAAAAAAAGTGTTTTCTTTTATAAAGATAAATGTATAAATTTGAAATCAATTTTAGTACTAACATAAATAAAATATATTATGGCATTTGAATTACCACAATTACCTTACGCTTACGACGCTTTAGAGCCACATATTGATGCACGAACAATGGAAATTCACCATTCAAAACATCACAATGCTTACACAACTAACTTAAATGCAGCTATTGCAGGAACAGATTTAGAAGGAAAATCTATTGAAGAAATTCTAAAAAATCTAGACATGACAAAAGCGGCGATTAGAAATAACGGAGGTGGATTTTTTAATCATAATTTATTTTGGACCGTAATGTCTCCAAATGGTGGTGGTTTGCCAACAGGTGAATTATTAGCGGCAATTGAAAAAGATTTTGGTTCATTTGAAGATTTTAAAGCAGCATTTGCTAAAGCAGGTGCTACTCAATTCGGTTCAGGTTGGGCTTGGCTTTGTATAAAAGACGGAAAACTAGAAGTATGCGGAACTCCTAATCAAGATAACACACTTATGCCTGGTGTAGGATGTGGTGGAACTCCAATTCTTGCTATGGACGTTTGGGAACATGCTTATTACTTAAACTACCAAAACCGTCGCCCTGATTATATTGAAGCTTTCTTTAATGTTATCAATTGGGCAGAAGTTACTAGAAGATATGAATTAGCAAAATAATCTTTATTCTATTTTAAAAAACAAATCCTAATTATTAAGTTAATTAGGATTTGTTTTTTTAACTCATTGCATGTGATTTTTAAACCACATAGAATGATAGATTTTACAAAAAGACATTTCGCATTAATATAAAAACATAATTATTTGAGCCCATGTAACCTAGCGACAGCGACCAGGTGGTGCAAATGTTCTATTTAGTACTTTTTTCAATGTTCCTTTAAGGTTCATTTTTTAAGTTGCCTATACTATTTCTTTAAATTCTCTAACATTATTGTGGTCATCGAATCCATTTCATATTGGTGTTTCCAACCCCAATCTTCTCTAGCAAAAGAATCATCAATTGATGCCGGCCAACTATCGGCAATATTTTGGCGGGAGTCGGGTTTATAGGTAATTGTGAAATTCGGAACATGCTTTTTAATTTCTTCAGCAATTTGTGCAGGCGTAAAACTAATTCCAGCCAAATTATAAGCCGAACGAATTTTTACATTTTCGTTATCCGCTTGCATGATTTCTATTGTTGCTCTAATGGCATCGTCCATGTACATCATTGGTAACTTAGTATCTTTTGAAAGGAAACATTCAAAAGTGCCCTTTTCTAATGCCTTATGGTAAATATCCACAGCATAATCGGTAGTACCTCCTCCTGGCTCGGTAGTCCAACTAATTAACCCCGGATAACGGATACTTCGCACATCCACACCATATTGGTGGTGGTAATATTCACACCAGCGTTCGCCAGTTTGTTTACTAATTCCGTAAACCGTGGTAGGTTCCATGATGGTATATTGTGGCGTATTTTCTCTTGGAGTTGTTGGTCCGAAAACAGCAATACTTGAAGGCCAAAATACTTTTTTAATCTTTTTGGCTTTAGCTAAATTCAAGACATGAAACAAAGAATTCATATTTAAATCCCAAGCAAATGCAGGATTTTTTTCGGCTGTAGCCGATAATAAAGCAGCCATTAAATACACGTCTGTAATCTGATATTGCTCAACCAAATGTTCAATTTGGTTATAATCTAAAGCATTTATAACCTCGAAAATACCTTTGTTGACAATATCATTATTTAGCTTTCTAATATCTGAGGCAATCACATTGTCGTTTCCATAAACGGCACGGAGTTGCATGGTGAGTTCGGTGCCTATTTGTCCGCAAGCACCAATAATTAATATTTTGGTAGTCATAAGTTTGTTTGTTTGTGATACAAATATAAGGTTTTCGATTAAGAATAAGGGAAACTTATAACTCTAACTTCCCTCACTCAAACATTTACCAAACCTTTCACAAAATCTCTAAAACAAAACTACTACTTTTGTATTTTTGTAACCTAATTGAAATTTCGCTGATGCCATTGAAATCTTTCTACATACTATTATTTTCTCTATTAATTGTTTCTTGTAAAGAAGACGACGCGCAATTAATCATTGAACAAAAAAAAGAAGCTCAAAAAAAAGAGGTTGTTTTTAATACTATAAACAGAGGTTGGAACTTTGATATTTCTCCAATAGAAGCAACTACACAGAGCAAAATTCAAAACTGGGTAGAATGGCGCAATTTTTTAACTGAAATCAACCAAAAACCAAAAAGTACTATTGGTGCATTTCAGAAAAAAGCCTCCGATTTGTCTAAAAAAGCAATGGATTTAGAATTAAAAATTCCGGAAGAATTTAATAAGCCACAAATGAAAACACGTATTACGGTGCTTATTACCAAAATAAAAACGATGGATTTGTACATTCATTTGCGTCAAATTCCAGATCAAAAAGTAATAAAATTGGTTAGCGAAATAAATACCGAAATCGACTTCTTGCAATTGCAAATGGAGGAAATTGTAAAAAGAAGCCAAATCCCAGTGGAAGAAGGCGAACAAGACCTTATTATGATGAAGGACACCACTAGAGCAATTCCAAATTAATATCTTCTAAAACCACCCTCTTGAGTAAAAGCACTATTACTTCTGTTTATCAAAAATCGGCTAAAGTCCAGCAATTAGCAACCACTTTACAACAACGCGACATTAAAATAAATGCCAAGGGATTACTGGGGTCAGCGCTGTCATTAGTAGTAGAAGCCACTTTTGAAAAAGCCGAAGTGCCTTTTCTTTTACTTTTTAATGATAAGGAAGAAGCCGCTTACTACCTCAACGATTTAGAACAGCTTCTTAACGACCAAGACGTTTTGTTTTACCCAGGATCGTACAGACGACCATACCAAATAGACGAAACCGACAATGCCAATATATTACTTAGAGCCGAGGTTTTAAACCGAATTAATTCTCGCAAAAAACCTGCTATTATTGTTTCGTATGCCGAAGCAATTTTTGAAAAGGTAGTAACCAAAAAAGAACTCGAAAAAAATACGTTCAAGATTTCGGTAAACGATAAATTGGCGATTGATTTTATTAACGAAGTTTTATTTGAATACAATTTCAAAAGAGTAGATTTTGTATCTGAGCCAGGAGAATTCTCAGTTCGTGGTGGAATTATAGATGTGTTTTCGTTCTCCAATGACAATCCCTATCGGATAGAGTTTTTTGGTAATGAAGTAGATTCCATTCGAAGTTTTGATGTAGAAACCCAGCTTTCTATTGAAAAATTAAAAAAAGTGTCTATCATTCCAAACGTGGAAAATAAATTTTTTGAAGAAAACCGCGAAAGTTTTTTAGATTATATCCATGAAAAAACGGTGCTTTTTATTCAAGATACCGATTTACTCGGACAACAATTAGACAAACTTTTTGCTAAAGCAACCGAAGCATTTTCTAAATTAGACACCACCGTTAAAAGGATGCAACCCGAAGAATTGTTTTTAAATCAGAAGCAATTCCTAAAGAAAGCACTTTACTTTTCGGTAGTAGAATTAAGCAATGCACCAACTTTTGCTATTGATAAAACGTTGGAATTTCACATCCAACCGCAACCCTCTTTCAACAAGCAATTTGATTTGCTTTTGAATAATTTAAACGACAACAATTCCAATGGAATTAAGAATTATTTATTCTGTTCCAATGAAAGTCAGGCGAATCGTTTTCATGATATTTTTGAAGATATCGGCGACGAAAATTCCAATGTTGAAATTCCAAATTCCAAATATAAAACCATAGTTTTTCCACTTTACCAAGGTTTTGTAGATGAAGAACACCAAATTGCTTGTTACACCGACCACCAAATATTTGAACGCTACCATAAATTTAGCATCAAAAACGGGTATTCCAAAAAACAAACTATCACGCTAAAAGAATTGACTTCCTTGGCTGTTGGCGATTATGTAACCCATATAGACCACGGAATTGGAAAATTTGGTGGCTTGCAAAAAATTCAGGTAGAAGGCAAAACCCAAGAAGCCATAAAATTGGTTTATGCAGATAATGATATTGTGTATGTGAGCATCCATTCGCTGCATAAAATCTCAAAATACAACGGTAAAGATGGCGCGCCTCCAAAGATTTATAAATTGGGTTCAGGCGCTTGGAAAGCATTAAAACAAAAAACAAAAGCACGGGTTAAACACATTGCGTTCAACTTAATTCAATTGTACGCCAAGCGAAGATTGGAAAAGGGTTTTGCTTGTGCGCCCGATAGTTATTTGCAAAAAGAACTCGAAAGTTCCTTTATTTACGAAGATACGCCCGACCAAATCACTTCTACCAACGATGTGAAAATGGACATGGAAAACGATCGCCCGATGGACAGATTGGTATGTGGCGATGTAGGTTTCGGAAAAACGGAAGTCGCAATTCGTGCTGCATTTAAAGCGGTGGATAACGGAAAACAAGTTGCTGTTTTAGTACCTACCACTATTTTGGCCTACCAGCATTACCGAACTTTTACCGAACGACTAAAAGACATGCCGGTTACAATTGGTTATTTAAACCGTTTTCGAACTGCCAAAGAAAAAACCGAAACCCTAAAAGAATTGGGCGAAGGAAAACTCGATATTATTATAGGAACCCACCAATTGGTGAATAAAAATGTGCAATTTAAAGATTTAGGATTGCTGATTATTGATGAGGAACAGAAATTTGGAGTGAACGTTAAAGACAAACTTAAAACGATTTCTGCCAATGTAGATACCCTGACATTAACCGCAACACCTATCCCGAGAACCTTGCAGTTTTCGTTGATGGCAGCCCGAGATTTATCGGTAATTACTACGCCACCACCCAATAGATATCCCATAGAAACCAATGTAGTTCGTTTTCATGAAGATTTAATTCGGGATGCGATTTCGTATGAAATTCAACGTAACGGACAAGTTTTCTTCATCAACAATCGTATTGAAAACATTAAGGAAGTCGCCGGAATGATCCAACGATTGGTTCCCGATGCCCGAGTTGGTATTGGCCATGGGCAATTAGATGGAAAGAAACTAGAAGAACTGATGTTAGGTTTTATGAATGGTGAATTCGACGTTTTGGTTGCTACCACCATCATTGAAAGCGGATTGGACGTGCCAAATGCCAATACGATTTTCATCAATAATGCTAATAATTTTGGATTGTCCGATTTGCATCAAATGCGAGGTCGTGTGGGACGAAGCAACAAGAAAGCTTTTTGTTATTTCATCACGCCTCCCTATTCGGCAATGACGGATGATGCCCGAAAACGTATTCAGGCACTAGAGCAATTTTCAGAACTTGGAAGCGGTATCAACATTGCGATGAAAGATTTAGAAATTCGTGGTGCCGGAGATTTATTAGGTGGCGAACAAAGTGGTTTTATTAATGATATCGGATTTGATACCTATCAAAAAATCATGAACGAGGCCATTGAGGAATTGAAAGAAAATGAATTCAAAGAATTGTATCCTACCGAAAACAATATCGAAACCAAAGAATACGTAAAAGATTTACAAATTGATACCGATTTCGAATTACTGTTTCCAGATGATTACATCAATAATATTACCGAGCGCTTAAGTTTGTACAACGAACTGAGCGGTATTAAAGACGAAGAAACGCTTTTGCAATACGAACAAAAACTTACCGATAGATTTGGTGCTTTACCAAAAGAAGCCGTGGCGTTACTTAACTCTATCCGTATAAAATGGAAAGCCACCAGCATCGGAATTGAAAAATTAATCTTGAAACAGGGTAAAATGGTGGGCTATTTTGTAGGCGACCAACAAAGCGATTTTTACCAATCCAATCGTTTTATTAAGATGGTGCAATTTGTGCAGCACAACAGCAACCTCTGTAAAATGAAAGAAAAAGAAACCAAAAACGGCTTGCGATTGTTATTGACTTTTGAAAATGTAAAGTCTATTAATAAGGCATTGGAGTTAATGAATAGGATTTAGGAGTCTCCTAAAAATAATAAAATGCTTCTTCAATATGTTCCAAATTATATTCCGTTCCTTCTTTGTGAATGGCAATAATATCAAAGCGAACATCTACCTCTAAATCCTTAGCGATTACATATTCGTTGACGGCTTTTACAAGGAGTTGGATTTTTTTTGGTTTCACAAAATCTTTGGGTAATCCAAAATCATTTAAACTTAGGAATACTTTTCTTTAAGTATATAATTCCATTTCAAAAAACAAAAATACCCTCATTTAAAACATCTTGTTTTATTATTATTTTTAAAGTTAACTTATTGATTATTATTAATGTTTTATAGAAATTATTAATATTTTTCATAACATTTTGTAATTTTTAATAAAACTATAACAATATTTTAACAATTAGTTCGTTGAATTAATATAAAATACTGTTAATTATCTAATCATGATTAAAAAATTACCTTAAAAAAATTCTATCTCTTACAAAGTAAATACGAAGCCTAATTGATAATAGGTACGTTTTATATTAATTAATTTTTAATTTCTGAAAAACATAACCACAAGTAAACCAAATATAGTTTATTCGAAATATGGAACTAAAAAGATGTTATGAAGGTATTATTTTAATTTTTTTTATTAACCCAAATATTAAACTTATGAAAAACTCATTTTTATTACTAGTATTCGTTTTTAGCTTATCTATTCCAGTTTTTTGTCAAAATAAAATCAATACCAATGATTTAATTGGTTATTGGAAACCAAATGAAGAATCATCTCAATTGTTTTTTTGGAAAGATATTGAAGGAAATTTGCAGATTCAAGAAATATGTGGTTCCACAGGTGAACCTATAGACCTAATTTCATTAAAAATTAAAGACGATTGCATAATTGCTCGAACTATTTTTATTCCTAATCATTGGGTTACAGAAAGCAAGTTTAAATTTAAGGATAAAAACACCTTAGTTCGTCAAATAACTGGTAACGCCGAAACAACAATTACTTACACTAAAATAAAATAGTTACTAAAATCATCAATCAAAAAAAATCAAATTATGAAAAAAGGAATCTTATTAACCGTTTTGCTTTCAAGCTTTTTATCATTTGCACAAATTCATAATGCTTCAGGTAATATTAAAACTAAATCAGCTATTGAATTTACCAATGAAGATTATATTGGATTATGGAATTCAGAGGGAACTTCTCATATTGTAATATGGAAGGACAACAATAATAACATGCAATTTGCCGAGTTTAGTTCCACCACTGTGGTGCCTTTGGATATAGTTACCGTTAATTTTAATAAAACCAATTTATATGTAAAAACATTTTGCAAAGAAACGAACTGGACCGCAGAATCTGAATTTGTTTTCATTGATAAAACGACTTTAATTTGTACTGTTTCAGGCGATGGAAATGCTCCTTTAACCTACAAAAAAATTAGATAAATCAGATCTATTTCATTAACTAACAAAATTCAAATTATGAAAAAATTATTTTTTATACCTATACTATTTTTTTGTATTTCTGCTAATTTACAAGCCCAAGTTGATACGATTTACTACAATTCAAACTGGGATGTTACAAATAATGGAGAATATGAATATTTCATTGAAGTTAAAAAAACAGAAAATAACGAATTCAAGTCTTTTTATAAAACAGGTGAAGTTCGATCATTATTCTATTGTACTGAATTTAATTCTGAGGCGATTGCTAAGTCTAAATTTAATTCCATTTACAATGAATTTTCAAAGAATGGCGACATTATTTGTGAAGGTAATTTTGACAATGGAAATAAAGTGGGTCTTTGGGTTTATTATTATGATAATAAATTAATTAAATCACTTTTTAATTATGAAAAGGATTCATTAAATGGAAAGTCAATTAACTATTATAAAAATGGAAATGTCAGCTCTGAAGGTGATTATTTAAATGGGAAAAAAAGTGGACTTTGGGTTTACAACAATGAAAATAATGACAGAAATTATGAAGAAAATTATGTGGATGGGAAGCAGAATGGTAGTTATATAAGCTTTTTTGATAATAAAAAAATTTACCAAAAAGGCATTATGGTTGACGACTGGAAAAACGGCAATTGGCTAACCAATTACTATGATGGTTCAATTAAAAGCGTTGTAGACTTTGACAATGGTAATCGAAAGCCTACATGTCATGAGTGTAATGAATATAAAAAATGTAAGGCCATAATTTCAAATTATTTTATAAATTCTGAAATACAAAGCGATTGGTTTGCAAGTGACGATTCCTATTTCAACGAAACAAAAGAAGGTATTGAAGTTGCTTTTTCAAAAGAGAAGAATAATAAAGATTTCAATATTAATTTAAATGTACCATGGAAAAATTACGATGATATTTCCCTTGAAGTTACTTTTAAAAATACAGAAAAAACAAAGATGAAATATGGTATTTCATGGAATGAAAATGAAATTGAAAACACATCCAACCAATTCTTGATATCCAATGAAGGAACTTACTCCGTTGAGAATTTAGAAGATAATTTGTATTTAAGTACCAAGTATGAAAAAACTACTTCAATTAATACCGAAGTTGGAGGTGAAAACATATTAAAAATAACCAAGAAAGAAGAGAATATTTACTATTCAATTAATGGTGTTTTGGTGGAAACTCAGAAATTAAAAGAATGGGAAGGAAGTACATTCAAAATAATAATTTTAAATGAGGAAAAAGTTGATTCCACATCGATAATAGTAAAAAGTTTTGTTTTCAAGGATACGGAATCCTACGAATCAGTTGATAACGGATTGGAAACAGGAAAGTTCAATTGGAATGGAAGTGGAACTGGTTTTTATGTAAACAATGAGGGTTTCATTGCTACGAACTATCATGTTATTAAAGATGCTTCAGAAATTTGGGTTTTATGCAAACAGAATGGGATGAAGAAAAAATTTAAAGCAACTGTCTTTCAAACAGATAAAACAAATGATTTGGCAGTAATAAAAATTACCGATAGTACTTTTGTGCCTTTACCAATATTGCCATATCAATTGGCTTCAGAGACAATTGCTGTAGGAAATGAAGTGTTTTCTTTAGGCTATCCCTTGGCGGATGTTATGGGAGAAACGGTAAAATTTACAGACGGTAAAATTAGTTCTTTAACAGGTATTAATGAAGATGTTACTAAATACCAAGTGACAGCACCAATACAAAACGGAAATAGCGGAGGACCTCTTTTTGATGATTTAGGAAATGTTGTTGGTATAATTGAATCCAGATTAAATAAAGAAAAATACGGCAGTGAAAATGTGAATTATGCCATAAAATCAGGATTACTGAAGAATATCGTCGATTTGGTTCCTGTAACTACTCAAAAAGGTAAAAGAAAAAAAACAAGCTCGTTGTCCCAAGTTGAGAAAATAAAAGTATTTTCAGACTACGTGGTTATGATTCAAACTTTTTAGTTTTGAGGATTTTACTATATTTATATAAAATTTGAAATAACTGTTTAATTAAGTACTTATGAGTAAATATCCAAGTCCAAATATTAAAAGAAATGCCACCTTAAAAGAATTTTTAGATATAGAAATCTCTGAATTGCTTCCAAAACAAGATATAATGATTAAGAATCATCTTAATTTAGTTGAATATCTTGAAAGTGAATCACCTTTTTTTGTGTTGAGAAGATTTAAAAATTATAGTAACAGAGGAAGTAATTATTCTTTTGAAAACCATTCTTTTACTGTTTCGGATAATGAACCGGCACTTTGGGTTTTTATGGAAACCTTTAATCAGTTCGAATTAGATTTTTCAGCTTTAATTGAAAATCAAGAGTTTCCAATTGCTTTTGCAATAAAAGAAGAAGAAAAACAAGGAAATATGTGGCAAACCATAGGAAGAAAACATAAAGATTTTTCAGCTAACGGATGGAAACACTGTCATATTTTTCAGTGTTCTCCTTTAGGAGAGACAATAGCTCATAAAAACGATTTAAAAAGAAGATGCCTCCGCTTGTTAAGTCCATTAAATCATTTTCCTTTTTTCTCTCCAAAAAAATATGAAATGCCTTATGATTATGGTGAAAACAAAGAATGTATTGAGTATGTAATTTGGTGGCTTTATACTAATTTTTATACTGACACAAATAAAATCTATTTTAAAACATTTGTTGAAGAACAGGGTTATATTATAGCAATTGATGAACCGAAAGATATAAAAATCGAATATTCGATAAAAAATAATCAACTTTCTAAAACTAAGAAAACAGATAATATTATTGCTAAAACAAAAGCCATAAAAAAAGTAACTCCAACATCATCAAAAACTAATAGTATTGAACGTAATATAGAATCTAGTTGTTTTAAATTATCTCAAAATTGGTATGGTCAAGGAATGATAATTACAGTCAAATTCAGAAATGGAAGAATTTTTCAATACGATCATGACAAGGTTTATGATAAAACAATCTTGCATTATGGAAATTTAAATTGTTGGAAACGATATGGTTGTTATTCAAGTTCAAAAAATATTCCAGCTCGTGTTTTACCATTTGTATCAGAAATAATTTAAATAAATATGAGAAATCACTTGATTTACTTTTACAGTAGTACGGATTTTTATCATAAACAAGATCAGATAATTGGTTTAGATGGTAGTGTTGATGACTTAAAACTTATCGAATATGGCAAAATATGTTATAATGCAGTCAGCAAAGATGGAAGCATAGGTGAAACCGGAACCATGTTCCCAAAGAATATAACGATTATTCCATTCAGTTATTTGTATAAAGAAGAACTAATAATAAAGCATTTAGAAGATGTACTTACTGCCAATGAAAAATATATAAAAGCAAAAACGATTGATTTTCCATTAATGGAGTTAAAAAAAGCTGTCCGTTATTTTAATAAAAGAGACTGGTGTTGCGTTGGCCACTACTATCTATCTCTATTAAATGTAGCCTTGCACAATAAAGGATATTCTACAGAAGGTGTTAATCCAAGTGGATTTGTGTCTGATTTTAATAATAAGTTATTTGCAAAACCCGATGGGACAAGACTCAAAATAAATGCATGGGCAGGAATGTGAATTATTACATTCTAAATGAATTATGAATAATTCCAAAAGCATTTACAATTTGAATACGAAGAGCACATGAAAATATATTTATTAACTAAAAAAATGAAAAAATGGGACTATTTGATTTTTTAAAACCAAAAGTAAGAGCTAGAAAAGATAATAAATCGATAGAAATAGATTGGCTTCAAAGTACTGGTTCTATTAATTTTGATAATGGCAATACGAATTTAAAAACTGGTATTTTATATACTGATGATTATTTATCTGTTTTTGCAAATGTTGAAACTACTAAAGAGGCTGACGCATTAATTAATTCAATAATCATGCTAAACGGAGGTATTTCAATTTTTAAACAAGAAATAAGGAATGGTTATGAATTGTTTTATGTTGGGAATAAATTTTCTATTAGTTGGCGTTTTTCTCTTGTAGGATTAATACAAGTTGACATAATTTCAAGGGAATCAAGTTTGTTTGATGAATTTAATATGATGAATAATCAATTTAATGCTTATTATTACAACTTAGCAAAGTCAAATTTTTTAAATGATGAAGCTTATTTAAATTATGATATTGGGGGCTATCCCGAAGGTATTAATTCAGTTAAAAAGGCACTTGAAATAGAGCCTGATAATTCAGGCTTTTTAGATACATTGGCAATAGGATATTATTATTCTGGTAATTTTGAATTAGCAATTAATACTAGTAATAATTGTATTGAAATTGATATTGACAAGGGAACTGAAAATGCTGAACATTATACTTCCAGGGCTAAAATTAACATTAAGTTAAATCATATTGAAAAAGCAATTGAAGATTTAATAAAGGCGCTTGAACTTGACTCTGATTTTGAGGAAGCTTCACAATTATTGAAGTCTTTGAAATAATAGATCTTACAATCTGAATATGAGTGGAATTTGAAAATATATTTATTAACCTAAAAAACTTGAAAAAATGGGATTTTTTGATTTTTTGAAAAGCAACAAAAATATAATTACTGATAATGGTACTAATTATATTTATTATGATAATGGTAAAGGATCTATTAAAGAAAAGTTTAGTAAAATAAATGGAGTGTTAAACGGTGAATATGTTCAATACAATAGAAATGGTACATTTAACATTAAAACATATATAAATGGAGTAATACAATTAACAGAGAAAGAAATTTTACTTAAAAATGAAGTAGAAGAAATTAATAAAAATATTAAAGTTGAAATAAGTAAACTAAAAATTATAGACGACTTAATTTCGGAAATATCAGGGATTTTTCTATTGGTTCAAATGGAAAATTCTAAAATTGATAATTATTCAAATTTAATTGAAGAAAAGTACAGTAATAAATTTGACGAAGATTATATTAAATTTTATTTATATACAAAAAGAAATTATTTTATAAAACATCTAATTGAGTATAATAGAGTGCCAAAAATGGAAATCGGTGAATCCTTTGATGAAATCAAGACAGTAAATTATTATAACAAAAGATTTACAGAACACATAATAAATTATTCAGATGACACATTAAATTTTGAAATTAAACATAGTGGTATTAAAATTAATTATTCAGACTCACATTTTGTGAAAGCTAATATTTTAAGAAAGCTATTCGTAAATTATGATGTAAATAGTGAAGTAAGAATTAATTATAATGGGATAGGCATCATTAAAGAGATATTTAATCAGCAGTCTATATTATTCGGATTAAATTTCAATGCATATCAGTTAATTTATGAAATAATAAATAAAAAAAGCAAGAGTTTTAAGCATGATATGCAAGATAATGATGATATTGAAATTTATGAAGATATTTTTAATAGGTTTCTAAAAAATGAAAATGAGATAAATAACGGGACTCAGCGAAAACCAACTCAAAAGGATAAATATGCACAAGAAGTAGTAAATGAAATACTTTCTTTATGTATTAATAATAAAGTTAATCAAGAAGATATTATTTTAGAACTTTAAAACAAGCAACAAACTGCATGTTCCCCTAAAAATTAATTATATTAAAAAATTATGACAGGAAAAAATTGGAATTCAAAATCAGGTATTTACACCAATATAAAAGGCGTTGAAACATTGAAAAAATCAAAAAGAGCTCAAGAACTTAAATCTAAAGGAATTTCGGTTGTCCAAATTGCTAAAGAATTAGGGCTAAGTGTAAGTAGAATTTATGAATATCTAAAAAAATAACACCATCCTAGTAAGTATGTAAGTAAAAAAACAAGGGGTTAACTTTTTAATTAAAGTTGAACCCCTTTTAAAAATAATAAAATGCTTCTTCAATATGTTCCAAATTATATTCCGTTCCTTCTTTGTGAATGGCTATAATATCAAAGCGAACATCTACCTCTAAATCATTAGTAATTACATATTCGTTGACGGCTTTTACAAGGAGTTGGATTTTTTTTGGTTTTACAAAATCTTGGGGTAATCCAAAATCAATAGACGATCTAGTTTTTACTTCTACAATGGCTAAAGTATTTTCTTTTTGGGCAATAATATCTATTTCAGCTTTTTGGAACGTCCAGTTGGTTTCTAGAATTGCATAGCCATTTTGCTGCAGAAATTCTACGGCTAATTCTTCCCCATGTTTACCTAGTTCGTTGTGTTCGGCCATAAATTTTGTTTTGTCATTGCGAGGAACGAAGTAATCCCATCAACTTTTCGTTTGCATCATGAGATTCCACCTACTTCGGAAAGACAAATTAATGTTTATTAAAATATTACTTTACTTTCTAAATCGTTTACCTCAATAGTAATTTGTTTACCAAGAATTAGGGCGTGGTTATCGGCAGAATGTCCTGCAGGGAAGTTATAAATCACTGGGATTTTATAGGTTTTGGTAACATCGTCTATAATTTCTAAAACGTTTTTCCCCCACGGGATTTCGTTGTCGTGCATTTTGGTCATACCGCCAACGATGATTCCTTTCAAACTTTCCAAACAACCATTGCGTTTTAAGTTCATCATCATGCGGTCAATATGGTACAAATATTCGTCTAGGTCTTCTATAAAAAGGATTTTATCGGTGCAATCAATTGCCGAGGAAGAACCTAAAAGACTGTACAAAATAGATAAATTGCCACCTACTAATTCGCCTTTGGCTGAGCCATAACGGTTCATTGGGTCGCACGGAACGGTATATTCTAGAGGTTCGCCAAAGAGTGCTTTGCGCAAACTTTCTTTGGCTTCTTCAGTTGCTTTCACGCTTACAGGCATGATGCCGTGGATGGAAGCAAATCCTAAATTGTTCAAATGGCTATGCAAAACAGTTACATCACTAAAACCAATTACCCATTTAGGTGATAGTTTGAATTTAGTAAAATCGAGTAAATCAATCATTCGCACCGTGCCATAGCCACCGCGAACACACCATATTGCTTTGATGTTAGGGTTGTCCATCATGGTTTGAAAATCGGCAGCGCGCTCTTGGTCAGTTCCAGCAAGTTGGTTATTGTCTAGGCCAATGGTTTTGCCAATTACTACTTCCAATCCCCAATTGTGTAGCCATTCTATAGCCGGTTGCAAATTGTCTTCCACATTTTTGCGAGCAGTTGCAACAATTGCAATGGTGTCTCCTTTTTTTAAATACGGTGGTATAATCATCTTTTTTTGAGCATGAAGGTTACTAGTGACTAAAGAAATAAGAATATAAAGTAGGTGTTTTTTCATTTTTGATTTTAGAAACTCGATTACAAATATATAAATTAACCTGTTTGATACAATTAATAAAAACTCAGAATTATTATTATTAAACCACATAGCAGCATAGAAAAAAAGAGTTGGATAGCCCAATTGATTGGGTTCACATAACTATGTTATACTCTAAAAAGTGAAACGCATTAACCATTTTATAAAACCTATGTTTCTATGTGGTTAAATAAAGTGCCAATTGATTTAAACCACATAGCAGCATAGAAAAAAAGAGTTGGATAGCCCAATTGATTGGGTTCACATAACTATGTTATATTCTAAAAAGTGAAACGCCTTAACCATTTTATGAAACCTAAGATTCTATGTGGTTAAATAAACGAATGCTCTAGCCCTGATTAACTCACATTATTATATTTTATTTGGAGTTCGATGAATTTCATTTGCAGAGGAAAAAAGGAAATAGCATTCGATTGCCACGATCGTCACAATGACAAAAAATAATTCCTTATTTTTGCATAATATATACCGAATTATCATGTTAGAAAATCCAAAGAGATATACCATTACGGCTGCGTTGCCATATACCAACGGGCCAATTCATATAGGTCATTTAGCGGGCGTTTATGTACCGTCGGATATTTATGCGCGCTATTTGCGATTGCAAGGTAAGGATGTGCTTTTCGTTTGCGGAAGCGATGAACATGGCGTAGCAATCTCAATGAAAGCAAAAAAAGAGGGAGTAACGCCTCAAGAAGTGATTGATAAATACGACGGAATTATTAGAAAATCGTTTATAGATTTCGGAATTTCATTTGATAATTATTCTAGAACATCTTCTAAAATTCACCACGATACCGCATCTGAATTTTTCAGAAAATTATACGACAATGGCGACTTTATTGAAGAAGTTACCGAACAATTATATGATGCTAAAGCCGATCAGTTTCTTGCCGATCGTTTTGTGATTGGGACTTGCCCAAAATGTAACAACGAAGAAGCTTATGGCGATCAATGTGAAAAATGTGGCTCGACATTAAATGCAACCGATTTAATAAACCCAAAATCTACAATTACTGGAGATACTCCGATATTAAAATCGACTAAACATTGGTTTTTACCTTTAGATAGATACCAAGATTTCTTGAAAGAATGGATTTTAGTTGGACATGAAAAAGACTGGAAAAACAATGTTTTAGGTCAGGTGAAATCATGGTTGGATGACGGCTTAAAACCTCGTGCCGTTACCCGCGATTTAGATTGGGGAATTGATGTTCCTGTGGCTGGTGCCGAAGGGAAGAAACTATACGTGTGGTTTGACGCGCCAATTGGTTATATTTCGTCTACCAAAGAATGGGCTGCACGTGAAGGAAAAGATTGGGAGCCGTATTGGAAAGATGCGGGTACTAAATTGGTGCACTTTATTGGTAAAGACAATATTGTGTTTCATTGCATCATTTTCCCTGCGATGTTAAAAGCCGAAGGAAGTTATATTTTACCAGACAATGTGCCTGCAAATGAGTTTTTGAATTTGGAAGGAAACAAACTTTCAACTTCTAAAAACTGGGCGGTTTGGTTGCACGAATATTTACTGGATTTTCCTGATAAGCAAGATTCTTTGCGTTATGCATTAACATCGAACGCCCCTGAAAATAAAGATAATGACTTTACTTGGAAGGATTTTCAAGCTAGAAATAATAATGAATTGGCTGCTATTTTTGGAAATTTCATTAATAGAGTGGTGGTTTTAACCAATAAATACTACAACGGAATTGTTCCGTCACCGAATGAATTTTCAGAAGTTGACGAACAAACTTTAGCCGAATTAAAAGCTTATCCTGCGGTGATTTCTAGTTCTGTTGAACGCTACCGATTTAGAGAAGCGCAAGGCGAATTGATGAATGTTGCCCGTTTAGGAAATAAATACTTAGCCGACGAAGAGCCATGGAAAATGGTGAAAACCAATCCGGAGCGCGTGCAAACGCAAATGTATGTGGCTTTGCAAATTGCTGCTGCTTTACGTGTTTTGTGTGAGCCCTTCTTGCCTTTTACCGCGTGTAAATTATCAGGAATTTTAAAAACCAATTTGAATTTAAGTTGGAAAGATGTTGCTGAAACTTCTGATTTAATTCCGTCAGGACACCAAATAGGAGAAGCAGAAATATTATTTGCTCAAATAGAAGATGCTGAAATTCAGAAACAAATAGACAAACTTGAAGCTACTAAAAAAGCAAATGTGGAAGAGATTGCTTCGTCCCATGCAAAGACAGAAGCACAAAAAGAAACATCCACATTTGAAGATTTTTCAAAATTAGATTTGCGTGTGGGAACTATTTTGGAAGCCGAAAAAATGCCGAAAGCCAACAAACTTTTAGTTTTGAAAGTAGATACTGGAATCGATGTAAGAACTATCGTTTCTGGAATTGCAGAACATTTTTCACCAGAAGAAGTAATCGGAAAAAGAGTTACGGTTTTAGTGAATTTAGCACCAAGAGCCTTACGCGGAGTGGAAAGTCAAGGAATGATTTTGATGAGTAATACTGCCGAAGGGAAATTGGTTTTTGTAAATCCGGATGCAGACGGTGTCGCTAATGGTGCGTTGATTAGTTAATATTAATTCAAACCGAAAAACAATAAAAGTTTCATAAACCATTGAAAAAATGTAACTTGCGCAAAATAAACGAATACATTTATTAACCAAATAAGAAAGGCATGAAGAAAATTTTACTATTTATATTTTTTATTAGTTTGCAATTTACTTACGGACAGGTGCAAATTAATACTCCTATGGACTATACCGTTTGTGATGCAAACAATGATGGTTCTGAAGTTTTTTATTTATTTACAAAAAACTCTGAGATTCTAGGTAATTTATCACCAAATGTTTATTCGGTAACTTACTACATTAGCCAAGCAGATGCAGTGGCAAATATGAATTCTTTGGGAGATCAATATTTTTGCTCGAACTCTGGGCAAATTGTTTATGCTAGAGTTACCGAAATAAATAATCCAAGTAATTATTCTATTACTTCATTTTGGCTTCATATTTATTCGACACCAATTGCCAACACTATAACAGGTACTTTTTGCTACAACCAACAATGTTGGGATTTGACTCAGTTTATACCTGCCATAACCAATTCGGATCCAAATTTAAGTGTCTCATTTTATTATACCCAAACTGATGCGCAATCTTTTACCAACCAAATACTGAATCCGGGTTGTGTTTTTAGCCCTACAACTACACCAAATTTAAATTTTTATTATAACGTAGTTAATACTTTAGCTGGGTGCCCTTCATTAGGAATAATTAACGCACAAATAATAACTAATTGTCCTTCTGTTGATTGTTTACCTCCAACGGTCACAGTTGGAAATATCACAGAAAATAGTGCAACTATTTCTTGCACCGAGGGAGTACCAGGTATACCATTCATGGCAGAAATTGCTATTGTTCCCTATGGAGCACCAATGCCAAATCAAGGAATTATGTCTTCAAGTAATCCATTCGTAATTACTGGATTGAATTGCACTAACGATTACCAAGTCTATGTAAGAAGAATTTGTTCTAATAGCGCTACTGGAACCCAATATAATAGCGCTTGGTCAGTACCCGTTTCTTTTGCAACAATAGCTTGTATTCCTCAATTTGGTCAACCACAATCATTTACAACTTGTACCGATACCAATCAAGCTTGTTTTAACCTTACGGATAATGACGACGATATTATTGGAACAATGAATCCAACCGATTATACAATTACGTATCATGCTTCTGCAAATGAAGCCGAAGCTAATGTAAACCCATTACCTTCTCCGTATTGTGCAGGCATTGGAAACACACCTATTTATGGAAGAATTTCTTATAATAATGTACCAGGGCAATATTTTACAACCGTATTTTATTTAAATGTATCCGCGTATCATCCTAGCCCAACTCCATTACAACAAATGGAACAGTGTGATGACGACAGTAATGGATCAATTATTTTTAATTTAACTTCGGTTCAAGCGCAAATTTACTCTACAAATACTTTTCAGTATTTTACAACTCAACAAAATGCAGAGGCTTTGACAAACCCTATTACCAATCCAAGTGCATTTACTGTAAATGTTCAATCTAATATAATAACAATTTACATCAGAGAAATTATTGCAGATGGTTGCGATTTGATTTATACCGTTAACTTAAGAACTTATCCAAATTGTAATAATGCATCCGTTTGTAGTCAAGCGAATTCTTTATGTTCAACATTAGGAATTCAATTTCCAAATACTACTAATTTACCATCAACTGGTGCATTAGGTTGTTTAAGTACAACCCCAAATCCTACTTGGTTTGTATTGCCAATTAGCCATGCTGGAAATATCAATTTAATGATTCAGCAAAGCACCGATATTAATTTTAGCACTACTAATTTAGATGTTGATTATGTTGTACTAGGACCATATACAAATCCAACTACACCATGTAACGGACAAATTACCTCAAACTATGTGGTAAGTTGTAGTTATTCTTATAATAATGTAGAATATCCAGTAATACCAAATGCGCAATCTGGGCAATATTATCTATTAATGGTTACCAATTACAGCAACCAACCTGGATATATCCGTATTACAGATATTGGTAATACTTCAACAGGAGCTATTAATTGTTGTGGCATTCACTTAAATGCATTTTTAGATACTAATAATAATGGTACAAAAGATGATGGAGAACAAAACTTCCCTTTAGGACAATTCCATTATGAAGTAAATACGAACGGAATAACGCATCATATTGCAAGTCCAACAGGGGTTTATAACATTTATGCTAATACAACAAACTCATATAACTTAAGTTATACCATAGACCCTGCTTATACCAGCATTTATAATATTTCCACTTCTTCTTATACTAATGTAAGTGTTGTTAATGGAGCCGGAATGGTGTCATATAATTTTCCAATTACTATTGTTCAAAGTAATACGGATATAGAAACTACATTAGTTCCAGTTGTTGGACCTCGCCCAGGATTTATTTATGAAAATAAAATAATCTATACAAATCTAGGAAATCAAAATATTGCCTCAGGAAGCGTTAACTTTGTTAAAGATCCAAATGTAACGATATCTTCTGTATCGCAAGCTGGTGTTACTATGTTAGCTAACGGTTTTAGTTATAACTTTACAAATTTAGCTCCTTTTGAAGTTCGCGTAATTTCTGTGTTTATGCAAGTTCCAACCATTCCAACAGTGACAATGGGACAATTACTAACTAACTCTGTTACAATAAATCCTATTGCTGGAGATGAAGTACCATCAAATAATACAAGTAACCTAGCACAAATAATTATTAATGCCTACGATCCAAATGATAAAATGGAATCACATGGTGGAAAAATTCTTTATAGCTCCTTTAATGCAAGTGATTATCTAACGTACACCATACGCTTTGAAAACACTGGAGCTGCTAGTGCAATAAATGTTAGAATTAATGATGTGTTAGATTCTAAATTGGATGAAACAACTGTTAGAACACTTAGTTCCAGTAATTCCTATATTCTTGATCGAGTAGGAAATAATTTAAATTGGAAATTTGATAATATCATGCTTCCTGTTTCTATAGCAAATACAACTACGGGAAAAGGGTATGTAACATTCCAAGTTAAACCAAAACCAGGATATTCTTTAGGTGATATTATTCCAAATACTGGATCAATTTATTTTGATTATAATCCCGCAATTATTACAAATACTTTCAATACCGAATTTGTAGCACAACTTGCAAATGATCAATTTTCTAGCACAAACCTTTCTGTTTATCCAAATCCCGCAAATGAAATAATCACAATTCAATTGAATTCGAACAGTTTCATAAAACAAATTCAGTTGATAGATATGTTAGGTCGAGTTATCAAAAAAGAAAGTTATTCTTCTAGCAATTATTCAGAAGTAATGAATTTAAAAGAAGTGGGAAGTGGGACTTATTTTGTTGAAGTAACTACCGATTCTAATAAAAAAGAAATTAAGAAAATAATAATTAATTAAAAGGAAAAAATTTAGAATCTTTATGCTTTAATTCACACGAATTAGTAATTGATTTTAGAGCTTTTCCTTGATAGAATTATAAAAGTAGAATAGCCTTTACAGAAATGTAGAGGCTTCTTCTTATTAATAAATTTGCAATAATAAATACAAATATGAAAGACTTCCTCTCTAAACTTCCAAAAGCCGAATTACATCTACATATTGAAGGTTCACTAGAACCTGAATTGATGTTTGCTTTGGCGCAACGCAATAATATTCAAATTCCTTATAAAAGTATTGAAGAGGTTAAAGAGGCTTATAAATTTTCTTGCCTACAAGATTTCTTAAATATTTATTATGCTGGGGCAAGTGTCTTAATTCAGGAAGAAGATTTTTATGATCTTACGATGGCCTATTTTACGAAATGCCATGAAGAAAATATCATCCATACAGAAATAATGTTTGACCCACAAACACATACACAAAGGGGTATTGCATTTGAAACGGTACTAAACGGAATTCAAAAAGCGCGAAACGAAGCGCAAGAAAAATGGAGTATTTCTTCCTTTTTAATTATGAGTTATTTGCGGCATTTATCTGAAGAAGAGGCATTTGTTACCTTGAAGCAATCCTTACCCTACAAACATTTAATTGAAGCTGTTGGTTTGGATTCTTCCGAAAATGGAAATCCACCTTCAAAATTCTATAAAGTTTTTGAAGCATCAGCAAAAGAAGGCTATGTTTTGTTAGCTCATGCTGGCGAGGAAGGTCCTGCAGATTATATATGGGAAGCCATTGACGGATTAAAAATTGTTCGCATCGATCACGGGAATAATTGCTTAACCGATGATAAATTGGTGAAAGAAATCATCCAAAGAGATCTGGCATTAACAGTTTGCCCACTTTCTAATTTAGAATTAAAAGTGGTATCCGATTTAAAACAACATCCTTTAAAAATAATGTTAGATAAAGGTGTTAAAGTGACAGTAAATTCAGATGATCCCGCTTATTTTGGAGGTTATTTGAATCAGAATTTTATCTCCATCCAAGAGGCACTAGATTTATCGAAAGAAGATGTAGTTCTTTTGGCTAAAAATTCGTTTCAATATTCTTTATTGGAAGAAAATCGAAAACAAGAATTAATAAGATTAGTAGAGGATTACGCTTTAAAGAATTAATAAATGAAACAAAAACTAAATCTTGATACATGGAACCGTAAGGAGCATTTTTTGTTTTTTAAACAAATGGAAGAGCCCTTTTTTGGTATTACGACTAATATTGACTGTACTAAGGCCTATGAAAAAGCAAAAGAAATAGGAGTTTCATTTTTTTCCTATTATTTATATAATACCTTAAAGGCTGTAAATGAAATCGAAGCTTTTCGTTACCGAATTATTGAAGACGAAGTTTACCTATTTGAAACGATTAATGCATCTGCAACTATACTAAGGGAAGATAAAACTTTTGGGTTTTCAATGATAGAATATAGTAAAGATTGTATTATTTTTTCTGAAATCGTAAAAAAGGAAATAGCTAGAATTCAATCTACTTCAGGCTTATTCACTAGATCAGATTATGGAGAGAATCTTATTCACTTTTCGGCTTTACCTTGGATTAATTTTACCTCGTTTTCACATGCTCGAAGTTTCACTTGGCCAGATAGTTGCCCTAAAATTTCTTTTGGAAAAATGAATGAAGAAAACGACCAAAAAACAATCCCTATATCAATACATGTACACCACGGATTGGTGGATGGATACCACGTTGGATTATTTATTAGTTGTCTACAAGATTTGATGAATGCCTAATTGAATTTATTAGTTTCAAAATAGTAGTACCATTTGAAATTATTTGCGTTCAGAATCGTAATTCATTTTGACCATTAATTGCAAAATAATTGTATATAATTTCGTTTTATTAACGATGTAAAGTTGTTTATTTTTGTTAAATGGATTGTGTTTTCTATATATATTAAAAATAATCGTTAATATGTTATTTACTTACGACAAAAAACATTGGTAATAATTTGTTGCTATATTATTTATCCTTAATATTGTGAATACAATTTTAAGTAGAAAAGTATGGAAACAATTAATAGCATTACAAAAAATTCTGTTTTTGAATTATACCACGAAAACAATTATGTAATAATTAATAATCCTGCCTATTTTAAAGGAAACTACGTTATTGCATTTCAAGATATTGAAAGTATTGAGCTAATTCGATGTTTTTCATTTTGGAATAAAATAATTAAAGTGTATTTCAAATTTTGGAAACCATCGAAATCCATGTTCTTAATATTAAATTTAAAAAATGGATTAAAAAATATTTTACTAAATGATTATAACGAAAAAAAAACCAAGAAGGCAATTAATAAAATTAATGAAATACTAAGTAGAAATGCAATGTCATTTGGCAGCAAGTAAAGTTAAAAACAATTTAATGATTTACTAAAAGAATTAAGGCCGCTTAGGCGACCTTAATTAATAAATAGGAAATACTATTGATTTACTTTCCCAGCAATAATATTTCGTTTGCAACTACTTCGGTAATATAACGTTTTTCGCCATTTTTATCGTCATAAGTTCGGTGGGTTAATTTGCCTTCAATTGCAATTTCTTTGCCTTTAGTAACAAATTTTTCAATGATTTCAGCAGTTTTTCCCCAAGCAGTTACTCGGTGCCATTCCGTTTGCTCTACTTTATCACCGTTTTCTTTGTGATAAACCTCGTTGGTGGCAATGGTAATAGTTGCTAGTTTTTTTCCTCCTTCAAGGTTTTTGATTTCTGGATCTTGTCCTACAAATCCAATTAATTGTACACGATTTCTTAATGCATTCATGGCGTTTAAATTTAAATTATTATTATGTTACTTAAAAAGATTGAAAGTTGGTATTACATTACTCCATTTCAACAATGCAAAATTGAGAAGGTTTAATGCTTTTATTAGGTAAGTAACCATTTACTTTCGGTTGTAACTGCTTGTAAGCGTTTGTAATTGGAATTAATTTATTATATTTGATAGACATTACACTAACAAAAATGGAAAAAAACTGTTTAGAATGTAGCGAGAAAATTATAGGTCGGGAGGACAAAAAGTTCTGCTGTGATGGCTGTCGTAATGCCTATAACAATAAAATAAACAAGGACAGCACAAACTACATGCGCAATATCAATAATAAATTACGAAAAAATTACAGAATTCTATCCGAATTAAATGTAGATGGGAAGTCGAAAACTACCCGATCTAAATTGTTGAGTAAGGGATTTGACTTTGAATATTTTACAAATATTTTAAATACCAAGTCAGGAAATACTTACCTTTTTGTTTATGACCATGGCTATATGACTTTAGAAAACGACTTTTTTGTTTTGGTTAAAAAAGATATCTAACAAATATGAAAAACAAATTCTCCTCCTTATCAATTATGGTGTTTATGGCATTACTGCTATTGGGGATTTATTATTTTAGGATGCCGCAAAGTTATGATACTACCGAGGCGCCATTATCTGAATTTTCTACCTCACGCGCATTACAAATTGTAAAAGCCATGACTGCAAAACCTCATTTTGTAGGCTCTGAAAATCATGAAGTAGTTGCAAACTTTTTAGTAAAAGAATTACAAAATTTAGGATTAGAAACATCTTTGCAAGAAGGTTTTACAATGACCGAAAAAGGAACATTAGTAAAAGCAAAAAATATTATCGCTACCATTAAAGGTTCGGGAAGTAATAAAGCCCTATTATTGTTATCGCATTATGATAGCGCCCCACATTCCTACTCTAAAGGTGCAAGTGATGATGCAAGTGGAGTGGCAACAATTATTGAATCGGTTCGTGCCTTTTTGTTTTCAAAAAGCAAACACAAAAATGATATTATTATTCTTTTTACCGATGCTGAAGAATTGGGATTGAATGGTGCCGCTTTATTTGTAACCGAACACCAATTATCAAAAAAAGTTGGTTTGGTACTTAATTTTGAAGCACGTGGAAGTTCAGGGCCAAGTTATATGCTCATGGAAACTAACGATGGAAATTCCAACATGATTGACGCTTTTAGCGAAGGAAATACAAAATATCCAGTCTCTAACTCCTTAATGTATAGCATTTATAAAATGCTTCCAAATGATACCGATCTGACTGTTTTTAGAGAGAAAGGTAAGATTCAAGGATTTAATTTTGCTTTTATTGACAACCATTTCAACTACCATACCCAGCAAGATACCTACCAACATCTCGATCCAAATACATTAGCACATCAAGGAACCTACCTCTTTCCTTTGTTGCATTATTTTTCGAATGCCGATTTAAACCAATTGAATTCTACCAAAGACAAGGTTTATTTCAGTGTTCCATTTTTTTTGATTCGATACCCTTTTTATTGCATAATCCCAATGGTATTATTAGGATTAGGATTGTTTAGTTTATTCGTTTTTTTAGGATTAGGGAAAAGAATGTTCCTTATCCAAGATATTATTAAAGGGTTTATTCCATTTTTTGGATCCTTATTTTCTGCTGGATTAGTTACTTTTATAGGATGGAAAATCCTTTTATGGTGTTATCCACAATACCAAGATATTCTTCAGGGATTTACCTATAATGGTCACTATTATATATACGGGTTTATTAGTTTATCGATTGCTATTTGCTTTTGGTTTTATAAAAATGAAGCAAAGAGAAATTCCGAAATGGTCTTGCTTATTCCTGCCTTATTTGTATGGTTAATACTAAATATTATCATTGCATTATTACTAAAAGGTGCTGCGTTTTTTATTATTCCAGTACTTGCAAGTTTGCTAATTTTAGGCTATTTTGTTATTACACAAAAAATAAATATATATTTAAATCTACTCTTAGTAATTCCAACTTTGGTAATTATTGTGCCGTTTATCACAATGTTTCCAATTGGCTTAGGACTCAAGATTCTTGTTGGAAGTTCTATTTTAACCGTTTTAACTTTTAGTTTGTTATTGCCAATTTTTGGTGCTTTTCCTCGGAAAGAAATTTGGGCTGGTTTTTTCGTATTACTAACATGTGGATTTTTTATAAAAGCACACCAATCTTCTGGTTATTCCAAAGGAAATGCAAAGCCTAATAGTTTAGTTTATATATTAAATAGCGACACTAATAAAGCCAATTGGGCTACTTATGACATTAATTTAGATGAATGGACAAAAGAGTATTTAGGAAAAAATTCTAAAAATGCAGCTGCTTTAAATACCAATAAATTATATAGTAAATATGGCTCAGAATATACATATATGGCGAGTGCACCAACTAAAAATATTGCAAAACCAAAAGTAGAATTTCTTAAAGATTCTTTAAAAGGTAGAAAACATTATTATAAAATTAAAATCACTCCGAATAGAAAAGTAAATCGCTACGATATTTTTGCAAATGATAAATTAATTATTAATGATTTTGTGGCTAATGATGTTAAAGCATTGGAAATAAAAAGCAATATTATTTATAAAAAAAGCAACAAATTGTTGAGTTATTATTTGGTAGACAACATACCATTGACTTTAGAGTTTTCTATTCCAAAAAATCAAAAACTAGACTTGAATTTTATAGAAAGTTCTTTTGATTTAATGACGAATAGCCAATTTAAAATGACACAAAGAAAAAATTGGATGATTTCAAAACCATTTGTTCTGACGGATGCTATAATTATCCAACAGAAAATAATAGCCCCAAGCAAATAAAAAATGAAACAAATTAGTATTCTTGGTTGTGGATGGTTGGGTTTTCCTTTGGCAAAATCATTACTTAAAAATGGTTATTCAATTTCTGGTTCTACAACTACTGTGGAGAAAATTGCGTTGCTTGAAAATGCAGCAATTACGCCGTTTTTAATTCAAATATCAGATGTCACTATTGAAGGAAAAATGGATTCTTTTTTGAAAAATTCTGAAATTCTAATTGTAAATATTCCGCCAAAATTACGGAAAGAATATTCTGAAAATTTTGTTGGTAAAATTCTAAATTTGATTCCTTTTATAGAAAAAAGTTTAGTGAAAAAAGTTCTTTTTGTGAGTTCTACTTCTGTTTATTCTGATGATAATACAACAATTACCGAAGACACTATTGCAAATCCAGATACTGAAAGCGGTAAACAATTACTAGAAGCCGAGAAACTTTTGCAAAGTAATAAAAATTTTCAAACTATTATAATACGTTTTGGAGGATTGATTGGCGAAGATAGGCATCCCGTAAAATTCCTTGCAGGAAGAACTAAAATTGAAAATCCTGAAGGACCTATTAATTTAATTCATCAAACTGACTGTATTGGAATTATTGAAGCAATTCTTCAACAAGATTCAAAAGGTAATGAAACCTTTAATGCGGTTGCCCCTTTTCATCCAACTAGAAAAGAATATTACACTCAAAAAGCAATAGAATTGAATTTGTCTTTGCCTGAATTTGACGAAAGCAAACATTCCATCGGAAAATTAATTACTAGTGATAAAGTAGAACAAGTTTTAGGGTATACATTTTCTGAAAAAAAACTATAAAAAAAGGTGCAATTTCTTGCACCTTTTCTATAAAACATTATTTAGACTACCAGATTTTAACTCTTTTTTCTGGTGCTACATACATTCCGTCGCCTTCTTTAATATCAAATGCTTGGAAGAACGTATCTAAGTTTGTTAGCGGTACATAAGCTCGGTACATTCCAGGAGAATGAGGATCGGTTTTTACTTGATTTTTCAATGCTTCATCGCGCATTTTACTTCTCCAAATGGTAGCCCAAGAAATAAACAAACGTTGCTCTGGAGTATATCCATCAATTAAGCCTGGATTTCCATTTTCTTTTAAATACAATTGCAAACCATCATAAGCTGCGTTAATTCCACCTAGGTCTCCAATGTTTTCTCCTAATGTAAATTTACCATCTACATGCGTTCCCGGAAGTGGCTCTAATGCCGAATACTCATCTGCTAATGCACCTCCAAGAGCTGTAAATTTAGCTAAATCGTCTGCAGTCCACCAATCAATTAGATTACCATCGGCATTGTAAGTTGCACCTTGGTCATCAAAACCATGAGAAACTTCGTGTCCAATTACAGCACCAATTCCACCATAATTTACAGCTTCGTCTGCTTTATAATCGTAAAAAGGTGGTTGCAAGATTGCTGCAGGGAAAACAATTTCGTTATACGATGGATTGTAATAAGCATTAACGGTTTGTGGAGACATTCCCCATTCCGTTTTATCTACTGGTTTGCCTAATTTAGCTAAATCTTTTTTCCAAGACCATTTGGAAACATTTTTCATATTATCAAAATAACTTCCACCTTCCTCAGGACTTTTCACAATCATAGCAGAGTAATCTTCCCATTTGTCAGGATATCCAATTTTGATAGTTAGTTTATCTAATTTTTCAATTGCTTTGGTTTTAGTTTCTGGAGACATCCAAGTTAAATTATTAATTCTCCCTTTGTATGCGCGAATAATATTTTGAATCATATTAAATGCTTTGGTTTTAGCCTCAGCAGGAAACATTTTTTCAACATATAATTTTCCTAAAGATTCACCAACAGTACCATTTACAACCTGCAATGCTTTTTCGTGACGCGGACGTTGTTTTAAAGCACCTGTTAAAGTTTTACCATAAAACTCCCAGTTTGCAGTTTCAATAGCAGTAGATAATTCTCCTGCAGATCCTCGCAATAACATCCAACGCATGTAAGCTTTCCAATCATCTACTTTGTTTGAAGTGAAGATAGTTTGTAAAGCAGCCATATATCTAGGTTGTGAAACAATTACAGTATCTACTTTAGCAATACCAATTCCTTTTAAATAAGTATTCCAATCAATAATTGGCACCATTTTTTTCAAATCAGCAATTGAAGTTGGATTGTATTGTTTTTTACTATCTCTTCTTTCAACTCTATCTAATCTTGGTTTTGACATTTCAATTTCTAAAGCTAGAATTTTATCTGCATCCACTTTAGCTTGTTCTGGAGTTTCACCAATAAATTGTAACATTTTAGCTACGTGAAGCACGTATTTCTCTCTTTTTTCTTTAGAATCTTTATCTTCAGAAACGTAATAATCTCTATCAGGTAAACCTAAAGAACCAGGTCCTAAGCTCACAACATTTCTGTTACTGTCTTTTTCGTCAGCACCTATTCCAAATCCGAAGAAACCAGCACCATCACCAGCTGCTTCGGTTTCCATTAGTAGTTTTTGTAAATCTGCAGTATTTTTTACCGCATTAATTTTAGCTAAATACGGCTTTATTGGAGTAATACCTTGTTTGTTTCTTGCCACAGTATCCATCACCGATTTGTAGATATTGATGGCTTTACCTTGGTCGGTATTCGATTTATATTTTGGATCTTTGGTAGCGTCTTTCAAAATTGCCAAAGCATCTTTATCGGTATTTTGACGCAATTCATCAAAACTTCCCCAACGGGTTTTATCAGCAGGAATTGCTGTGTTTTTAAGCCATGTTCCATTTACGAATTGAAAAAAATTATCGTTTGGACGAACCGTTTTATCCATCAAATCTAAAGATATTCCCGGTTTCTTTTGCTGTGCGTTCCCTTGATTTAAGGCTAATAAACCTACTGCCAAGAAACCAAACTTAATTGTAGTTTGTATTTTCATATTATAATTTTTGTTTGTTTCCACAAATCTATTAATTTTTAACTAACGAAATGTTAAAAATCTAATAATGTACTTATGTCGTATCATCTACTTTTAAAATGGATTATATGTTTTGTACCTTTGTAGAAAAAAAATGTTACGTAAACTTAAAGAGTATAGGGTCTTTATTGGGTTTTTTATCTTGTTTTCAATAATTACAATTAGTGCTTTTTACACTGTTTTAAAGCCAAAGAAATCGTTGCAAATTTACAATCCTAGCGATGTGAATCCAGAAATGGTGGATTCTACAGTTCAATATGTGGCTTTAGACCATACCATTGCCGATTTTTCTTTTACCAATCAAAACGGAAAAACTATCACACAGAAAGACTATGCAGGCAAAATTTACGTTGCAGATTTTTTCTTTACTACTTGTGGATCTATTTGTCCAAAAATGACCAATAATATGGTTTGGTTGCAAAACCAAATAAAGAATAATCCTAAGGTGCTATTACTTTCCCATTCGGTTACTCCCGATATTGACAGCGTTGCAGTATTAAAAAAATATGCGCTTGAAAAAGGTGTTATTGATAGCAAATGGAACTTAGTTACAGGAAACAAAAAAGACATTTATTTCATTGCAAGAAAATCATATTTGGCTGTAAAAACAGGAAAACCATCGGAAATGTATGATATGGTGCATACTGAAAATTTTGTTTTAGTAGATTCGAAACGACGTGTTCGCGGATTTTACGATGGAACTAATTTGGATGGCCCTACCGAACCCGGAATAAAAAATGTAAAACAATTATTAGAAGACATTAATTTTCTTTGTTCTGAAAAGGAGTAATTTAAGAAATGTGTTAGTTAAAACAAGTTCTAATTATTTCTTAAACTTGATAATTATCATAAATTTTACGTTGCAAATACTTACTTTTGTATTTTAATTCAATCTAAATAAAGCCGTGCAAATTAACGTCGGGGAACTTAAAATAGGGCAAAAAGGAGTTATTGTCGATTTCAATATCGATAATATTCCATTAAAATTACTCGAAATGGGTTGTTTGCCTGGCAATACTATTGAATTAATTCAAATTGCACCTTTTGGTTGTCCGTTGTATTTTAATGTTAACGATTCGCATGTAGCAATTCGTTTAGAAACGGCTAAAGAAATAACAGTAGTCATTGAAAATAACAATTAATGGCTAAAGACACCATAAAAGTTGCACTAATAGGAAATCCAAATACTGGAAAAACTTCGGTTTTTAACCAACTTACTGGCTTGCACCAGCAGGTGGGAAATTACCCAGGAATAACCGTTGAAAAGAAAATTGGCTCCTGCAAACTAAACGAATCAACCAAAGCAACCATAATAGATTTACCAGGAACTTACAGTTTAAACGCTAGTTCTATTGATGAAAATGTGGTGATTGAGTTGCTCATGAATAAAAAAGACGAAAACTTTCCCGATGTGGTGGTGGTGGTTTCTGAAGTGGAAAACTTAAAACGAAACCTGCTTCTTTTTACTCAAATTAAAGATCTAGAAATTCCTACCGTTTTGGTCATCAACATGAGCGATCGTATGAAACTAAAAGGAATTGAATTGGATATTCCTCTGTTAGAAAAACAACTAAAAACCAAAATTGCCTTAGTAAGTTCTAGAAAAAACATCGGAATTGAAAAAATAAAAGAATTGATTCTAAACTACGAATCGCTTCCTACCTCACCTTGTTTAAATGCATCTTCAATTGACCCAGAATATTTTGATAAACTAAGAAAAGCATTTCCAAACCAATTAGTTTATAAACTTTGGTTAGTTATTACCCAAGATGTAAATTTCTTGAATTTAGATAGAAACGAAATGAAAAGTTCGTTTACTAAATCGCATGCAGACTTAAAGCGATTACAGCAAAAAGAAACCATAAAAAGATACCAATTTATAAATGATGCTTTAAAATTAAGTCTAAAAATCGATCAGTCTAAGGCGTCTGATATTAGAGCAAAACTAGATAGGGTTTTAACACATAAAGTCTTTGGATACCTAATTTTCTTTGTGGTTTTATTTGGAATCTTCCAATCTATTTTTGATTGGAGCAGCATTCCAATGGATTTTATTGATAGTTCGTTTGCTAATTTGTCTTCCTATGCAAAAACACATTTGCCTGCAGGCGAATTTACCAATTTAATAAGCGAAGGAATCATCCCTGGAATTGGAGGAATCTTGATATTTATTCCTCAAATTGTATTCTTATTTCTGTTTATTTCTGTTTTGGAAGAAAGTGGCTATATGAGCCGAGTAGTTTTTTTAATGGATAAAATAATGCGAAGATATGGGCTATCTGGAAAAAGCATCGTGCCTTTAATCTCAGGAACAGCTTGTGCCATTCCCGCAATTATGGGTTCCCGAAATATTGAAAATTGGAAGGAAAGATTGATAACTATTTTGGTAACGCCATTCATAACTTGTTCTGCGAGATTACCTGTTTATGCAATTTTAATAGCGCTAATTATTCCGCAAAAAAGAATTTTTGGATTCTTAAGTTTACAAGGATTAACGCTTATGGTTTTATATCTATTAGGTTTTGGTGTAGCATTATTTTCAGCTTATATTTTGAATAAGATTCTGAAAATAAGCTCAAAATCTTATTTTGTGGTAGAAATGCCTAGTTATAAAATTCCGCTCTTTAAAAATGTGGCCATTAATATTTTAGAAAAAACGAAAGCATTTGTTTTTGGGGCAGGAAAAATCATCTTAGCTATTTCGGTAATTCTATGGTTCTTGGGGTCTCATGGGCCAAAAGCAACGTTTGGAAATGCAGAAAAAATAGTTTCAAAGAAATCCAAAATTTCGCAGATTAATAAAGAAAACCTTGTGAGTGAATACAAATTAGAACATTCCTACATTGGAATTCTTGGAAAATCTATTGAACCCGCAATTAAACCCCTAGGTTATGATTGGAAAATAGGAATTGCGGTAGTAAGTTCGTTTGCTGCCCGAGAAGTTTTTGTAGGAACATTAGCAACCATTTACAGCGTAGGGAGCCATAGCGATGAAGAAGAAACCATCAAAGAGCAAATGAAAAATGAAGTGCGTGAAGACGGCAAAAAGACATTTAATTTTGCTACAGGCGTATCTCTTTTGCTTTTTTATGCCTTCGCAATGCAATGTGTAAGTACTTTAGCAATTGTAAAAAAAGAAACAAATTCATGGAAATGGCCAATAATTCAACTGGTTTTTATGAGTGGATTTGCTTATCTAACCGCGCTTCTGGCCTACCAGATTTTGAAATAATTAGGTATTATTTTTGATGATTACCCTAAAATTTATTTTATGAAAAAAACGGCACTTATCTTTTTTTCTTTAATCTTTATTGCCTCTTTTGGACAAAATAAATTAAATAAATCCAAGGGAGAACTTAATTCTGGTGGGGCTAACAGAAATCAAAGCAGCGCTTCCTATTCTAGTTCAACTGGTTCTTCAAAATCGAAATCTTCAGGTGGAGATAACATTCTTGGTGGTGTAATAGCTGATATTTTCATCTACACAACTTATGGAGTTTTTAAATATGGATTCATAGGAGATTATAAAAATGAAGATCATTTGTACAGCGACTTAACAAAATATCCATATTACAATGGAAAATCAGGGAATTTTGAAAATTCAGACACCTTATTAATTTCAAAAAATAAAGCCCGATTAGACATAGAAAATAGTTTTGTATACAATAGTAGTTCCTTATTTGGAAACCATTTAAAAGCAAAAATTCGTCCTTTTCAATATTTTTATTTACAAACCGATTTCCACCAACTATTTGAAATAAATAAAATTGATACTACCGCCAATCGTCTTTCGTTGTTTCAATTTAACTTAAATTATGATCGAATTAGATTGGAAAAATTTAACTTTGGTTGGAATTTAGGCGCAACCTACGTAGGCAATGAAGTAAAAAAAGCTGGGTTTGCTTATGGTTTAAACGCTGAATATTTTATGGGGAATAGGATTAGTTTTATGGCTGCTGCCAAATGGAGCCGAATCAACAGTTTGCCTGTAAATACTTATGAATTACAAGGTAAATTTCATAGAAAAAATTACTTCTTTTCTTTAGGATTAGAACATTTGAAAATTGCAACTCCAAGCTATAATTTGGTTGCATTGGGGGCCGGAATTTATTTTTAATATACAAAAAAATGCAAGAAATACTCGTATATTTTACTTTAGGAATAGCCTTAGCTTATTTATACAATAAATTTTTTGGAAAGAAAAAGCCGAAAAAAAATTGTGAAGAGGATGATTGTGGGTGCCACTAATCCATAAAAACAATATGGATGTACTGATTTTTAAGTTTTACAATTTGTCCATCTTTAGGATAAGGGAAAACTCCTATTGATTTTATCTTTTTTTGGAAGTAAGTAGAAAACCATTTGAAATTTTCTTCCTTATTTTTTGCGTTAAAGGTGAATGTTTTTAATTCAAAGAATTTATTGTTTTTATAAACTTTTATTGTTGTCGAAACTTCTCCAGCCCAAATACAGGTAACTCCTTCAGGACATCTTGAATCATCAAAAACTGTAATTAATTGAAAACCATATCCCTTTTTTGGAAAGTGATTTTTAGAATCAATTTTGAATTCACTTTGAGCAAAAAAAGAATTACTACATAATACAGCAAAGAATAAAAACAGCATCCTCATATAATTATTTTTTTATTTTTATTAAGGACTGAAGCGTACAGAACTAAAATCAAAAGTACTGAAAAAAGAATCATTGAAGAACCAACAGTGCCAAAATCTAAACCTCCTTTTTCTTGGTTTTTGGTAAGTAAATCGCCGAAAGTTGCTCCAAAAGGACGAGTTAATACAAAAGCTATCCAAAACAAAAAAACGGTAGAAATTTTAGTGAAATAATAGGTAAAAACAGTAATTACTAATAAGCTTCCTATTAAAATGGCACCACCAATAAACCCTAACCCCGAATTATCTGCTAAATAATCACCAAGAGCAGTACCTAATGTATTAGAAACTAAGATTGCTGTCCAATAATACAATTCTCCCCGTTTAGATTTTACATCAGATACCGATAATGATTTTTCTAATTTATACCAAATAAATAAAGTTAAGCATAACAGAAAAACTAATAGTAAACTTCCTACTGCATAACCAAATCCTAATGTTCTATCCATAAAATCGGACATAGTTGTTCCAGCAGTACTTGTAGAAAGAATTACTAGCCAATAAATAGCAGGAACATATTTTTTTAAAGAAAGTTGTAATATTAAAGTAATTAAAAAACCAACTAATAAAACAATGGTGCTAATAGCGTAACCTACATTCAAAGTCATTGAAAGCAAATCTCCAGCAGTCTCGCCCAGGGTTGTGGCGCAAATTTTCATTATCCAAAAAAGTAGCGTTATTTCTGGTATTTTTTTCATAAATTTAATTTTTTACCAGAAATAAAGGAATCTTTATCTCATGTCTAACCTTATCAACAGTAGTGCCAAAAAGTAAATCTTTAAATCCAGTATGTCCATGGGTTCCCATTACCAAAATATCAAAGTCTCCTTCATTAACAATTTTGGAAATAGCTTTAGTTGGTTTTCCAAATCCCAATTGAATGCTGACTTTAAATCCTTTAGTCACTAACATTTCTTGGTATTCCATCAATAATTTTTCGTCAATAGTGGATTCGTGATCATCAATATTTCCGCCATAAATCATTGCACCAACAGTTTCAACCACGTGTATTAAGGTATAATGCGCTTCTTTGCCTCCCAATTCAAAAGCACTATTAATAGCTTTTTCATCTGCAAAAGAAAAATC
This sequence comes from uncultured Bacteroidota bacterium, assembly GCA_903838055.1. Lineage (GTDB taxonomy): Bacteria > Bacteroidota > Bacteroidia > Flavobacteriales > Flavobacteriaceae > Flavobacterium. Next base: position 65,166 of record CAILWV010000044.1, on the reverse strand, counting down.
TACCGATATTGCTATTTTCTTTTTACCATAGGATTTGGATTGTTCAAAATTCAAATTAATATTATGCGGTAAATGATTATGAATTTTATTTTTTACTTTAACGAGTAGCGGTTTAAAAATAATATATAAAAGTAAAATTAAAAAACCAATTGATATAGGAACTACTGTTAACCTTAAAACCATTGGATTTGAAGAAGTTTCTATCCATCCTATTATTTCATCAAAAACTAATTTGGCATTCAAGGAAACAATTATTGTAGCTATAATCCAAGAAATAATTTGGGTAATTCTACCAATATGAAAACCTTTCATTTTCGATTTATCGCTAACAAAATGGATTAGTGGAATAATTGCAAATCCCAATTGCAAACTCAAAATTACTTGACTAAAAATTAGCATTTTTCCAGTAGCACTTTCACCATAAATTAGTAGTACAACGACAGCAGGAACGATGGCAATAATACGCGTAATAATTCGACGAACCCACGGCTGAATTCTTAAATTTAAATAACCTTCCATAATGATTTGTCCGGCTAAAGTTCCTGTTATTGTAGAACTTTGTCCGGCGGCAATCAAAGCCACAGCAAATAAAATTGGAGCTAATTTATTCCCTAAGATAGGAGCCAAAAGTTGGTAGGCATCTTGAATTTCAGCAACTTGAAAAAAGCCGTTTTTATAAAAAGTGGCTGCTGCTAAAATTAAAATTGCAGCATTAACAAAAAAAGCCAAGTTCAATGCAATGGCACTGTCAATAAAATTGTATTTCAAAGCCTGCTTAATTCCTTCTTTGCTACGATCGAATTTTCTAGTTTGCACCAAGGATGAATGTAAATATAAATTGTGGGGCATCACGGTAGCGCCAATAATTCCAATAGCAATATAGAGTGCTGCCTCATTAGGTAATGACGGAATCAATCCTGCTAAAACTTTTCCCATTTCGGGTTGTGCAAAAAACATTTCAAAAAGAAATGAAAGACCAATAATCATAACTAATACGATAATGAACGCTTCCATTTTTCGGATGCCTTTATTGATTAAAAAAAGCAATAAAAAAGTATCTAAAACAGTTATTAAAACACCATAAATTAAAGGCAGGCCGGTAAGTAAATTTATCCCAATTGCCATCCCTAGCACTTCGGCCAAATCGCAAGCAGCAATAGCAATTTCGGCAAGAAAATACAAAATATAATTAATAAATGGCGAATAGGTTTCTCTAGATGCTTGCGCCAAATCACGTTGGGTAACAATTCCGAGTCTCGCACTTAAACTTTGCAAAAGCAACGCCATTAAGTTACTCATCAATAAAACCCATACCAAAGTATACCCAAACTGACTTCCTCCTGCTAAATCGGTAGCCCAATTTCCTGGATCCATATAACCAACGCTAATCAAATAAGCAGGTCCTAGAAACGCCAAAACTTTTCTAAAACCTTTTCTTTTGCCATCGGTTGCAACCGATTGATTTACTTCTTCAAGTGATTTGCTCATAGGTATTTACTAATTCAGGTCAAAAATACAGATTAAATTTTAAAGAATTCTATATATTTGAAACGTGAAACATTACCATTATATATTTACTGGCGCAGGATTATCGGCTTTAATGACGGTTTATGAAATGATTTTATCTGGAAAATTTCAAGATAAATCGATTTTGCTTTTAGATGAAAATCGTAAAAAAACCAACGATAGAACATGGTGCTTTTGGGATACAGAAGATAGTTTCCAAAATTTAGCACATACCAAATGGGATTCGGCTTGGTTTAAAACAGACACTTTCGAAAGAAAATTAGATCTTAAGCCATACAAATACAACATGATTAAAGGATTGGATTTTTATAATTTGGTTTTCGATTTGATTTCCAAACAAGAAAACATTCATTTTGTTAATCAAAAAATTATTGATTTTGAAGAATTAGGAGAGCATTGCATCGTAAAAACAGAGTCTGAAAATTATACTTGCAACAAAATTTTCAATTCTATTTTCAACTGGGAATTAGTAAAAAATCAAAACAAATATCCTTTACTGCAACAGCATTTTATAGGTTGGTTTATTAAATCAAAGGAAGCCGTTTTCAATAAAGAGATTGCAACTTTCATGGATTTTTCAGTAGAGCAAAAAGGCAATACACGATTTATGTATGTTTTGCCAACTTCAACCAATGAAGCCTTATTAGAATATACGTTGTTTTCTAAAGAGTTACTTTCTAAACCCGAATACGAAAAAGAAATTCAAAAGTATCTCCAAAAACTTGGAATTTCCGAATATGAAATACTTGAAAAAGAACAAGGAAATATCCCTATGACGTGCTACCCGTTTTGGAAACACAACACAAAAAATATATTAAATATAGGTTCCATTGGCGGATGGACCAAAGCCAGTACGGGTTATACTTTTAAAAATACTACTAAAAAAGCAAAACAATTGGTGCAGTTTCTAGAAGTAAACTCCAACTTTATAAAATTTCATAAAAGAGACAAATTCTGGTTTTATGATTTATTGCTTTTAGACATATTAGATAAGAAAAATCAACTGGGTTTCTCTATTTTTTCTTCTATGTTTCAAAAAGGAAATACCTCTTTAATTTTTAAATTTCTAGATGAAGAAACTTCATTTTTTGAAGACTTAAAAGTAATTTGGAAATGCCCAAAAGGTTTGTTTATTAAAGCTTTATTAAGAAGAATATTTAATTTATAATTTTCTATTTTGATATAAGAAATCTTTATGGTTGGAACTAATCTTATGATGAGAATTCTAATTATCTTTGCAGAAGTAAAAAATCTTAAATCATAAATAATTATGTATCCAGAAGAAATGGTAAACCCAATGCGTGCTGAACTTACAGATGCAGGTTTTCAAAATTTATATAGCGCAAGCGAAGTAGAAAATGCAATTAAATCGGAAGGAACTACTTTGGTAGTCGTAAATTCAGTTTGTGGATGTGCTGCAAGAAATGCACGCCCGGGAGCAAAAATGAGTTTAGACGGTGCAAAGAAACCAGATCATTTAATTACAGTTTTTGCTGGAGTTGATAAAGATGCTGTTGATGCTGCTCGCCAACAAATGTTTCCATTCCCTTCTTCATCACCAAGTATGGCGTTGTTTAAAAACGGAGAATTGGTTCATATGCTAGAACGTCACCACATTGAAGGTCGCCCTGCTGAAATGATTGCAGACAACTTAAAAGACGCTTACGCAGAGTATTGCTAAGACGTAATAAACAAAAATTTTGCCGCAGATTCATAGATTTTATTATTAATCTGTGAATCTGTGGCTATTTTAAATTTACAACCCTGTCAGAGTTTTGAACTCTGACAGGGTTTTTTAAACTAAAATTTTTTACATTTGCAATTGAATTCTTCCATTTAGAGTTCAATAATTCTAACCTTAAACGTTTATAGCATGCAACTGTATAACACCTTAAGCGCAGAAGAAAGAGCCGAACTTATTGACCAAGCCGGTAAACAACGCCTTACGTTGTCTTTCTATGCGTATGCAAAAATTGAAGATCCTAAAAAATTTCGCGACGATTTATTCATTGCTTGGAACCAACTAGATGCCCTTGGCAGAACCTACGTTGCCAAAGAAGGAATTAACGCACAAATGAGTGTTCCTGCCGAAAACTTTGAAGCCTTTCGGGAAACTTTAGAAGCTTATGATTTTATGAGAGGCATTCGATTGAATGTTGCCGTAGAACACGACGACCATTCTTTTTTAAAACTAACTGTAAAAGTTCGTGATAAAATTGTAGCCGACGGATTGAACGACGAAACTTTTGATGTTACCAACATTGGAGTACACTTAAAAGCGGCCGAATTCAATCAGATTTTAGAAGATCCAAATACTATTGTGGTCGATTTTAGAAATCATTACGAAAGCGAAATTGGTCATTTTAAAGGCGCCATTACTCCAGATGTAGAAACTTTTAGAGAAAGTTTACCAATTATCAACGAACAATTAAAAGATTTTAAAGAAGATAAAAACCTAGTGATGTATTGCACTGGTGGAATTCGTTGTGAGAAAGCTTCTGCCTATTTTAAGCATCAAGGTTTTAAAAATGTATTTCAGTTGGAAGGCGGAATTATCAATTATGCCAAACAAATTCAAGAAGAAAATCTAGAAAGTAAATTCATCGGAAAGAACTTTGTTTTTGACCATCGTTTAGGCGAACGAATTACAGACGATATAGTTTCTCAATGCCACCAATGCGGAAAACCTTGTGACAACCACACCAATTGTGAAAACGATGGTTGCCATTTATTATTTATTCAATGTGACGATTGTAAAGCCGCAATGGAAAATTGCTGTTCGGTTGAATGTTTAGATACCATTCATTTGCCATTAGTAGAACAGGTTAAACTTCGTAGAGGAATTCAAGTAGGTAACAAAGTGTTCCGAAAAGGAAAATCGGATAAATTGTTGTTCAAACATTCGGGCGAACTATCTAACAAATCATTAGCTGTTGCAAATAAATCCAGTGACATTCGTCAGAAAATAAAACTCAAAAAAGTGCTTCTTGGCAACGTTCAACATTACTACGTAAAAGCTCAAGTTGGACTTTTCATCATTGAAAATAACGAATTAAACATTGGCGATAAAATCTTAATTTCGGGACCAACAACTGGAAATCAAGAATTGATTTTAGAAAAAATGTTGGTTAATGGAAACGAAAATAGTGTTGCAAAAATTGGTGATAAAGTAACCTTCGAAGTGCCTTTTAGAGTAAGATTGTCAGATAAATTATTTAAAATTGTCCCTTAAAAATTTTAAAAAAAACAGATTCAAAATAACATAAATTCCAAATTCCAAACGTTAATTTAAGCTTTGGTTTTTGGGATTTTTTTATTGGAATATATTTTATAAAAATACTATCTTTACAAATTAATCGTTTTATAAACTTAAATTGCTTTATAGCAATACTACATATATAAATTATGGCATGTACAAGTTGTTCAACTTCGGATGGTGGTGCACCAAAGGGTTGTAAAAATAATGGGACTTGCGGCACCGATAGCTGCAATAAATTAACTGTTTTCGATTGGCTTTCAAATATGAGTTTACCTAATGGAGAAACTCCGTTTGATTGTGTAGAAGTACGTTTTAAAAACGGAAGAAAAGAATTCTACAGAAATACAGAAAAACTTACATTAAGCATTGGAGATGTAGTTGCTACAGAAGCTTCTCCTGGTCATGATGTTGGGATTGTAACCCTTACAGGAGAATTAGTTAAGATTCAAATGAAGAAAAAAGGCGTGAATCACACTAGTGCTGAAATTGCCAAGATATATCGAAAAGCATCACAAAAAGACATTGATATTTGGAGTGATGCCCGAGATAAGGAAGAAGCCATGAAGATTAAAGCTAGAGAAATTGCAATCGCTTTAAAATTGCAAATGAAAATCTCAGATATCGAATTTCAAGGAGATGGCTCAAAAGCAATTTTTTATTACACTGCCGAAGATCGAGTAGATTTTCGTCAATTAATTAAAGAATTTGCTCAAGTTTTTAAAGCTAGAATCGAAATGAAACAAGTAGGCTTTCGTCAAGAAGCAGCTCGACTTGGCGGAATTGGATCTTGTGGTAGAGAGTTGTGTTGTTCTACATGGTTAACCGATTTTAGAAGTGTAAACACCTCTGCAGCTAGATACCAACAATTGTCTCTTAACCCACAAAAATTGGCTGGGCAATGCGGAAAATTGAAATGTTGTTTGAATTACGAATTGGATACTTATTTAGATGCTCTTAAAGATTTTCCGGAATTTGAAACCAAATTACACACTGAAAAAGGAGATGCTATTTGCCAAAAGCAAGACATTTTCAAAGGGCTAATGTGGTTTGCCTATACTGATAATTTTTCAAGTTGGCATATTCTAAAAATCGAACAGGTTAAAGAGATAATTGCACAAAATAAAGAGAAAAAAAGAGTTTCTTCACTAGAAGATTTTGCTATAGAAATTGTTGTTGAACAAGAAGCAAACTTTAATAACGCTATGGGACAAGAAAGTCTAACGCGTTTTGATCAACCTAAAAGAAGTAAAAATAAATCCAAAAATAAAGCTTCTAATTCAAACCAAAATCCGAATTTTAAACAAAATCCGAATTCCAAACAAGGACAAGGACAAGGACAAAATCAAAAACAAGGGCAAAATCAAAATCAAAAACCAGAAGTTAAAAGGCCAGTAATTATTATTAAAAAAAATGAAGATCCAAAATAGCATTCTATTTATTTTAATGGTTTTGTTTGTTATTTCTTGTGACAAGAAACTCGTTTTCGACGAATATAAATCAATAGGCAATTCTTGGCATCAAGACAGTATTCTTACTTTCAAATTGCCTAAATTAGAAAGTGAAAAAAGATACAACCTATTTTTAAACGTAAGAGACAACAACGATTATCCATTTGATAATTTATTTTTAATTGTATCTCTTGAACAACCAAATAAAAAAGTAATCGTAGATACTTTAGAATATAAAATGGCAAATCCTGATGGAACTCTTATGGGAGAAGGATTTACAGATATTAAAGAAAGTAAACTTTTTTACAAAGAAAATGTGCCTTTTAACCAAAAAGGAGAATACAAAATACATGTCCAACAAGCGGTTAGACAAACCGGAAAAATTGCTGGTGTTGAGAATTTAAAAGGGATTACAGAAATAGGTTTTCGAGTAGAATCTACAAATTAATATACTATGGCAGTAATAAATAACAGTAAAAAAAACACGCCTATAAAAGACTTAAAATACTACCAAAAGAAATTTTGGAAAGTCTTTTTCTACAGTATTGGAGGCATCTTCTTATTTTTCATATTTGCATCGTGGGGCCTTTTTGGTAAGATGCCTTCCTTTGAAGATTTAGAAAATCCAAACTCTAATCTAGCAACCGAAATTATTTCCTCAGATGGAGTAACATTAGGAAAATTCTATAATGAAAATAGAACTGCTATTAAATATAAAGATTTGCCAAAATCTCTTGTAGACGCTCTGGTTTCTACTGAAGATGAACGTTTTTACGAGCACTCTGGTATTGATGCAAGACGTACTTTTGGGGCAGCAGCAAAATTAGGATCTAATGGCGGAGCGAGTACCATTACCCAACAATTAGCAAAACTTTTGTTTCATGGTGAAGGATCTAAATTTCTTCCTTTTAGGATGATTCAAAAAGCAAAAGAATGGATTATTGCCGTTAGATTGGAAAGACAATATACTAAAAATGAAATTATTGCATTGTATTTCAATCAGGTAGATTTCGTAAATGGCGCAGTAGGAATTCGCTCAGCTGCTAAAGTTTATTTCAATAAAGAACCGCGTGATTTAAAAGTCGAAGAAAGTGCATTGTTGGTAGGGATGCTTACTAATCCGTCATTATTTAACCCTGTTAGACGTCCTGAAAAAGCAATCAAAAGAAGAAATGTTGTATTAGGGCAATTGGTCAGAAACAAACATTTAGAAGAATCTGCTAAAAAAATATTAGAGAGAAAACCAATCGTATTAGACTTTCACCCTGAAAGTCATTTAGATGGTACTGCAACCTATTTTAGAGAATACCTTCGGGATTATATGAAAAATTGGGTGAAAGAAAATAAAAAACCCGATGGTGAGGAATATGATATTTATGGAGATGGTCTAAAAATTTATGTTACTCTTGATTCTAAAATCCAAGAACATGCTGAAGAAGCGGTACTTGCACACGTTAAAAACTTGCAAGAAGAATTTTTTATCCAACAAAAAAGCAATAAAAACGCGCCATTTGTAAATCTCACAGATGTTGAAACAGATAAAATTTTCAATCAAGCGATGAAAAATTCTGAAAGATGGCGCATTCTAAAAGCAGATGATAAAACCGATGAAGAAATTATTGCCTCATTTAAAGTTAAAACAAAAATGACAGTTTTCTCTTGGAAAGGAGATCGAGATACAATCATGACGCCGCTTGATTCTATTCGTTATTACAAACATTTCTTGCAAGCAGGATTAATGTCTATGGAACCACAAACTGGGCAAATAAAAGCTTGGGTTGGCGGTATCAATTATAAATATTTTCAGTACGATCACGTAGGCCAAGGGGCCCGTCAAGTGGGATCAACATTTAAACCTTTTGTGTATGCTACGGCAATCGAACAATTAGGAATGTCTCCTTGCGACACCTTGCTAGATGCTCCATTCATGATTCGAAAAGGACGTCACCATGTAACCGAAGATTGGGAACCAAGAAATTCAGATAACAAATACCGAGGAATGATGACTCTGAAAAGAGCACTAGCAAATTCGGTAAATATTATTTCTGCTAAATTAATAGACAGAACTGGCCCCGAAGCAGTAGTTGAACTAACAAAAAAATTAGGCGTTACATCTGAAATTCCAGTGCAGCCCTCCATTGCACTTGGTGCAGTAGATATTACAGTACAAGACATGGTCGCAGCTTATAGTACTTTTGCAAATCAAGGTGTATACATTAAACCACAATTCATATCAAGAATAGAAGATAAAAACGGAGCTGTAGTTTTTGAACCTGTTCCAGAATCACACGATGTATTGAGTAAAGACGTTTCATTTGCCGTAATAAAATTACTTGAAGGCGTTACCGAAGGTGGATCTGGTGAAAGACTAAGAACTGAAGGTGGCGGAAGCGGTGACAACCGTTGGACTGGTTATCCATACGTGTTTAAAAACCCGATTGCAGGAAAAACTGGAACTTCTCAAAACCAATCCGATGGTTGGTTTATTGGCATGGTACCTAATTTAGTAACAGGTGTTTGGGTAGGTTGTGAAGATCGTTCAGCGCATTTTAAAAGTATAACTTACGGCCAAGGAGCAACCGCTGCATTACCAATTTGGGGATATTTTATGAAAAAATGTTACGAAGATCCTGAACTCCAAGTCTCTAAAGACGATTTTGAAAGACCTGAGAATTTCTCAATAAAAGTAGATTGTTACTCTGCACCAAAACACGTTGCAACAGATTCTACAGATACAGAAGAACAAAATCCAGATGAATTTGGACTATAGTTTTTTCAGGAGCCAATCCTGCTTTCCGCTGCAATCTGTCATTGCGAGCTTGCGAAGCAATCTACACAATAACAGGATTTCCGCTGCTATCAGGGCTAAGCCATCGGAAAGATTGGGAATCAATAAAACAGTTTTCAAATAAATAAAACTTCTAGTTTTACTATGATAAATAAAAAAGTTAACTCGGTTCAAGAAGCACTTCAAGGAATTGATGACAATATGACTATTATGTTAGGTGGCTTTGGCCTTTGTGGAATTCCAGAAAACAGTATTTCAGAATTAGTAAAAAAACAAACTAAAAATCTAACCTGTATTTCTAACAATGCAGGTGTTGATGATTTTGGTCTTGGTTTATTATTGCAAGAAAAACAAATCAAAAAAATGATTTCGTCTTATGTTGGCGAAAATGCTGAATTTGAACGCCAAATGCTTTCTGGTGAATTAGATGTTGAACTTATTCCACAAGGAACTTTAGCGGAACGTTGCCGTGCTGCACAAGCTGGAATTCCTGCGTTTTTTACCCCTGCAGGATTCGGAACAGAAGTCGCTATCGGTAAAGAAGTTAGAGAATTCAATGGCAAAATGCATGTTATGGAACATGCTTTTAAAGCAGATTTTGCTATCGTTAAAGCTTGGAAAGGTGATGAAGCGGGAAACCTAATGTTTAAAGGAACTGCAAGAAACTTTAATCCTTGCATGTGTGGTGCAGCCAAAATAACAATTGCAGAAGTAGAAGAATTATTACCAGTTGGAACACTAGATCCAAATCAAGTACACATCCCAGGAATATTAATACAACGTATTTTCCAAGGAGAGAAATTTGAAAAAAGAATAGAACAAAGAACTACCAGAAAAAGAACGTAACAATGGCATTAGATAAAAACGAAATTGCAAAACGAATTGCCAAAGAAGTCAAAGATGGTTTCTATGTAAATCTAGGAATTGGAATTCCAACATTAGTTGCTAATTATGTTCGCACCGATATTTCGGTAGAATTTCAAAGTGAAAACGGAGTTCTAGGTATGGGTCCTTTTCCATTTGAAGGAGAAGAAGACGCCGATTTAATAAATGCAGGGAAACAAACCATCACAACCTTACCGGGAGCAAGCTTTTTTGACTCTGCTTTTAGTTTTGGCATGATTAGAGGGCAACATGTAGATTTAACCATTCTTGGCGCTATGGAAGTTTCTGAAAATGGAGATATTGCCAACTGGAAAATTCCAGGTAAAATGGTAAAAGGTATGGGTGGCGCTATGGATTTAGTTGCATCTGCAGATAATATTATAGTTGCAATGATGCATGTTAACAAAGCAGGAGAAAGCAAGATTCTTAAAGAATGTAGTTTGCCATTGACAGGAGTTGGTTGTGTAAAAAAAGTAGTTACCGAATTAGCTGTTATAGAAATCACTACAAATGGATTTAAACTATTAGAACGCGCGCCAGGAGTTACAGTGGAACACATCATCGCATCTACTGAAGCTAAACTAATTATTGAAGGCGAAATACCAGAAATGGTTATAGACTAACTAGCCATTATTTTCCGGCTAAATAATCTAAAATAACAGGAGAAGCATGTGCAAACGAAGGAGCCTTTTGTGTAATACTAACGGCTCTTTTTTTATTTAATTTATACACCAAGTCCATTTCAGTAGTGAACAATAAAGCAGAAAAAAATGGATTGTTTAAATACGTTTTCAATAAATCTCGAGTAGCAATAATAGAATGAATTTCTACTAATTCTTCTTCTTGGTGCTTATACTTCAACTCTAATTGTAAGTCACCTTCTAACAAAATCGGACGAACATAAATGTTTTTTAAATCCGTATTTCCAATCGTTTTTGCCATGGTTAATTTAGCAAAAGTTCCATCCGCCAAACTACTTTGAACGGTACTATAAAATTCATTAAAAGTTTCTGTAAAAGGCATAATTTTTAGTATTTAAACACAAATTTCACAAATTGTCACGAAGAATTTGTTTGTATAAAAATTTCACTTATTTATAAATCTGTGAAATAATAAACGATTAACAATTAGTGAAAATTTGTGAAATTCGTGTCAACTTTATTATAAATTCGCAAAGAAGTCGTTTCCTTTATCGTCTGTAATTATAAACGCTGGAAAGTTTTTCACTGTGATTTTTCGAACCGCTTCCATTCCTAGTTCTTCAAAATCAACAACCTCAACTTTCAAGATGTTTTCTTGCGCTAAAATCGCTGCAGGACCGCCAATAGAACCCAAATAAAATCCTCCATATTTGTTGCATGCTTGCATAACTTCTTTAGTTCGGTTCCCTTTTGCAAGCATAATCATACTTCCACCCGCTTTTTGAAATTCTTCTACATATACATCCATTCTTCCTGCTGTTGTAGGTCCAAAACTACCTGATGGCATTCCGTCTGGAGTTTTTGCAGGGCCTGCATAATATACAGGATGGTTTTTAAAATATTCTGGCATTGGTTTACCTGCATCCAAAAGTTCTTTGATTTTTGCATGAGCAATATCTCTAGCAACAATTAATGTCCCGTTTAATATCAATCGCGTTTTTATAGGATGTTTTGTTAATTCAGCTAATATTTCTGGCATAGGTCTATTCAAGTCAATTTCTATTGCTGGCTCCAAATGAGGTGGAATTTCCGGTAAAAACTGTTTCGGATTTACTTCTAATTGCTCTACAAAAACACCATCTTTAGTAATTTTACCTTTAATGTTTCTATCTGCAGAACAAGAAACTCCTAATCCAACAGGACAAGAAGCAGCATGACGAGGCAAACGAATAACGCGAACATCATGAGCAAAATATTTACCCCCAAATTGCGCACCAATAGAACTTTCTTGACATATATTAAATACGCGTTGTTCCCATTCTAAATCACGAAACGCTTGACCAGCCATGTTTCCTGAAGTAGGTAAATTATCAAAATAACCCGCAGAAGCTTTTTTAACTGCAGCCAAATTCGCTTCAGCAGAAGTTCCGCCAATAACCAATGCCAAATGGTAAGGTGGGCAAGCCGAAGTTCCTAAATCTTTAATACGTTCCCTAACAAATTCATCCATCGATTTATCATTGAGCAACGATTTTGTCTTTTGATATAAAAAAGTTTTGTTGGCCGAACCTCCTCCTTTTGCAAGGAATAAGAATTCATATGTGCTCCCTTTTTTAGAATATATATCTATTTGAGCTGGAAGATTAGAACCTGAGTTCTTTTCTTCAAACATCGAAATCGGAACAATTTGCGAATAACGGAGATTTTTATCTTGGTATGTATTAAAAATACCTTTAGATAAATGCTGGGCATCATCTGCACCGGTGTATACATTTTCTCCCTTTTTAGCCATTACTATTGCCGTACCTGTATCTTGACATGATGGCAATTGTCCTGCAACAGCAACAGAGGCGTTTTGTAATAAATTATAAGCAACAAAACGGTCGTTGTCACTTGCTTCTGGGTCATCAAGTATATTTTTTAATTTTTGTAAATGCGAAGTTCGCAACATAAACGAGACGTCACTTAATGCTTCCTGTGCAAGCAATTCTAATGCTTTTGGATCAACATTTAGTATTTCTCTGTCGCCAAAACGTTCTACTTTTACGAAATCGGAAGTGATTTTACGGTACTGCGTATCATCTTTTAATATTGGATACGGGTCTTGATATATAAAGTCCATTTTATAATTTTTTTAAGTGTAAAGTTACGGAAAGTTGAAGAAATTTAATAGAATTTTTACTTCTTTTCCTACAAGGTTTCCTAAAGCCTTTTAGGATTAGTTAAAAGAACCAACTAGCCACAAAAATCGCAGTTATAACACAAACCAAATCTACTAAAAGCATCGTTCCAAGAGTATAACGAGTATTTTTTACATTGATACTACCAAAATAAACTGCAATTACGTAAAACGTAGTCTCAGCACTACATTGGAAAATACAACTTAATCGGCCGGTGAAAGAATCAGGGCTAAAGGTTTTCATCGCATCAATCATAAATCCTCTAGACCCTCCTGAACTAAATGGACGTAACATAGCTACTGGCAGGGAATTGGTGATGTCTTTACTGACTCCAATATTTGAAAATACGAAAGAAATTCCGTTACTGATTATTTCAAATAAACCACTATTTCTAAAAAAAGAAATCGCCACCATCATCCCCAATACATAGGGAAAAATAGTTACACCAGTTTTCAAACCATTGTTTGCTCCAGTAACAAAAGCATCAAAAATGGTAGTTTCTTTGGCAAGGAATTTCTTCTCGTTTAAAAAAGAAAAAATCAATGTAAACGCAATAATAGATAGCAACATCAGTCCCGAAAGATTAGAAGTAAAAAAGTTCTTACCAATAATATCCAAACGATTAATATAAAACAACAATCCAGCAATTGCAGCAATCAAAGAAATCAAAGCTACAACTAATGAAGCACTTTTAAAATTGATTTTTTGTCTGATTCCAACAATTAAGAATGCAGCTATGGTTCCAATAAAAGAAGTGATGATGCAAGGTAACATAACATCGGCAGGGTTAGTAGCATGCTCTGCAGCACGATATCCAATTATGGAAGTTGGAATTAATGTAAGTCCTGCTGCATGTAAACACAAAAACATTATTTGTGAATCACTTGCCTTGTCTTTATCAGGGTTAAGTTCCTGTAAACTTTGCATAGCTTTTAGTCCAAATGGGGTTGCGGCCGAATCTAAGCCTAAGAAATTTGCAGCAAAATTCAAGGTCATATAAGAAATAGACTCGTGATTTTTTGGTACGGAAGGAAATATTTTTGTGAAAACCGGGCTTAATTTTTTGGCTAATTTTTCGGAAGCTCCAGAGTCTATTAGCAATTGCATAAGTCCACAAAAGAAAGCTAAGTAAGCAATTAATGGAAGGATTGTATCTAATAAAGTGCTCTTACAGGTTGGCAAAAGTCCGTCGGCTTTTTGTTTTCCACTGAAAATTTTTATTGTGCCACTTTTATAAACATAAGTGGTATCGGCATTCAAGGTATCCCGATTGATTACCATTGTTTTTTCGGGTGCTTTTGCAATGCTATCTTTAATAAATGCTGGAACTTGATCAATATATTTTTCTGATATTAAAATTGCATCGTCTTTTTGACCATTCAAAATAAAATCGGTGGTATAACTATTTCCAATAAAAAAACTAAAAACCACAAATGCAATTGAAGAAATAAAAATAGCGAGCCAAAATCTACTTAATACCATAATCTGTTTTTTTGTAAAAGTAACAAATCAATTTCAATTTCAAAATCCTATTAATAAGGAGTTCTAAACGTGAATAATCTCATCTTCAATTAACAAATCTTCGTTTCTAAATCTCAGAAAAACTTGAGCAACGGCAATTACATCTTTTTCGCAATAAGTAACAATACGATCGATGTCTTTTTCTACATAAAAAACATGACCTACTTGACTGCCGTCGATATCGCCTTTAGGTGAAGGGATTCCCAGGATTTTAGTTAGTAATTTTAAAGAGGTGAAGTGTTTATAATCTCCAAATTTCCATAACTCTAATGTGTCTAAATGCGCTATTTCCCATGGTTTTTTTCCAAATAAATTAAGTTTGTTTGGAATAGTAACCTGATTGATTATCATTCTTCTAGCAATAAATGGAAAATCAAATTCTTTTGCATTATGCCCACAAAGAATGTATTGTGGAGCATTGAAATGGTTGTTTAATAGATTATTAAAGTCTAGTAATATCTTTTTCTCTTCTCCAAAAAAAGAAGTTACTCTAAAGTTTCGGATATCACCTTTAGTGATAAAATATCCTACAGAGATACATACTATTTTTCCGAATTCAGCCCAAATACCCGCACGATCATAAAAATCTTCAGCGGTGAAATCTTCTTTACGTTGGTATTGGGTTTTGTGTTCCCAAAGGGATTTCATTTCATCATCTAAAGAGTTGAAATGTTCTTCTTGAGGAACAGTTTCAATGTCTAAAAACAATATTGAATCTAACCGGATTTTTTCAATCATAATTCAGACTTAATAGATTTTATACTTAATAGAAAAATAAATTTTTAATATTAATTGCTAAAACCAAATTTTAAAAATCTAAGGTAGACTAAAAAAATCTAAAAATCTAGCTTAAAATAAACTTTGTTGCTTGGTTGGGTTTTCGTGTTCTAAAAGCCACTTTTTTCGCCATATTCCACCTGCATATCCTGTCAGAGAACCGTCGGTGCCTATAACTCTATGACACGGAACTACAATCCAAAGTGGGTTTTTGCCATTTGCTGCTGCTACGGCACGAATTGCTTTTACATCACCAAATTTTTTTGATAATTCCAAATAAGAAATAGTTTTTCCGAAAGGAATATTAAGTAATTCCTTCCAAACTTTTTTTTGGAAATCTGTGCCTTTTGGATTCAATTTTAAATTGAAAATATTTCGTTTTCCTTCAAAATAATCTTGCAATTGAGTAACAACCTCTTCTAACTGTTTAGGAATAGAAACTGAAACTTCTCCAAGGTCCGAAATAGAAATTTCAGCAATGCCTTTTTCATCAGCTACAACTTTAATGATTCCTAAAGGACATTTTAAGAAAATGATTTGTGTCATTTACGTCATGTTTTTTAGAAAAAGTGAAGAGCGGTTTATTTTCATTGGCTCAAAACATATTGCTCTAAGGCTCTTCTTTCTTCATCAGAAAAGTTTTTGGTTAAGGCAAAATTTGTTTTCATTATTTCGTATTGTGACGGATCTACAATTGGTTTTTCATCGCCCTTTAGAAAGGTTGCAATACTTGCATTTTTTTCTTTGTAGATTTTGGCAATATCTATTAAGCTTGGTCCAACCAATTTTACATCGGTTTTGTGGCAAGTGATGCATATGCCTTTACCCTCAAAAATTTCTTTCCCTTTTTCGGCTAATGGAAATGCAGAATTATCTTTTTTTGTTACTTCGTTAGTTGCTTTTTTACCAAAATCTTGGTCGTCTTTTTTTCCTCCACAACTTATTGTAAATACTATAAAAGACAACAATAAAAGAGGTTTTAGAAAAGTTTTCATAGTGCTTATTTATTAAGAATGATCGCTGCTTCTTTAGCAAAATAGGTAGAAATTAAGCTTGCTCCAGCGCGTTTAATACACATTAATTGTTCCATCATAATTTTGTCATGGTCTAGCCAACCTCTTTCGGCAGCTGCTTTTATCATAGCATATTCGCCAGAAACATGAAAAACAGTTACCGGAACATTCACAGCATTTTTTACTTCGCGAACGATGTCGAGATAGGCAATTCCAGGTTTTACCATGACCATATCGGCTCCTTCTTCGACGTCCATAAGAGCTTCGCGAATTGCTTCGATGCGGTTGGCATAATCCATTTGGTAGGTTTTTTTATCTTTTGGAATTTCGGCATTATCAACTGGAGCGCTATCTAAAGCATCGCGAAAAGGACCATAAAATGCGGAGGCATATTTGGCAGAATAACTCATGATGCCCACATTTTGAAACCCTGCAGCGTCGAGACCTTGGCGCAATCTTAAAACTCTTCCATCCATCATGTCACTTGGTGCCACAAAATCGGCTCCTGCTTGAGCATGAGAAACTGCCATTTTTACTAGGGCTTCGTTGGTGGCATCGTTGGCAATATCCCCATTTTCAATGATTCCGTCGTGACCATAAATGGAATAAGGATCTAATGCTACATCGGGCATAACAATCATTTCGGGACAGGCAGTTTTTATGGCTTGGATGGCGCGTTGCATCAATCCGTTAGGATTCCATGCTTCTTTTCCGGTGTTATCTTTTAGGGATTCATCAACTTTTACGTAAATGTTTACGGCACGGATTCCTAGAGCGAATAATTCCTTAACTTCTTTTACCGTTAGGTCAATCGAGCGACGGAATATTCCTGGCATGGATGGGATTTCTAGTTGATAATTTTCGCCTTCTGCAATAAACATTGGAAACATAAAGTCAGATGGACTTAATGTGGTTTCGCGAACTAAACTTCTAATGGATTCGTTAACACGTAATCTTCTAGGTCTTTGTAATGGGAACATGCTATTTTGTTTAAAATTATTTAAAGTTTAAGTTTTAAAGTTTTTTTACTTTATACTTAAACCCAATCAATAGGTTTTTCTAATATTTGAATTAATTTTTCTTCTTGACTTCCGGCTATAGGATGGTGGTCATAATGCCATTGCACATGTGGTGGTAGGGACATCAAAATGCTTTCTATACGGCCGTTGGTTTTTAATCCGAAAAGAGTGCCTTTATCGTGTACTAAATTAAATTCTACATAACGACCGCGGCGGATTTCTTGCCAAGTTCGTTGTTCTTGTGAATACGATAAATTTTTTCTTCGTTCTAAAATTGGAGCATAAGCTTCTAGAAAACTATCGCCAATTTCGGTTACAAAATCAAACCAATCTTCCATCTTCATGGCATCGGTTGCTTTGCAATAATCAAAAAATAATCCGCCAAGGCCACGAGCTTCATTTCTGTGAGCGTTCCAGAAATAGTCATCGCATTGTTTTTTGTATTTTGGATAAAACTCAGGATTATGTTTGTCGCAAGCGGTTTTGCAGGTTTGATGAAAATGGATTCCGTCTTCTTCAAATAAATAATAAGGAGTTAAATCTTGACCTCCGCCAAACCAAGAATTGATTACGTTTCCGTTATCATCGTACATTTCAAAATACCGCCAATTAGCATGAACCGTTGGTGCCATTGGGTTTTTAGGATGAATCACCAAACTCAATCCGCAGGCAAAGAAATCGGCTTCTCCAACGTTGAAGAGTTTTTGCATAGAATCGGGTAATTTTCCGTGAACTGCAGAGATGTTTACGCCTCCTTTTTCGATGGCATTTCCGTTTTCAATTACTCGTGTTCGTCCGCCACCGCCTTCTGGTCGTTCCCAAATGTCCTCACGAAATTTGGCACCGCCATCAATCTCTTCTAGTTTAGAAGTGATTTGGTTTTGGAGGTTTAGTATGTATTTGTAGAATTTGTCTTTCATTATTCCAACTCTTTTTTGTTATCCAAATAATCCGAAGCATTTAATTTGTTAACTACTTTTTTACCTGTTTTTTCTTCTATTTCTTTGCGAGTATTTCCGGCAATTGTGCCTCCTTGCTTTGCGATTTTTTTATTTTCTGTAAAAGTTTTCGGCTTTTTTTCTTTACTGATTTCTGTTGTTGTGGCTTCTGCCAACATATTGAGTACTAATTCTAAGTTACTCATATTGTCGCGCAAATTTTCTTTTTTTAATCCTTTGTGATTTTTATATTGTTTAACAGATAAACCGCTCCAAGCCTTGGTGATTTCATCTGTTAAAATTGCATATTCTTGTCCTTTTTGCACACCTCGATTATCCCATTCATCCGTAAGTTCTTTTCTTACTTCAATACTTTTTAATCGTTGGTTAATCCAAGATTTGGAATATCCTTTTTTAAGATAGGTTTCCATAAGTCTATCAAAACCTAACTCTGGATCTTCAATTTCGTCTATTCGTTCTCTACCTACTTTGGCTAACCATAACTTGAATGGTTCTGCTTTTTTGGATGGAATAGATTGAATTAATCGGAACAATTGTTCTGTATCTGCAACGTCTGTCATTCTCATTTTCCCATCTTCCGCTTGAAGTTTCAACTGTCCGATTTTTTCGGACACTTCACTTCCTTCTTTTAGTAATTTAGATTTTAAATCGCTCCAATATTTTCTTGGTCTGTCATTTTCTATTAAAACTTGAATAACATCAACAATAGAAAAATACCATTTTTCATCCTCATCACTCCAAAGAGAACGAATTTGTTTTTGCTCAAATAATTTAATTGCGGTCTCTTTAGTCATAAAATTTATTTTTAAAATTTAATCATAAAATCAATTTCATCAAGTTTTGAGGTGATTTGGTTTTGGAGGTTTAGTATGTATTTGTAGAATTTATCTTTCATTTAAATAAGCATTGTAAATACCATAATTACTATTAAAGCAAAAAAAGGGATTGAAATAAATTCATAATCTGTGTAATATTTCTTTTTTGAAAACAAATTAATAATTGCAATTAACAATAATGCAATCAAAGAAAAAACAAAAGTAAAAATGGGGAGACCAATCATCATGTATCCTGCACCGCATGGAGTTTCTTTTGAAAAAGAAATTATCTGAAAAAAGAAAAAATACAATACAAATCCTATCCACATTAAATATAGAGAAATTGGTATAATATTTAATTTATTACTAATTTTAATTTTCATCAATTTTTTGCTTTCAGCTTATTGATTATACTCTTTCACCGCCTCAACAAATGCCTTGGCATGATCTACAGGAATGTTTGGTAAAATTCCGTGACCAAGGTTAACGATGTAATTGTCTTTTCCGAATTCGTCTATCATTTGATGTACCATTTTTTTGATGGTTGGAATTGGGGAAAGCAAACGGCTTGGATCGAAATTTCCTTGTAAGGTGATTTTTCCTCCTGTTAAATAACGAGCGTTTCTAGGAGAACACGTCCAATCTACGCCAAGTGCTGCGGCTTTAGATTGTGCCATTTCACCAAGAGCAAACCAACAACCTTTTGCGAAAACAATAACCTTAGTTTTTGACGACTTTTCAGTTTTTTGCCCAAGGTCATCAAGAACCGACTTTTTTTCAGCGGTAAAAGAATTTTTAGTGTCGGTTTCGTCGGCTATTGCTTCAATAATTTGGTTGATGTAGTTCCAAGAGAATTCTTGGTAATCCACTGGCGATAACATTCCGCCCCAAGAATCAAAAATCTGAATGGCGTTGCAACCTGCTTTTACTTTTTCTTTTAAATATAAAATGGTGGTATCCGTGATTTTTTGCAATAAAGTATGTGCTGCAATTGGGTTTGAAAAACAAAATCCTTTAGCAGTATCAAAACTTTTAGATCCTTTTCCTTCTACTGCATAACAGAAGATGGTCCAAGGGGAACCAGCAAAACCAATAAGTGGCACCTCATCATTAAGCATTTCTTTAGTCAATTTGATGGCATCAAAAACGTAACCTAAAGTTTCGTGAACATCTGGAACAAAAACTTGGTTGACTTGTTCCATCGTCCGGATTGGATTTGGAATGATTGGCCCTAAATTGTCTTTTAACTCCACATGAATTCCCATAGCGCGTGGTACTACCAAAATATCAGAAAATAAAATTGCTGCATCTGGTTTTACAATTCGAATGGGTTGCACGGTGATTTCGGCTGCTAATTCTGGTGTTTCGCAACGGGTAAAAAAATCGTATTTGTCTCTTAATGCTCTGAATTCTGGTAAATATCTTCCTGCTTGGCGCATCATCCAAACGGGAGGACGTTCTACAGTTTCATTGTTTAAGGCTCTCAGGAAAAGGTCGTTCTTGATCATTTTATTTATTTTTTTAAACCTCATAGGTTTTGAAAACCTTTGATGTTTGTGTTGTATTTAATTTTATACCTTATTGGTTTTGGAAACCTGTTAGGATTGATAATATTCTATAACTTGTGCAATTACATTTTCTACCGATGGTTTATCAGCAATTAAAATGTTTTTTACTTTTTTATTTTCTAATGCTTCTGCGGTGGTTTCGCCGATACAGAAACACATTTCATCTTTTATGGTATTCGATTTGAAATAACTTTCTACTCCCGATGGACTGAAAAAAAGGATTCCATCGAACCTAGATTCCCCTCCTTTGGAGGGGTGCCCATGGGGCGGGGTGGCTTTTCTGGAAGTTAAATTTGTTTCATAAACTTCAATTTCGTTGAAAGTTATTCCGTTTTCTTTTAAGGTGTCGGGCAATACATCGCGACGTAAATTTCCGCTAAAGAAAGTGAACGAATCGGATGAGTAAACTAAGGAGATTATCTCTGCCAAATCGGATGCGTAGCCAGTATAGGCAACAACGTCAAATCCGTTTTCGGTAAGTAAATCTTTGGTTTTCATACCAACAGAGAAAACACTTTTAGATTTTAATTCATCACATTTTGGATGTTGCAAAATACTTTGAACTGCGTTTTGACTTGTGAAAATAATATTATCGTGAACTTTTATGCCATCCCGACCTTCGGACACCCCTCCAAGAGAGTGGAATTCAAAAGTTTTGATTTTGGTTTCTATGAAATCTTCTTCCATAACCGATATAGCAGCATCTGACAATAGTTGCTTTTGGTTTGGCAAAAGTTTTTTGGTGGATAATATATTAGTTTGTTTAGCCATTTTTTGTTTTTAAACCAATACGTAATTATGGTTTACTATTTTTATGAAATTCATTTGCAGTCTAGCCCCGACGCAAGGGAAAAGCCTCGCCATTTTTCGTGGAGAGCTTTGGAAAGGTGGCGGGAATATGGTTTGCAAAAATGCCCGAACCATTCGCTCCTACTTTTTTAATTGTTCTTTAATTTGACTCATCAATTCGGCTCCTCCATTATTTAATATTTCTTGTGCTGCATGGAAACCAAGTTTTTTCCATTCGGAAATATCTACTAGTTTTTCTGCATTAAGTTTTTGTTTCCCGTCAATGGAAAGCAAAACTCCTTTGAAATGAATGGTATCTTCTTTCTCGTTATATTTAGCAATAGCTCCTATAGGGGCCGTGCAACCACCTTCAAGGGTTTTTAGAAATTGTCTTTCTATATAGGTGCAAATTTCGGTTTCAATGTGGTTTAATTGCGCTAAAGCGTCTAGTGTAAAGGCATCTTCTGCCATGGCAACAACTACCATTGCGCCTTGTGCAGGTGCGGGAATCATCCAATCAAGAGATTCGTTAGTTGCAGGTTTAAGGTTTAATCGTTCTAAACCTGCTGCTGCAAAAACGGCTCCGTCCCAGGTGTTATCTTCGAGTTTCTGTAAACGGGTATTTACATTTCCGCGTAAGTCAACAACAGTATGGTTTGGGTATTTGTTCCACCATTGTGCTTGACGGCGAAGACTTCCGGTGGCAATGGTTGCATTGGTTTTTAGAAAATCGGTAGATCCTTTGTGAACTAAAATATCTAAAATGTTGGCTCTTTCTAAAACTGCAGCTTGCACAATTCCGATTGGTAAAGCGGTTGGAACGTCTTTCATAGAATGTACTGCAATATCAACTTGACCATTTATCATTGCGATATCTAACGTTTTAGTAAATATTCCAGTAATTCCGAGTTCATAAAGAGGTTTGTCCAAGAGAATATCCCCCTGAGATTTTACAGCAATAATTTCAGTTTTATATCCTAAATCGTTTAATTTTTTTTGGACCGTGTGGGCTTGCCAAAGCGCTAATTCACTATCTCGGGTTCCTATTCTTATTGTTTTTTCAGCCACTTTATTGTTTTTTACACGATTTGCACAAATTTACACGAAAATTTAACTTTGTGTAATTCTTTAAATTTCACTAATTCGTGTCAATTAGTGAAATTTGTGTTGACTTATAAAAATGATTTTTCTTGTTCCAGTTGAAATACTTTTTCAATCCATTCTATTCCTTCGTCCATAGATTCACCATCTTTTAAGTGGTTTACAAAATGGTTAGTTATTTTTTGTATAATCCTATTACTAATTAATTCGGCTTGATCCTCATCAAAATTGGATAATTTTTTGCGTTGAAAATTCAATTCTCCATCTTTAATTGAATTAAATTTTTCTTTTAAAGCGTGAATTGTAGGAGCAAATTTTCGATTTTTATTCCAAGAATCGAATTCAGCTTGTATTTCTTCAATGATAGCTTGGGCAGCCGGAATGTGTAGTTTTCTTCTTTCTAAAGTTTCATCTGTCATTTGAGATAAATGATCCATATGAACTAAAGTAACCCCTGGAATGTCTTTGACATTTTCATTCACATTTTTAGGAATTGACAAATCTAAAATAAGGAGTGGTTTTTTTAAATTTAGAAGGGTTTTGTCTATCGTTGGATTTTGTGCGCCAGTGGCAACTACAATCACATCTGCTTTTTGAATTTCTAGTTGCAAATCGGCGTAATCTTTTACAATTACATTTAGTTTTTGAGCTAATTTTTCGGCTTTGTCTTTGGTTCTATTAATAAGAGTAATTTGTTCGTGTTTGGTATGTTTAACCAAATTTTCGCAAGTGTTTCTTCCTATTTTTCCAGTTCCGAAAAGCAATATGTTTTTATTGGCAATTTCCTCTACATTTTTAAAAATATATTGTACAGAAGCGAATGAAACGGAGGTCGCTCCAGAGGAAATTTCTGTTTCATTTTTAATTTTTTTACTGGCTTGAATTACCGCATTTACCAAACGTTCCATAAAAGCATTCGCCAAAAACATTGCTTTACTTTCGGCAAAAGCAATTTTCAATTGGCTAATGATTTCAAAATCGCCAAGAATCTGACTGTCTAAACCAGTTCCTACATGAAACATGTGTTTTATCGCTTCTTGTTTTTTATATACAAATGCAACTTTTTGAAATTCTTCAACAGTACCGTGGCTATTTTCGCAAAGTAATTTAATTAATTGAAATGGATGTTGAGCAAAACCGTAGATTTCGGTTCGATTACAAGTTGAAGTGACAATTAAAGCTTCTATTCCTTCTTTTTTGGCCTGCTCTAGTAAATTGGCTTTTGCATTAGCATCTAAACTAAATTTCCCTCTCATTTCCGCATCTGCTTTCTTGTAACTCAATCCTACAGAATAGAAAGTGGTGGACTTAGATGTATTTATATTTTCCATATTTTGGCTTTAACCTAAAAGTTAAACAAATTTATTACTATACCATTTACAAAAGTAACGCTAGAAGTACTTTTTGTGTCGCTGTGAGAATTTATTTATAAAAATTGAATTTTTATCGTTATTTATTTTAAATTTGTACTGAAATCAATTGGTTTCAACTTTACTATATAGATTAATTCTAAATAGAAGTTGCTGAATAATATCCTATTTTATTTAAAAAAATATCGCTATGGGGTCACAAGAAGAAATAAAAATTGAAAATGATTTTATATTAATTCGTTTTCAAAATGATGGGGCAGATAATTTTCATGTAAAAAGACAAGTCAATCAAGGACTTATCCAATTTCATTTTGGAATTAAAGGAAAAGCAAAATTTGTTTTTAATGAGGGTGGCTATGCCTTAGATTTAAAAGAAGAAAAGGCGCTTTTGTTTTACAATCCACAAAAAGAATTGCCTCTAAATTTAGAACTCGCATCTAATACGTGGGTTATTTCTGTTATTATTTCAATTCAAAAATTTCACGCTTTATTTTCTAATGAATCTGGGAATATTCCTTTCTTAAGCGAAGAAAACAAGGATCGAAAATATTATACCGAAAGTGACATAAGCCCGTCAATGGCTATCGTATTAAGTCAGTTATTTCATTATAATTTGAATCCGTCCATAAAAAATCTATACTATAAAGGTAAAGGTTACGAATTATTGAGTTTGTATTTCAACCGTTCGGAAGACCCAAATGCAGAGCAATGTCCGTTTTTAATTGATGAAGAAAATGTGGTTAAAATCAAGAAAGCTAAAGAAATCATCATTACCAATATGGCTGAACCTCCTGGATTGGCAGAATTGGCAGAACAAGTAGGTTTAAGTTTGAAGAAACTAAAAATGGGTTTTAAACAAATTTATGGAGATACGGTTTATGGTTTTCTTTTAGATTATAAAATGGATTATGCCCGTCAATTATTAGATAGCGGATCTTATAATGTAAATGAAGTAGGGTTGAAAATTGGCTATAGCACTGGAAGTCATTTTATTGCCGCTTTTAAGAAAAAATTTGCAACCACACCTAAAAAATATTTGATGTCGATAAATCCAAATACATAATTCGACATAAAACAATCAATAATCTATTGTTAATCCAATAGATAAAAAAAGTAGATTAAGTATTTTTACAAAATATATATCAAAACTCTGACAAAGTAAAAATTAAAGAAATAAAAAATGAAAGGAGTATTACTCGTAAATCTTGGTTCGCCAGAAAGCCCAACTGCTAAAGATGTTAAGCCGTATTTAGATGAATTTTTAATGGATAAATACGTAATTGACGTTCCGTTTTTATTGCGTGCTTTATTGGTTCGCGGAATTATTTTACAAACCCGTCCAAAAAAGTCGGCAGAAGCCTATGCTAAAATTTGGTGGGAAGAAGGTTCTCCATTAGTAGTGATTTCGCAACGAATGCACAAAAAAGTTCAGGCACTAGTGGATATCCCTATAGCATTGGCCATGCGATACGGAAGTATGTCAATCTTAAAAGGACTTCAGGAATTGAAAGACAAAGGTGTGAACGAAGTAATGCTTATGCCTTTATATCCGCAGCATGCTATGGCTTCTACAACAACCATCGTGGTTTTGGCAGAAGAATTACGTCAGAAACATTTTCCAGAGATGAAATTCACCAATGTTCCTGCTTTTTACAACAAACCCGATTATATTCAGGCATTAGCCAATTCTATAAAAAGTCATTTAGATACTTTTGATTACGATCATTTGTTATTTTCGTACCACGGAATTCCAAAGCGTCATATTCGCAAAACAGACATAACCAAATCCCATTGCAAAATTGATGGTTCTTGTTGTAATACTCCTTCGCCAGCACATGAATTTTGCTACCGCCACCAATGTTATGAAACGACCAAACAAGTTGTAAAATTACTTGGTATTCCAGAAGGGAAATACAGCCAAACTTTTCAATCGCGGTTGGCAGGTGATAAGTGGTTAACGCCCTACACGGATGTGGAAGTGAATAAAATGCCCGATCAAGGAATTAAGAAATTAGCAGTGGTAACTCCGGCTTTTGTATCGGACTGTTTAGAAACTTTGGAAGAAATTGCTATGGAAGCCAAACACCAATTTATAGAACACGGCGGTACCGATTTTATGGCAATTCCTTGTATGAATGATGGTGACGAATGGTGTGGCGTTGTGGCGAGTTGGATTGAGGAGTTTCAAAAAGGATAGAAAATTGAATTATTAATTGAGTAAATAAATGGAACTCTACAACTACCTAAAATCCCTTCACCTCATCTTTGTCGTAACTTGGTTTGCAGGGTTGTTTTACATCGTTCGGTTGTTTGTTTATCAAATAGAAGCCAACGATAAACCATCGCCAGAAAAGGAAATTTTGCTACAGCAATACAAAATAATGACCTACCGCCTTTGGTATATCATTACATGGCCAAGTGCCATTTTAGCAAGTATTTTTGCATTTTGGATGTTGTTCTTTACCGACTTAGGAAATGCTTGGTTACACATGCCTTGGATGCATGTCAAACTAGGATTTGTATTCCTATTGTATTTATACCATTGGAAATGCCATTTAATTTATAACCAATTACAAAACGATCAATTCAATTATACTTCCAATTTTATGCGCCTTTGGAATGAAGGTGCTACTATTATTTTATTTGCTGTAGTTTTTTTAGTAGTTTTAAAAAATGCTTTTAATTGGATTTATGGTGTAATCGGAATTTTCTTATTTTCGGTTTTAATTATGCTTGGATTTAAATTTTACAAAAGAATACGAGAGAAAAAATAGTGTTCAGTTTAACTGGGCACCGAACACTGAACACTATGTTTAACGGCTTCAAAATGTCTATGCTTTCCCTTCGAATTAGGATTTTCCTATCGATGATTGTATTGATATTAATAGCATCGGCGTTGATGGCATTAATTTCAGTGATTCAGTTTAAAAATGAAGCACGAAGATACCACCAAGAGCGACTAGATAGAAAAGAAGATGCCGTAAAAGAAAATATAAATTACATTTTATCAACAACAACTTATCCGTTAACGGAAAGAAATCTGCCATATATTTTTAAAGATAAAATACATGAATTATCCGATATTCATAATGTGGAAATTAACATATATAGTTTAAGTGGGAATTTATTAAAAACTTCAAAGGCTTCCTTTTCTGTAGATAATGTAGCACCCCCAATACCAAAATACGTAACTAAATTAGTGCAATCCTCCATTGAAAAGCGCTATGTTGATATTAAAATTATAGATGGCGTAAAAATCCGTTCTTCATTTAGCCAAATTAAAGACGACAAGTTTAAGCCCCTCGGAATTTTGAATTTACCATATGTAGAGGACGATAGTTTTTATGAAAGTGAAATTCAAGATTTCTTAGTTAGACTAAGTCAGGTGTACTTTTTTATGCTAATTATTGCCTTTGCCTTAGCCTATTTTTTATCTAGTTATATCACAAAATCATTAAAGACTATTTCTGATAAAATTAACCAAACGAGTCTTGATCAAAAGAATGAAAAGATTGTTATTGAGGCAAACAGTCGCGAAATAAATTCCTTGATTAACGCCTACAATAGAATGGTTGATAAATTAGAGGAAAGTGCTGCAATGCTGGCGCAAAGCGAAAGAGAACAAGCATGGCGCGAAATGGCAAAACAAGTGGCGCATGAAATAAAAAATCCGCTTACGCCAATGCGACTTACCGTTCAAAGTTTCCAACGAAAATTTGATCCAGAAGATCCTGATTTGAAGCAAAAATTAAGCGATTATTCGAAAACATTGATTCAGCAAATTGATACTATGAGTTCCGTGGCATCGGCTTTTTCGAACTTTGCTTCCATGCCGGCACAGCAAAATGAAACTTTAAATGTGGTGGAAGTTGTAGAGTTTTCTCTAGAAATTTTTAACGAAGAATACCTTAATTTTGAAAGCGATGAAAAAGAAATCATCACCATCATGGATCGTACTCAATTAGTGAGAATAATCACTAATTTAGTTAAAAATGCCATACAAGCAATACCAGAAGAGCAGGAGCAAAAATCGATTGTGGTTGCGGTTAAACGAGTAGTTAATATGGTTGATATAACTGTAAAAGACAACGGAATTGGCATAGAAGAAGAAAATATAGATCGGATTTTTGAACCAAAATTCACTACCAAAAACAGCGGAATGGGACTTGGATTAGGAATAATAAAGAACATTATTGAAAATTACAAAGGAACTATTACATTTGAAACTCAGCCTGGAAAAGGAACAACTTTTATTGTTTCGCTTCCAATAATTTAATATCAAAAATAAAATCAATACAAATTCGCACCACAGAAAATTAATGAAATTATTTAAATAATAAATTCGTGTCAATTGGTGAAATTCGTGTCAAAAAAAACAAACTATGAACTTCGAAAATCTACTTATTACCTCCGAAAACGGAATTGGTCAAATCACCATTAATCGTCCATCTAAATTAAATGCTCTAAACGTTGCGACCATAAAAGAATTGCACGTTAGTTTAGAAAAATTAAATAACAACCCTGAAATCAAAGTAATTATACTTACTGGCGAAGGAGAGAAAGCCTTTGTTGCTGGTGCAGACATTTCGGAATTTGCTCATTTTTCTGTTGAAGAAGGAGCAAGATTAGCACAACAAGGACAAGAAGTATTGTTTGATTTTGTTGAAAATTTAAGCACACCAGTTATTGCTGCTGTGAATGGATTTGCGCTTGGTGGCGGATTAGAATTAGCAATGGCATGTCATTTCAGAATTGCTTCTGAAAATGCTAAAATGGGATTGCCTGAAGTTTCACTTGGAGTTATCCCAGGTTATGGCGGAACTCAACGTTTACCCCAACTAGTAGGAAAAGGTCGGGCTATGGAAATGATTATGACTGCAGGAATGATAACTGCAGAAGACGCCTACAGAGCGGGATTAGTAAATCATGTAGTGCCACAAGCAGACCTTTTAGATTTTACAAAAACCTTGGCGCAACGTATTATGAGAAATTCTCCAGTTGCAATTGGAAAAGCCATTAAAGCAGTGAATGCAAATTTTAAAGATGGCGTTAATGGATTTAATGTAGAAATTCAAAACTTTGGAGATTGTTTCGGAACCCAAGATTTTAAAGAAGGAACCTCTGCTTTTTTAGAAAAAAGAAAGGCCGATTTTAAAGGAAATTAACATTACTTCTCCCCTTCCCATTCCGCATAAAACTGAGCAAGGAAGTTTTCAATGAATTTATGTCTTTCTAAAGCGATTTTTTTTCCGGTTTTGGTGTTCATTTTATCTTTTAACAAAAGAAGTTTTTCGTAAAAATGGTTCAGCGTTGGGGATTCGCTATTTTTATATTCCTCTTTGGTCATATTTAAATTTGGAGCAACATTTGGTAAATATAATGGTCGGTTTTTATATCCTCCATAATTAAATGTTCTAGCAATTCCGATTGCGCCAAGAGCATCAAGTCTGTCGGCATCCTGAACGATATCTAATTCTATAGAGGTAAATTTCTTTTCAAAATTGCCACCTTTAAATGAAATGTTTTCTATGATATTAACAACATGTGCAATGTTTTCTTCGGGTACTTTTTGAGATTCTAAAAACTCACGCGCAACTTTTGGACCTAAAGTTTCATCGCCATTATGAAATTTACTATCTGCAATATCATGAAGCAAAGCTCCTAATTTTACAATTTCTAAATTACATTCTTCAGCATTAGCAATTAATAGTGCATTCTTATATACTCGTTCTACATGAAACCAATCATGACCTGATTCGGTATTTTGTAGGCTTTCTTTTACAAAGTGGATAGTATTATCTATTATTGACATAAAGTTGGAGGTAAAAAAATCCTTTCCTATTAAGGAAAGGACTCGGTGTATATTTAGATGATTTTCTAGCTAATTATTGCAGGCTGTACCCATTTAAAAATATGTGTTTCTTCTGGAAGCACTAATCTTTCGGAAATTTTAGCCATTCTTGCTGGCAATTTCATTAAATAATCTCTAGCTTTTTCCGCTTCACCTGTAAGATTTACTACTTTATCAATTTGCCATTTGTCGATTAATTTTTGCATAATATCAACATAATCATTAGCGGTATAAACCCCAAGTTTTTGGGCTGAATCCGAAAATTGATTGAAAGCGGTACTTATAGATTGCCCAGATTCTCTTAAAAAATGCGCCGGCATAGTAATTTTTTGTTTCATCATATAATTAAAAGCCAACATCATTTCGCTAGGATCAACTTTAAAAATTTGATTTACAAATTCACTATAAGCATGGTGGTGGCGCATTTCATCACCAGCAATCATTTTGCAAACTTTAGAAAGTTTGTTGTCACCATATTGTTTTGCAATTTGAGATACTCTGTTATGTGAAACATAGGTTGCTAATTCTTGAAAACTAGTGTAAACAAAATTCTTGTAAGGGTCTCTTCCGGTTCCAATATCAAAACCATCATTAATTAAATGGTGTGTAGTCATTTCTACTTCGCGCATGTTTACCCTACCTGATAGATAAAGATATTTATTTAGCAAATCACCATGGCGGTTTTCTTCACCTGTCCATTGACGAATCCATCTTGACCAACCATTACGTTCAAGATTATCAACTCCTTCTACTTCCATCAACCAAGATTCGTAGGTTGGAAGTGCTTCTTCGGTAATAGTATCTCCAACCATTGCTACCCAAAAATCATAGGGTAAATCTTTAGCAATTTCTTGTAATTCTTTTACGTCTTCAAAAAAAGTATCGCTTTGTGAATCGGGTAAAAAATCTGACGGTTGCCATATTTTCTCCACTGGAATTAAAAATTGATCTATGAAAGTATCTACGTTTTTTTCTAAAAACTGCATTACTTCCAAACGGATATTTTTTATAGACATTTAATTTTAATTTTAGACGTTGGGTTTCTAACTATTTATTTTCCTAATTCAAGGATTTTATTATTTTTTCTTCGGTTATGGTCATTATTTCCTCAAATTTATAGTCTTTTACAGCTATAGGTTCGTGAATAATAAATTCCAATTTATTTCCTAATCCCATTGGAAAAACGCCAAATTTAACCATTTTCCATGAATTATTGATAGAAATTGGCACAACATAAGCAGAAGGGGCATATTTACATAAAATTTTCAATCCGCTTTGTGCAAATTCTTTTGGTTTTCCGTCTTTACTTCTTGTTCCTTCAGGAAAAATTACTGCCGAACGTTTATTGATTTCTATATATTCTGACAATCCTTTTATTAATGGTATTGCTTGTTTTGGATCTTTTCTGTCAATAAGAATGGATCCTCCGCGACGCAAATTATACGACACACTCGGAATTCCTTTTCCAAGTTCTTTTTTACTTACAAACTTTGCATGGTGTTTTCTCAAATACCAAATAATACCAACAATGTCATACAAACTTTGGTGGTTTGCAACAAAAATAACGGGCACATTCTCTGGAATTAATTCTCTATTTTTAAAAGTATAAGTAGTTCCAAGAATATTTGTACAACGTACTAAAAAGAAATTTAAATAATCAACACTTTTTTTATGTGCTTGGTATCCAAAAACATTAAAACATACCCATTGAATAGGATGGAAAACGGCTAAACAAAGTCCGAAACAAAGGTAATAAACTACCGAAATAGGATAGGAAAGTAACTTTTCCATACGTTTTAAAAAATTTGTTGGTAAAAATAAGAAATAAATTTTGGTTAGAATTGTTTATTTTATTTACATTTAAACGCAACCTTTTAATAATTTTAGCATCTTTAGTAATATTAATGTTAAATCTATTATTAAAAGTTTAATTTCCTAATTATGAAAAACACTATAAAATTATTAGTTTTATTCTTCTATTCCATTTCCATTTCAGCACAAACGGTAACCACATTTGCAGGTGGATGTAGTGAAGTTTACCACGGATTAGTTGATGCAACCGGAACAGCAGCAAGGTTTTATTACCCTAGAGCCATTACTATTGATACTCATGGAACATTTTATGTGGCTGACTCTGGAAATAATTGTATTAGAAAAATCTCTCCAACTGGAGTGGTGACTACATTAGCAGGAAGTGTAAGTAACCAACCCTTTGGAGTAGCAGTGGATACAACTGGAAATGTTTATATTTCTGATACATTTAACAACCGTATTTTAAAAATTAATTTAGGCAGTAATGTTGCACATACATTAGCTGGTAGCGGAACAGCCGGAAATGCAGATGGCATTGGTAGTGCAGCCGAATTTAACACCCCAAAGGGAATAGCGGTTGATGTAAACGGAAACGTTTATGTTGCGGATTCCTACAATTCTAGAATTAGAAAAATTGACGCTAATGGTGTGGTTACAACTATAGCTGGCAGTTCTCAAGGAAATAGCAATGGGTTTGGGACCTCTGCTCAATTTGCTATGCCTTGTGGTGTTGCACTAGATTCAGCAGGAAATATTTTTGTTGCTGATAGAAATAATAATCAAATAAAAAAAATTGGAACCGATGGAATGGTTTCAACCTATGCAGGAAATGGAACACTAGGAAATACAGATGGTATTGGGCCAAATGCTAGTTTATATAATCCCATTAGTTTAACGATTGATTCTAATAACGTTATTTATTTTGTTTCTCAGAATGGCAATCTCATAAGAAGAGTTACTCCTGATGGAGAAGTGACCACAATTGCTGGATTTGAAGGAACATGGGGCGGATGTACAAACGGAATTGGCACTAATGCTCAATTTCTTCATCCTGAGGGATTGGTCATTAATTCTATTTGGAATATTTATGTTGCTGACACAGGAAGTCATACTATCCGAAAAATAACCAATCTATTATCTACAAACGATTATAAATTAGATGATAAAATAAACCTTTCGCCAAACCCAGCATCCGATATAATCACTATTCGAATGGATGATTTTATAGATGCTACAACTACTATTTTGGATATGAATGGCAGAGTTTTACAAAATAATTTAATTTCCGATAAAAACACTTCTATAGATATTTCAAATTTATCAAAAGGTTTTTATTTAATACAGATTACTACAGAAAAAGGGGTGGTTTCAAAAAAAATAATGAAAAAATAAGAAATTGTCAAAAGTATTTTAGGTATTGACTGTAGGAATTTACATTGATAATTCTACAATTATTACTATTTGATTAGAATTGTTTAAAACTCATTTTAATAAACTTCTTTTACTTCAAAAAAATAATTATTTTTACGAAAAATACAGCAATTTAAATGAAAGAAAAAATGAGTTCAGAAAAAGAAGCTAAATTAAAAGCGCTACAACTTACTTTAGACAAATTAGACAAAACCTACGGAAAAGGAACTGTAATGAAAATGGGCGATAAGGCCATTGAAGAAGTAGAAACAATCTCTTCTGGATCATTAGGTTTAGATTTAGCTTTAGGTGTAAATGGGTATCCAAAAGGAAGAATTATAGAAATATATGGACCTGAATCATCTGGTAAAACAACCTTAACTCTTCATGCAATTGCAGAAGCTCAAAAAGCAGGCGGAATTGCAGCTTTTATAGATGCGGAACATGCATTTGATAGAAATTATGCAGAAAAATTAGGAGTTGATATTGAAAACCTAATTATTTCACAACCTGATAATGGAGAACAAGCATTAGAAATTGCGGAAAATTTAATTCGCTCAGGTGCTATTGATATTGTAGTAATTGACTCGGTTGCTGCCTTAACTCCTAAAAGTGAAATTGAAGGTGAAATGGGAGATTCCAAAATGGGATTACACGCTCGATTAATGTCTCAAGCACTTAGAAAATTAACTGGAACCATTAGCAAAACACATTGTACCGTATTTTTCATCAACCAATTAAGAGAAAAAATCGGAGTGATGTTTGGAAATCCTGAAACTACAACTGGAGGAAATGCATTAAAATTTTATGCTTCTGTTCGTTTGGATATTCGTCGTTCTTCTCAAATAAAAGATGGGGATAATGTTATAGGAAACCGTACTAAAGTAAAAGTGGTGAAAAACAAAGTTGCGCCACCATTTAAAGTTGCAGAATTTGACATTATGTATGGGGAAGGAATTTCAAAAACTGGAGAAATATTAGATTTAGCAGTTGAATTTGAAGTGATTAAAAAAGCGGGGTCTTGGTTTAGTTATGGAGAAACAAAACTTGGTCAAGGAAGAGATGCTGTGAAAGCTTTAATTAAAGACAACCCAGAATTAGCTGACGAACTAGAGGAAAAAATAAAAGCAATTATTAAAGAAAATAATGCTTAATAAAAAAAATCACGCTTAAAGCGTGATTTTTTTTTCATTTAACGCAACCTTTTTTATTATTTTGTATCTATAAAAAAACGAATAATCATGAAATACATTTATTTACTATTAGCAGTTGGATTTATTACTGTATCCTGTGAGCCGAAATATGACGGCCCAAACGAAACTTTAGAAACCTTACCCGTTAGCCAAGTAACAATGCCTGTGAAATATGCCAAAGACAGCATAACAGAAATTCCAGTAGAATACATTCGGCCAACCGTTTGTCATTCTTTTTATGATTTTTATTACGAAAGAAGTGGGCTTACAAGAACTGTTGCAATAATTGCATTAAAACAAAATAGTGGTACAACTTGTCCACCAAGTCAATTAGCAAATACTGCTACATTAAAATTTAAACCTGCCGCATTAGGGACCTATCACTTTAAATTTTGGACAAGTACCGATGCACAAGGTGTAGATCATTTTTTAGAATATGATGCCGTAGTTAATCATTAATGTATTCAATTTGACTATAGAAGAACTTATAAATGGTTGCAAAAAAAACGATATTAAAGCACAAGAACAACTTTACCGGCAGTTTGCTCCAAAGATGTTTTCTGTTTGCTTGAAATATTCGCGAAGTTACGCTGAAGCACAAGATCATTTACAAGATGGGTTCTTATTAGTATTTGAAAAAATACATTTATTTGAATTTCGCGGTTCATTTGACGGATGGATAAAAAGGGTTATGATTAACCATGTGTTACAGCAATATCGAAATAAAAGTTTTTTAAGTTTGATTGATGAAAACACTCCTGAAGAAGTAGAAGTAGAGATAGATACTGAAATTTCAAGAGAGTATTTATTGAAGATAATTCAAGAATTACCAGATAGATATCGGTTAGTTTTTAACTTATATGTTTTTGAAAATTATTCGCATCAAGAAATTGCAACAGCACTAGAAATAAGTGTAGGCACTTCTAAATCAAATTTAGCAAGAGCAAAAATGATATTAAAAGAAAAAATAGAAACAAATACTGGTAGCGCAAAAATGCCCTCTATTAAATGATCAATAAAAAAAATATAAATAATCTATTTCAAGAAAATTTTGAAAATTTTGAATTGCCTCCAGACGAAATGGTTTGGCAAAATATCAAAACAAAATTAGAAGAAAAGAAAGAAAAGCGAAGAATTCTCCCGTTTTGGTGGAGACTTTCTGGTGTCGCTGCAGCTTTAATTATATGTTTTTTTGTATATAATAAAGAATCGAAAAAATTTCCTAATAATGGAACTACTGTTGCGCATCAAGATAAAAAAAACCAGAAGAATTCTATTGAATCTAATTCTAATAAAACTATAGATAAAAAAGAACAAATTGCAAATTCTAATGATGTAAAAAATGCTATAAATAAAGATACTTTTAATAAAGAAACAAAGAAAAATATCGATTTAAATAGCTCCAATAGAAATAAATATATAAATACGGAGGGAACAGAAGTAGTGTCTACAAAGACTAATTCAAATTCTGAAAAAAATAATTCTAATAGAAAATCAAACAGAAAATCAATCCTTCCAACAAATAAAGAAGAAGCATCAATTGTTGCACATACTGAAACAAAAAAATCAGAAGAAAAATTACATTTAATTACACCAAATAATCCTATTACATCTGTTATTAATGAGAATGTAAAGATTAAAAAAGCTGTAGTTGAAAATTCAATTCCAAATTCCAAATTTGAAAAAGAAAATATAGATTCTAATTCTATTTCTTCCGAGAAGGTTAAATCGGGAGTCGTTTCTGAAATTAAAACCAACTTAGCTTTAAATCCAATAGTCGATTCTACAAAAGTTGCGGTTGTAGTACCAAATGAACTCGAGCAATTACTTCAAAAAAAAGATTCTGCAAAGATTATCAAAGCAAAACTAAACCGCTGGCAAATTTCTTCTAATCTAGCTCCAATTTATTTTGGCACTATTTCTAATGGATCTCCTCTGGATGCTAAGTTAGACACCAATGATAAAGCTTATTCTGCAAATAATTCTAGTTATGGTTTAGGAGTAAATTATGTAATTAATAAAAAATTAAAAGTTAGAACAGGTGTTAATGTTTTAAATGTGGAATATACGACCAACGGAATTGTATATTACCAAAATAATTCTACCAACACTAACGGCAAATTGAGTAATTTAAGTCCTAATTTTTATGGCTCTACAATAACTATTGAAAGTTTAAGTAATGTAAGTTCTCCTTACAATAAAATGGCTTCCAAATCAGAAGGAAGTTTGAACCAAAAATTTGGCTACATAGAAATGCCTTTTGAATTAACTTATAAAATCTTAAATAAAAAATTAGGTGTTGATTTAATCGGAGGAATAAGCACCATGATGTTGAATAAAAATGAAATATATTTAAAATCGGAAGAATTAAATTTAAAAATTGGAGAGGCAAATAATCTTAATCCTTTTCATTTAAGTGGTAATTTAGGTTTAGGATTAAAATATGGTTTGTTTAAGAATTTAGATGCACGATTAGAACCAATAATAAAATACCAATTTAACATTTTTAGTAAAGAATCTGGTAATTTTAAACCTTATGTTTTTGGGGTATATTCTGGAATAATTTATTCCTTTTAGTTACGATTATAATTAGTTAAGTAGTTGTTGTTTTTCAGGCAATGACGGAAAAGAGCGCCTAGTTAGCGCTCTTTTTTTTATGGGTTGAACCTATTTAATTGATCTAAAATAACAGATCTAGTTTTATCTTTAATTTCTTTTCGATTATCTAATGTTAATCCTTCAGTTTCAATTGAACTATGTATTCTTGCACGTAATAATCCAGGTGAACCACTAAAAAAAGTGTAGGATAATCTTTTTTTATTGTCGGCAAAAGTCATTGGTACAATAGGTATTTGATGTTCTATTGCTAATCTAAAAGCACCGTCTTTAAACTCATCTAAAACAATAGATTCATCAGGAACACCGCCTTCAGGAAAGATACAAATGCTTAAGCCTTGGTTAAGTCTTTTTTGGGCTCTATTATATACTTCAAAACGGCTTCTTGAACTATTTCTATCCACTAAAATGCATGTCCTTTTATAGAAAAAACCAAACAACGGAATTTTAGCCAATTCTTTTTTTCCAACAAAAACAAAAGGATTTGATTCAATTGCCAACATCAGCATAATATCAATCATTGAAGTATGGTTAGCCACAATCATATAACTTTTTCTTGATTCTAATTGTTTCTCGCGATCTACTTTATAATAAAATCCCATTCCGAAAAGGATTCCCTTTGCCCAAATTCTAGCCATTACAAAAAAATACTTGTACCACTCTTCTCTAAGAATTGAAATTACCAGAAACGGAAACATCAAGACAATAAAAAAACCCATTAGAATATAAAACCAAATGCGCCAAAGGATCCAAAAAATAATTTTTACTAATCTCATAAGGTCAAAAATAAGGAATAGTAGGGTAATTTTAATACAAAGGTTTAACTTTGCATTAAATTAAATTAGAATGGCAAAAATACTCACCGGAGTTCAAAGCACTGGAACCCCTCATTTAGGAAACTTATTGGGAGCAATTATCCCTGCAATTGAATTATCTGAAAATCCAAATAATGAATCGTTTCTTTTCATTGCCGATTTACATTCGATTACGCAAATAAAAGATGGTGAAACCCTTCGCAATAACACTTATAGCACAGCAGCTGCATGGTTAGCTTGTGGATTGGACGTTAACAAAGTGACTTTTTACAGACAAAGTGATGTGCCTCAGACTGCCGAATTATCTTGGTATTTGAGTTGTTTTTTCCCATACCAACGATTAAAATTAGCCCACTCCTTTAAGGATAAAGCCGATCGTTTAGACGATGTAAATGCAGGACTTTTTTCTTATCCTATGTTAATGGCTGCCGATATTTTATTATACGATGCAAATTTTGTTCCTGTTGGAAAAGACCAATTGCAACACATAGAAATTACCCGAGATGTAGCATCAAGATTTAACCACCAAATGGGGGAAACATTTGTAATTCCAGAAGGTAAAGTACAAGAAGAAACTATGTATATTCCTGGTACTGACGGACAAAAAATGAGCAAATCTCGAGGCAATCTTATCAATATTTTCATGGATGATAAAGCATTGCGTAAACAGGTTATGGGAATTGAAAGTGATAGCACGCCTCTAGAAGATCCTAAAAATCCGGATACTTGTAACGTATTTGGCATATATAAATTGCTAGCTACAGAAACGGAAGTTGCAACCATGAGACAAAATTATCTTGGTGGAAATTATGGGTATGGCCATGCTAAACAAGCACTTTTTGAACTTATTTGTGAAAAATTTAAATCCGAAAGAGAAAAATATAATTACTTTATTTCCAATCGTAACGAAGTAGATGCGTTACTAAAATTAGGTGCCGCTAAAGCACATCAAGTTGCTAATGAAGTATTACAAAAAGTTAGAGTAAAACTTGGGTTTGAGTAAACTATAAGTTATTGATTACAACGCACCATTAATAAAATCAGGCGAATAACAATTAAAACAATTGCAATTGAACCACCTGTAGTCAAGGCCGAACTGCTGCTAGGTGAAAATTTTTGAGTTCTTGCAATAGCTTCTTCTTTATTGTTCTTTAATAGATTGGCTAAATCGTGATCATCGGTTTTGTAATTAGCCATTACCATTCGCATCGGATTATTGAATTCTGTTTGGATTGCGAAATTAGATAACGACGAAAATTTTGATAATAACATTTTTATTTTTTCGTCAATTTCCGGTGATTTAAATTGAGAAAGTAAATCGTAAAAACTTCGATATTTAATAAAATTAATGCGGATAACTTCTATCTCCAATGGATTTTGATCTAGCATATTCAATATAAAATCGAATTTTTCTGAAATTTTTGTTTCTAATTTATCCAAAGATCGTTTTGGTAAATATTCTTTTACAACGAGAAAATCATCTATTTCTTCAAACTTATTTTGAGTTATTTTTTGTTCAAAATAGGAATCTAAATCTTCTAGCAAAAACTTCTCTATAAATGTATGTATTGCTTGATGACTTACTTTTACAATTCTATCGGTACTGAATCTACTTCGAGTATGATTTGTTTTGGCAAAAAAATTGTAAAGGATTCTATTATAAGCAATAAACCAAAGTTCATTTGGATAATCTTGTAATGCTTCATTCAATCTAGTTGCAAGCGTAGTATCAATATTTGGATTTTGTTCTTTTAGTGAATCCATATATTTAGAAACTTTCTTTGAATCTTCTAATATAAATTCGGTTGCGTTTTCTTGATAAATTCCTGCCGCTTCAAATAATTCAATAATATTCATAAGGTCTAAAAATAGTGAAAAGCAAAAATATAATTTTAATTGTTTTGACCTAAATTATTTAGAAGTTAATAGTTAAATTGCTTCAAATAATTTTCCTGGTAGTGGACGTATTACCCCTTTTAATTCCATATTTATTAAGAAGGAAGCGGTTCTAAAAACTGGGAAGTTACAGTCGAGCGCAATTATATCAATTTCAGTTTTCCCATTTTGAAGTAAATAGTCATAAATTTTCTGTTCTATTTCATCAAGAGAAACAAATAGTTTTTTTTGAATGCCTTGATTATCTTCTTTTTTTTCAATTTCCCAATTCAGGATATATAAAATATCTGCTGCCGAAGTCAATAAATGAGCGCGTTGCGTTTTTATCAAATTATTACAACCTTGGCTGAATTTATCATTAGACCTTCCTGGTACTGCAAAAACATCCCTGTTATAATCGTTAGCTAATAATGCAGTAATTAGGGAGCCCCCTTTTTCAGCACTTTCAATTACAATCGTTGCTTCAGAAATTCCTGCAACAATTCGGTTTCGTTTCACAAAATTCTCTTTTTCGGGGTTAGAAGTACTCCAAAATTCGGTCAGGAAACCTCCATTCTTCTCCATTTTTGCACAATACTTTTTATGCTGTTTAGGATATATTTGATTCATTCCATGAGCCAAAACAGCTATAGTTTGAAGGTTATTATCCATTGCTGCTTGGTGGGCAATAATATCAACTCCATAGGCAAATCCGCTAACAATAATAGGATTTAGTGGAGCAAGATCTTGAATTAATTTTTTACAAAAATCAATACCATAAGCAGAAACTTGTCGTGTGCCTACAATACTTATTACTTTTCGAGTATTCCAATTAATATTTCCCGATGAAAACAATAGTAAAGGACCGTCAATACAATGTTTCAAGCGATCAGGATAATTTTCATCTAAATAAGAACAGCAGGAAATAGAATTGTCTTTGATGAATTGCAATTCTTTTTTAGCAAGCTCCAAAACGGACTTATCTTTTAACTTTTTCAGTAACACTGTTCCAACACCATCAATAGTTTTTAAAAAATCAGGTTTGGAATGGAATACTTTTTCGGCTGAGCCACAATGATTAATAAGTTTTTTAGCTACAATATCTCCAACACCTTCTATTTTTAATAATGCTAATTGGTGTACTAGTTCGGTTTCGTTCATTTAATATCTTGTATAGTATAAAAATAAGGAATAATTTAAAATTGTTAACAAAATTTGTTGATAAAGTTTTGCGCTTTCCTATAAATCCTTAAATTTGTGTTTATGAAGACAGATTTATACATTTCGCAATTACTATATCGGTACCAATGTGTTACCGTTCCTGGATTTGGTGCATTTTTAACCGAAATTCAATCAGCTCAATTGCAAGAAGGGTTACACTCGTTTTATCCTCCTAAAAAAATGATTTCTTTTAATTCGTATTTGAAAAATAACGACGGATTATTAGCTAATCATATGGCTCAATCTGAAAAGATATCTTATGACTCTGCGGTTTCCATTATTGAAAACCAAGTGCTTAATTGGAAATCTAAGTTACATGAATTTGGAACAATTAACCTAAAAAATATTGGAGATTTTTCTTTAAATGCTGAAAAAAATCTAGTTTTCACCCCTTCAGATTCTATAAATTATTTAACAGACTCTTTTGGTTTAACTTCTTATGTTTCTCCTGCTATAAAAAGAGAAGTATTGCAGCAAATTGAAGAACAACAAGAAGAAAAAGACCCAATTGAATTAGTTCCTAACGAACCAAATTCTAATCCATTCTTTAAATATGCTGCTATTTTTGTCATAAGTGCTGGTTTACTTGGTGCTGGTGGAGTTTTAGGAAATAACTATTACCAACAAAAAATACAAGAGGAAACTTTAGCGGTTCAAACTAAAGTTCAAAAACAAGTAGAACAAAAAATTCAAGAGGCAACTTTTTTTATTTCTAATCCACTTCCTGCAGTTACGTTAACTGTAAAAGATAGTAAAATGCCGTATCATATTGTAGCGGGTGCATTTCTTAAAGAAGAGAATGCCAATTTTATGTATGATGAACTTATTCATTTAGGATATCCGGCTAAAAAGATTGGTAAAAATCAACACGGTTTATACCCTGTTATCTACAAAAGTTTTTCTTCGTATGCTGAAGCACAAACTGAAATGCAAAAAATAAAAGAATCACACAATCCGGATGCTTGGTTGTTGATTGAAGAACTATAATAAAATCCCGAAATATCGGGATTTTTTGGTTTTATGGTTTTTTGAAACACGAATTGCACGAATTTTCACAAATTATATTGTTTGCAGAATTGCACGAATTTTCAAACTCACTTTTGTCATTCCGTAGGAATCTCCTCTATTGCACCAAGCGTAGTGGGATTCGTACGGAATGACAAACTGGGTGTTAATTTTTTTGAAAACTAGTATCATTAAAATAAATACCTTTGTAAAAAAACAAAATGACTCCAAAACATCCTATAGATTCCTTAACGATACTTACTGATTTGGTATTGCCTGGTGAAACCAATCCTTTAAACAATCTTTTTGGAGGTGAATTACTAGCTAGAATGGATCGTGCTGCTAGTATTGCTGCCCGAAGACACTCTCGAAGAATTGTAGTGACAGCATCTGTAAACCACGTAGCTTTTAACCGCTCTATCCCTCTAGGAAGTGTTGTAACTATAGAAGCCAAGGTTTCTAGAGCATTTACCTCATCTATGGAAATTTATTTAGATGTTTGGATTGAAGATAGAGAATCTGGAATTAGAGCCAAGGCAAACGAGGCAATTTATACCTTTGTAGCGGTAGATGAAACGGGGAATCCTGTTTCGGTACCTGCACTAGAACCGCAATCGGAAGAAGAAAAATTGCGCTTTGATGCTGCTTTAAGAAGAAAACAATTGAGTCTAGTTCTTGCCGGAAAAATGAACCCACACGATGCTACCGAATTAAAAGCGTTGTTTGTTTAAATTATTTTTAAATTATCTGAGCTTCATTAATTTTCTGATTTTCAAAAATTTAGAATATTATTAAAAACAAAATTTAGTGGCAAAAAACAGTTCTGATAATTCTAAAATCTAACAATTTCTCAAAAATGGTTGATGTAAAATAGCTGTTATTTTCAAATTCATTTATTTAATAATCAAAGTGATATTCATTTATTTGATTTTCTTGAAATGGAATTTCTAATGTAACTCCACTTGTTTCAATTCCATTTTTTTCTTTCTGCCAATTAACTTTATGTGTATCGGCATTTTCGGGAACATTATAATATACAATAGAATTTACATTGGTCCCATTCCAAGAAGTATTTTGTATTGATGGGTCACCCGGTGTAGCAATAGTGAAATTATTATGGACACCAAAATTTTCAATATTTGTTCTAAAACTTTGTTCATCTCCAGAAAAAAAACTAACATATACATAATCGTTTGCATTAAAGGGATTCGTATTGTTCACAAAAATTTTGAACTTTAAAAATTTATTTACTTTCAATATTAAATTTTTATTAATATCATAGCTAGTTAGTTGATAAGCTGTATAATTATCATCTCGTAATTTAATAACTGACACAAAAGTATTAGACTCATTTTTCATTGATGTACTAAAATCTCCATTTGAATCAGTTGTTACTTCTTTTGAGTCAACTTTTGAAGTGTATGACCAATAACCAGTTCCGTGAACTTGATTTATTTCTAATAGAACTTTTTGGTTGGAAATTCCCTCCCCATTTACTTCTCTTTCAACACGTCCTCTTATTGTAACATAATTATCTTCATTATTTGAGCAACTATAAAGTGTGAAAATCAACGTGGATATTACTATTATTTTTTTCATGATTTTTTTACTAGGTTTAGCGGATTAAGAAATCCTAAACTTTAGGTTAATACTGAACTTTACAAAAACAAAATTAACTTTAAATTAAGCCCAAAAAACGCCATTTTTTTGAAACGACTATTGGCAAATCAGTTTATTTTTTTTCTAGTATTTCCATTGTTTGTTCAATCCAACTTTTGTCATTATTTAATTTATAATTTGGACTTATTCCTATAACTTCAAATTCTCTTTGTTTATCATATCGTGTCATAGTGCAAGTTAAATCAAATTTGTAACAAGGTGTGACTATTTCACCAACTTCACCATAACCTACATAGCCTCCGGAGTTTTCTCCAACAATTATACTTTTATCACTTTCCTTTGCAAAAAACAATAATGATTCGCAAGAGCTAGCACACCAACGATTAGCAATAATTGCGACTTTTTTCGGATATGTTTCTACTTTATCAAGTTTTATTATATTGTTTTCTGAAGAACCTCTCGGGATAAATGTACCATCTTTAGCGTTTTTCATTTTTTCAATTTCAGCTAAAGATTCTAATTGATTTTGTTTACTGTAATTTATGGTGTCTCTTGATTTTTCTTTATACCAATTTTCCCAGACTTTAATATTGTCTTTTGTAACATATAGTTCTACTTTATCGTCAAGAAAAGGTTTTGTGTAGACATATTTTAAAAGAGGATAAACATTTCCGTCGCTTCCTCCACCATTATTTCTAACATCAATTATTAAATACGGCTTTTTAAGAATTTCAAACTCTACTTTTTTATAAAGTGAATCAATTTTAGCATTGAGTTCGGAACTAAAAGAAGAAATTCTTAAATAAGAAATTGAATCATTAAGAGTTTTATATTCAATTTTATTATCAAAATTGTGTGAGTAATTTATTTTGTTTTTTAATGATTTCTTAAACCAAAAATCGCCTAATATTCCGTTCTGTAGAGTGTAATCAGGATAATACTTTAATGTGTGTTTATATGAATAATAAAATGCCTCAAATCCACCTTTGCTGTTTTTGTTAATTTCAATTTTAACTTGTCCTTTTCTCCAAAGTTTAGATTTTGATTCTGTAACTACTCCGATATATTCTCTGAAATTATCTTTGTTTGGAATTATTGTAATTGTAATTGTAGAATCAATGTTTTGGTAAATTCCTCTAATATCGTTTTGTTCAAATTGTTTTAAATCCGTTTCTTTTAATTTATAAAATTCTCTTGTTTTGTATGTTTCAGAGTTTAAAAAATTTTCCAAAGATTTTTCATCCTTTTCATTAACATCAATGTCTTGCATATAAATACTTGAATGATTATCCTTAAAATATTCTACATAATAAGTTAGCAATTTAAAGCAATTCATTTTTGAATTGGAGGTTTTTGATTTTTTAAAAAGTGCTTTTTTAAATTTTTTATATTGTTTCTTATTACTTGAATTAACGTTATCTTTAAAACTCGGTAAATTTTTTTCGTAATATTTGGAAACAAATTTAAATTCAGTTTCACAATTACAAGTCTGAGAAAATGATATTTCAGAGATTAAAAATAAAATAAAAAGTAGAATTGCTTTTTTCATTGTTCTATTTTTTGGGGTGGTTATTTCTTGAAACAGATGTTGAAAGATCGTTATTATTTTTAGTTTTGTA
The DNA here is from genome assembly GCA_903838055.1 of uncultured Bacteroidota bacterium. GTDB lineage: Bacteria > Bacteroidota > Bacteroidia > Flavobacteriales > Flavobacteriaceae > Flavobacterium. Next base: position 20,469 of record CAILWV010000044.1, on the reverse strand, counting down.
ATCTCCATTCATTATTTTGAATATCATCAAAACCAATTAAACCTTTGTTTTGGTCAAAATAAATACTTGTTAAACCCTTTAAAGTTGCGTTTGGATTTGGATATAAATTTGTAGGTAAAGTAACTTTTCTAACGTTTGTAAAAATTTGTGAATTTATGGTTAAACTTATTAATGGTTCACTGTAATTTAAAAAAGCATTTTCAGAATTATCAAAAGGATGTAAACCTATATTCGCAACTAAAATGGATTCATTTGAAATTACAGTTGGATTTAATTGAAATACTTTTGGACGTCTCGCTATACTTATAAAAAAACTTAATGAACTATAATATTCGGTTGGTTCATCTAATACATCTCCAAATTGAATTCTTTGCTCGTCATAATAGAAATATTTATATGAGCCAACTACAAAAGTTCCTCTGATTTCAAGTTGCTTTTCTATTGCATTCTTCAAAACTTTAAATTTCAATTCATCGTTATTTTGGTTTTTATAAATCAATATTTTTCCAACTTCGGTTGAGTTTATAATTTTATCAGCGTCTTGTGGCAAAAATTGAAAATATGGTAAACCATCACCAGATGACACTTTGTCTTTTGAACAACTTAAATTTAAGATTACAACAAATATTACTATTATTTTTTTCATGTTTTTTCTTTACTAGGTTTTCAATATATTTCTGACTGTTTTTATTTTTGATAAATTAATTTAATATTACTTGTAACTATTGTATTAGATGTGAAATGCCATCCTTCATAGCTATAAATTAAATTATTGTTTTCTAACTTTATTTGATCGTTTTGATTTACCAAACTTCCGTTATCTATTGTGTATTGATTGCCATTTTTACCCCATTTATATCCAGAAGTTCCATTTGGCACACAGGTGTTTGATATGGTATCTTTTATAAAATATTCTTCAGTATAATAACCATTACTTTTAAATTCAATAGTTTTCAATAATGCACATTCCGTTAATACCTTTAAGGAATCGTTTCTGAAAAATTGTTTAAGATGCCACTTTCCTACAATTGGGTCTTGTTCTTTGATGTCTTTAGAACAACTAGTTAGAAAAATTACTGTTAATAATGATAGAATTATAGTTTTCATATTATTTCTTGTTAAAATTAAATTTGTATTGAATTCCGAACTTTAATATTCCGCCAAGAACATAATCCGATTGAGAAAAAGAAAAATTATCCCCTTGGTAGGAGTTTTCAAAATTATGTAATGCAAAAGACAACCCAATTTGTGAGGTTAGTAGCAAAGATTTGGATTTTAATAGTTTATAATTGTAAGAATAACATGGAGTAATAAAAAAATTAGACGCATTATTATAAGTAGGGTTTTTTAGGAATTTGAAATAGGATATTTTCAATGAAATCCCCGAATCCGATTTCCTTTTACTATTGATCATAGTAAACTGAGTAAATAATTTATAATATTTTTCATCTAAATATTGATCCCCTCTATTATATGAATTAATATTATTAGAAAAATAAGAGGTTACAGCAATATTTTGTCTTTCAAAACCAGTTAAAACTTCTAAATTTTTATAGTTACCAACATGACCAAAATTTTGAAATCCGCCACCAAAACTATAACCATTATTGTTGTTTTCTTCTGTAATTCTGCTGCCTAAAAAGGCAGTATATTCTATTGTTGTGTGATTATAATTGTAAGCAGCAAATCCAAAAAAATGATTATCTATGGTGTAAACTCCTTGAATTTGTTTGTTTCCAAACTCATAATTTACACCTAGAGTAAAAATTTTAGGCCTTTGTTCTACAACAATAATATTAGAACTTTCATTGTATACTATATCTCTTCCTTGTGCTTTTGTTTTAGAAATAGTTAGTAAACCGAAGATGCATAAGAGTACTTTTTTCATAGTTTATTTTTTAAAATTATGTTTTATTCCAATATTTATTAAATTATTAGTAGTGTAATAATTTTTAGTAAAGACTAAGCCATTACTACTGGCTTTATAGCCTCCTAACTGATAGGTTTCAAGGTCGATGTAAAATGCAGTTTTATTAGTAAGATAATAGTTAATACCAAACCCAGCATTCAAACTTGTAAAAGATTTAGAATTATCGGTATTTAAATTGGAAGAAAAGTAATATTCACTTTTAATCTCCCGATTGTACGCCAAACCTAATTTGACGTTACCTTTAATTTTTGAGGTAATATTAAATTCATTTTTAATATTCACAGGAATTGAGATAACCGACCCATTGAAAACACCAAAATACCCATCGGATCCTAAATCAAACCAACTACCACTATGGGTGCTTTGAGCATAAAACGATACTCCCGTTTTAAAGTATTTAATTCGTCCTATTAAACTCCAACTTTCGCCGATGTAGTATTCGGCTACAATGCCTCCTTGAAATGATTTATTAGGCTCCCCTAATTGAAATGAATTGATTGTATTATTACCTATTTCGGCACCAAAAAACCATTCGTTTTTATGCTGAGAAAGACAAATTAGAGGAAATAGTACACTTAATAAAATTACTTTTTTCATAAACTTTAAATTTAAAGGATACTCAAAAGTAGAATTTGCCTGTAAAGGAATGTCCAATATTATTTTAATTAAAGAATATTAGACCTATTTGTAGAATATAGGACTATTTGATTTATTGATTTTTCAATCTAAAATCAGATGGAGTTGTGTTAGTAAACTTCTTGAAAGCGCTATAAAATGTAGACTTGGAGTTAAAACCACATTCTAAACCAATAGCTAAAATAGTATAATTTTTATAGGCTGCTTTAGTAAGGTGTTTTTTTGCTTTTTCTATACGCAAATGATTAATATAATCTGAAAAGTTAGTGGTATTGTCTTTATTAATTGTTTGCGATAAGGAACTTGTGCTTATTTTTAATTCAGTAGAAAGCATTTCTAAACTAAAATTAGGATCTAAATATCTTTTATTTGATTCTATATATTCTTTAATACTTAATAACTTATCTGTAGAGGACGTTTCTTTTATTTCTTTAGGATGTGAAGGAATTTCTCCATCTGTTTTAGCAACTAATTTTCGTAGTTCTATGCGTTCTGTTAACATTTCGTAATTAAAAAACCCTTGGTAACCTATCCAATATAATACTACTGAACAACTAAATCGCATAGGATAATATATAAATATTGTTGGGTTTAGAACTTTATCTAAATTTAAAATAACTGCAGAAACCCAAAGTAATAATACTAAACTTCCGAGAAACATAAAGTTTTTTAACCATTGTATGGTATCGAATTTTAATACAAATGCATACAACTTAGAATGCTTGAAGAATACCAAATAGGCCTTAAAAAAGAAATAAAAAGCATATATTACATTGATTATCTCTTCAATTTGTGAATATTTTGCAGCAGCATAATTATATTTATCACCATAAAAAAATACTGCAAATAGTACTCTAATTAACAATTCTAATCCAAAAAAAGTAATAGCAAATCCAATATAATTGTTTATTTGCTTTTCAATCTTTAAATAATAAATAACGAAGGCATAAAATGATGGCAAAATCATTACATACCATGGAATTAATAATTTTCGGACGAAGAAATTAACTTCTAAAATAGAATTGTCTACTAAATAAATTTGCAAATTATTTAGAGTAATAAAAAGAACAATTAGATTTAAATAAATAACTGCTTTATCTTTTCTTCTATTGGAGAATTGTGTGAAAATAATAAAGATAATTCCCAGAAAAATTCCGGCGATCATAGTTAAGTTAAAAATAGTTGTTGCTAATGCCATTTATAGTGCAATTAATATTCTATAATTATAAAATTAATTATTTTACAATTGTTATTGATTGCAAATCTATCGCTTCAACCAAAGAGTTGGATTTACAAAATTCGCATTTTGGGAAATAGTAAATTTCAATATAGTTTTCCCTTCAGCATTAGTTCTAATTTTTCCGAGGCTTTGCTTAGCAGAAACATGATCTCCTGCGCTTACATTTACGGAACTTAAGTTTTGATACACGGTAAAGAAATCTCCGTGTTGTACACACACTAACTTGGTCAATGGCGACATAATTATTACTTTAGTTACTTCCCCGCTAAAAACGGCTCTAGCGTTAGACCCTGGATCGGTAGTGATTTCCACTCCACTATTATGAATAGTTAGTGTTTTATATACAGGGTGTGGCTGATCTCCATAACCTAAAGTGATTGCTCCTTTTTCTACAGGCCAATTCAAACTTCCTTTATTGGCTTTAAAATTATTAGAAATCAATTGACCCTCAGGGGTTAACACTATACTTACTGATTCTTCAATCTTTTTCGTTTCTGCAACGGTTGTAGTTTTCGGATTTGCTTTAACCTTTGCTGCCGCTGCTTTTCTATTGGCTTCAGCAATAGCATCTCGAATCATTTTTTGAATTTGAGCGTCTATTTTTTTAGATTCTAACTGCTTTTTCTTTATTTCGGCAGCAATTTGTTTCTTGTCTTTCTTTAAACTATTGGCAATTTTTTCTTGCTCTTGTTTTTCTTTTTCAAGATCTGCACGTTGCTTTTCTTGTTCAGCAAGTAGTTTTTCTTTATCTGTTTTTTGTCCACTTAATTTTGCGTTATAGTCCGCAAGTTTAGTGGTTTTATCTTTAATTTCATCACCTTGCATTTTTCTATAACTTGAATATTGCTTCATGTATTGCAATCGTTTGTAGGCTTGCGAGAAATTTTCTGAAGATAATAAAAACATTGCTCTGCTTTGTTGTGATCGACTTTTATACGATTTCACAATCATTTCAGCATAGTCTTCCTTTAAAACAACTAAATCTTTTTTCAATTTATTAATCGTTATCTGATTAATATACATATTGTTGCTAAGCAACTTAGTTTGTTTTTCGGTGGTATAGATTAATTTTTCTTTAAGTCCTATTTTCTCTTTTTGGATCTGTAATAGTTTGACAACAGATTTCTCTTTGCCTCGAACTTCTTGAAGTAAACGTTCTTTTTCCTGAATTTCTTCCTGAATTTTATTTTTTCTTTGCTCCAATTCTTCTTGCGTTTGTTGGCTCCAAGCCAATGAAGTTAGGAAGATGAAAAGTAAAGTGACTAATTTTTTTTGCATAATAATTATATCTTGTCTATTGAAATTCTTTCATAACCTTCGGGAACGTTGTAAGGAAAAGAAAGGTCTTCATTAAAGGAAACATTTTTATATTCTATATTGATGTTAGTTTTACTTTCTTTTTGTCTTGCATCAATTGCCAAAGATATAGGTAAAATCATTGCATCGTATTTTTTATATTCAGGATACGCAATTTGTAAGGTTCTATCTAGTAAAGGTTGATTAATTTCTTGTTTTTTTACTAAGAAATTATCACTTTCAAAGAAGAAAGATTTATCAATTTTGGCATCTGGATTGGATTGCAATTTATATAATTTTTCTAATATAGAAACTGCATATTTCCCTTTATGCAAATCATCTAAAGTTTTTCCTAAGAACATATTTTGCACTTTTTGAAAATCCAAATCGGTACCAAGCCATTGGCTCAAAGTTGCATAATCTCCTTCAAAAAATTTATTTCCAATCTTCTCATAATATTTAACAGAATCAGGAGTAATCAATGCCTTAGCTACTGTAAATCCTAATATTCGAATACTAACTAATATTCTTTCGTTCTTTTTTATTTTAATTTCTGCTTGAACATTTTGTGATTGCTTATCGTCTTCATATTTAGCATTAGCTTTTATATATAATGTAGAAAAATCAATTTTATTGTTGTCGTAACTTGTAATAATTTTATCTGCCGAAACAGTATTACTAGCATTTCCCTCTAATAAAACGGCTTTTGATTTGCAAGATGCTAATAATATTAATACTAATATGGAAAGGTATTTTTTCATTTGTATGCCTATATGTAGGGATATTATTTTTTGCTTTTTTGTTTTTCGATTAATGCATTCGCTTTTGAAAAATAGGTGTCTTTCTTTTTAAAATCTCCCAATCCATTATTAGCTTCACCTAATTGCAAGTTGAAATTAATCTCTAAGTTTGTGTCATCTATAATAAAATCAATGCCCGATTCAAGAACATCCTTAGCTTTTTTATAGTTTTTTAATTGGTTATTTGCTAATCCATTATAATAATACAAATGCGGTTGTGATGGAAACAATTGCAATTGCTCTTCTGAAGCTTTATCTAATTTATCAAATTGTAAATTTTCGGTATATGCTTGCATCAAAAACAAAATAGATTCCATATCGTCATTGGTAGTCTTTAAGTGCATTTCATAATAGTGAATTGCTTTGCTCCAATCTTTTTTATTTTGATAAAACTTACCTATCTCTTTAGCTACTTTTACCTCTTTATCATTATCAAAATAACCAATAGCATGATCTAAATCATTACTAAATTGAGGATTGTTTTTGGTGAAAATTAAAAATTCATTTAAAATTCGATGCTTAATTTTATTGTCTATTTTATCACTTGCCAATACAATATTCATTGCTTTTACGGCTTTTTCACCATCGTTATTATTCAAATGAAATTTAAATAAACTTACTTGTGCCCAATCCGAAGTTGGAATTTCATTTTCTAATTGCTTTGCTACCTCAAGCGCTTTATCTTCCTGGTTGCTTTGAGAATACATATAAATTAATTCAACATAATTGGATTCATCTTTAGGAAACTGCTTTATCTTATCTAATAAATTAGCCTTTTCGGATCCTTGGTATTTAGCATCTTGCAAAATTTGCGCTTTATATAATTCTCGCTTATCCGATTTTCCAACCGTTTGATTGAGTTCATTTATTAAATTTAATGCTTTGTCATATTGTTGGGTATTCATGTAAAGAGAAACTAAATCTTCTCTATAATCCGGTTTGAACTCAATCAATTTTTTTACTATTACTATAGCCTGGTTGTAATCGTTTGTTTCATAACATACATCATACATTCCAGCCCATGCCCATCGGTTTTTAGGATCGGTTTTAGTTACTTTTTCAAAATTTTCGTAGGCTTCGTTGTACTTTTTTAGAGATAAATAATTTTTTGCTAATTCAAAGTAAACAATAGAATTATCTGATTGAATGGCTTCACATTTTTCAAGTGATGCAATAGCCTTATCGTAGTTTTCCATTCCTTTATGCTTTAAAGATTCATAGAAAGAATCTTCAAATTTACTTTGAGGGGTTGACAAAGAATCTATAGGCTCTGCTTGAGCAAATAGATAATTGGAAAAGAAAAATAATCCGGAAAGGAAACCGAATAAAACTATTTTTTTCATTTATTTTTTAAAAACTCCTCAAGGAAAACTCCCTAAGGAAATGTTATATTTATTCTAATACCGAATAATCGCCAATGCTGATACTTGTAAAATCTCCATCATAACTTGCGTGATTTCCAATCATTGCATTATCTAAACGAGCATTCTTGATATGTGTATGGGTTTGTACTAAACTATTTTTTATAGTACTATTACTAATATGGCAGCCATCTCCTAAAGAAACATTTGGGCCTACAGTTGCGTTAATTAAAACAACGTTTTTACCTATATAACATGGTGGAATTATGGTAGAGTTGTCTTGAATCACATCATAATCAATTAAATGAATTCCGTCGTTGTGTAAGAAGTTCAACATTCTATTGTTAGTATCCACAGTAACATCCTTATTTCCGCAATCCATCCACTCGTCTACTTTACCTGGTACAAATTTCATGCCCTTTGCCATCATTTGTTTAATTCCGTCATTAATTTGGTATTCACCGCCATGAATAATGTTATTGTCTAAAACAAATTGTAACTCATTTCTTAAAACGGCAACATCTTTAAAATAGTATATTCCGATTACTGCAAGATCCGAAACGAATTCTTTAGGTTTCTCTACCAATTCAATTATTTCGTTTTTTTCATTCAAATTAATAACTCCAAAAGCCTCTGGTTGATCTACTTGTTTTACCCAAATAACGCTATCAGCAGTTTTATCTAGGTCGAAATCTGCACGAATTAACGTATCCGCATAAGCAATTACAGCTGGGCCGCTCAAAGATTCTTTAGCGCACATAATAGCATGACCTGTTCCAAGTGCTTCATTTTGGTAGTAAATAGTTCCTCTTGCTCCAAGTTTTTGAGCTATTGCAATTAATTCTTCTTCTACTTTTTTGCCAAAACTTTCGTGAATGATAAATGCAACTTCGTCAATATTTTGATTTAAAACTGCTGCAATATCTTCCACTAATCGGTGTACAATTGGTTTTCCAGCAATTGGAATTAATGGTTTTGGAATGGTTAATGTGTGGGGACGTAATCTTGAACCACGACCTGCCATTGGTACTATTATTTTCATGCTTTTGTATTAAGATTTTAGTATTAAGTATTAAAACTTAATTATTTCTGTTATAGTTTTTTGTCTTTGACTGCACTATGCTTTTAAAACTGCTTACTGCTATTGAACATTGCCAACTATTTCACGCCAGTACTGCCAAAACCGCCTTCACTTCTTGAAGTTTCTGACAATTCCTGAACTTCTACCCAATCTGCTCTTTCGTGTTTTGCAATGATTAATTGAGCAATGCGTTCGCCATTTTCAATTACAAAATCTTCATTGGATAAATTTACTAAAATTACTCCAATTTCACCTCTGTAATCGGCATCAACTGTACCTGGAGAATTAAGAACGGTGATTCCTTTCTTAGCAGCCAATCCACTTCTTGGGCGAACTTGAGCTTCATAACCAATTGGTAATTCAATAAAAAGGCCGGTTTTTACAATCGTTCTTTCTAATGTTTTTAAGGTTATTGGATCAGAAATATTGGCACGTAAATCCATTCCTGCCGAAGCTATAGTTTCGTAGTTTGGTAACTCGTGTTGCGATTTATTGATGATTTTTATGTTCATTTTTTTGGTTTTCTTTTTAATATTCTAAGTAAGGTTTCTTTTTCGCTGTAATAAATGAAATACAAAAACAAAAAGAGGAGTCCAATTTTAATAAAATAATTTTCTCTTATATACGGAATGTAAAATGAAATTGCAGAAAACAAAATACTCAAAGTTAAATAGCCAAAAATTCGAACTCTATCGTATGGAATAGGGTATTTATTTTTGCCTAAGTAATAGGATAAGGCCATCATGCTTCCATAAGCAGCAATCGTTGCAATTGCAGAGCCATAATAGCTTCCAAAAGTGCCTTTTAAAGGAATTAAAAGATAATTTAGGGCTAATGTTACCACTGCGCCTACTATAGAAATATAAGCTCCTATTTTGGTTTTATCTATTAACTTGTACCAAACCGATAAATTGGCGTAAATTCCTAAAAAGAAATTAGCAAAAACAATCAGTGGGACTACTTTCATTGCTGCCCAATACGTTTTATTGTCTAATAAAATAATTTTCAATAAATCGGCAAAAACAATCACGCTTAAAGAAATAAAAGAACCAAAGATCACAAAATATTTAGTTATTGTTGCATAGGTTTGGGGTGCGTTTTCATTGCTCGAGTGACTAAAGAAAAAAGGTTCTATTCCTAAGGTATACGCAGTTCTAAATAAAACCATGAATAATCCTAATTTATAACAAGCGGAGTAAGCACCTACTTCCGACTTGGCGATATTTGGAGGTAGTAATTTACCTAAAAGAATTTTGTCAAAATGTTCGTTTATGGCAAACGCTAATCCTGCGATTAATATTGGTAATCCGTATTTCATCATACGTTTCCATAATTCGGGATCCAACTTCCAATTTATTTTGAAATAATCGGGAGCTAAGACAACGAATGTGGCTAAACTTGAAATTAACATGGATAGAAAAATATAACCTACTTGAAAGTCGTCTACATAAATGGATGCAAATATGCCGTTTGGGTCTGACGTTGCAATATTTGGCAATGCCAATAAAAAGAAGAAGTTCAAACCTAAATTAATAACTACGTTACCAATTTTAATTGCGGCATAACGCAATGGTCTTTGATTTGCTCTTAATTTTGAAAACGGAATAATAACCAAAGCATCTAATACCAATATCCAAATAGAATAGGTAATGTATTGCACTTCAACATTTGCATAACTTGCTAATGTATTTCTAAATAATAAGGCTACAATTAGAAAAACTAAAGAACTCCAAAAAATTGAAATTGTTGAAGTGGCAATTACTTTTTTCTTGTCGTCTTCTGAATTATAAAACCGAAAAAAAGCAGTTTCTAAACCATAGGATAAAATCACATTAAAAAATACCATCCATGATAATACCGTGGTTAAATCGGCATAATCTGCACGGTTTGGAAGCACATTAGTGTAAAGTCGAACCAAAAAGAAGCTAAGCATTCTTGGAAGCACCATGGCCAAACCATAAATTGCAGTTTGTTTGAATAAGTTTTTATATAAACTCAAGGTATATTTCTTTAATGAAAAACAAAAATAGTTATAATATCGATGTAATAAAAAAAGAGCCAACAAATGTTGACTCTTTTATGATTTTATTATAATAATAATTATCCTTTTAACGCTTCAGCTCCACCAACAATCTCTAAAATCTCGTTAGTAATTGCAGCTTGACGTGCTTTATTGTAAGTTAATTTTAATTGATCTCTTAATTCTGTTGCGTTGTCTGTTGCTTTGTGCATTGCAGTCATTCGAGCTCCGTGTTCTGAAGCAAATGAATCGCGAATTGCTTTATACAACTGTGTTTTTAACGATTTTGGAATTAATGTTAAAACGATTTCTTCTTTAGATGGTTCAAAAAGATAATCTCCAGTAGTAACTGGGATGTCTGATTTTACTGGAGCTAAAGGTAAAAATTGTTCTGTTTGAACTATTTGTGTTGCAGCATTCTTAAATTGATTGTATACAATTTCAATTTTATCGTATTCGCCAGAAGTAAATTTTTCTGTTAAGATTTGAGCAATTTCAGCCACATTATCAAACGTTAGATTATCAAAAATTTCGCTTTTGTTACCAACAACTTTATTTGTTTTACCTAAAGCATCATTTCCTTTTTTACCAATTGCAAAAACATCTACTTGTTTACCTGCATACGAGTCTGCAATAGTTTTAGCTTGTTTGATAATATTCGAATTAAAAGCACCACATAAACCTCTGTTAGAAGTAACCGCAACAATAAGTACTTTATTTACTTCGCGTTGTGCAGTAAAGCTTCCGCCTACTTCACCATCCATTGTTGCACTTAAACTTTGTAATAATTCCGTTAATTTTTCTGCATAAGGACGCATTGCTGTAATTGCATCTTGTGCTTTTTTCAACTTTGCAGCAGAAACCATTTTCATTGCAGATGTAATCTGCATCGTAGATGAAACGGACGTTATTCTATTACGGATTTCCTTTAAGTTAGCCATTTTATTTTGGTATTGGGTTTTGAATTCTGGGCTTTAGGACTTATACCTATAACCCAGAACCTTTTTAACCTAATTAATTATATTTTGCAGAAATTTCTCCAGCAGCTTTTTCAATTACACCTGTAATGGTATCATCTAATTTTCCAGCTTTTAAAGCATCTAAAGTATCTCTATGAGTATTATTTAAATATTCTAAGAAATCTTTTTCAAATTCTTTTACTTTATTTACTGGTACATTTCTCAATAAATTTTTAGAACCAGCATAAATAATAGCAACTTGATCTTCAACTGTATATGGATCGTTAAGGTTTTGTTTCAAAATCTCAACATTTCTTTTTCCTTTTTCAATTACGTTTAAAGTTACAGCATCTAAATCAGAACCAAATTTTGCGAAAGCTTCTAACTCACGGTATTGTGCTTGGTCTAATTTTAAAGTACCCGCTACTTTTTTCATCGATTTAATTTGTGCATTACCACCAACACGAGATACAGAAATACCTACGTTAATAGCAGGACGAACTCCAGAGTTGAATAAATCACCATCTAAGAAGATTTGTCCATCAGTAATCGAAATTACGTTGGTTGGGATATATGCAGAAACGTCACCCGCTTGTGTTTCAATAATTGGTAAAGCTGTTAATGATCCTCCACCTTTTACGATACCTTTTAAAGTATCTGGCAAGTCGTTCATGTTTTTAGCAATATCATCATCAGCAATTACTTTACAAGCTCTTTCTAATAAACGAGAGTGTAAGTAAAAAACGTCACCAGGATAAGCCTCACGACCTGGAGGTCTTCTTAGTAAAAGAGATACCTCACGGTAAGCAACTGCTTGTTTAGATAAATCATCATAAACAATTAAAGCTGGACGACCTGAATCACGAAAATATTCTCCGATTGCAGCTCCGGCCATTGGTGCATATACCTGCATTGGTGCTGGATCAGATGCGTTGGCTGCTACAATTACTGTATAAGCCATTGCTCCTTTTTCTTCCAACATTTTTGCAATTCCTGCTACTGTCGAAGCTTTTTGTCCGATAGCAACATAGATACAAAATACTGGTTTTCCAGCATCATAAAATTCTTTTTGATTTAAGATAGTGTCAATACAAACAGTTGATTTACCTGTTTGACGGTCACCAATAACCAACTCACGTTGTCCACGACCTACAGGAATCATAGCATCTACTGCTTTAATACCGGTTTGTAATGGTTCAGTAACTGGTTGACGAAAGATAACTCCAGGAGCTTTTCTTTCTAATGGCATGTCATATAGTTCACCACCGATTGGTCCTTTACCATCAATTGGTTCTCCAAGAGTATTTACAACACGACCAACAATTTGTTCCCCAACTTTTAGGGAAGCAATACGTTGTGTTCTTTTTACTGTTGAACCCTCACGGATTCCAGTAGATGGTCCTAAAAGTACCACCCCAACGTTATCTTCTTCTAAGTTCAATACAATAGCTTCTAATCCGTTGTCGAATTGTACTAACTCACCATATTGAGCATTGGATAAACCGTAAACACGAGCGATACCATCACCCACTTGAAGTACAGTTCCTACTTCTTCTAAACTTGCACCTGATTCAAAACCAGATAATTGTTTCTTTAATATTGCTGTAATTTCAGCTGGTTTAATTTCTGCCATAATAGTATAATTATCTACCTATGTTTATATTAACGCCTGATCTTCTAGGCTCTTCTTTTATTATAATTGTATTGTTACTTCTTTGATTGTTTATTGCATCTCTTTTTTTAGAAAACTCAAATCCTATTTTTTTTGATAGAATTTCTAATTTTTCTAAATTTAAAGTTCCGTCACTATTTATTGCTTCACCATTAAATAAATTTGAAATGGTATTTTCAGTATAAAGACTATTAAAAGGAGATCCTGAAGGACGATTTTCAAAATAGATTGTATTTAAATCTGCGGATAGAACTTCAAAATAAAAAACTTTACCATCAGAATAATATCCTGGTGTTGTAGGTTTTACCTCTGCTGGATCGTAATAATCCATTCCTTTAATGTATAAAATATCCTCTCCTTTCAAATTAGAAATAATATAACATCTTCTAGAAACTTTATCTTCTCTTAGTTTAATGTACTCAACTTTGTCAACTAATATTACTCCATCTTTAAGTTTAATCTTTTGAGAATAACCTAAAAAAGAAACAAATAAAAATAAAAATGCAATTGCTTTTTTCATAATTAATTAGCAAACTCTCTTTTTAATTCGTTTAATTTACTTGCAACAGAAGCATTGTATTGTTGGTCTCCAACTCTCAAAATAAAACCTCCTATAATTGTTGGATCTACTAAATTTTGAATAGTAATTTTTTTATTTGAAAACTCAGCTATTTTAGCCAATACTTTAGTTTCTAACTCTGGAGTAATAGGGAAAGCTGTAGTTACTTTAGCAACTTCTATTCCGTTACTTTCGTCAAACAATCTATTGTATTGAATTGCAATTGCTTCTAGGATTTCAAATCTTTTATTTTCAAATAACAGGTGAAACAAACTATTAGTTTCGTTTTGAACATTTGAAAATATTTCTGATAAAGCCGATTTTTTTACATCTATTTTAATAATAGGACTGTTTAGAAAATCTTTTAAATCTCTACTTTCGGATACTGCATTAACAATAGATTTCATATCGTTATTTACAGCATCTGCTTTTCCAGAAGTTTGAGCAATGTCTAATATTGCTTTGGCGTATCTAATCGCTGCTCTAGACATAATGATTAGTTTAATTTAGCGTCACCCAACATTTTCTCAACTAATTTAGTTTGAGATTCTTTGTTAGATAATTCATCTCTTAATACTTTCTCTGCAATTTCTAAAGACAATGAAGAAACTTGGTTTTTCAAGTCGGTCATTGCTGCATTTTTTTCGCTTTCAATAGCTGCTTTTGCTTGAGCAATCATTTTCTCTCCAGCTGCTTGCGCTTCGGTTTTAGCATCGTTAATCATTTTATCTTTAATTTCACGAGCTTCTTTCATTAATGAATCGCGTTCTGCTCTTGCTTCGGCTAATAATTTCTCATTATCCGATTTAAGATTTTGCATTTCTTTTTTTGCACTTTCGGCAGATAGTAAAGCATTTTTTATCCCTTCTTCTCTTTCGTTAACTGCATCCAAAATTGGTTTCCATGCAAATTTTTTCAAAAGGAAAATTAATCCTAAAAAGATTACTGTTTGCCAGATAAACAATCCAAACGAAAAATCATTTATTAACTTATCCATAATATATTTATTCTTTAGTTTTAAATTTTAAATAAAAGCCATAACCAACCGTTATGGCTTTTAATTTTTTTTATTTTACTGCGAATAAAGCAGCAAAACCAATTCCTTCAATAAGAGCTGCTGCAATAAGCATAGCTGTTTGAATTTTTCCTGTAGCTTCTGGTTGACGAGCAATAGCGTCCATTGCAGATCCACCGATTCTACCAATACCTAAACCTGCTCCGATTACTACTAATCCAGCTCCAATAAGGTGAAGATTTCCTTCCATAATGTATATATATTTAATTAAACATTCAATTTGATAACGATTATAGAATTAATAATAATGCTAATAAATTCTAAAATCTACATTCTAATGTGCTTCATCATGGTGGTGCTCCTCTGAAGCAGCTCCAAAATATAAAGCAGATAACATGGTAAATATGTATGCTTGTAATAATGCCACAAGTATTTCAATTAATGAAATTGCAAATGACAATAAAAATGACATACTACTTCCTACCCAGTTGTGAAAAATAAACATCAATGCAACTAAACTCATCAATACAATATGGCCAGCAAAAATATTTGCATACAAACGTATCATAAGTGAAAATGGCTTGATAATTGTTCCCAATAATTCAATTGGAGCTAATATAAGTTTCATAGGCACTGGAACTCCAGGCATCCAAAAAATATGCATCCAATAATCTTTTTTAGCAGTAAAGGTTGTTATTAAATAGGTAATAATTGCCAATCCTGCAGTTACTGCAATGTTTCCTGTAACATTAATTCCTAGTGGAGTTAATCCGAAAATATTTAAAAACCAGATAAAAAAGAAAATGGTTAATAAAAAGCTCATGTATTTTTTATAGTGTTTTTCACCAATATTTGGAATTGCAATTTCGTCACGAACGTACAAAACAATTGGTTCAAAAAAGCGTCCAACTCCAGAAGAGATTCCTCCGTTTTTTGCATAAGACTTAGCCAAACTAACAAATAATAATAACATTAATATTGCCACCACTATAATAGTTAGCACTCCTTTAGTAATTGAAAAATCTAATGGTTGTTCATTGGTAACATGCTCTTCTCCCTCTACTAATTCAGTTTTTAAATTTCCGGCAGAATCTGTTTTATATATTTTTTCGTGGTGTAAAAAATAGTAATTTCCATTAGATTCAGCTACTGATTCACCGTTATGGAATTTAGAGGAAGAAAATAATTGAATACCATTATCCCATAGAATAATTGGCAATGAGAATCCATAATGTGCATTTTCAGCTTCGTCTGCAAAAATCGAAAAACTATGACCGTCTAAAACGTGGTGGCCAATAACTTCATCTATTTTTTCTTGCTTTTCGGCAGCTTCGTCTTTAATTTCCTTTTTTTCAACAGCAATAACTTCTTTTTTTACTGCTACAGTATCTTGAGTAATTGCTTTACCATTTAAAGGTAAAAATGCTATTAGAATTGCTATAAAAAACGGAATCGATTTTTTTGAAAACACCATAACTGAATATTAACTTAAATTCTACTTTGAAATTTGGTGCAAAGGTACATTTTTTATTAATATGCAAAAGTATAATTTATTATTTTTTGGGGTAATAGTTGATTTTATTCAGTTTTGTTGCTTATTATTTAATATTCTAATAGTTACAACGGTTTCTATTGTTAAAAATACAGCAAATACTATAAAGAAATCCATGCGTTCCATTTCTTTAAATTTACTTGTAGAAGAAACTATTGGATTTGCAAAAATAAAAGCAATACCAATTTTAAGAAGTGTTAGTAATAGGAAGCCGTTTCCAACATTATTAATATCTCTTTTTTTAACTTGTATTAAAATTAAAACAATGAAAATAGAACAAATTAAAAAAAAGGAGTATACCTGAAAAAGCGTGTACTGGAAACTGTTTTCAATAGTACTATAATCCAAAAAAAAGAAAGCTAATTTATGAACTAAGAAAGCGACTAATGAAGTGAGAAGAATTTCAAAAATTGGTTGGTATTCTTTAATTTTGGAATTATAAATCATCTGCTTCATTAATTTCTTTTAATTGTCTATTAATATTATAAAAAGCTAGAGCAACTCCAATAAGGGTAAATACCTTTACAAATAAGCTGTTTGGATTAGGATATTTTTCATCTAACCAATTTCCGAGATACGAAAAAAGAAAAATCACTACTCCCATTTGAATAGGAATATTAATTAGTGCGAGCCATTTATTAGGCTTTTTTTTCGGCAACAGGGATTTCATTTAATTGGTTATTTTTCGTGTTCGGTCGCATAATGCAACTTGCACTGAAGTCGGCTCCGGGCTCTACAGATAGTTTTCCACAAACTACTTCACCATGAACACTTGCTTTTAATTTTAAATTAAGGAGTTCGGTCACCTGAATTTTACCTTTAAATTTTCCTTCAATATCACAGGTTTTACAAACTATATCACCAGTAACACTTCCTGCAGGACCAATAACAAGTTTCCCTTTTGATTCGAAATTTCCAACTAAATGACCATCTAATCTAAAATCAGCGGGAGAAGAAATATCTCCTTTAATTGTAGTTCCTTCAACAATTCGATTAGTCTTCCCTAACAGGTCGGTATATGATTTTGGTTTTTTATCGAACATAGTAAATTATGGTTTTTTTGGAAAACCGGCGTTTTCTGAATTCGGAGGTGTATTATCCAAATTAGTGTCTGTTGGATTGGTATCCATTTGAGGTGTATCTGTCTTTTGTTTTCCTTTAAATGCTGCCGGTTGTTGGTCACTCTGCCCTTCATCACCAGGTGTTTCATCACTGTTTTTATTGTTTGACGATTTTGTTTCAGGAACTGCAATATCTCGCTGTATAGGAACTATTGGCTTGTTCAACCAGTCTCCTGCAACATAATCGTCAATATTTTTTTTAACCTGAACCACTTTATAATTTTCGCTTGAAATAATAATGCCTGGTTCAGAAATTTTATAATCTTTATATTCTTTCAATACCTGCTCAATCCCTTTTGCACTTTCAGGGCTTTTTATTCCATGAATCACAAAAAAGTTTTTATCAATTGTGTAAAGATCTGTTGAAACGGTTAATCTTTCTATTGTTCTCACTTTTGCAAACTTGGTTATTTTTTCTAAAATAACTTTGGTGTTTTTATTATTTAAATCATCGGCTTTATAAAGTATATTCCAGGATAATGGAAATTCTGAATTAAAAGAAAGAGATTCTAAATACGGGATTTTTGTTGCAATATAAACCTCTGTAGATTTTCCTTCTTCGCTATTAGGATAAGTCAATGCTACATAATTAAGTGCTTTTTTTAATTCTGCTACTCCTTTTAATTTTCCTACAACATTAGCCTTTAGCAGTTCGAATTTTGGCAGCATTTCTTCACCTGTAAACTGCTCAATTGCTGCTTCAGTTTTAGGAAGAACTTCTCGATATTTTTCATTTTCGAATTCTTTATATAGCAAGTCGTATGCGATTTCAGGTGAAGTACTTGCTAAATTTCCTGATCCAGAATTACTCAAAATTTGAGCATAACGTGAATCTGGAAATTGAGCTAATATTTTAGCTTTCATAGCAAGAGCTTTATCCTTATCAATAATTTCATAAATTTTATATAAATTATACATCGAAGGCAAAATAAGTCGTTCTTCTGGCTTATTATCTAATAATTTTTCTAGCTTATCGGCTGCCCTTTTATATTCTTTAAACTTTTCTTTATAAATAACTCCAAGTTGATAGTAGGCAAAATTTCGATCTTTGGCAATACTATCTAGAATTTTAGTAGAAGATGGAATTTGTTTCAAATAGAAATTGGTAGAAAACTTTTCATTTACTTCTTTTGTTTGGTCGCCTTCAGAATCAGGATTTTTTGTGTCTTCGGAATTTTTATCTTCTTTAACTGCTTCTTTTGCTAATCTCCAATTTAATACATGTGCGCGATCTCCCCATTTTTTCTTAAATTCTACAACTCCAAAAGCAACCGTTGATGGATTATAAAAATAAAAAGTGTTTCCTGAATCTGGATTTAATGAAATTGGCGTTATCGGTTTTGTGATTGTATTTTTAGATAAAGAAGCATTATCAGCTCCCGAATCTTTACTGTTAGAATCTTTATTTGCTTCGGCAATGGCATTCTCTTTTGCAGCTTTTTTAGCAAGTTCTAATTTTTTTGCTTCCTCCTTTTTTAAAGTAGCAATATAGTCTTTAAAATATTTTTCTTTTCCTTCTTTAGATAAATTAGCAATTTTTAAAATACTATCATTACGTTGCGCAATACCTTCAAATTTTATTACATCTTCTAAGTTTTCTCTCTTCTTATTAATTAATTTAAACTCTCTAGATTTTGAATTTAATGCAGTTAATGTACTATCAAAATATTTACCTGCTACTACATATTTTGCATTATTAAAATAAATATCGGCTAAGTTTCTATAGTTGGAAGCAATTAAATATCTATCGTCCGATTTTTTTCTTAGAGACTTGTTGTAATAAAGTATGGCAGTTTTTGATTTTTTTTGTTTATCATAAAACAAAGCCATTTGGTGATTTAATACATCTAGAAATGGTCGGTTTTCTCTATCTTTTAATAATATTCTATATTTTTCTATAAAAGCTAAGGTATCTCCTTTTTTAAAATCAAATTGAGAAGCTAAGTGTGCTTGTGCTTGAATAATATATTGCCTAGCTGATTTACGTTTCATATCAATTACTTCTTGATATTTTGCATAAGCACTATCTTTGTATCCCAATTGCTCATAAATTTGAGCTTCAATAAATCGGTATCTTGCTTTTTCTTCGTTAGATTTTGTGAATTCTGTTGCGATTTTCAACTTTGCTATAGCATTTTTCTTTTCATCTAAATTTATATAAGCTTGAGCTATTGCTGCATTTGCATCTGCAAAAATTTGATCTTTAAATTTAATTTCTGCAAGTAATTTTTTAAGATTTACAACAGCTGTTGCGTCATTATCCATTCGCATGTTGGTTTTTTCTCTCCAAATTTTTATTTCATGAATTTTATCACTAGTTGGATATTTGTATAAAATGTAGTTAAATGCTTCTAATGCAGGGACAAAACGTTGGTCGTAATATCTTGTTTTTCCTAGCAATAAATGTGCTTCATCCATTTGAGGGTTTTTTTCTGAACCATCAATATTCATAGAGTGTTTTTGTATAGCCTTGGTTGCTTTAGTTTCTGCTTTTTCGAAATTTGGGTTTTTAGTTTGCCCTGGTAACATTTGCTCTTCTGATATTTGCATTCGCTCAACAGGAAGAATCTCCCAAAAATTATCTTTATATTGAGATTTTAAATCTATAATTCCTTTTTCTAATGCAATATTTCCATTGTAAAGAACATTATCTTTAGTTGTTAAGGCATTATAATTTCTTGATACAAAAGTGTTTTTTTTTGTAGAACACGCTACAAAAAAAAGTGCTATTGTAATTAGGATGCTATAGGTAAGAGTACTTGTTTTCAATTGCAAAGCGTTTTAATAATTAACTAAAAAAAAACTATTTTAGTATAACTAACTGGTAAAAATACGTTTCTTTTTGATACTTAAAAAAAATAAACCATTTTTTTAAGTAAGAAAAATAAAGAACTACTTAATATTTTATTCATTATTATATTTTTTAAATCAAAATATTAAGGCGTTAATACTATTATTTTTTAAAATCGTTTGGATTACTATTAACAATGAAATATTGATAATGGTACTAAATGTTAGTCGATAAACATAAATTTAATACATTTAAAAATAATTGTATTAAGAGACACTAAATAAATATCTTATAAATGACTAGTCCTAAATAATCGATACAGATTATTAGACAAAAATAGATAAATTAAACAGCATCAAAAACGTTTTTGGTGCTGTTTTTAGTTTTATAGGTTTTAATTTTTAATTTACTTTGCTGATGCATTTGGTTTGGCGTT
>CAILWV010000043.1 GCA_903838055.1 uncultured Bacteroidota bacterium | reverse complement strand
TAATTTATATGTATAGTTTTTTTATAATAAAACTAAGCAAAAACAAAATAAATTTTTATAAATTTGAATATTAACAAAAAACATAAAATCTATGAAAAAAATTACTTTCTTATTATCATTAATGTTTTGTTCGCTATCTTTTTCTCAGAATTTAGTAACAAATGGTGATTTTCAAACAGGAACGGCAGCTCCCTGGTACAATAATGCTGCAAATGTTGTTGATTTAGGTGTTGGAGTTTGGGTTAATCAAGCAAATGTAGTTGCAGCTGGGAATGCTTATGATGCTAATTTAAGTCAAATTATATCTTTAAATAGTGGAAGCACATATAGATTAACTTTTGATGCTTTTACAGATACAGCAACAAATTCAAGAACAATGATTGTAGGTCTTGGTCAAAGTGCATCTCCTTGGGCTGCTTTAACATCTACTACAACATTAACCTCTACTTTACAAACTTTCACTTACCAATACACTATTAATTATGGCGATGCTGTTCCAGATCGTGTAATTTTTGACATGGGTGCAGCAACAGGATATGTGTTTATTGATAATGTTTCTGTTGTTCAAGTAGTTAGCACCTGTAATAATGGTGTTCAAGATGGAGATGAAACAGGTATAGATTGTGGTGGTTCTTGTCCGATTTGTGTAGCAACTCCAATGGTTGCAGCACCGACTCCTCCTGCAAGACCAGCAGCTGATGTAGTTTCTATTTACAGTGATGCCTATTCAAATATTAGTGTAAACGAGTGGGGACCAGATTGGGGACCTTATTCAGCACGTATTAATGATTTTCCTATTCAATCTAACCCTACTAAGGTAATGAATCTTGAAAGTGGTAAAGTATTTGCTGGAATTGATTTTCTGCCAGCATTTTTTAATGCTACAGCATTTACAACCTTTCATTTAGATTATTGGATTGCAGGACCTCTTGCGCCAGGTCAAGTTTTGAGTATTAAATTATCAAACCATGTTGGTGGTGCCGCAGCGGAAACAAGTGCTATTGAATATGTTCCATCAACTATACTAACGGATCAATGGGTGTCTTTGGATATTCCTTTTAGTAGTTTTACGGCAGCTAGTGCTCCGCCTAATTTAAGTAGAAATGCAATATCTCAAATAGTTCTTACTGCAGCTAGAGCTGATGCTAGTGTTCCTGTTAAGTTTTATTTAGATAACATTTATTTACATAAAAACACGGTTTTAAGCATGTCTAGTTTTGATGCTTCTAAAATTAAATTATTTCCAAATCCAGCTTCTACTAGTTTAACTATTGAAGCTAACGATTCTATAGAAAGTATTACTATTTATAATGTTCTTGGTCAAGAGGTTGTTAGTAAAAACCCATTGTCAAATTCTACAACTATAGATGTTTCAAATCTTGTAAATGGAATTTATTTTGTTAATAGCACAATAGATGGTAAATCATCTACTACAAAATTCATTAAAAACTAAGTTAAGTTTATTTAATTTAAGCACGTTATTTTATAATAACGTGCTTTTTTTTTGCTTTTATATTATATATTTATCAATATTATATATCTTTATTGCTGATAAATTTTAAATTATAAATAAAAATATGCCCCAAATATTTTGTTTTAAAAGATTATTACTATCCTTTTTATTGATTTCATTATTTGGTTTTTCGCAAGAATTGCCTCCAATAATAAAATACAATCCGTTTACCTATAATGCAGGTAATCAAAACTGGATGGTATCTCAAGATAAAAACCACCTACTTTATTTTGCTAATAATGAAGGGTTGCTTGAGTATAATGGTACAGTTTGGAATTTATATAAATCGCCGAATGAAACAATTATTAGATCGGTTAAAGCAATTGATGATTTAATTTATACTGGTAGTTATATGGAGTTTGGTTATTGGAAAAGAATGACCAATGGCAGACTTACTTATTTCTCATTAAGCAATAAAATTAAAGATAAAATAATTGATGATGAGCAGTTTTGGAATATTCTGAATTTTGATAAATGGGTTGTTTTTCAATCCTTAAACAGAATTTATATTTACGACTTAGAAAGTAAAAGATTTAAAATAATTACTCCTAAAAATAGTATTACAAAAATTTTCAAAACAGATACTGCAATTTATTTTCAAGTATTTAATGAAGGATTGTTTGAAATTGAAAATGGAAATAGTCAATTAGTTTCGGATGATTTGATTTTTAAAAATAATAAAATTGTCAATATTTATCAAGATGATAAGGGTTTAATTATTCATACTCAAACTAATGGTTTCTTTAGATTTAGTAATAAAATTATTTCTAGTTTCACAACTTCTGCAGATATAGATTTAGATCATTCTAGTGTTTATAGTAGTTGTCAATTAAATAATGGCAATTTTGCTGTAGGTACAATTTCGGATGGTATTTTTATTATTTCAAAATACGGAAACATTGAATATCATATCTCACAAAACAATGGATTAAGTAATAATACTGTTCTTTCTTTATTTGAGGATTTCGATAAGAATTTATGGATTGGTCTTGATAATGGAATAAATTGCATCAATTTACAGTCTCCAGTAAAAAGTTTTTCTGATGAAACAGGTAAGTTAGGAACGGTATATACTTCTGTTTTATTTAAAGGAAAACTATATGTAGGTACAAATCAAGGATTGTTTTGTAAAGAATATAATAGTAAAGATTCTTTTCAGTTTGTATTAGGAACAAAAGGGCAGGTGTGGTCCTTGTTTGTAAATCAAGATACACTTTTTTGTGGCCATGATTCGGGAACTTTTGTAATAGAAAACAATATTGCCAAATGCATTTTTAATCAATCGGGTACTTGGAAGTTTCAAACTGTTTCAAATAAAAATTTATTACTTCAAGGAAATTACTACGGAATTTCAGTACTAGAAAAAAACAACGGACAATGGATTTTTAGAAATAAAATAACTGGTTTTGGATATTCTTCAAAGTATTTTGAATTAAGTAATTTTACTCATGAAATATATGTAAGTCATGAATATAAAGGAATTTTTAAATTTAAAATAGATAATTATTTTACTAAAGCTGAAAAAATCATAAAACTTAATTCTCCTAAAAAAGGTAAAAATGCAAGTTTAATTAAATATAATAATATTATTTATTACGCCTACAAAGACGGAGTTTACAGATTAAATAGTAAGAATAACAGTTTTGAAAAAGACTCTTTGTTAAGCAATATGTTTACTAAAGATGAATATACATCGGGTAAAATGATTGTAGATCAATCAAATAAAATATGGTTTTTTTCTAAAAATTATATCTATTATTTCTTCCGAAATAAATTGAATTATAAACTTAAACAAAATACTATCCCAATTCCTTCCAAGTTTACTAATTCATTGACAGGATATGAAAATATTACCCAGCTTAACAATTCTGAGTATTTAATTGGTACAACCGACGGATATTATACCATTAATTTAAATGATTTAAGTTTTAAAAACTATTCTGTTTTTATTTCTTCCATAAGTGTTAATAAACTAAATGAAAAATCTAAGGATATTTCAATTGCGGATCTCGGAGAATTACGATATGATGAAAATAATATAGCTATTAATTATTCGGTAGCAGAATTTAATAAGTATATTAATGCAGAATATCAATACAAATTAGAAGGGTTTCAGGATAATTGGAGTCAGTGGAGTACTAAATCTAATATTAACTTCAAAAATTTATCTCCTGGGGATTATAAATTTATTGTAAGATCTAAAATTGCTAATTCTACTCTTGAAAACAATGCAGTTTATAAGTTTACAATATTAAAACCTTGGTATAGTAATAATTTTGCTTTGTTTGTATATTTTCTTGGACTACTATATTTGGCTTTCTTTATTAATAAAAGATATAAAAATTACTACCAAAAGCAAAGAATAAAACTTATTGAGGAAAATAATTTATTACTTGAAATTAAAGAATTAGAAAATGAACAGCAATTAATGAAATTGAGAAATGATCAATTGGCATTAGATGTGGATGCAAAAAATAAAGAGCTAGCATTTTCAACTATGAGTTTATTGAAGAAAGATGAGTTGCTTTCTGTTATTAAAGAAGACTTAAAGAAAACAGCTGATGAAGGAAATAAAAGCATGAGCATCAAATCGGTTATTTCAACAATCACCAAAAATATTAATCATGAAGATTCTTGGAATATTTTTAAGGATGCATTTGATACTGTTGATAAAGACTTTTTGAAAAAATTAAAAATTCTTCATCCTTTATTAACTCCAAATGATTTGAGACTATGTGCTTATCTTAGATTAAATCTTTCATCTAAAGAAATTGCTCCATTATTAAATATTTCTGTTCGAAGTGTAGAAATAAAACGATATCGTTTGCGTAAAAAAATGAATTTGAGCCACGAAAACGGTTTAGCAGAATATATTTTGTCTGTTTAAGAATGGAGTTAATCAAATATTTCAACTATACATTAGTACAACAAATCTCATTTTATTAGTACTTACTCAATTGATTTTTGTATAAAAATAATGGTTTAAATCATTGTTTTTTAGGTATTTATGATATTATTGTTAAATGAATTATCTTATTACTACAATGTATGTTTTTTGTTGTATTTATTTTTGAAATTATTTAATTCAATACAATTACTTTTAGCATTAATTAAAATACACTAGTCGCAAATAAAATTAGTAATCAATTGGCATTATTTTAATTATTTGTTCTAGATATTTTTTATGTATTATTAAACTTTAAATTAAGCTTAAACCTTATGAAAAAAATTATTATTTTACTAACACTTTTTATTTACTCTTCTGCTATTTACTCTCAATCTGATAGAGTTGTTGTTGAAAAGAGCAATTCAGGATTTAAAATTAAAGTCAATGGAAACGACTTTATTATTAATGGTATGAATTGGGATTACTATCCTATTGGCACAAATTATTCTTATAGTTTATGGAAACAATCGGATGAAGTTATCAAGGCTGCTTTAGATACAGAGATGGGTTTGTTAAAAAACATGGGTGTAAATACAATTAGACAATATACAGGAATTCAACCTAAATGGATTACCTATATATATCAAAAATATGGTATTTATACCGTAATAAATCATTCATTTGGTAGATATGGTCTTACATTAAATGGTACTTGGGTTCCGAATACAGAATATTCAAATCCTTTAACTCAGGAAATGTTACTTAAAGAAACTAAAGATTTGGTTACTGAATATAAAAATACACCAGGTTTGTTATTGTTTTTATTAGGAAATGAAAATAACTATGGTTTGTTTTGGGATGGTGCAGAATCAGAAAATATACCTTTAGAGGACAGAAAATCTACAATAAGAGCTAAAGTAATGTACAAATTATTTAATGATGCAGCTCTTGAAATGAAAAAAATCGATAGTTCACATCCTATTGCTATTTGTAATGGAGATTTACTTTTTTTAGATATTATTGCTAAAGAATGTAAAGATGTTGATATCTTAGGAACTAATATGTATCGTGGTGTTTCTTTTACAGATGCTTTTCAAAAAGTGAAAGAAAAATTAGATAAACCTTTAATGTTTTCTGAATTTGGTGCTGACTCATTTAATACAATTGAAAATGGTGAAGATCAAAAATCACAGGCTTATTATTTAGTAAATAATTGGAAAGAAATATATGAAAATGCTGCTGGATTAGGAAAAGTAGGTAACTCAATTGGAGGTTTTACTTTTCAATTTAGTGACGGTTGGTGGAAATTCGGACAAACTAAAAACCTAGAGATTCATGATGATAACGCTTCATGGTCTAATGGTGGTTACCAATCTGATTTCCAAAAAGGAGAAAATAATATGAATGAAGAGTGGTTTGGTATTTGTGCTAAAGGACCTACAAATGCAAGAGGTTTATATAATTTATATCCACGAGCTGCTTATTATGCTTTGAAAGAAGCACACAATATTAATCCATATCAAAACGGTACTACCAATGAAACTATTGAAAAACATTTCAATAACATTCAACTTATGGATGCTGTTTTAAAAGCAAGAGGTGACAAAGCTGCATTGGGTTCAAATGATTCCGATATATTAAAAATTAGTAATCTTAGAGCTGAATATACAACTTTTAATACTGGTGGAAGTTTAATTACTACTCCTAAAATAGCGGATGCAAATTCAACTTCCTATCCTAATAAATTAGGTTTTGATCAAATGCAATCCTACTACGTTGGTGTTGAAGGAAATCCTGCTCCTAATATGAAAGCCAATGTCAATGTAAATATTCTTGGTCATGTTGCTGAAAATCCAATAAATGAAATTTTTTACGAAAATAGAGGTAGAAGCCAAAATGTTAAAACTGAAAATGGCGTTGTTACTCAAAGTGATATAAATAGAGTTCAAGTTTATAACGCCTCTTATACTTGGAACGAAAAATATTTTGACTTAAAAGGTTTTTATAGAACTGGTCACTACCATTGGGGTTATGAAGGAGATTTCTTCGGTTTATATCCGGAAGCAAATTATGGTCCAAACTTAGATTTATATAATGGAGAAACTTCTGGCTTTGAATTCGCCGGTAAAAAAGGAATTGAAGGTTTAAAAGGTGCTTTTGGTCCTCAATTATGGTGGGGTGCAAATCCTGCTTATCTATTAAAATATAGTAAAAAATTAGGAAAAATTGATGCAACTGTAGTATATCATGAAGATATTGCCGACGCTAATGCTGCAACTACCTCAATCGCAATTCCACTTCCTAAAACTAGAAGAGCTACAGTTTATTTTAAATCGAAAATTGGAAATGTAGGTATCGAATTTGGAGGTATATGGGGAGGTCAACCCTTAAATGGTAGATCATTTCAATTTGCAAAAGAATTAGATGGTGTTTATACAGTTTATGACGATAAAATTACCGCTAAAGATAATTGGGGAGGTAAAACAAAATTCACTTTTTCAAAAGGGCGTTTTAATATGTATACCCAAGGAGCAATTATGGGATTAGTTGCTAATGGTGGTGCAGATAATACTAAAACCTTTACTGGTTGGAGACTAAAAGATAGTGGTAGCGGAAATCAAACAAATTTCTTAACAGGATTTACTTATAATATTGGTAATTTTCAAATAGCTCCAAACTTTTTATGGCAAAAACCTTTAATTGGTGCTATGCCAAATGATATTAATGCTCCAGGAAGATTAAGAAATATTCAATCAGATCCTTTTGTAGTGAGAACAAACAGAGAAACTGTAGGTGGAGAGCTTTTACTTACTTATGATCCAACTCCTGCAACTTGGTATTACGAATGGGATAATGATATGGCTGAAGATGCAAAATTTGCAATAAATGCCGATTTTGTTTTCCGTCATTTACCAACCACTCAAGATGCCGCAATTGGGTTCTTAGTAAATCGTACTGCATTTGCTTTCCCAAATTCAACTCCAGCTCATGATTTATGGGAAGTAAATTCAAGAATTGTTTCTAAAATAACTCCAGATTTAGGATTTATTACAAATATATATTTTGGAAATGCACAAGCAAACGGAAGTAACTCCAGATTAATTGAAAGAATAGGTGGTGATGTTCGATTAATTTACAAAAAAGTTAAAGTCGTTACTTCATTAAAACTTAATGATTGGGGACCTTACGATTACCACCGTGATTTTAACTTAACTTATCCATTACAGTTTTCATTAGATTTATCTACTTCTTTAGGAAAACCAAATTGGTTTATTTTACCTAACACTAAATTAGGAATAATGGGAACTTGGCGTTCATTAGATCAATATTCACCAAGATATCTTCCAAATCAAACTGCCTCTCTTTTTGCAACTCAACCAATTATAAGTCCAGTAGGATTCAATAATGGTTCTGAATGGGAAATAAGAACTTATGTTCACATTAATATTGGAAAATAATAAAATAATAAAAAACATGAAAAATATAAAAATCAATTATATGAAAAATACTTTCTTATTAGCAATTATATTGCTTATGAATGTTAGTTGTGAAAGAAATTTATCGGATGATGCAACACTATCTACTTTTTCTAAAAATGGAGATGTTTTCATTGATACATTTAGCGCAGGCTTAGGTTATGGAGCTTTTGGAGGTTCTAATTATACTGCTTTTACTGTGGATACTGAAGTAAAATACCAAGGATCGGCTTCAATGCGATTTGATGTACCAAGTGTAGGAGACCCAAGAGGAGCTTATGCAGGTGGAGTATTTATTGATGGATCAGGTCGTAACTTAACCGATTATGATGCATTGACTTTTTGGATTAAAGGATCTCAGGCAGCTACAATCAACGAATTTGGTTTAGGTACTGATTTCGGTTTAAATAAATATAATGTTAGAATGCAAAACGTTCCAATTGATACTAATTGGAAAAAAATAATTATTCCATTGCCAGATGCTGCCAAATTAATTCAAGAAAAAGGAATGTTTTGGTATTCTGAAGGTGCAGAAAATAATTTAGGTTATACTTTTTGGATAGATAACGTAAAATATGAAAAATTAGGAACTATTGCACATCCTCAACCTAATATTATGGATGGTGCAAATGCTACCCAACAAACATATATTGGTTCAAATGTTAGTGTAACAGGTCTTACAGATACTTTTAATATGCCAAATGGTATCAATCAAACTATTTCAATAGCGCCAAGTTATTATACATTTACTTCTTCTAATCCTAGTGTTGCAACTGTAAGTGATTCAGGAGTTATTACTGTTTTAACAAGTGGAACAACTGTTATTACTGCTTCTTTAGCAGGTACCAATGCTGTTGGTTCTCTTACCATTAATTCATTAGGAGTATTTACTCCTGCACCAACACCTACTTATAGTCCATCAACCGTAATTTCTATTTTTAGTAATGCGTATACAAATGTTCCTGTGGAATATTATAATGGATATTGGGCTCCATGGCAAACAACACAAGGTCAGGCTGATATTCATATTAATGGAGATGATTTAATTAAATATACTCAATTTAATTTTGTAGGAATTCAATTTTCACAACCAACTATCAATATAACTTCAAAGACCTATGTTCACGTAGATTTGAAGGTGCTTAATACAACCGGAGCAAGAAATTCTATTAATATTAAATTAGTAGATTTTGGATCCGATGGTGTTTATGGTGGTGTGGGTGATAGTTCTCATGAATATGTTTATAATAACGCAAACTTGGCAACAGGTAACTGGGTTAGTGTAGATCTTCCACTATCTAGTTTTTCAGGATTAACTAGTAGAGCCCATTTAGCGCAATTTATATTAGGTCCTACTACTTCAGGAATTACTGATTTACTTGTTGATAATATTTATTTTCATAATTAATAACAAGCTTCTTAACACTAAATAAATTTCAATCATGATATTAAATAATAAATTTAAAATAAAAAACATCTTATTAGCAAGTTCCTTATTCCTTGTTTTAGGATGTTCTACAGATGAAAAACAAACCGTAACTACAATGACTCAATTAGTGAAGCAAGATGAGTTTGATGTAGATGGTGCTCCAGATAGTTCTATGTGGACTTGTGAAATAGGTACTGGTAATAACGGCTGGGGAAACAGTGAACTTGAATACTATACTAACAGACCTCAAAATGTGAAAGTTGAAGGCGGCGTTTTAAAAATAACTGCCAACAAAGAAACTTACATGAGTTCAGGATACACTTCTGCAAGATTGACTTCTAAAAATAAGTTTGAACAAAAACATGGCCGTTTTGAAGCTCGTATTAAAATGCCTTGGGGTAAAGGTTTATGGCCTGCATTTTGGTTGTTAGGTTCTAATTCTAGTACAGTTTCTTGGCCACAATGTGGAGAAATTGATATTATGGAGTATCTTGGAAATAACCCTACTTCAATTTTTGGAACAGTTCACGGTCCTGGTTATTCAGGTTCAAATGCTATTTCTAAAATTTTCAATTTAACTAATGATAGGTTTGATACCGATTACCATGTTTTTGGAATAGAATGGGGTGAAGATTATATCAATTACTATGTGGATAATGTTTTATATAATCAAATTACTCCAGCAAATGCTCCTGGAGAATGGGTGTTCAATCAACCATTTTATATAATTATGAATCTTGCTGTTGGCGGTAATCTTCCTGGATCCCCTAATGATCAAACGGTTTTTCCGCAAACAATGCTTGTTGATTACGTTAGAGTTTATCAATAGTAAAAAAATAATTAAATAAATTACTAAAATTAAATATTAGACTTTTTGTATCAAGAAGTCTAATATCTTTTTTGTCATTAATAAAGAATAGCATTATAATACTTTCATGAATCAGAATCCAAATATATTAGGTAATAACGATTTGAAAAACTTCAATAAATCCGTTTCAATGGAAATGGCAAACATCAATGGAGAACAATACTATAAAATAATAAATAATGATGCAATGCGTCCTTTTTTTATGAGTATTGTAAGCGATTCCAATCATTGGATGTTTATTTCTAGTAATGGTGGACTTTCTGCAGGAAGAAAAAATTCAGAATTTGCTCTTTTTCCTTACTATACGGATGATAAAATTACAGAATCTGCGGATATTACAGGTAGTAAAACTATTTTTCAAATTTCTAATGAAGGGATAGTATTGATTTGGGAACCTTTTTCAGAACGATTTACCGACCAGTATTCTATTACCCGAAATTTATATAAAAATAGTTATGGTAATAAAATAATTTTTGAAGAAATTAATCATGATTTACAATTAACTTATAGATACCATTGGAATTCTAGTAATAAATATGGGTTTGTAAAAAAATCAGAGATTCTTAATCATTCAAATAAAGAGTACGAAATTTCAATTTTAGATGGAATTCAAAATATTATGCCTTACGGGGTTAATACCGATTTACAAGCAACAACTAGTAACCTTGTTGATGCTTATAAAAGAAGTGAGTTACATCAAGATACAGGTTTAGTAATTTTTGCATTAAGTGCTATTATTGTTGATAAAGCGGAGCCAAGTGAAGCTTTAAAAGCGAATATTGTTTGGTCTTTAGGATTGGATAATCCAACATATTTAGTTTCTTCTTTGCAACTTTCCAACTTTAGAAAAAAACAAAAAGTAACTCAAGAAAATGATATTAAAGGAGAAAAAGGAGCTTACTTTTTAAACTCTGAAATCAAGTTAAGTGCTAATTCACAAAAAGATTGGTTGTTTGTTGCTAATGTAAATCAAGATCATTCAGATATTGTTAAAATAATTGAAACGATTAAAACAAATAATAATATTCAAAATCTAGTAAATGAAGATGTTGAATTAGGAACTAAAAAATTAATAGAAATTAATGCTTCTTCTGATGGACTTCAAGCTACGGCAGATCAATTAAGAGATACTAGACATTTTTCGAATACCTTATTTAATATTATGCGTGGCGGAATATTTGATTTTAACTATCAAATAGAAAAACCTGATTTTATTAATTATTTGAAAAAAGCAAATACAATTGTTTTCCAAAATTTTGAAAAACAAATTGATTTTCTTCCGGAATTATTCTCCTTACAATCATTAAAAGAATTTGCAGCTAAACAAAATAATGCTGACCTAGAACGTTTGTGTTTTGAATATTTACCTTTAAAATTTAGTCGAAGACATGGTGATCCAAGTCGTCCATGGAATAAATTCTCTATCAATACCCAAAGCGAAATTGATGGTTCTAAAATATTAGATTATCAAGGAAACTGGCGTGATATTTTTCAAAATTGGGAGGCTTTAGCGCATTCCTATCCAGAATTTATTGATAGTATGATTCATAAATTCTTAAATGCTTCCACATTTGATGGATATAATCCGTATCGTGTTACTAAAGATGGATTCGATTGGGAAACAATTGAACCAGATAATCCTTGGTCGTATATTGGATATTGGGGAGATCATCAAATTATTTATTTACTAAAATTTTTAGAATTCATAGAAAAACATAATCCAAATAAATTGGATTCTTATTTTGAAAATGAATGTTTTGTATATGCAGCAGTACCATACACCATTAAACCGTATGAAGAAATATTAAAAAATCCTAAAGATACTGTTGGGTATAGTCATGACTGGGAAAAACTTGTAAATGCAAGAAAGAAAACTTTAGGTGCAGATGGAGCGTTATTAAATAGTAACGATAAAGAAATTTATCATGTTAATTTTATTGAAAAAATATTAGCTACTGTACTATCTAAAATGTCCAATTTTATTCCTGAAGGCGGAATTTGGATGAACACCCAACGACCAGAATGGAACGATGCTAATAATGCTTTAGTAGGAAATGGGGTTTCGATGGTGACACTATATTATTTAAGACGTTTCTTGAATTTCTTCCAACAATTATTAGAAAATTCTAAGTTGGAAAATATTAAAATCTCAAATGAAATGGTAGAATTTTACCATCAAGTTAGAGAATGCTTGATTGAAAATAAACCGTTACTTTCAGGAAAAATTGACAACCAATCTAGAAAGAAAATTTTAGATCGATTAGGTAAAGCGGCATCCGATTATCGTTATCAAGTATATAATAGTGGGTTTTGGGGTAAAAAAAGAACCCATTCTATGGCAGGTCTAAAAGCATTTACGCAAGTTTGTTTGGACTTTATTGATCATTCTATTGAAGCAAATAAAAGAGCCGATAATTTATACCACGCTTATAATTTAATGACTATTAAAAACGATAATGAGATTTCTATTTCTTATTTAAGTGAAATGCTAGAAGGTCAAGTTGCTGCTTTAAGCTCAGGTTATTTAAGCGCTAAAGAAGCATTGATCGTTTTAGATAGTTTAAAAAACAGTAAATTATTCAGAGAAGATCAATATAGTTATTTACTCTATCCCAATAAAGAATTGCCAAAATTCTTAAATAAGAATACTATTGAAAAGGAGTCAGTTTTACAATCAGAATTGTTAACTAAATTAGTTTCAAAAAGCAATACTCAAATAATAAAAATGGACTGCGATGGGAAGTATCATTTTAATGGGAATTTCAATAATGCTAACGATTTAAAAATAGCTTTAGAGGTACTAAAAAATCAAAAGGAATACCAAACTTTAGTAGAAAAAGACTCGGATAAAATAGTAGAAATTTTTGAAAATGTCTTTAATCATAAATCATTTACTGGAAGATCTGGAACGTTTTATGGCTATGAAGGATTAGGCTCTATCTACTGGCACATGGTTTCTAAATTGCAATTAGCGGTTCAAGAATGTTGCTTTAAAGCACAGGATGAAAAAGAATCTCCTGAAATTATTGGAAGATTATTAGAACATTATTATGAAATAAATGCAGGAATTGGCTTGCATAAATCTCCATCTTTATATGGTGCATTTCCTACCGATCCGTATTCGCATACCCCTGCAGGAAAAGGAGCTCAACAACCAGGAATGACAGGGCAAGTAAAAGAAGATGTGTTAAGCCGTTTTGGAGAACTTGGTGTATATGTAAAAAATGGTTGTCTTTATTTTGCTCCATATTTGTTAAGAAAAGACGAATTTTTGTCTAATCATAAAATATTTAACTATGTAGATGTTTTCATGAAACAAAAATCTATAGAATTAAATAAAAATTCACTTGGTTTTACTTATTGTCAAACGCCCATTGTTTATAAAATAGCTGAAAATAGAAATATTGAAATTCATTATAGCGATTCTACTGTTAAAAAAACAGAATCAATATACATAGATAGTACAGCAAGTAAACAGTTTTTTGGAAGAACTGGAGAAATAAGTCAAATTATTGTGAATGTTTTAGAAAGTGAATTAAAATAAATTGCATGGTGTTAATGAAATCAAGGTATAAACATATTATTTTAGTAGTTGTATTATCCTTTTTTTATGCAATTAATACAAGTTCACAAACAATTAGTAGTAGTACTAATTATAAACAATTGACAGCAAAAGATATTTTAGGCAATCCTAATTATCTGGCTTTATGTTATGGAGGGTATAGAACAGATACTAGAGAAGTAGCGAGTTCAATACAGCAGATTAAAGAGGATTTGAAAATCATGTCAGCAATGAATATTAAGTTAATTAGGACTTATAACGTTCATTTTGAAGAAGCTGGTAATTTGTTGAAAGCCATCAAAGAATTAAGAAATGAAGATGCTAATTTTGAGATGTATGTAATGCTTGGCGCATGGATAGATTGTAAAAATGCATGGACCGATACTAAGCCAGATCACGATATTGAAAGTGAACGAAATGAAAAAGAAATAGAAACTGCAGTAGAATTAGCAAATAAATATCCTGAAATTGTTAAGATAATTGCTGTTGGAAATGAAGCAATGGTGAAATGGGCAGAAAATTATTATGTACAACCAAGTGTGATTTTGAAATGGGTTAATCATTTGCAAGATTTAAAAAAGACAAATAAATTATCAAAGGACTTATGGATTACAAGTTCTGATGATTTTGCTTCTTGGGGCGGTGGTGATAAAAGCTACCAAACTAAAGATTTGGAGGATTTAATTAAGGCGGTAGATTATGTTTCTATGCATACTTATCCTTATCATAGTACCCATTATAATTCAAAATTTTGGAAGTTACCAATTAGTGAGAATTCATTGTTGGATGTTGAAAAAGTAAATGCAGCTATGGTAAGAGCACAAGAATTTGCCGAAATGCAATACAAGAATGTAAAAGATTATGTTGCAACTGTAAGTCCGAATAAACCTGTTCATATTGGTGAAACTGGTTGGGCTTCAAGCTCAGATGGGTTATATGGAAATCAAGGGTCTAAAGCTTCAGATGAATATAAACAAGGTTTATATTATAAAAGCATAAGAAAATGGACAGCAAAAATCGGAATCAGTTGTTTTTTCTTTGAAGCTTTTGATGAAATCTGGAAAGATAAGGCAAATGATAAAGGTTCTGAAAATCACTTTGGACTTTTTACTGTAGATGGAAAGGCAAAATATGCATTATGGAATTTAGTAGATGCAGAAACATTTAAGAAGTTGAAAAGAGATGGGAATACTATTGAAAAAACATTTTCAGGAAATGAAGATTTATTAATGAAAACAGTTTTTTCTCCACCTAACTAATTAATAACGAATAAATAAATACATCAAAATATAAATTATTAGATATGTCAGATACTATTAAAAATACGAAAGTTAAAGTTTCTATGGGTCAAAAAATCGCCTTTGGATTAGGAATGTTAGCTAACCAAATGTTCCCTGCAGCACTAGGAATATTTATGGTTGTGTTAGTTGAAAATTTAGGCATGCCAACTTGGATGTGGGGTATTACTTTCTTTTTACCTAGAATATTAGATGCTTTTATTGATCCAATTATGGGTTTCATATCAGATAATACTCGATCCAAGTGGGGAAGACGAAGACAATATGTTTTTATTGGTGCCATAATTATGGGGATTTCATTTGTAGTAATGTGGCAATTATTTAGAGAAAGTGGAATAGACTATAATTTCTACTACTTCCTTATATGGTCAATATTATTTTATATAGGACTATCTATTTTTAGTGTTCCCTATGTTGCAATGGGTTATGAAATGAGCGATGATTTTCATGAAAGAACTAGTATTATGGCTATCTCCCAATGGATAGGACAGTGGGCATGGGTAATTGCTCCCTGGTTTTGGGTTATTATGTATGATCCAAGTTGGTTCCCAAATGCTGATACTGCTACAAGAACTTTAGCCGTTTGGGTAGGTATTTCCTGCATGATTTTAGCAATGATACCTGCAATTTTTATCAAAAGTAAATCAACAATAGATGAAACTAGTTTTTCACCATTAACATTTAGTAAAATGGGAGGCAGTTTAAAGGAAATTTTTTCAAGTTTTATAGAAGCTTTTAAAAATAAACCTTTTAGAAAACTTTGCATTGCGACTTTCTTCATTTTTAATGCCTTTAATACTGTTGCTGGATTTACCTTTTTTATAGTAGTTTATTATTTGTTTAACGGAGTTTCTTCGGATGCAGGAATTTGGCCAACACTTTTCGGATGTTTAGGAGCTTTGTCTACTACTTTTATTGTAATTCCAATAGTGTCTTGGATGTCTAAAAAAATAGAAAAAAAGAAAACCTTTTTAATCTGTCAAGGCATATCAATTTTTGGTTACATCTTGCTTTGGTTTCTTTTTATCCCAGGCAAACCTTATATGTTTCTATTTGCACTTCCTTTCTTTGCCTTTGGTATTGGTAGTTTGTTTACTTTGATGATGTCAATGACTGCAGATGTTTGTGATATGGACGAGCTTACTTCAGGAAAAAGACGTGAAGGAATTTTTGGAGCTATTTACTGGTGGATGGTAAAATTTGGTTTTGCAATTGCAGGATTATTAACAGGAGTTATTATGTCTTGTGTTGATTTTCATCCAGGGGCACCAACTCAAGTTGAAGGAGCTGTTTCGGGTTTGAGACTATTTTTCTCCGGAATACCAATTTTAGGTACTTTAATAGGAATGTGGGTAATGAGAGACTATGACTTGAACGAAGATAAGGCTAATAAGATTAAAGAAGAGTTGACGGCAAGAAAAGAACAACAAACACTTACTCATTAAAAATTTTAATTTCAAATAATAAATAATTAACTAAATCTGAATATGAAAAATAGTATACTTTTTAAAATTGTTCTTTCTTTTTTTCTTTTCTGTCAATTCGGTTTTGCACAGGTTGACGTAGTTTATTCTGATTTAGTTTGGTCAGATGAATTTAATACAAATGGTGCTGTTAATTCTACTAATTGGTTTCACCAAACGCAGTTACCATCAAGTGGAAGTTGGTTTAATAGTGAGGTACAACATTATACCAATCAATTAACAAATTCTTTTGTAGATGCAGGTATGTTAAATATTGTTGCAAAAAAAGAAACTTTTACAGATCAAGGAATTACCAAAGAATATACTTCGGCAAGGCTAAATTCAAAATTTGCTTTCAAATACGGTCGTGTAGATGTAAGAGCAAAACTGCCAATTGGCGCAGGTACTTGGCCAGCAATATGGATGTTAGGAAAAAACATTAATGAACCTGGAGGATATTTTTCGGCTACATATGGCACCACTAATTGGCCTGCTTGTGGAGAAACAGATATTATGGAGCACGGAATTTTTCCATCGCAATCTATTAATTATGTTCAGAGTACCCTACATACACCTTCTTCTTTTGGAAGTTCAGTAAATAATGGAGGTATTGTAGCGTCTGATTTAGCAAATAATTATCATGTTTATTCAATAAATTGGTCTCCTTTTCAGATGTCTTTTTTGCTAGATGGTGTTGTTTATTATACTTATAACCCATCTATTAAAGATGCAAATACTTGGCCTTTTGATAAAGAACAATATCTTTTATTAAATGTAGCATTAGGAGGAGTTGCAGGAACTGTGCCATCTAATTACACCCAATCTTCAATGTTAATAGATTATGTTAGGGTATATCAAAATGCAACAGTGGATACCCAGGCACCAATGAATTTCACTGCTTCCTTAGGTACAGTTACAAGTACATCAGTACAGTTATTATTGAATGCTACTGACAATTCAGGTACTATAGGTTATAATGTTGCTTATGGATCAGCTTCTAATGGTATGGCTGGAGTATCAGGCGTGCAAAAGTCGGTAATTATTACAGGTTTAAATCCAAATACGCATTATGATTTTACGGTTACTGCAAATGATTTGTCAGGTAATCCAGCGGCTAATAATCCAATTATTGTAAGCGCAACCACTTTGCCAAACTCTACTTTAATATGCTCGGGGGCCTCTGCTAATGCACAGCAAGGATCTTTTACTACTGGTTATAATTACGAATTTCAAACTAATGGAACTGATGTAAAAATCACTTACGGATTATTAGATACGGATAAAGTAGGGGTGGTGGCTTATTTGTGGAAACAATCTCCTTTTTCAGAAGTGCAAATGACTAATGTTTCTGGAAATGTATTTACGTACACTTTAACAGGACAAACTTTAGGATCTACGATTAATTATGGAGTTAAATTTGCTTATGCAGGTGGAATGTCAGTGACAAATTATTATTCTTACGTTGTGGGAAGTACCTGCAACATGGGGACTACTACTTTTTCTGAATTGAACCAAATTTCTTTTCCTAATCCTGTTACAGATAAAATAAATATTTCATCTAATATTTCATTAGACAGAATAGAAATTTACAATCTATTAGGTAATTTAGTTTTGAAAACCGAATCTAATACTAACGAAATAGATGTAACAAGTTTAACTTCTGGAATATATTTAATATCTATTTACTCAGGAAATGAAAAAATAGTGAAAAAAATTATTGTTGAATAAATAAATAATTTTGACTAGTCCTAAATAATCGATACAGATTATTAGACAAAAATAGATAAATTAAACAGCATCAAAAACGTTTTTGGTGCTGTTTTTAGTTTTATAGGTTTTAATTTTTAATTTACTTTGCT
>CAILWV010000042.1 GCA_903838055.1 uncultured Bacteroidota bacterium | reverse complement strand
TTTTTATTTTTTTACATTATTATTTTATTAAATATTAATATATTATCAATAATGTTAATTTTTGCACTTAAACCACTTTAAAATGTATTTGACGTGGAAATATTCCGTCAAACACAAACTTAGTTACATTACACAACCATACAGGAGCAAAGCCTAAATGATAAACACAACCGTTGGGTGGTGTTTTTACTATTCGCTTAAGGGTTTGAAATCCCGGAGAGTTAAACTCTTTTTCTGTTGATAATGTTACATTCACTGTGGTTCCATTATTTGACAATTGGTCTAAAAGGGTATCTGCTCCTCCCACCATTTGTAATTCGCCTTGTGTACCAGTCCAATTTGGTAAATCTATATACCAATTGTTGTTTTCTTTATTAAATGTGTAATTGTTCATTTGTAGTATTTTTTTATAGTTTATTATTTTCTTCTGTCTTTATCTTCGATAAAATCTAAAAAGTCTTTTTTAATGTTTCCTGTAGATTTGCTATAAGTATATTGGCGCATTCCTTCACTCACATCGTTCATCATGTTTGACATATCCGACTTATTGAAAGAAACTACATTTTCTCTTCTTATGTTTAGCATTCTAGAAGTGTGAATAGCATCAATATCAGCTCCTAAAAAAGTGAAATTCCATTTTTCAGTTGCTTCAAGTTCTTGAATTGTTCTTGCAATTTGATGGTAAGTAAATTCACGACTTGCATTTTCCATTCCATCAGTTAGAATTACAACAACAATACTCATCTCATTATTTAGTATCTTTGTCTCATTAGTAACTCTAATTTGATTAATTGACATACCAATTGCATCCAATAATGCAGTGGCACCATTGGGAATGTATCTAGAAAGTCTTAATTTGTCGAATTTGTTTATGCTAACGTGGGATTCAACATGGTCAACCAAATTGTCAAAAATTGTAAGGGAGACTTCAAATTCTTGATCTGGAAATTCTTTTTGTAAACCTTTAATAGTATCCAATTGAGAATTGAATCCGTTAACTGTAGTTTCTCTGCAGTTTGACATAGAACCACTTTTGTCTAATACAAAATGGTAAAGCGTTTTTTTGTTTTTCATGATATAAATGATTTAAAATTATGAGGCAAAATTAAGTCACTTATATCTCTAAAAGACACTCTCTGCAACCTTGCAATTGCAAATTTATTTTCTATTATTTAGTTTTTAACCCGTTGGGGGTATTTAAATTTATAATACTTTTTACAACATAGATTCATAGTTTTTTTAAAACAAAAGTCGTTTGATAATCATAGCTATGTGAACCCATAAATTGGGCTTTTTAATGCTTTTTTCTATGATTGTATGTGGTTCATTATTTTAATTTATAAATATTTGAACTTTTTATTAAATGCACCCAAAAGGTGTTTTTAATAAACCAAGAGTTTTATCGTCGGATTGACCATCATAAAATTTAACTAGAACTCTCCTGAATAAATTATCTTCTGTATCGTCAACTAAATTGAACAGAGTCATAGAGGACCGAAGTTTTAAACAATCCGGAAAACCAAAAATTTGTTCTGCATCTATACCTTCAAGTAGTAAAAGTTCATTTGTTATTTCTTTAAGTCGAGGTCCAAGTATTAGATGATTTAGATATTCTTTTGCTTCATCTAAACCTTTAATTCCATAAAAATTAGATGTACTAGTGCGACCAAGACCCTCAACTTGCTGAAAAACAAACCACATCCAATGACCTGTTTTCAATCCAGATTTTATTTCTTCTAGTGCTATTATGTATTTTTTTTCTTGTGCTACTACAAACCTTTCAAGATCATTTTCCATATTTTATAATTTTCATTAATCAAAGTACCTCTACCCCATCTTCCATTTTAAGTGAAATATCATAGTAATTAAAATCATTTTTAGTTCCTTTTTCGATTTCAATGATATTTAAAGTACAGTCTTTTTGGGAAATTGGCGGAAAATAAAGCGAAAAATAACGCCAATCTTTTTTAGATTCAAAATAATGGTGCTCTGGTCTTATCGGAATTCCAACTGCTTGAGTCATTGTCAAACGTTCTTTAGTTTCAATAATTTCAATAAACGTAGTTTTCTCAATGCGAATCCAACCACCACTTTCGTATATAGATTTGGCGGTGTACCCAAAATCAATCTTAGTATATTTAGGACTGCATATCATCCGCAACAAATCGGGATTTCCCCAAGAATGTCCTTTTTTATTAATTGTAAAAAGTAGTGTTTTATTCGTCTTCATCTTCTTTATTATTAATTATATTCTCCAACCAATGTGGCTCTATCACATTAATCTCCTTTCCATAAGACCTTAACAATCTAACCAACTCCAAAGAAGGAATTACATTAATTGTAAAAATATTTCCAAAATCATACTTATTACACTTTTGACTTTCATGAATTGGATACGCTTCAAAATAATTAGAAACAATTGAACTCACACCAAAAGTAATTTCTTGTTTTGGCTGTTTTTTAATAGGATACACTCCGTAAATATCCTTGTAATAGTTATTTACGACATCTTGAGATGTTGGAATAAATTTTCTTTTCAACAACATAGGTTCATAAATTCGGTCAAAACCAAAAGTCCGCAACTCTTTATGGCCTTCTGAAAAACCAAGCAAATACCAAAAGTTATCAAATTCCTTGAGTAAAACAGGATGCAATAGTACAGATTTAAATTTCCGTTTTTGATACGAATAATGTGTAAAGGATAATGGTGTTCTGTTCTTGCAAGCGTTAAATAATATTTCAAAATGTTCAAATCCTCTAGAACCAGGAACCGATTCGGTTTCGATTATTTTGCGCTTCGAATTGCTGTCTGGAAATTCTTCTTTATAACTTACCAGTATTTTATCCAAAGCATAATTAAAACTATCACTTACTCTAGAACTCCCAATATTCTGAAGGATCTCCAACGCTTCCTTAATACTGTCTACATCTTTATCTGTAAGACTCACGCCATTAATCGAATAATTGGGATTGGTATAATGGTACCCTCTATTTTGTCGGCAATAAACAATTGGAGCATCAAAGCCATCTGGCTCGGGCAATTTCATGTTCCTAAAATCTTTTTCTAAAGTATCTAAGGAAGGACAAATATCTAACCTATTAAAACATTCTTCCTGAATATCCTCAATTGATGGATATAACCTGCTCTTATTACGTAGCATAGTGTCTATTAATTTATACCTTCTATAAGCCGATTTGGATATGCCCATTGTTAAATTTTTGGTAAATATATAAAAAATAATTCACTCCGTACTCTCTATGCGGAATGACAATAAATATTTGCTAAAGAAATTTTAAATAAAATAATAAAAGTAAAAATTATAAAGATTAAAATCAATAAAAT
The DNA here is from genome assembly GCA_903838055.1 of uncultured Bacteroidota bacterium. Taxonomy (GTDB): domain Bacteria; phylum Bacteroidota; class Bacteroidia; order Flavobacteriales; family Flavobacteriaceae; genus Flavobacterium. Next base: position 17,166 of record CAILWV010000042.1, on the reverse strand, counting down.
TTCAAATAAATCAAAATATATCAAACTGAAATTCAGTTTCAGTTTCAAGTGTTAAAATTGCAAGATTTTGGACATTAGAATTATCATACAATTAGACAATCTTATAGTTAATGAGATTACTGGAAGCCCAAAGCAATTGGCCTCTAGACTCTCTATAACCGAAAGAACGGTATATAATTATATTTCATTTATGAAAAAATCTTTGAACGCCCCAATTGTTTATGATTACCATAGAATGTCCTATGTGTATAAAATTGATTGTGATTTTAAATTTATTCGATAAAAAATAAGTGGAGTTCAGAAACCACTATAATAAACGAGGCCGAACCGAAAAGCCATAAGAGTAAGAAAACCCTAAATTATTTATTATGAAAAAAACAATTTTTAAAACCGCGGTAGTATTACTTACTGCAATTATGACAATCAGTTGTTCTAAAGACGGAGCTACTGGAGCTACAGGACCTGCTGGAGCAAACGGGACCAATGGAACTAATGGAAATGCTAACGTAATTGGGACTGCTGATTTTACAGAAGTGCCAACAGATTGGATAACAGATCCATCAAATACTAAATATGTTAACCTTACTTTAAACTCGATTACACAAAATATTGTTGATAAAGGTATTGTTATGGTTTATAAGAAATCCGGTAGTAATTATTATGCACTTCCACGTTCTTTAAATGGAATAGAATATAATTTTAATTTTGGTTTAAATTTTATTCAAATACTGCTAAGTTATTCAGATTCTTCTTCATTCACTATTAATAGCAATATTATTTTTAGAGTAGTAGTAATTTCTCCATCAAACAAAGCTACCAATCCAAATACAAATTGGAATGACTACGAACAAGTAAAAGAGGCTCTTCACTTAAAAGATTAATTTCACAGTAACTAATGCCTCACCAAAGTGAGGCATTTTTTTTGAACTTTTTTTTACTCCGTACAATTAATACGGAGTTCTACTTTTTCTTTGTATAAAAATTTATAATTTATGAAAACACAATTTAAACCTGGGCAAGTAGTTCGTTTTAAAGACTACAAACTCTTTGAAACTGAAAACGAAGCTTATTTCATTGTTATTCAGGAGGAAGACGACAAAAATGAAATAGTGCTTTATACTATTAATAGTAACAGGTATTTTAAAACTGGAACGACAGTTGTTCCTGAATTTCCTGAAAAGGATTTAGAGATTATTGAACTAAGTCCCTATCATTTAATAGATCAAGAAATCACTATAAAAGAGACAATCTTTAAGGAAGAAGTAACCGGAAAGTGTTGTTTTTTTAAAAGTAAAAATTCTACCATTCAATTTACTAAAAAAGGTACAAATTTAGTAACGGATGCCGAATTTGAATTTCATTCAAATATCAAATATAAATTGATGGGACCTATATGTATTAATATGAATTATAAAAACGATAACAAAAAAACACTTAAAAAATAGTTTATTATGGAAACACAAAAAAATGAAAAAGAAAGCGGTATCAAAATTGAATCCGATACATTAATTTTCAAATCCCCTTTCTCAGAATACACTCCGGAGCACGAAATTGGAATTGAAAGTATTAGCATTGACGATCATTACACCCGTATCGATTTCACTTACATTTCTCCAAAGCACTATGCTAATGGAACTAGTTGGGTACAAATATATGGCAATGCTTATATCAGACCTTCGGGTTCCGATAAAAAATACTCGTTGATTAGAGCAATAAATATTCCGATAGCGCCTAACAAACATTTCTTTCAAAGAAGCGGTCAAGTATTGCAGTTTACCTTACTCTTCCCTGCCCTACCTAAAACCGTAACCCAAATTGATATTATAGAAAAATTAGCTGCGGGAAGCTATTTCAATTTTTTTCGAGTGGCACTCACCAAAGGACAGCCATTACTAGTAAACATTAGTACTAACTTTAATTAATACTACAGATGCAAAACCTACCAGAACTTGGCGATATTGTTTTAATGCGAAGAAACAAACACATTTGGGCAGATGAAAACGGAATTTACATAATTACAAAATTAGACAAAATGTATCCTGTTGAGATAAAAGCGCTAACTAAATCAAAAACTCATTTTATTGGAGAAACCATCGCACACAAAAATTTAAACCAATTTATTCAACCCATGAAACTAAAAGCTTCCAACTTTATTAATAAAGAAAGTTTTAGATGGAATAAAGAGCGTGATAATCTTGAGGCAACGACGATGGTTCATTTTATTGGCAACAATCGAGAACTAGAATTTATTATTGCCGAAGGCAAATTGGTTTCAAATGTAGAATTTGAATTCCATAGCAAAACATCTGGTTTAACTAAGGGACGAATGGCTATTGCGTTACCTCAAAATAGAACTACCAATTTATTGGAAACTTTATCAAAAAGCATTGAGAAACTTGCTACCAGCTTGCATTTAATTTAAATCAATTCACCATGAAAAACCTAAAAACAATAGTAAAGTTTTACCTGTTTGGATGTATTGCTTCCTTAATAATGTTAGGATTTATTAATATCTATGGAATGCTTTTTGACACTTTTTATTCGTATATCGATCTAGAACTACTCATAAAAACACCATTAATAAGCGGATTACCTTTTGGAGTATTTCTATTTATTGCTAGTCTAGTTAACAAACCCTTTAAAACTGAAAATGTCTATATACTCTTTGGACTTAAAGTTCTAACCTACTATTGGTTGGGTTTTGTAGCGAGCATGCTACTGTTAGGCTTTGTTGAATTGTACATTTTTGTTTTTAACGAACCGTATGAATTTGCAACAATTGAAAATATAATTGCATTTGCAATGCTTCTTGCAATTCCAATGGGATTTCTTGTTCGCATTACTAAGACTTTAATCGATGAACATACTATTAAATCTAACGAAAATGGAAAAAGCTATTTAAGTAGCTAACTATTATGCGTTTTAATATTTATATTTGTGAGTCCATTAGATTTGACATGTTAAAAAACTTAGATTAACCCGTTGGGTGTAATTAAATTTATGTTGCTTTTTACCACATAGATTCATAGTTTTTAAAAAAAACAAAAGTCGTTTCACTTATTCAAAGATAATCATAGCTATGTGAACCCATAAATTGGGCTTTTTTAATACTTTTTTCTATGATTCTATGTGGTTCATTATATTAATTTATAAATATTTGAACTTTTTATTAATTGCACGAATAAATATCTTTTATTTTTTGGTAAAAGAATTTTTCTGAAAGACGAATTTCACGAATACGGTTTTGCAATTCGTTAAAATAATTCATAGAATTACCTGATTTAAAACGGTCATCATTCAAGGCAAACCCTTTTACAATATACTCCTTTAATCGCTGTGTTGCCCATATTCTAAACTGTGTACCTTGTTGTGATTTTACTCGATAGCCAACTGAAATAATAACATCAAGATTATAATGTATAACTTCTTTTTCTTGTGTTTTTCCTTTAATTGCACCATGCGAAGTGGTATGTCGGAATTTCCGACATACCACATTTTCTAATAATTCGCCTTCGCTAAAAACATTAGCAATATGTTCGGTAATTGTTGTTCGGCCTTTACCAAACAATAAAGCAATTTGGGCCTGTGTTAACCAAACCGTTTCTTGCTCCAATCGAACATCAATTTTGATGTTTCCGTCTTGGTTTTGATAAATAAGTAGTTCCCCTGTGTTCATTTTACAAAAATCAGATTGTATTTTATGTAAATATAACTAATTTATACCAGTTTTTAACTTAGAGAGATAATGATAACACCTTTACGGCCAACAGCAGTCGTAAAAATTTCTCCCTAAAATTTATTGAATCAACAAATGGAATATTTTATATTGAAGAATGTAATTATAATAGAAATTCTAAATCGATTACAAATTTAGGTTTTAACAGAAAAAACATTGAGGCACCTTTTTAAAAAAAATATAACAAAAAATTTTATAAATTAGCGAAAGTTTTTGCTCTACTATTTAAATATTAAGCTATAATTCAAACACTATGAACGATATAATATGTCCTAATTGCAAAAAAGCATTTAAAGTTGATGAGGCAGGTTTTGCTGCCATCTTAAAACAAGTACGCGACCACCAGTTTGAAGACGAATTGGAAAAACGTCTTATGCTAGCCGAAAATGAAAAGCAAAGCGCTATTAAATTGGCAGAAGCAACTATTAAAACTACTTTGGAAGTAGATTTAGCAAAAAAAGATAAAGAACTTTCAGATCTATTAGCTGCTAAAAATGCTGAGATAGCTCAGATAAATGCAAAATTGGATAATGCGGAACTTCAAAAACAGCTTTCTGTTACTGAGGCAGTTCAAAAGATTGAGAAAGAACGCGATACATTTGCCAATGAAGTTAAGAACAAGGAACTAGAAAAAGCAAATTTGGAAAGTACTTTAAAACAGCAATTTGCTACGGAGCTTAAGACAAAAGATGAAATCATTAAGATAAAAGATGAAGAGATTGCTTTTCGTGCCGATTTGAAACAAAGACTATCTACGAAAATGATTGGAGAGTCCTTAGAACTTCATTGCGAAATTGAGTTCAACAAACTGCGAGCAACAGCTTTTCAAAATGCTTATTTTGAGAAAGATAACGATACAAAAACTGGAAGTAAAGGGGATTACATTTTTAAAGAAAATGATGCTTTTGGAAACGAAATAATTTCCATCATGTTTGAAATGAAAAATGAAGCGGAAGGAACGACAACCAAAAAAAGAAATGACGAATTTTTTAAGGAATTAGACAAAGACAGGAACGAAAAAAAGTGTGAGTATGCTGTTTTGGTTTCTACTCTAGAGGCAGATAATGACCTATATAATACGGGTATTGTGGATGTTTCTTATAAATTTCCTAAAATGTATGTTATCCGACCTCAGTTTTTCATTCCTATTATTACCTTGCTTCGCAATGCCTCTATGAATTCTCTTAAATATAAAGCAGAGCTTGCATTGGTAAAAAGTCAAAATTTAGACATCACTAATTTTGAAGAAAAAATGAATGCTTTTAAAGAGGGTTTTGCAAGAAACTATGACCTTGCAAGTCGTAAGTTTACCGATGCAATAAATGGAATTGATAAAACAATTAAGGAATTAGAAAAAACCAAAGCCGCTTTATTGTCCTCCGAAAGTAATCTTCGATTAGCCAATAACAAAGCTGAAGATTTAACTATAAAAAAATTAACACAAGGAAATCCAACTATGAAAGCAAAGTTTGATGAGTTGTAGATAATAAAATCATTTATCTTTGACTTTTTAAACGAAATATAATCTTTGAAAAAATTACTATAAAACTATAAGATTTAAACAAACATTATGAGCAATAAAACACAAGAAATAAAATCTTATATATTAACATACCCTCAAGTATATTCATATACTCTTCCTGAAGAGCCAGAAAATGAAGGTTCTCAAAAAATTGGTTACACTGAACGACATAAAGTTGAAGATAGAATAAAAGAGCAAGTATTTACAGCAGCTAAAAAGTTAAAACACAATACTCTTTGGCATGCACCAGCTTTTTTTGAAGGAGGTAAAGAAAGTTTTAAAGATAAAATGTTTCATAAATTCCTTGTAAAGAAAGGCATAGAAAATAGAATTGATTTAGGAAAAGAATGGTTTTATTTTAATGGAACTCCTGAGAAATCTAAAGAGTTGTTTGAATTATTCCGAAAAAAAGGATTTTCTGCCCTCCAAAGTGTTCATGGAAAGTTGGAATATGATTTACGTTTTGAGCAGGAAGAGGCTGTAAAAAAAGCGATTGAGTATTTTAAAAAAAATGAAAAAGGAGAATTTCTTTGGAATGCTAAACCACGCTTTGGTAAAACATTAGCAAGTTATGATTTAGCAAAACGGTTAAATGCAACAAAAGTCCTAATTGTAACCAACATACCTGCTATTGCTAATTCATGGTTTGATGACTATGAAATGTTTATTGATGAGTATTCATTTATTTCTGAAACGTTATCCTTAAAAAATAGAGCCACTATTACTAGAGAAGAACATAGCAGGGAAAAACCCATTAAACCACTAATCACATTTCTTTCTTTACAAGACTTAAAGGGCTCTAAATATTTTGGAGGTAATTATGATAAATTACGTTGGATAGCCGATTTAGAATGGGATTTGTTGATTATTGATGAAGCACACGAGGGAATTGATACTGGTAGAACGGATGCTGCTTTTGATATGATTAAGCGTAAAAACACACTACACCTTTCAGGAACTCCTTTCAAAGCTTTGGCTAACGAAAAATTTGAAAAAGATGCCATTTATAATTGGACGTATTTGGATGAGCAAAATATTAAGCAAATAGAAATTAAAGAAGGTGAATCTGGTGAGCATACTGATATGCCAGACTTAAGGCTATTTACTTATCGTATTTCTCAAATGATAACCAATCAAGTAAATGAGGGGATAGATATAGAAAACGAAAATTTTGATTATGCTTTTGATTTAAATGAGTTTTTTAGAGCAAAAGATAAAAAGTTTATACGAGAAAATGAGGTTATAGAATTTTTAAAAAATCTAACAACAAATACTAAATACCCTTTCTCAACACCAGAATTGAGAGAAGAACTAAAACATACGTTTTGGTATGTAGGTAATAGAGTTGAATCTGTAAAAGCATTAGAACAACTTCTAAAAAAAGATGCAGTATTCAAAGATTACGCAATAATTGTAGCAGCTGGCAATGGACAAACTTTTGATGAAGAGTTAAATGATGTAAAAGCTAACGAAAGTTCTTTTGATAAAGTAAAAAAAGCAATTCGTGAAAATGATAAAACAATTACACTTTCCTGCGGACAATTGACAACTGGAGTTACTGTTAAAGAATGGACAGCAGTTTTAATGTTGACGGATATTAAATCTCCTTCACTGTATATGCAAGCAGCTTTTCGTGCTCAAAATCCTTATAAAGAAATGAGAAATGGGAAGTTGTACATGAAAAAATCTGCCTATTTGTTTGATTTTGCACCGACTCGAGTTCTTGAAATCTATGACCAGTTTGCTAATGGCTTAAATCCAAAAGCTGTAAAAGGAGAAGTGACTGAAAAAGAGAGAAAGGAAAACATTCAAGAGCTTCTTAACTTTTTCCCTGTTATATCTGAAGACGTAAATGGAGAAATGATTGAACTGGACGCAGAAAAAGTTCTTACATTTCCTAATGCATTGGCAGCATCAGAAATTGTTAATGCTCGTTTTATGACCAATCTTTTATTTAATGACAGTTTGAAAGGAGTTTTCAACTTCCCAAAAGAAGTAGAAGATATATTGAATAAAATGCCTGAAGAGAAAAATAAACGTGCTCAATTAACAAAAAACACGCTTGACTTGGATGATGCAAGAAAAGTAAATGATAATAAAGTTGCTAAAATAAATGAAAACACCGAAATTATTCTTGGTGAAAAAATATTTAAAACCAATACTGAAAGAGTTGTAGATAATTTACTTGAACAGAATAAGGAACAAATTTCACCAGAAGAATTAGTTTTAACCTTTTCACAAGTTTCAGAACCACTTATTGCTAAATACAAAGAAGTTTATAAAACTACTCAAGCAGAAACCAATGAGGCTGCAAAACAAATAGAAGAAAAAGTCAAGTTAGTTGCTGAGGAATTTAATAGTGCTGAGATAAAAGACAGTATTGAATTGAAGCAAAAATTAATAGCTATACTTGAAGAAGATTTTGTTAGAAATAAGGTGACTCAAAAAGAAGAAGCCGTAATAGAAAAAGTTCAAAAAACCAAAGAAGATGAAATTAGAGATAGGTTGCGTTCATTTACACTTACAATACCTATGTTTATCATGGCAAATTCTTCAAGGGATGAAATTACGATTGATAATTTTGATTTAGAAATAGACAATAAGGATTTCGAAGAACTTACCAGTATTACCAAAGAGGAATTCCACAAACTTCGTGATGGTTTTGATTATGAAGAAAATGGAGTAAGAAAAACATTTCAAGGAGTATTTAATAAATATAGATTTAACGCTTCAATAGCTGAATTTAAGTTGAAGAAAGAACAATTAGCTAATTATTTTGAGGCTAAGGAAGATATATTTGAATTGATACCCAATCAAAAAACAAATCAAATATTTACACCAAAAAAAGTGGTGCAAATGATGATTAATAATCTTGAAGAACACGACCCAAGTTTATTCACTAGAACAGACAGCACGTTTATAGACTTATATATGAAATCGGGTATGTACATTACAGAGATAGTAAAAAAACTCTTCAACAATACCCGAAATCAGTATAAGAGTGAACATGATTGTTTGAAGCATATTTTAGAAAATCAAGTGTATGGACTGTCACCAACACCCATTTTACAGGGAATAACACAGTCTTATATTTTTGGCTTTGATATGGAACAAAAGATTTCTCGAAAGAATTTTGTACAACACGACATTACCCCTGAAGCCCAAGAAAGTAAAGCAAAAGAAAAATTACAAGAACTATTTAATTTAAAAGACGATATGAAATTTGATGCAGTAGTAGGTAATCCGCCTTATCAGGAATCAACAGACACAAATTTTGCGAGACCAGTTTATCATCATTTTATCATTTCCGCACAAAAAATGAAACCCAATTATGTCTGCATGGTTCATCCAGCACGATTCCTCTTTAATGCAGGTGCTACGCCGAAAGATTGGAATAACAAAATGCTTAATGACCCACACTTAAGTATTGTAATGTACGAATCTGAATCACAGAAACTATTCTCGGGTGTTGATATTAAAGGTGGTATATGTGTAACATTATGGAATAAGAATGAATTAGGTAGCGGATTAGGCGGGTCGTTTGTAGCGCATACAGAATTACAAAGTATTCTTTTGAAAATAAAATCAGGAGGATTTGACAATATTATTTTTCCTCAAACAAAAACTTCAAAGCCAATAGACAAACTTTTTCCAACAGAAGTTCGAATAAGACCTAACTATTTTGAAAAATTTCCAGAAATATTTAAGACAAAAAGCAATGATAAATCTGAGATAAAAATATTTGGCCTTCAAAAGGGGAATAAGCGTACAGAAAGATATATAGATAAAGAATTAATAAATGATCCCAATTTGAATAACTGGAAGGTATTTATTCCGAAATCGAACGGTAGCGGATCTATTGGAGCATGGGTTGGTAAGCCTGTTATCGGGATGCCGTTAACAGGTTGCACAGGTTCTTTCTTACAGATTGGTAGTTTTGAAAATACTATTGATGCACAAAATTGTATAAATTACATTAAAACCAAGTTTTGTCGTGCTATGCTTGGCACTTTAAAGGTTACACAGGATAATCCAAAAAGCGTCTGGAAAAATATACCCTTACAAGATTTTAGTAATAAATCTGATATAGATTGGTCAAAATCAATTCCAGAAATAGATAAACAATTGTATAAAAAATATGAGCTAAGTCAAGAGGAAATCGTATTTATTGAGGAAAAAGTAAAGCCCATGGTCTAAAAAAGGTATATGACAAATAAAGAAAAATATAGTCAAAATATAGACATCCGAGAAGATTATCTTTTAAAAAAAGATAATCTATTAGAAATTCTTTTGCAGGACAAAACCACTGATAAAAGTATTCTTTGGGCTACAGACTCTTACGAGTCTAAAGGTGAGCTATTTGCTCCACTTGCTACTATTACCGCAGATTTGGTAACGGGTAAAAATGGTAGTTTAATTCAGCCACGTGCAGTAAAAAGTAAAGACGAGCAACTTTTAAGAACACGAGAAAAGGCAGAGGTATTCACACCACTTTCAATTGTTAAACAAATGAATGAAGCCTGTGATACCAAACGTATAACAAAATATTATTGGCAAGAATATGTTGCTTCGTTAAAATTAGAGATTACTTGTGGTGAAGCACCTTATATTGTATCTCGTTATGACCCAGTTTCTGATAGTCAGCAATTATTACCAATACCAAAACGAGTTGGGTTTTTAGATTATAAAATGCGTATTGTTTCAAAATACTGTGATACAGTCGAAGATTGGATAAAGTGGGCAAAAATAGCTTTTCAAAGTTCCTACGGTTATGAATGGCAAGGAGATAGTTTACTGATTGCTCGGGAGAATCTGCTGTACACTTTTATTGATTATTATAAAGATAAATTTAAAAAATCACCTAGTTTAAAATTACAAAAAGAGATAGCTGAAATCATTGTTTGGAACATATTTCAAATGGATGGATTAAGGTATGTGATACCAATGAGTTGCAAAAATGTAAATATAATTGTTAAAGGAGAAGAAACCTTATTCGAAAAAAAAGAGGACTACTCAATAGAAAAGCAATGTTTGGGCTGCGAAAAAAAAACAGCTAAAAATCATAATGGTATTTATGTAAAAACTATGGATTGGGTAAAAGGTGAGACTATAAGGTTTGTTGATATAACATGTAAATAATATAGATTATGGAATATTTTTTAGATGATAAAGGTCAAATTTATGGAGATGTTGCTTACAGATTAGGTAAAATAATTCATCAATATGAGAATTGTATTGAAGATAATGATCAAGAAAATTTTATTACAACTCTATGTGTTTCATCATTACAAAGTTTGCTAACAATTTATATTGAATCTTATGTTGAATATAACGGTTATCCATGTACACGTAATAATTCTTTTTTTAATCCTAAAACTTTCATTAGTGATAATAACTATTTCAAAATCAAAAATGATTGGGTAATCTATAACAATAAGTTTAATAAAGGTGTTAATGTTTTTAATTTTCTAAAACAATTAAGAAATGCACTTTCACATCCCAATACAATGATTAATAATAAAAGTACTGGTTACTCTTCCAAAAATATTGATGGTATTATATCTTCATATAAGTTTTCCTCATATGACATTAATTATGATAAGCTATTTGTTATAGAAATCAATACAAAAGACCTTATCAATATAACAAAAAAACTTGCTAATTTGTTAGCACAACCAATTGTAAAAAAATGGGACGGAATAACTTTTAATGAAAATTTACTAACTAACTATGCAGCATAAATTAGAAATATTGAAAACCAAAATCAATTCTGGTCAATTTCCGGATGACTACCCTCATTTTGGAGGAGCAAATCTAATAATCACTGATAGCCCAAATCGGAATTATCACGATGGCGATATAGTAGTGTATTCTATGCATGCAACAGCATTGAGTTGGTTAGTTTTTGAACTCAAAGAAATTTATAATAATGAAATTGATTATATTAATAAATATGACTTTTACCCTTATATTGGAGCATTAATCAATAATACTCTAAAACGACAAGAACCTCTATTTGAAACAATGCTTCTTGTGGTTGAAGAAATTGAAAGCGAATGGGGTGTAAATTAAAAATAAATGAAATTCGGATTTAAAATCACCTCATTAACAAAGTAAGAATCTAATAGTTAATTATACTGAAAGAATTACCAAAATTTATATCTAAATGATACAGAATACTTCAAACAAACCATTATCGGAATTATACAGTGCAGACAATAGTGTGAGCTATCATATTCCAAAATACCAACGAGAATACATTTGGGGAAAATGGAATTGGGAAGCACTTTTTGACGACATTGAAGAAAGCGAAGGTGGGCATTTCATGGGTTCTATTATATGTATAAATGTTCAAAAAGACTCACACAAAGCTGCCGAATTAGAATTGGTTGATGGGCAACAAAGAATGACTACAATTAGTCTATTCTATTTGGCGATATACAAATACTTGAAGGAAAATTTGGTTGACAAATCAGATATGAATATTCAATTAGAATTATTGAGTTTGCGAAATCGTATTATCTTAAAAGAAGCTAACAATATTAAACTTATACCATCTTATACCAATAGTAATTTAGAAGATTATAAATGGATATTTTCACAAGAAATAAATGAAATAAAAGCACCTAAAAAACCAAAATTTTTAGGGAATAGACAAATTTCGCGAGCTTTTAATTATTTCTACTCCAGACTTAATGAACTTGATGAAGATAAAAATCCAGCTTATAGTTTTGAAAGTGTTCAGGAACTATTAAAAAAATTAAACAGTGCCACTTTAGTGAAAATTGATGTCGCAACCCACGCCGATGCATTTACATTGTTCGAGACATTAAACAACAGAGGCGTTCCTCTTTCAGCAATTGATTTGATAAAGAATAAACTTTTAGGGCATCTTGAAAAAACAAATTCAAGTACCAAAATTGACGAAAACTTTGACCGTTGGAATCAAATTATTAAAAACCTAACTGATGAATACAATGTTCAGGAAAGATTTTTAAGGCAATTTTACAATGCTTTTAAAACTGATGTTATTATAGAAGTTGAGAAAGCTCCTAAAGCATTAAGGTCAAACTTAATTCGTATCTATGAGGAATTAATCAATAGAAATGTAGATGAAATTTTTAATCGATTAGAAGAAGCATCTGAAATTTATTCTAAAAATATTCAGTTTGAAATAGATGACCATTCCGATGAATTGGTTCACGCGCTTCGTAATCTTGAAAATGTAAATGGTGCAGACGGCTATATGTTACTGTTGTTTATGGCTAAGCATTTTGATTTGAAAGAATCAGAAAAAATAGAAATTATCAATTTACTTTGTAGATATTTTATTAGAAGAAACGTTACAGATACACCACCAACAAGAGATTTAACGAATTATTTCATGGATATAATTGTTGAGGTAAATAGTCTTGAATCTTACAATTATTCAGCAATTAGGTCAATAATCCTTGAAAAAGGAAAACCTGCAAACGACATTATATTTACAGAAAAATTGAAAGGTGATTTGTACGAGGAAAATGTTGGAGCAACTCGTTATATCTTATCAAGCATCGAATTAGCTGAAACGCAAACAAAAGAACGTTACACCAACTTTTATGCTCGTAATAAAAATATATTTGTTTGGACTGTAGAGCATATTCTACCTCAAGGAGAGAACATTCCAATTGAATGGGTAGATATGATTGCAAATGGGGACAAAGAGATAGCAAATAACATTAGAAAAAGCTATGTTCATAAATTAGGCAACCTTACTTTAACAGGTTATAATTCCAATTTGAGTAATCTTTCGTTAATTAAGAAGCAAGAAAGAAAAAACAATGAAGGTAAATACATTGGCTTTAAAAATGGACTTATGTTAAACGAGTTAGTAAAAGACACCAATTCTTGGACAAAAGAAAATATTGAACAAAGAACAGATGAATTAGTTGTAAAAGCCATTGAATTATTTAAATTATAGATTAAAATGTAGAATTTACACTTATAAAATAACAAATATCAATGTTCTCTCGGAAAGATTTTAATCTTTAATGAAGATAAGGAAACTTTAAATGAAACAATTGGAACAACAATATTGAAATGGTTTGGTGTGATTCCTCATGCGTCGGAATGACTGGATTGCGTTATTAAAGTAATATTTTCTAATAAACATAAAAAAATGTGTGCCATTTCAAATAAAATAAAACTGTGTACTTGTAAAGCCAATTCTACAGAAAGGCTACAACACTATTGGATATTATACAGAAGAAATAAAGACAATAACAATGACATAATTATTGTTGGAGAAGCAATGCTTCCTTCTTTTGAATGGTTTCATCCTGATAGATATAAAGAGTATTACGTTAAACTAGCATACAGAGTTAACGAAGTTGATGTGTTTGATGTTCCAATTGTGTTTAAAGCTAAAGATGTGTTGAAACTTGTCTTTAATAATATTGATGATAGTAAAAGAGCTACATATGGTTTTAAATATTTTAAGAAGCAGTGGGTAAAGATTGAGATTGATATATTTGATTTAATGGGACGCTTTGATGAAATTCAATTTGGAAAAATTAATAAATGATAAATAATAATAAATATGAACTTAGAAAATATCCTTTCAGAATTTCTTTCAATAATTAAAAGTGAAAGAAATCGAGAATTTAGAAATGAATTTTTAGACAGAATCAATAAGCCACAAACTGAAGCTGTTACTTTTGATGAATTATTGCAAAATGCTCAAGTAAGAAATAATATGAATTTCTTTCCCAGTGAAAATAAAGGAGCTTGTCATGAAGTAGCCATGTTTGTTAGTTTTCATAAATCTGTATTTGGATTAAAATTGAAGAAAGATCAAATGATTCCATTGGATGATGTATTGAAAAAATTAGTACAACAAGTATTGGGTACTTGCTACCCTACTAATCAAAAAATACTTTTGTTAACTGATAAAGTAGACACTGAAGTGTTTGAACCATGGCTAGGAAATTTAAGAGCTATTAAACGAATGGGGATGGAACTTGAAATAGTCTATTTGAGAAGTAATGGTTCTACTGAAAATATAAATAAATTAATTGGGCTTTAGTGTTTTGAAAAGTTGACAAATATAATTTTTAAAATCATTTACAAACAAATCCTAATAAATCTTTGATTACTTCAATGGAAATAGAACTAAAAAATCTCATAAATAAAACACTTTTAGAATTTGGCAAAATTAGTTTTGACGTAACTTATGTCACTAAAGGTTGTGAGGTAGATATAGAAATAGGTGAATATCAGAATGAAAATTGTGGGCCAATCTATGATGAGTTAGTTTCTTGGTTAGGGTATGATGAATTTTTAGATTACCTTATTTCTCATGGCGTTTATAATAATTTTAATGGTGAAATATTACTTATTGAAGAAGAAATTGTCTTTGAAATTATTTTAACAGGTAGTATTTATGAATATGATGATTCAGAAAGAAGATGTATTTATTTTGATGAAGATTTTATTACCAATAAACTTAAATTAGATTTGTCAATTATAGGAATGAATGAATCCTATAATGAAGAAAATTTAAGTATCCAGTTTTCTAAATCTAAAAACTCAAATATAGAGGGTTTTGAGTTTTTATTTTACAATAATGGTTGGCATAAAATTGAGTTAGATGTTGACCAATTTGAAATTTTAAAAATATTCATAGAATCGGAAATAAGTAAATCAGTGCCAAAATTTGAAATTGATTTAGAATGTGAAATTAATTGGGAAGTCGTATGTGAAGAAAAATATTTAAACTTTAATTATTGGTCATCACCAATCAAATTAAAATTAAATGACATTATTTCTAAATAAAATTAAAAAAAAGGAATGGTCTAATCAACTAAAAAAGATTGGATTAGACCAAAAATGGCTTCATTCCATTAATAATGAAATTGGTAATGAATTTTATTGCATTGATTATCAATCTCAATGTGGTGATCATATACTAGTTGGAGCTTGTAATTTTTTAAAATCTAAATCAACAACTGAATGTTCATTTTTCATATTCCCTGAATACAGAAGAAGAGGTTTTGCAAAAAGATTTATTACTGATGTATCATTAAAATTTAATAAATTTCAGTTTTCTGTCTCATGCTATAATAAAACTTCATTAAGACTTTTTGAATCCATACCCTTCTTATTAAATTCTAAAATTAATGAAAGAAACAGAACATTAATTTATTATAAAAAATCATTATGAATATTATAGACAAAGACGGAGATATTTTAGATCATATTTATACATCTCACGATAGATTTCTTGAAGATTTAGAACATTCTATTTTCCACCAATTTTCTAATTTTCCCGATATTTTAATTGATTTATTATTCTGTTCTTTAAATACTTATCCATGGAAATAAGTAAATTTAATAATTAATGCTACTTTATTTCTTTGCTTTAATGTTATCTAAAATATTATTAATATCTGTTCTCAAAATAAAAGGAATAATTACTCTATAAGATATCATATTATAACTTGAAGAAAATGAACTAATTTCTAAAAGTGGTTCAAATTCAAGAACAAATTCTTCATTCCAAGGCAAAGAGGGATTAGAACTCATACCAATATTATAAGCACAACTCCAATCAAATTTATTTTTATATTTTCTTATAAATTCTATATTCCAGTCTAGTTTAATGTTTTTACTAAGAGTTTTAAAGTTTACCTTTTTTTTGTGTTTTTCAATAAAATTAGCTGTCCATGGAATACAATTATTATCAAAAATATTATAATTTGTAAATTTTCTACGCCATTCCAACTTATCAGAGTATTTATCTACAAAATCCATAGTCCAAGGGAGAAATTTATTTGACGCCATGCCATCTAATGTCCAATCCCAAATGTCTTTATATTCTTCTATTAATTCCTCTGTGTAAATCAATGAGTGTATCCCTTTAGAAAGACTTTTCCATTGCAAATTTTCTCTAAATATGTCATAATAATCAACCCAAGATAAAGAGATTGTTGTAAAATCGGATTTATTCCAAAATGATTTATGCTTTTTTATAAATTCAATACTTAATGGTAACGAATTGTTCATTGTTAAAGCTTTTATTAATATGTCGGGTCTCATACTATATTTAGAGTTGCTACCCCATTTAATTTTATTTATTTTATTTATAAATATCTCTACCAAATTCTCTGTCCAAGGCAAATACTGATTTTCACAAAGCTCTTTTAAAAATAAATCTTCTTTATTTTCAAATTTTAAATTAATGATTTTTATTATAAATTCTTCAGTCCATAGAAAACCTTTATTATTAGCCAATGAAGTCCAAACTATTTTCTCGGAATACTTTTCTACTAATTTCTCTGTCCAAGGAAAAGATTTATTAGAACAAATTAATTCCCATTCAATATAATTATAAAAAATTTCAATAAAATTATTTTGCCATGGTATACTTTCATTTTTACAAAGTGAATACCATGACCATTTTTCTTTAAATTTTTGGATTAATTCCTCATCCCAAGGTAAATAATTAGAACTACTTAAAATTGACCAATTCCATACTTCTTTATATTCATCTAATATTTCTATTGTCCAAGGTATATTCGAATTAGAATTTAGACCCTTGTCATGATATAAACGCCCAAAGTCCCAATTTTTCTCAAATTTTTTTATCAAGGCGAAACTCCAGGGAAGTTTTGGATTTAAACTTAATATTTCCCAATTTAAGAATTCCTTAAAATCTTCAATAATTTCTTCACTCCAATTGATATTAATATTTTCAGATATTAGATTCCAATTTAATATTTGACTATATAGATTTAACTGAGATGAAGTGAGACCATAATGTTTTGAAATAGTATTAATTGTAATATTTGAATTTCTAATTAGAAATTCAGAAAATTGATTTTCAATATTATTCATAGATTAAAATTTAAAGCTTACTAATTTATATTTC
>CAILWV010000041.1 GCA_903838055.1 uncultured Bacteroidota bacterium | reverse complement strand
TCTTCCTTGCTCGATTTCTTGAACAATTTGCAATTTAAAAGACATGGTATAATCTTTTTGTGTGCGCTTTATATAGCGACTTTCTTCATGTTTTTCCATAAGGATACTTTTTATGTATCGCTATTTCAGGACAAGACATTTATTTAAAAAAAAGTGTGTGAAGGCTATGTATTTCACACACTTTTTTTTGTTTCTTAATCAAAACAATTTTGTTTTTATTGTAATTATTGTACAAAAAGTGTTAAAATTTCATTTTTTATTTGCATATTAAGATATTATTAAGTTATATTTGGCTATAATTTAATCAAAATTAACAGTCGCCTATCGAATAAAATTACTTTTAGAAAAATTTTTAGATTTTTAACATAACACTAAAAGGTAATTTTATGGCTACTATTCAAATCCCAGATGCTTTATTGGTAAAGAATTATATAGCAGGCGACGAGAACGCTTTGTCTATATTAATTAACAAACATCAATCTAAAATTTATGGTTTTATATATTCCAAAATGCCAGATCGCGATGTTGCTGACGACATTTTTCAAGATACTTTTATTAAAGTAATTAAAACTTTGAAATCTAATTCTTATAATGAGGAAGGTAAATTCTTGCCTTGGGTAATGCGAATTTCCCATAACTTAATTGTAGATCATTTTCGAAAAAATAAAAAAATGCCAATGCTTAGAGAAACAGAAGAATTTTCAATTTTCTCTATTTTGACTGACTCGTCTCCAAATGCAGAAGGCAGAATTATTACGGATGTTATTGAAAAAGATTTGCAAAAAATCATTCAAGAACTTCCAGATGACCAAAAAGAAGTATTGTTAATGCGAATTTATCAAGACCTTAGTTTTAATGAAATTGCAGATCTAACAGGAGTTAGTATTAATACTGCTCTCGGAAGAATGCGTTATGCTTTAATGAACTTGAGAAAAATAATTGAGAAAAATAATATTATTTTAACTAATTAAACAATATTATGATTGCTATAACGTTATAGATATATAATATAACTTAATCTATGGCAAAACTTTACTCTAAAAAAGCGTTAGCAAACTCCAAAATGTTACCTAAGAAAGAAACAATTAGTTTTATTCTTAATTATTCAAAAGCTTTGAATATACTTAAAATTGGTAAACAGAACTTCGAAATCATTGCTAATTAATTAATATCCCGATAATTTATCGGGATATTTTTTTTAGAAAAGTTTCTTTCAATACTGATTTTCTTCCAATTGTTTTAGTGATAATATCTTTATCAATATTCCAGCCTCTAGCAGGAGAATATTCTCTACCATACCAAATAATTTGTAAGTGCAAATCATTCCATAATTCTTTAGGGAAAATTGCTTTAGCATCTTTTTCAGTTTGTACTACATTTTTTCCATTGCTTAAATTCCAACGGTACATTAATCTATGAATGTGAGTATCAACTGGAAAAGCAGGTACGTCAAATGCTTGGCTCATAACCACACTCGCTGTTTTATGTCCAACAGCTGGCAGGGCTTCTAGGGCTTCAAAACTTTGAGGAACTTCGCCATTATATTTTTCAATAAGAATTTGTGATAAACCATGAATTCCTTTAGATTTCATAGGAGATAATCCACATGGTCGAATGATTTCCTTTATTTCTTCCACACTCATTTTTATCATATCCCTAGGATTATCTGCTTTTGCAAATAATAAAGGGGTAATTTTATTAACTCTGACATCTGTACATTGAGCAGAAAGTAAAACAGCAATTAACAAAGTATACGGATCTTTGTGATCTAGAGGTATCGGAATAGTTGGATATAGTTCTTTTAACGTATTTATAACAAATGTTACACGTTCTTTTTTGTTCATTTGTGACACATAATTTGAATTGTAAATTAAGTCAATTTCATAGACAATTACAATAACTATTATATAACATTCAAAAAGTAATTAGCAAACCAAAATTTATTATATGACAACATTAGTAAAAGGAGATAAAGCTCCTGATTTTTCTGCAAAAGATCAAAACGGAAATGTTCATTCATTAGCCGACTATAAAGGAAAAAAAATAGTCCTATTTTTCTATCCTAAAGCAAATACACCTGGTTGTACTGCAGAAGCTTGTGATTTAAGAGATAACTTTAGTCGTTTTCAGGATAATCATTATGAAATAATTGGCGTAAGTGCTGATAATGAAAAAGCACAATTTAAATTTAAAGAAAAATTCGATTTGCCTTTTCCGTTATTAGCAGATGAGGATAAATCGGTAATTAGTGCTTTTGGTGTATGGGGTCCTAAAAAATTTATGGGTAAGGAATATGATGGAATACATAGAACTACTTTTATTATTGATGAAAATGGAATTATTGAAAATGTTATTTCTGATGTGAAAACTAAAGTTCATGCAACACAAATATTAGATAATTAATAGTAAACTGAATTTATAGTTTTTCCAACATAATCCTTTTATTAAAAATATTATTTTTTTTGAAATCGCTAGGTGTTATTCCTGTTGTTTTTTTAAATTGAGCTGATAAATGAGCTACACTGCTATAATTTAATGCATGCATAATTTCATTTAAGGTTAATTCATCATATAGAATTAATTCTTTTATTTTCTCAGTTTTATGAAGAACAATATAATGTTGGATAGTACTTCCAGTTACTTCCTTAAATAAATTGGATAAATAGGTGTAGTTATGGTTTAGTTTTTGGCTTAAAAAAACTGAAATTTTCTCTTTAGGAAGTTCATCAGAATAATGAATCATTTCAACAATAATATTTTTTATCCTTTCTACAATAGTTGACTTTTTTTCGTCCATTAACTCCAATCCATAACGATTAAGCAATTTTTCTAATGCAATTCTTTTT
Organism: uncultured Bacteroidota bacterium; assembly: GCA_903838055.1. Classification (GTDB taxonomy): domain Bacteria; phylum Bacteroidota; class Bacteroidia; order Flavobacteriales; family Flavobacteriaceae; genus Flavobacterium. The sequence goes on along the minus strand of CAILWV010000041.1, from coordinate 40,906 downwards.
GTTTCAGAAATCGAATCATCTGAAATTTTTACCTCTCCTAAATCCACACAAGTATATTGAATGCCTAAAGAAGTTAAGGAGTCTTTTACAACTATTTTACACCGAAGAGAAACCATATTTTTGATATGTATTTTCATACTTCTTTTTATTTTTATAATTAATACACCAACACTTCCGAAATTATTCTTGTAATAATAATATTTAATCTTTTTGTAGGTGAAAATTAAATTATACGTCCAAAATAGTTATACAATTGTTGTAAAACGAAAATTGTGACAAATAAAAAAATAACGTTTCGAGGCTTTGCGTTATTTAAGCTTTATTAAAGATAATTCAAAAAAAATAAAATCACCTATAAAAAACAATAATAATATTTAATTGAATTTTGTAGAATGACAAACAAAAAAAATCCTCAATATTTTACATTGAGGATATAATTTTAATAATTAATTTGATTCTTCTAATACTTTATTTGGATCATATCCAAACAAATGATGTTGTTTAATTAATTCGGCGGTTCCTTTAGGTAATAATCTTTCCCAGCCAGGAATGCCAGTGGCAATCATTTTTAAAACCTCCCTTGAAAATATTTTTAAATTTTCTTCATCATATTCAGTTACATCTATTACTTTGCCGTTATATGCAAAGAATTTGTATAACTCTTTCATTCGAGGATGAACTTTTAAATTTTGAGAGGTGATTATTTCACCATCTTCTATCATAGGATATAGATATACTTTTAAATCACGATAGAATAATTTTCCAAATGCTTCTAGAATGCCTCCACTTAAATGGCGGTAATATTTTTCGTCAAAAATATCTACTAAATTATTTACCCCCATTACCAATCCCATACGAGCTTTTGTATAACTAGAGAAATATTCTACTACTTTGTAATATTCTTGAAAATTTGAAATCATTACCGTTTGTCCTAATGAGCATAGTAATTCGGCACGATCCATAAAATCACGTTCATCAATTTCTCCTTCGGATCTTAAATTAGAAAGCGTGATTTCAAATATTACAAAGGTATTTTCTTTTTCAACTTTGTTTTCTTTTACAAACATCTCCAAAGATCTATCTAACATATCCATATTCACTTTTGTAACTGGACGGAAACTTCCCCTTAGAGCCAAAATATTTTTCTTGTATAGAACTGCAGCGGGTAAAATGTTATGTCCGTTTGGACTAAACATTACGGCGTCTGTCATTCCATTTTTCACTAATTGTAAACTCATTAATCTATTGTCTACATTAGCAAAACGCGGTCCTGAAAAGTTAATTGTATCAATTTCTAATTGGTCTTTCTCTAAGTGATCATAAAGATAACGAAGTAACTTTTTAGGATCATTATGTTTATAGAACGCTCCATAAATTAAGTTTACACCTAGAATTCCAAGAGTTTCTTGTTGTAAACGAGCATCTGTTTCTTTAAATCTAATGTGAAGTATAATTTCATTATAATCTTCATCCGGCTCAATCTGGTATTTTATTCCAACCCAACCATGTCCTTTAAATTGTTTTGCAAAGTCAATAGTTGCAACAGTATTGGCATAACTAAAAAACATTTTATTTGGATGTTTTATTCTATCCAAACGTTTTTCAATTAAATCTACCTCATGGGATAGCATTTTTGTTAAACGACTTTCCGTAACATAACGGCCATCTTCTTCAATGCCATAAATAGCATCACTAAAGTCTTTGTCGTAAGCAGACATTGCTTTAGCGATAGTTCCTGATGATCCTCCAGCTCTAAAAAAATGACGAACAGTTTCTTGTCCAGCACCAATTTCAGCAAAAGTTCCATAGATATTTTCGTTCAAGTTAATACGTAACGCTTTATCTTTAATAGATGGAATTTGCTCTATTACTTTATCACCTTTTAATTTTATGTCTAATCCAGAATTTCCCATAATCAATTATATACATCGCAAAGTTAATAAATTGAGGCTTTATAAAACGATATTTAATGCTATTTTTGTATTAAATTAAGTAACCGTTGATTTTAATAAATTAACTACCAAAATTAATAAATAATGAAGGTTTATTTTTTAGGAACAGGAACATCTCAAGGCATTCCAGTTATTGGAAGCCACCACTCTGTATGCCTAAGTGATAACCCTAAAGACAAGCGATTACGTGTTTCTGTTTGGATACATACCGAAGATACCTCAATAGTAATTGACAGTGGACCAGATTTTAGACAACAAATGCTTACTTCCAAATGTGATAGGATAGATGCTATTTTGTTTACTCACGAACATGCGGATCATACTGCGGGAATAGATGATATTCGGCCTTTTAATTTCAAACATGGAAAAATTCCTATTTATGCTCATCTAAGAGTGATTGATAATTTAAAAAGTCGTTTTGATTATGTTTTTGAAACTGAAAATAGATACCCGGGAGCTCCCTCAGTGGAACCTATACAAGTAAATAATAATATTCCGTTTAAAGTTGGAAATCTTAATATAATTCCAATAAATGCATTTCATGCCAATCTTCAAGTTTTTGGTTATCGAATTGGGGATTTTGCCTATTTAACAGATGTGAAAACTATTGAACCAGAGGAAATTGAAAAAATTAAAGGTGTGAATGTATTGGTTATTAATGCTTTAAGAGAAGAACCTCACCATTCTCATTTTAGTTTGCAGGAAGCATTAGATTTTGTAACTTTGGTTCAGCCAAAAAAAACCTATTTAACTCATATCAGTCATTTATTAGGCTTTCATGATTTAGTACAAAAAAAGTTGCCACAAAATGTGTTTTTGGCTTATGATAACTTAGAAATATCTATTTAAAATGAAACGACAATTATACTTATACTTATTTATTCTTTCTGCTTTAGTAGCTGGATTTACGTATATGTATTTCAGTAAAGCACTAGCATTTGAAAAGAAAAAAAATGAAAGTGAACTAAAATACCTGAAAGATAGTATTGCTGAAATTTCTAATAGATTAGAAGATGCTAATCACTTTTCTCTTGAATATAATGATTATGCCAAAGAATATTTTGCGGATTATGACGTTATAAAGTTGATGCCTCAAATAAAAGAAGCATTATTAGCATTTAATGACGATCCAAAAGGTAATATCTATACAGGAAGAGAAAAACTAGGCGAACAAAAATTCATTATTAATAAAATTAAAATACTAAACCACCGATGGATTATTGCTGATTATAGTGATGGACAATATTGGGGTGATGTAGTTTTGAAATATTTCGTTGAAAAAGATGGAAAAATCACTTTTCAATTAATGGATTCTTTCATCTATCCTAAACAAGAATATTAAACTAATAAAATTTTAAGCCCAATAAAATTTTAAATTCAATGAAAAACCTACTACTATATATTGCACTTTTTTCTATTTTAATATCATGTAAATTCAATGATGCCGATCCTGAAGTTACAAATGTTCCTCATAAAGACTCTACTATAGTAGGTGTTGATAAGGATAATAATGGATGTTTGGCTTCTGCAGGATATACATGGTCAAAATTAAATAAAGAATGTGTTAAAGCTTTTTCAGGTATCCAGTTAATTCCTGTTGAAAATGCTACTACAGAAGATGAAACTTTATGCGCTTATGTCTTATTTAATGAAAATGCGGATAAAGCAGAAATTTTTTTACCAGACGATAAATCCTTTATTGTGACTAAAAATGACCAAAGTAAAACATGGAATTTTAGCGATTACCAATTAGAAGTGCATAACGGTTATGAACTTAAGAAAGCAGGTGTTCTTGTTTTTTCTGGCGATGGCGAAATTGGTAATAAAGTATCAGGTTCGGATAATCCCGATGGTCAAGAATAATAATTTATATTTTAGTGTTGTAACCAATTCTTAAAATCATAAAAATTTTGTGGTGACACTCCATGACCAATAGGATATTCTTTATAGACTACTTCAATTCCTAATTGTGTTAATACAGGTGCTGCTTTTCTAGCCCAATCAACTGGAACAACTTGGTCTACAGTTCCATGAGAAGCAAAAATTTTCAAATGTTTAAAAGCATTCTTGTCAAAATTTGCTGTTGCCATTTCTGTATTTAAATAACCACTCATTGCTACTACTCGCTGGATTTTTTCGGGATATGAAAGTGCGATTGCATAACTTAAAATGGTACCTTGACTGAATCCTATTAAAGTTACTTTAGCAGGATCTATAGGATAATTCTCCACTAATTCATCAATAAAAGCAGCAATTAAATCTCTAGATTCTTGTGCTTGCGGAATATCGGAAAATTTATTTTCATCGGCATCAAAATTAATTGCATACCAAGCATAACTTCCGTAGCCCATTTCATGAGGAGCTCTAACTGAAACCACATAATATTCATCGGGAAGTTCCGAAGCAAAAGAAAATAAATCTTCTTCGTTGCTACCATAGCCATGTAATAATAGCAATAAAGGATTTTTCTCTAATTTTATTTTAGGCTCACGAACTAAATGGTGTAGTGATAAATTCATTGTTAATTGCATTTTTTTATTTTTAATGGTTTCATTTTTATTATGGTATCATCCGATTCTAAAACTTCTAATGCATCCGCATAGAACCATATTCCTTTTTTCTTTTGTAGATAATCTCCTATTTTATTTGGGTCTAATTTTTCGCCTTCTATATAATCAAAGACAGCCTCATGAATAGCAAAGTGATGGATCATTTTCCAATTATTATTACATAAAGAATAAATTTTGCAACTGTTTAGATTACTAAAATCACAATAATCAATAACTAAAGCAATTTCATCTTTTTTATCTCCATTATTATCTCCAATATTTATTAGGCAATAAACTCCAAAACTAGTTCCTAAATCGAGATCTTTAATTCTTTTGTTTGATGATTTTAATGAGGTTCGAATAGAATGTTTGAAATAATAATCAACTAAATTGTCATAATCATTTATAAAAGGAATTTCAGTTATTATATTGTTTTCCTTTTCAGAAGTATGAATTTCGGCTAAAGTATCCGCTTTTTTATCTCCATCAAAATCACCAATAATTGATTTACTTTTTAGTTGTTCCAATTTCATCTTCTTTGTTGAAGAATTTGTAAACCCAACCAAAATAAATATGGAAATAAAAAGTAATACAGATTTGATTTTCATTAAATAAAACTAAACCATTTTTGAAACAATTTTCCCAATAACGGCATTGGAATTGTTTCACCTTTAGAAGCAGAAAAAATTCCGTAAATTGTCAAAACCGAAATGAATATCCACATCGGAGCAGCAACCATAATACTTTCAAAATAACTTATAGAAACTCCCAAAGTGATGAAGGTTAAGGTTAATCCCAATCCTTGACGAATATGAAACGATGCAAAGTCATTCTTGTTTTCAGAATTCATTGACATTGCAATTAAAACTCCTACAATTAGTATGTAACTGGTTATTGCTGCCGATTTTCCTTCGTCTATAGTTTTTTGATCCATTTTTTTAATTAAATAATAATTTGTACAATGCAATTACAATAAAAATCACTAATGCTACTAAAGTAGTAAAAAGTCTATAAGTCATGTAATTTTCAAAAAAACTTTTTCTATCAGATTTGTTTTTCATTAGAACAGAATAGTTTATAATGAATTAGTTTAAAATCAATTGTCCATTATTATAAATCCCAACTACTTTCCCTTTCATTTTAGTTCCCAGAAATGCTGAATTTTTAGATTTTGAAATTATATTTTCTTTTGAAAATTCCCATTCATCTTCGGTTGTAAAAAGCGTAATATTTGCCGATTTACCCTCAGCAATTTCTGAATTTTCTATTTTGAAAACTGATTTTGCATTGGTAAATTTTGAAATAATAGTTTCTAAAGATAAAACGGATAGTAAAGCACCAAACGCACTTTCTAAACCAATTGTTCCATTTTTAGCTCCGTCAAATTCCATTTTCTTGTGCTCAATGTCCATCGGATTATGATCGGAAGTAATTAAGTCAATGGTATTATCGGTTACTCCAGCAAGTAATGCGATTCTATCTTTTTCAGTTCTTAGCGGTGGTGAAACTTTAAATCGGGTGTCAAATCCATCTAGTTTTTCGTCTGTTAAAACCAAATTATGAACGGCAACACTACAAGTTACTTGCAATCCTTTTGCTTTAGCCTCTCTTATTAATTCTACAGATTTAGCTGAAGAAATAGTAGGAATATGCATTTTTCCTCCAGTATATTCTAATAAAAATAAGTTTCTAGCGACAATTACTTCTTCGGCTAGATTTGGAATTCCTTTTAATCCCAATCGAGTAGAAACAATCCCTTCATTAACCACTCCGCTTCCTTTTATCTTTTCGTCTTGGCAAAAAGTAATTACCAAACCATCAAAGTCCTGAACGTATTGCAAACCAATTTTCAATAAATTTGCATTAGATAAACTCTTACCATAATCTCCAAAAGCAATTGCTCCCACATTTTTCATGTCAAACAATTCTGCTAAATCGGTTCCTTCGCTATTTTTTGTTAATGCTCCAATAGGGAATAAATCAGTGGCTGTTGTTGCGGCTTTTTGTTTTACAAATTGAATTTGTGATTGGTTATCTAAAATTGGAAAACTATTAGGTTGTAAAGCAATTGCAGTAAAACCACTTTTGGCTGCAACTAGTAATCCGTTTGCAATTGTTTCTCGATCTTCATATCCTGGCTCACCTAAAGAAACACTGCTGTCCATCCATCCTTGAGAAAGATGTAGATCGGGGTGGGTTATTTCTTCATAATCAGATTCTTTAGCCAGATTTTTGCCAATTTTTTCTAAAATTCCTTCATTAATTTTTACATCAACTACTTGGTTATGAAATGGGCTTTTTTTGTCAATAATCTTTGCTTCTCGGATAATAAATTTCATAATTTTTATTTTATTAGATTCTTAATCATAAGAGAAAAAATCATTTTACAAATTTTTGAATTAAAATTTCTAGTGTAATAAATAATAAGGTTAGCATTAAAAACCATTTCCATATTTGATTGTCTGCTCGATTTGCTTGTAAGGTATCAAATATAGAATTTACGTTACTTATTTCTTTAAAATCACTAACTGCTTCTGGATTAGCATTTGCTAAATTACTTTCGGTGCGATTGTAATTAAAACTAATGTTTTCTATAAGTTGGTTAGTATTAAATACTCCAAAGTTTCCAGCTATTTTAGGATTATCGTTACTAGTTATTTTTACTTTATTATTTAATATTTGTTGCATCGGAATAAAACTTTCTTGATCGTTTTTTACAGTTACAATTTCATCTTTTCCAATTTTTGTTTCTACCACAAAAGGTTTGTTTTCTCCAATAATTAAAGCAGTAATTCCTGCTTTTTGAGCATTTTGGCCCATGTTGTAAAATGTAGGAACTATGATGGGTGAATTCTGAAAATTACTATTGATAGTATTTATAGGAGCGGCAAAAACATAAACACTCGCAACGCCATTTTGAATTGCACTTAAGAATGCCGATTGGTCGCTATATCCTAAAACCATTGGTGCTGAGTTGCTAATTTCAAAAGAAACTTTAGTTTTTGGATATTGAAAATTAGTTACTTTTTTCTCGAAAACGCTACTGAATAATGGATGACTAAAATTGATTTTGGTAATCATTTTCTCAGCAGTTCCTAGTGTTTTGAATTGAATTCCTCCAATAGTTGACAGAAAAATATTCATATTGGTTATCGAACTATCAGAACTCGGAATTACAACTACATTTCCGCCTTTTTCCACAAATGATTTTAAAGTTGTTTGAAGGGCTTGCGGAATTTCTTTCAACTCATTTATGACAATAGCATCTTGTTTATCCAATAAATTATAATCTAATGATTGAATGGAATAATTAATATAATTGAATTCGGTTGCTGTATATATTCGATTTAGGAATCCGCTTTTTTCGGGATCGCCAATGCTAATAACGTTGCTTTTTTGCGGTTTTGAAAGACTAAAATAATAGGTATTATCGTATTCTAAACTATTGTCTGAAATAGAAACATATCCATGAAAATCTTCTTTTGGAATGGTGAAATTGATGACTTTACTTTTGGTTTCAAAATTCACTAAGGTTTTAGCAATCAGTTTGTTTTTGTTATATAATGCAATTGGAATATCTTTAAAATCATCACCATAAGCATCTATTTTAACGCCAATTTCATAAAAATTATCCATTGTTTGGTTAATGAAAACGCTATCAATTGCAATATTGTTAGTTTTTTCAGCTTCTGGAAGAATGAAATACAAATTTTCATCTTCGTTGTTTTTCTTTATTTCGTTTGGTTGTATGCCAACAGCATCGGTAATCACAACAATATCTTTTTGGAATGCCGATTTATGGGCTTTAATTTTTGCTAAAAGTTGCTGCAATTGAAAAGAGGAGGCGCTGTATTTTAAATTTTGTAATTCCTTTTGAATCGATTTGATATCGGTATTCCAATAATTTTCCGAGCAGGTAATTAAAGAAAAATTAGCGTTTTCGGGTGTATGTTCTAATAAATCCTGAACAGCACGTTTTAGTAATTCTCCTTTTTGCCCTTTGGCTTGCATGCTAAAGGAATTATCTAGTACAATGTACAATTCATTGGTAGCATCTTTATGGTCTTTGGCTTTAAAGAAGGGTTTTGCAAATGCAATGATTAAAAATGCCAATAAAAGTAATCGGGTGGCTAGTAATAAATACTTTTTAATTTTTGAACTTTTTCGAGTTTGTAACGCAAGTTCTTTTAGAAATTTTACATTAGTAAAATACTCCGTTTTAAATTTTCGCAATTGAAAAAGATGCACCAGAATTGGAATCACCAATAAGAAAAGAAAATAAAGAATTTCTGGGTGTTGGAATTGCATTTTTATTTTAGTTTGTCAAAAGTAATAAAAAGTTTAAAGGTTTAAAAGTTTAAAGGTTTAAAAATTTGATAAAACGAAAAATGTCTATTCTATAGCTCGAAAAAAAAACCTTCCATATGTGAAGGTTTTGATTATTAAATTATTTCAGCAAAAAATAATTATTGAATACTATTTTTTCTTCTTCTTTGCATCTCTTTTACGTTCAACTCCACGGTTACGAGATTCGGTTTTTCTAGGTTTAGTTTTAGCAGGACCTCCAAGATTAACCTTCTGATTTTTCTTAGATTTTTCGTGAAATGCTTCTCCACCTTCTTTTTTTACCCGTTTTAAAAGTTGTTTTACTTTCTTTTTATCTTTTTCAAATTCTAATAATCTCACGGCAACTTCAACTCCTTCTGGAAAATCTAAAAAGACGATTTCTTTTTCCATTAATACTTCGGCTTCAATTTGAATTTCTTCCTCACTAGGACTAATGAAACTGATTGCAGTTCCCGATTTATCGGCTCGACCAGTTCTACCTATTCTGTGAATGTACTGCTCCGGAATTTCAGTAAACTCAAAGTTGATAACATGGGTAACATCGGAAATATCCAAACCACGCGCCATTACATCGGTGGTTACAATACCTCTTAATTCGCCCGCTTGAAACGAAGCCATGGTGTTTAATCGGTAATTTTGTGATTTATTAGAATGGATTACTCCAAATTGTTCAGGATAAGTTTCTTCAATACTATTAGCAATTAAATCAACAGTTTTTTTATTATTTGCAAAAATCAAAACACGAGAAGTACTTTCATCAGTTGCTAAAATATGATTTAACAGATTTATTTTAGTTAAAAAATTGGGAGTGTAGTAACCCAATTGTTCAATTTTTTCTAAAGGAGTTCCAGATGCTGCCAAAGTAATTTCTTCGGGTAGTTCAAAATATTCTTCTAAAAGCGCATCAACATCATCGGTCATGGTTGCCGAGAATAATATATTCTGACGCTTGTTTTTCATCATTGTCAATAATGATGTCACTTGGAAGCGGAAACCTAAATTAAGAATTTCGTCAAATTCGTCAATTACTAATTTTTGAAGTGAATCAAATCGCACTACATTATCAAGTGCCAAATCCATCGTTCTTCCGGGTGTTCCAACCAAAATATCCACTCCTTGATATACGGCTTTCTTTTGGGTGTTGATGTTTACTCCTCCATAAATACCTAAGGTTCGCACCGACATGTATTTAGTTAAACTTTCAATAACGTCTACAATTTGAACTACTAATTCTCTAGTTGGTACCAATATTACCAATCGAGCTGAATCGGTATGCACGAATTTCCATTGTTTTAATAAAGGTAGTAGGTACGCTAAAGTCTTACCAGTACCGGTTTGCGCAATTCCCATTACATCACGCCCAGACATGATTGATGAAAAGGATTTCTCCTGAATTGGGGTTGGGGTTGTTAATCCTAAATCATCCACTGCTTTTTGTAAAGATTTAGGAAGGTTGAACTGCTCAAAAGTACTCATTGCGTATTATTTTTTGCAAAGGTAGGGAATTCTTTTTTGGAGTTTTAATGACAATTTCGAGTTAAATTGGAAAAGATGAAGTTACTCCAATAAATAATATTTTCACAACTAAAATAACTAACTTTTCCAGGTAGCCTCCAGTTGTAAGTAATAGAAGATGAATTTATTTGTTATTTACCGATTTGATTTTACGACATAAAATAATTAATTTAAGTTTCAAGTCGCTATATGCAATTCCAATTAGTAAGGTACTTCCTGCGATAATTAATACTTTTAATCCTAAAGATGCATAAAAAACACCTCCAATAATTCCACCAAAAAAGAAAAAACTGATAATTGTAAATCGCAATTTGATAGAAGAGTGTAATTTGTCTTTTTGCTCCTTTTGTTTATAAAAAAAAAGTTGTGATAATTCAATTCCTAAATCAGTAAAAAGCCCTGTTAAATGGGTTGTTCTTACTGTGGAATTTGAAATAGTAGTCACTAAAGAATTTTGTAGTCCCATGGCAAAAAGTAATGAAAATGCTACTAAATTCGGATTATCTGATATAAGAAATTTCCCGAAAACAGCAATAAAGAATAATATTAAACTTTCTATTATAGTTGGAATAACATAGATGTAATTTGAATTTTTTCTAGAAATTAATTCTTCTAAAAAATTAGAAACAAACGAACCTAAAAAAAAGAAAAATATAAATAAAAAGTAAATAAATCCTTCCCAAAAATGCAACTTAAAAACTTCATCTACAAAAAATGCAAAATGTCCTGTAACATTTGTTGTTAATCTTTGTACTGCTAAAAATCCTGCTACATTAACAATTCCTGCCACGAACGATAATAAAGATGCAATTCTTAAATTGTGTTTTAGTGTTCTTGTTTTACCTTGATGTTTAAACATAATTAATTTTTATTGGTAAGGAACTACATAGGGTTGTCCTATTTGAAAATCATGGAACTCTATATTTGAATTTTGAAAAGTATTCGTCTTAATGATGTTACTTCCGTCAATTGGTAATGAGGGATAGTAAGAAAATGAAAATTGAAAACTGCTAAAAACTAGATAGTTGTTGTTAATTAATACTCCAACACCGATTTGAGAATACATTTTATTGCTGAAAAATTTTTGATCGCCTTTGTCTAGAAATCCGATAGTAAAATTTAAAAACGGACTAAAATTAAATCCATACCAATTTTTTTGGTTGTAGGATTGCGTTTGAAAAGTAGTTAAGAATTTTTTGGTTCCAATAAGTGGAGCACTGTTAAACCCCGGAATACCATTAACATCAATTAAATTTAATCGATCTTGTGTCGAATTTAATCTGTTAGTTCCTAAGACTAATACGGGTTTAATAAATTGTCTAAATTTCCAGGTTCCTATTGGAAATAAGTGTGTGAAATAATTCACCTCAAATTTATAAATACTCTGTTCTGATTTTCCATTATTAACAAAAGTTCCGGCCTCAATATTTGCTTGTAAATAACCAAAATTAAAATAATCTCCATAAGAAAACCTTCCGCCAAAATAGGATCTATTTATATTGTTTTTATTCTCAATTCCTCCTGTAATTGAAAATACTTTTCCGTACGGAATATCTTCAATTGTTCCAAAACGAAATAAATACTTGTCTTTGAAATACTTTTGACTCGAAATTCCAATTGTTGCTAAAACTGATTTTGAAGAATTAGAGAAAAGTATCGGATCGTATGCTATACTAGGTTTGTCAAGAAAAGCGGTATTAGTAAATCCTGTAGCAAAAACTAGATGCGATGTTCTTCCAAATTCAGTTTGATTTCCAAATATATTAAAGGCATGCCCTCCCCAAAGTGAATAGGTTTTAATTTTAAAGTTTTGTGGTGCAGCAACAGCATTTGTATCGGTCATGATTTGGCTGTAAGCCCTATAATCATAGTAAATTCCTCCAGCCCATTTTGTAAGAGTTGAATAGAAAGGGCGGTCTATTTTAATATTTTTATAAGTGTTATTATTTAAATCGTTTTTAGATGAAAACGTTGTGTTTATGAAAGTGTTTTTAAAATTTGGAATAGTGTATTTTGTATCATATCCATGATTGTTAATAGTACTATTATTAAAGTTTTTTAAATAATTGAAATCAAATTCATGTCCAAGACCAAAAAAGTTACGTTCGGAAAAATCTAAATTACCTTTAATTTTAGAATATGCACCTGTTATCGTTGAACTCCAAGTGTCTAAAACCCGTACCGAAACATCTACAGAATCAGTACAGTTTGCAATTGCAATTGGTTTTATTACAACACTCCCTACAAATCTTTGGCCTCTTATTAAACGTTCGGATTCTTTAATTATTAATGGATCAAGTTCTTGGTTTTGTTTAAAAAGTAAAAAATTTCTAATGGTCCAATTTTTTGATTTTAAATGTAACGCATTACCAAATCGTTCTTTTTTATTTTGAGGTATCTCTTTCTCATTTTCAGACGAAAACCCAAAAGGGTCAAGTGTTTCAATATTAATGTTTCTAATTATTTTGCAATTATATTGATCGTAATCAATTTGTAATTGTCTATCAGTTAGTAGCTTTTTATTTATACTTGAATTTGTGCTGTTTTGAAACATCAATTTGTGTATTAATTTGAAAAATTTCTTGTGTTGAGAAAATTCATCAATTCTTTTATACACACTATCCGATTTAGATGACATATCCATTTGAGCCATCAGATTTTGAAAGCTAAAAAGAAAAATAAGTAAAATAATACAAAACCGCAATGGAATGATTTTTAATGTATAAAGATATTATTTTTTGAAATTTAAACCTTAGATCTTAACAAAAAAAATCCTCAATTGTTTTTGCAATTGAGGAATAAATTTTAATGCCTAAAACACTAAATACTAAGACTTCTGCTCTTTATTGAAATATACTAAATAGTAATACATTTGTTTTTCTTCATCCCAACCTTTTTCAATAAATTTTTCTGCACTTTCTGGGTTAATGAAATCCAATTTAATTTGAATATGTGTGTCTAAGTTAATTACATTTTTTATGGACTTTCTGACATCAGAAACCGCTGCATTTGCAATTGGAAAATTAGTAACGTCTTCAATGCTATACTTTTCGCCGCGATCTACTTTGTAACTTTTAAATTCCGGAATCAAATCTGGGTTCTCCATTACATCATTTAAGAAAGCTGTTTCCTCAAAATTATCGTTTTTAGCAAAATGATTTACTGCACGGTTCATGAACATTACTTCTTGCTTTTTATCTTCGGCAGGAAAAACTACTTCTTTAGCAAACTCTTGGCAGAATTTTAAGTATTTTTTAGTCATGAAGTTTTCATCTTGAAAAGCATCAACCGAAAGAAAATGCTCCAGCCAATAACGTGCATCGTATCGGTTACTATCAATTGTAAGAATTTTATAACCTTCTTCCTTTTTATGGTTGAAAATTAAACATCCTTTGTCTAATTTATTCAAATTAATACCTTCTTGAAGTACCATTTCTAAGTTACTTTCTTTTTCTTCAAATTGCAAAAAATCGGTTCGCAATTCACTTTTAAAAACTCCAATTGCATCTACAACATTATTGTCAATAGAAACGTTAGTTAAATAGGTAACGTAAACCTCTCCGTTTTTAATGTGCGGATGGTTTGATTGCTCAAAAAGATGCTGCGTGATTTTTTTAGAAACTTCATGCACCGAACTTGGATTGGTAAAAATCTCGGTCGCTAATTTGAACATATCGTTGTATTCTAAATCTACTTCGTGTGCAAATTGGAAGTAATTTTCTTCTTTTTCACGAAACGATTTAAAGAAATATTCTTTTAATATAGGTACAATTTCATCGTTTAATCCATATGGGTTTTCCGATAAGAAAATGGCTTCATTGCGGCTTTTATTTCCAACTCTATGGATGGATAACGATTCGATGTGTGTATTAAATAGGTTAATCATTTTTTTTAGTTGCTAAGGTATTTAGGTTCTGAGTTTCTAAGGTTTTAGTTTCGTTCTTTAATTTTGTTAATGAAGGAAACTAACATTCTTTCTAACTCTCGACTTTCCTCGTATAGGTTTATAAATTCTACTTCTTTTAAATAGTCAATGTTTTTAGCGATTTCTAATTGTGTTTGAAATTCAAATAAAGAACTAATTGACACATTTAAAAATCGTAGGTATTCTTTGTTGCTGTCTCTTCCAAAACCTTCTGCAATATTGCTAGGAACAGAAATAGCGCTTCTTCTTATTTGTGAAGATAATCCGAAAATTTCTTCTTTTGGAAATTGTTTAGTGTGTTGGTATGTTGATGTTACTAAATTCATGGCTTTTTGCCAAATGAGAAGTTTTCGAAAATTGCTCATGATTTGTATTTTTAAAGTTCAATTAAATATACAAAAAAAACCTTAGAACCTAAGAATCTTAAATCCTCAGAACCTAAATAGAATCAATTCCAATTCTCCTCAAATCCGTAATCTTCAAAACTATCGTCGCCACTAAACATATCTAGATCGTCTTCATCTAAATCGTCTTCAAATTCATTGTAATTTTCTTCTTCCTCTAAATCAGAAACAAAGTGTTTTTCCATTGCTTCAGCAGGCATTTCTCCATGAGAAAACATTAAATTCGGATAGATAACTCCAACTTCTTCCGTTTCTTCAATTGCTGCAAGCTCCACAAGGAATGTCCACATGTTAATGAAATCATACACATAAAGTATCTTAGTGTTTTCGGCATCCAAAATAGCATCTAAGGTATAATCACTCATTATTTTGTTTTCACCAGGGATGTCACCAGAGTCAAACATTGGTATTTCATCTTCCTGATTCCAGGTGTCGTCGCAAGTATAAAACGAGGCAACTTCCAATCCGTCAAAGCCAAAAGCATTAACTATTGCATTGTGTAAATCTTCTAAAGTGTCACTTTCTAGAATGGCGATATCTCTAAAAACATCTTCTTCTGCATCTAGAATTACTCTAAATTTATAGACCATAGGTTGTAATTTTATTTGAGACGTCAAATGTAAAATATTAATTAGGAATAACGAATTTTGATTTGCTAATTGTTGATAAGATTTTGTTTTCCAATAAACCCTTCTTGCATTCTGAAAAAGGAATTTGTATTTTTGAAATTTCAAACCCATTTGCTATGAAAATTGTCATTTCTCCAGCTAAATCTCTAGATTTTGAAAGTCCGTTACCGATTAATTTATATTCGGAATATAATTTTCAAAAGCAATCCCTAGCAATTGATAAAGTACTAAAGAAAAAAAAGCCAAAACAATTATCCGAATTAATGGATATTTCAGATAAATTGTCCGATTTGAATTGGCAACGCAATCAAGAGAGAAATGTTGCTGAAATTACTCCCGAAAATGGGCGTGCTGCTATTTATGCTTTTAGTGGCGAAGTATATGTTGGATTGGATGCTTATTCTTTATCGGAAGAAAAAATAAACCTTTTGCAAGACCAATTACGGATTCTCTCGGGTTTGTATGGATTATTAAAACCATTAGATTTAATGCAGCCTTATCGATTGGAAATGGGAACCAAACTGCCGGTAGGGAAAAATAAAAATTTATATGAATTCTGGAAAGCAACGATAACCAAAGAGTTAAATTCGCAATTGGAAAAAGACGAATTATTTGTAAATCTTGCCAGCAATGAATATTTTGATGCTGTAGATGTGAAGAAATTGAAAGTGCCCGTTATCACTCCGGAATTTAAAGATTACAAAGACGGCAAACTAAAGATAATAAGTTTCTTCGCCAAAAAGGCTAGGGGAATGATGGTGCGTTATATCCTCGATACCAATTCCAAAACTATTGATGATTTAAAAGGATTTAATTATGAAGGTTATGCTTTTGATTCTAATTTGAGTAAAGGGGATAGGTTGGTTTTTACGAGGTAAAAAAAACTCTGAAGTTGCTTCAGAGTTTTTTTTATTAATGCATTGCATCAGCAGGATTAATAGTGCTTTTTGCTTTTTTGATTAAGAATATAATCGGTATGCAAAATAAAAACAGTAATCCAAGTGACATAAAAATATCCATATACGACAATACGGTACTTTGTTTCATAACCGAATAGTCTAAGACTTGATAGGCTTTTTTTAAGGCTTCATTAGCACTAAATCCTTTAGACATAAAACCTTTTTGGAGAAGCAATACCCGTTGCTGCACTTCTAATCGACTTCCGTCAAAGTGAGCTAATAAATCTACTCTATGTTTTTGTGATAAACGCGTAATAAATGTTGTGATAATTGCAATTCCAAAAGACCCTCCAAGTTGACGCATCATACCTGTAAAAGCAGCACCCTCGCCAATATTTTTTCCTTTCAATGTAGAAAGAGATAGGGTAGTGATAGGTACAAAAAGTAACCCCATACCAATTCCTCTTAATATTAACGGCCAAAAGAAGTGTTCAACACCAGTGTCAGGTGTCATGGCATTTCGCATTAAGAAGGTGAACAGAAAGAAAATTACAAATCCTACACCAACCATATAACCTTGAGGAACTCCTTTTTGAATCATCTTACCGATAAACGGCATCATGAAAGCGGTAGTGATTGACCCCGGAATTAACAATAATCCTGCATCTGTAGCTGTCCACCCTAAAATGGATTGCGTGTAAATTGGAATTATTAAGGTAGATCCGTAAAGTCCAAATCCTAAAATGAAAGACATTAGAATTCCTATTCTTAAATTTCCATCTTTAAGAACTCCCAAATTCACAATTGGAAATTTATAATTCAATTGTCTCCATACAAAAGCTAATAATCCAAATAAGGAAACTATACTCAAGCTTACAATTAAATTATCGTTGAACCAATCGTCTTGTTGTCCGTGTTCTAGGACAAATTGTAAGGAACCGATAAATGAAGCCAAGAAAAATATTCCCCACCAATCTACTTGGTTAGCTTTTAGTTTTTCTCCGTATTTTGGACTTCTAACAAAACTTAAAGTAAGAATTGTTGCTACAATTCCGATAGGAATGTTTATATAAAAAATAAAAGGCCAAGAAAAGTGATCCACAATATATCCACCTAAAGGCGGTCCTAATGTAGGGCCCACAATAACACCCATGCCGTAAATTGCTTGCGCCATTCCACGTTTGGCAGTAGGATAACTTTCAGTAATGATGGTTTGTGCAGTAACTAATAAAGCACCGCCACCAAGACCTTGAATAAATCTAAAAGCAACTAATTCCCATATATTCGTGGCGTTTCCGCAAAGAAAAGACGCTACTGTAAATAATATGATGGAAAACGCAAAGTAATTTCTTCGCCCGAATTGTTGCGATAACCAACTCGTCATTGGAATCACAATTACGTTGGCAATTGCATAAGCGGTAATTACCCAAGCCACATCGGTAAGTGTAGCACCAAGACTGCCTCGCATGTTGGTTAGCGCCACATTTACAATGGTAGTATCTACAATTTCCAACAAAGCACAAAGTACTGCTGTTATTGTGATAATAACCCTCCTGTAGCCATATTCTACTAAATCATCTGCTTGTACCATTTTTGAATATTAGATGTTTAAAATCTAAAAGTTAATTTTAATATTATTTCAAATGTACATCTACATCGACATTCATTCCTGGTCGTAGTAATTTTACTTTTTCGGCATCATTATCTGCATCAATTGCTATTTTCACAGGTAAACGTTGAATAGTTTTTACAAAGTTTCCTGTTGCATTGTCTGGAGGCAAAATAGAGAATCTAGCTCCTGTAGCAGGGGAAAAACTTACAATAGTTCCTTTGAAATCTGTATCAGGATAAGCATCTGCTTTAATAGTTACTTTTTGACCGACAACCATTTTGTTTAATTGAGTTTCTTTAAAATTAGCAGTAACCCATGCCTCCGAATTGTTGATTATATAAAACAAGGATTGCCCAGGTTGTAAGAATTGTCCTGGTTGGATAGCAATTTTAGAAACTTGTCCGTCAATTGCAGCCGTTACTACCGTGTAATCTAAATTTAATTTTGCGGCATCTAGCATGGCTTGTGCTCTTTTGATATTCGCAGCAGCAACATCTGCTTGTTTATTAGAAACATTGGTTCTTGCGGCTGCCACATTTTTTTGGAACGAACTTGCTTTTTGTTGTTCTTGTAAAATGCGTAATTGGCTTTGAGCTTCAAGTTTTGCTGCCTCTGCTTGTTCATATTGTTGCTTTGTAATAGTATGATTTTTGTAAAGATTTGCATATCTATCAAAATCATTGGAAGCACGATTCAATCTAATTTTAGCGGTTTCAATACTGCCACCTGCCGATTGCATGTTGGCGTCTGAAACCGAAACGTTTGCTTGAGCAGTTCCAATATCTGCTTTAGAAGCTTCAAAACTACCTTCAGCAGAAGCTAATGCCGCTTTTGCATCTTCTATTTTTACTAAATAATCTTTGTTGTCAATTGTAAATAAAGTATCTCCTTTTTTTACAAAGTCATTATCTTTTACATAAACTTTAGTTACATATCCTGCTACTCTTGGGATAATAGGATTCATGTTTTTTTCTATTTGCGCATCATCGGTAGTTTCGTGTGCTTGAGAATGCATGTATTTATATGTTCCATAAGATCCTCCGATAAGGATTAATGCTGAAAAAATGAAAATAAATTTTTTGTTAGTTTTAGTCTTTTCCATGTTGCTATTATTTAGTAGTAGATAAATTGAATGAGTTAATTAATTTTCCGGATGCAAATTGTAATTGGTAGTATTTTAGGGCAATATCTGCTTGACAAAGTGCTAAGTTTATTTTGCTTTGTAGTTGTTGAACGTCGGCCTCCAATAGATCGTTAGTGTTAGCTAAACTGTTGTCGTATTTGTCTTTAATTATTCTGTAATTTTCGTTAGATTGTTCAACAGCCAAAGCATATACTTTATTTTGTTTTAATGAAAGTGTATAGTTTTCTTGGGCTAGTTGTGTTTCTTCTTTTATTTTATCGGATAAGATTGCAATCGCTTGTTTTGTTTGTTCGGCTTTGCTTTTAGCAAGTTCCACTTCTTTTCCGTTTTTGAATATAGAAGATAAGTCATAGTTAAAACCAATTCCAAGGTTCATAGCATTACTGACTGAAATCACATTTTTTAAATCTAATGCAATGTATCCGCCTGTTAATGCAAGAGAAGGGTAGTAGCCAGCTTTAGCAATTTTAATTCCTGCTTCGGTTGCTTTTTGTTGGAATGATAAAGCTTCTAAATCGTTGCGTAGCGCAGTAGTAGTTAGTAATTGGTTTTTAGCCATGTCACTTTTTACAGTTTCAATATCAATATCTATAATTGTGTTTTCTGGTAAATGAAGTAAAGTTGCCAATTGGTAGTTTACCACATTTACATTTTTTATAGCGGTAGCTAATGAAAGTTCTAGGTTAGATTCTTGCAATTGTGCTTTTAACAAATCGTTTTTTGCTAATAATCCGTTATCTACCATTGCCGAAAAATCTTTAGTACGTTGTTTGGCACTTTTACTATTTTCGTTAAGCAGCTTAACCATTTCCTGTGATTTATATAGTGTAGCAAATAATTCTACTACTTCAAGAGCAAGACCTTCTTTGGTGTGAGATGCTGTAAAGCTTTGAGCTTGGTATAAATTTTCAGATGCTGCAATGCTATTTTTCAGTTTATAGCCACTAAAGATAGGCATTGAAACATTTGCTTGCCCAAGTAGCAATTGACTTACATCAAGTCCGTTTCCAGAACCACCCAAATGCGAATTAACATTTGCACCGGTTAATCTCAGGTATTGCCCCGAAACCTTAACGGAAGGATATTGGTTGTTTTTCCTGGTTTCTAGTTCCAGTTTAGAAGTTGCGACTTTGGTGTTTGCCAAAACAGCTTCATTACTGTTGGTAACCACTAAGGAAACTGCTTCTTTTAACGACATTGTTTTTCTTTCTTGAGCATTTATTATAATGCTTCCAAAAAGGAAAAATAGAATTAATGCAATTGATTTAGTCTTCATGTATAAGTAGGGCTTTTATGGTTTTCTGAATATGTTTTGTTAATTCGTTTGCAATGTAATTTTCATATTTTTCATCCGAGTCTAAATTTAATAAATCAACAAAATAGTGTTTGTTCATATGAAAGTGGATAAAGGTTCCAATAATCATTGGAGGTATTAGTGCTACATTAATATTAGGTTGAAACAATCCTTGTAATTGTCCTTCAATAATTATATTCTCTAATAATTTCAAGTTATTCTTTTTTACTTGGGTAAAAGCATCTAGATTGATTTCTCTCTTGGTGGAGGAAACTTCAAAATGTAAAATTTGATACATGCAGCGATTCGAATTTATACGATGTATATAATATTCAATTAGCTTCTCAATTTTTTCAATAGGAGAGATGTCTTCAGTAGAAAGCGATTCTAAATGTAATTGCATTCCGGAAATTCTGTAAAGAACTAATGCCTCTAAAAGTTTTTCTTTAGAACCAAAATAATAAGAAATCATAGCAATATTAATATTTGCAATTTTAGCGATTTCTCTAACAGAAGTTCCATCAAAACCTTCTTCGGCAAAAAGTTGTTCGGCCACTAAAAGAATCTCAATTTGTTTCTCATTAAATTCCACGGACATCTTTTTTATTAGAATGCAAAACTAAACATTTGTTTAAATTAAACGATTGTTTAATTCATTATTAACGATTTATTAACCTAATTTTTCATATAGAAAATATCTATAGTGAATGTTTAACTTATTTTAATTCAGATTTATAAACTATTTTATATAAACAATTAGTTTATTTAATTTATAAATTAATGCTTCGAAAAAAAATAGAAAAAATTATAGTATTAGAGTAGATTAATCCTCTATCCAATTAGATAAAATAGTTTTTCCTAATGGAGTTAGGATGCTTTCTGGATGGAACTGTACGCCTTTTACATTGAATATTTTGTGTCGGATTGACATTATTTCATTGTTTTCAGATACAGAAGTGATTTCCAATTCATCGGGGAAATTGTTAGGGTTTATAGCCCATGAGTGGTATCTACCGACTTCAATTTGCTGAGGTAAATTGCTAAATAAGGAATCGGCAGGGTTATTTATGTTGATTGTAGTGCTTACGCCGTGAAAAACATTTTCTAAATTCATTAGTGTAGCTCCAAATACTTCTCCGATAGCTTGATGGCCTAAGCAAATTCCAAGTATTTTTTTAGTAGAAGCATAGGTTTTGATGACATCCAATAACATGCCTGATTCTGAAGGAGTTCCTGGTCCTGGAGAAAGTATAATTGCATCGAAATTTTGTAGTTCTTCTATTTCAAATTCATCATTTCTAAGAACTACAATATCGCAATTTAGTTCTTCTAAATAATGAACTAAATTAAAAGTAAAACTGTCGTAATTGTCAATAAGAACCATTTTTTTCATCAGGCAAATATACTATAACTCAATATTGAATGACATAAAAAAAACCTTAAAGATTTCTCCTTAAGGTTTTATTTGGGGCAAAAAAGTAGTATTAGAACTTCAAATTAACTGTTAATTCAAATTCGTCAGAGATAGCTTTATCTCCTAAGTTTTCGAAGAAACTTCCAGAACCATATTTAATTCCGTATTTAGTTCTGTCAATTTTTAATGTAGTAGTTGCGTTTGTACCTTTAACCGTAATATCAAAATTTATTTGAGCAGTAGTCTCTTTAATAGTCAAATCTGCAGTAACATAATAAACTCCTTTTCCTTTATCAGCGATTTTTTTGAAAACTAATTTAGAAGTTGTAAATTTTTCAGTACCAAAGAAATCTTCTGATTTTAAATGTCCGTTTAGTTTCATTTGATAATCACCAGTTAAATCTGTAGCAGTTAAGGTAGTCATGTCAACTACAAATGATCCACCTGTTAATTTTTTTCCATTAAAAATAAGACTTCCCTCTTTTAAACCAATGGTTCCATTGTGTTGACCTGTCACTTTTTTTCCAATCCAAGTGATTGTACTTTTGGCAGCATCTACTTTTTTTACTTGTGCACTAGCAATAGTGGATACAGTTACTAATAATGCGATTGCAATTGTCTTTAAATTTTTCATTTTGTTGATTGTTTTGAGATTAAATTGTGATAAATAAGTCTTCGTTAGATTTTCTAACTTTTGCTGCATGTTGTGTAGCATCTTCTTCATGACGGTATCCTACAGCAGCTACAAGAGAAGCGTTTAAGTTTAATTTGTCTAAACCTAAAAGTTCATTGTATTGAGCTGGAACAAATCCTTCCATTGGAGTAACGTCAATTTTTAGTTCAGCTGCAGCATTCAAAAGATTACCTAAAGCAATATAGGTTTGTTTTGAAGTCCATGTTGGTTTTACATCTTCTGGCATGTTGCTTAATGCACCTTTCATGTAGTCTCCAAATCCAGATAAAGCGTCAGCAGGAACATTTCTTGTTGCAGCAACATTATTAATGTAATTGTCTACATCAGCGTCGCTTACTGAAGTTTGGTTAGCAAAAACCAATAAATGTGAAGCATCCACAATTTGAGTTTGTCCCCAAGAAGCTCCTTGTAATTTTGCTCTTAACTCAGGGTTTTCCACAACAATTACTTTGTATAATTGTAATCCGAAAGAAGATGCAGATAAGCGTATTGCTTCTTTTAAACTTGCTAAATCTTCGGCAGATACTTTCTTAGTAGTATCAAATTTTTTAGTAGCGTAACGCCATTTGGCATTTTCATTAAATTGACTCATAATTAAATTTATTTTAAGGTTCTATATTTTTCTAAAAGCGTAATTAATTGTTCTTTCTCGGAAGAAGATAAATTTGAGGCAAACAAATCTTCATATTCCATTATTTTTGGATCTAAAATTTTAAGAAGTTCCAATCCTTTATTGGTTATTAATACTTCAATTTTTCGTCTGTTTTCAGGGCAAACTTCTCTAGTAACAAATCCTTTAAGCAGAAGTTTATCAATTAGTCTAGTAGTGTTACTGTTTTTAGACAACATTCGTTCTTGAATGATACACATATTTGCAGGAGATCCTTTTTGACCTCTTAAAATGCGTAACACATTATATTGCTCACTAGATAAATCATATGGTTTTATTATTTCATTAAATTTATCTCCAATTACGTTTTGAGTATATATAATATTTAAGATGATTTTTTTAGAATCTCCTAAGTTTATATTGGTTTTTATTACCTCTTCAATTTTCATAATCGCGGGCTCGATATTTGTACGTACAAATGTAGTTAAATTTTATTTGTATATACAAGTGTTGTGTTATTTTTTTGTTAACTTTATTTTGAAGGTTATGCAACGTACTATACTCTTGCAATTGGAAAGAAATTTCTTATTTTTGAAAAAAAATAAATTATGAATTTATC
The DNA here is from genome assembly GCA_903838055.1 of uncultured Bacteroidota bacterium. Lineage (GTDB taxonomy): Bacteria > Bacteroidota > Bacteroidia > Flavobacteriales > Flavobacteriaceae > Flavobacterium. Next base: position 17,299 of record CAILWV010000041.1, on the reverse strand, counting down.
TCAAGAAGATTGGGCTTCACGATTAGCGGAAGATGCAAATGCTGTTATATTAGATGTAAGAACAGAAGACGAATGGCAAGAAGGAATTATTCCGGGAGCAGTCTTGAATGATATTTATAAAGGGCAAGGGTTTGTATATCGTTTAGAAGAATTAGATAAATCTAAAAATTATTACGTGTATTGTAAGGCTGGAGGAAGAAGTGCTCAAGCTTGTAGTATTATGCAACAAATGGGTTTTGAAACTACTTACAATCTAGAAGGTGGCATGATGCATTGGGAAGGCGATGTGGTTGCGCCAGATTAGAATAATTTATTATTTCTCAAAGCTAAAAAGCCTTGTTATTACACTATCATTTTTTTTCTTACTAAGGTATTTTCCATTGTATTGAAATTTGTTTTGTAGTAATAGAGTTTCTCCATAATTCAGAAAACAAAATTCTAGATTTTCTCTCTTGTAATAATCTAGAGTTATTTCATAAGAACCAATTTTGCCAAACTCCATGGTTTCAATATAGATTCCGTTAGTAAGAGTATTGTTTAAATGTTCGAATTTTACTTGGTAGGTCGGAAAAAGGGAAGTGTTTTTTAAATTGGTTACCCAAAATTTTTCTTTATGTCCTTCGTGCCAAATTTCTATTTGATTGGAGTTGTGATTTGTAATTCCTGAAATAACATTTCCCTTTAAATCAGAAAAAGATTGTGTCTTCTCTAATTTTAATTTTGGATAGAAAAAAGGGTCAATTAATGCCTGATGTAAAGTCAGGTTCATTCCGGTTGCGATGCTATTAAAATATTCAAATTCAATAGGGGATAAGGCAACTTTTTTTAAAGTCCATAATTCTCCAAAAACGTTGATTTTCAGTTTTTTTTGAGGTTCGGGCATCTAATTAATTTTTTTATAAAGGTATTATTATTTTTTTGGATGTAGTTATTTTATCTTTGTTCGAGTAATAATTAGCTTATTAATTAGTTGTTAAATATGAAAAAACCTAAAATACTTTTCTTTACTGGTGCTGGTATTTCTGCAGAAAGTGGCATACAAACTTTTAGAGATTCTAAAGACGGACTTTGGGAAAATTACAAAATAGAAGAGGTGTGTACCCCAGAAGCGTGGAAAAAAAATCCAGCTTTGGTTTTAGATTTTTACAACCAAAGAAGAAAGAATTGTAAAGAAGCACAACCAAATTTAGCGCACCAATTAATTGCACAATTAGAAAAACAATATGATGTTGTTGTGGTAACGCAAAACGTTGATAATTTACATGAAAGAGCAGGCTCAAGCAAAGTAATCCATTTGCATGGAGAATTAATGAAAGTGAGATCTACAAAAGATGCTAAATTAATCTATGATTGGGAAAATGATGTTGTAATTGGAGATTTATGTGAACAGCAAAGTCAATTGCGACCTCATATAGTTTGGTTTGGTGAAGGACTTGATAATGATTTAATGGATTATGCTATTAAAGAAGCAGTTACCTGTGCTGTTTGTGTAGTAGTGGGTTCTTCTATGTTGGTTCATCCCGCTAATTCTTTACCACATTATGTGCCATTTGCAAGCCAAATGGTAGTAATAGATCCAATGGCTCATGAAATGAATTTAGATGAAGATCGTTCTATATATTACCTGTCGGAAAAAGCCACAGTAGGAATGCAAATGGTTTATGATTCTTTGAGTAAATTAACATAACTTTATGTTAATAATTTTTTGTATGCTCTAAAGTATTAAATAATTATTTCTATATATTTGTAACTAAAAATTAATTAAAAGTTACAAATGCGCGCAAAATTTGAAATTAATAATTCTGATAGCTATGAATATCTTATTCACGGTCAGGATTTAAAGATTGAATTTCAAATTCCATATACAATATTTACAATTGTTAATTACAAACAATTACATACTAGAATATGGTTGCATAAATTATTTTCGAGTATTTATTATAAAGCCCCATTTGTTCTTTTATATAATTTTTTAATTAATCATAATTTTCCTGGATTTGGTAAGTGTAATTTATTAGCTACTAACTTTGATTATCCAGGAACTTCATATAAGTACAAAACTAATTTTATTCCAAATTGTATCTTAGATAATAAAATTAAAATTAAATCAAGCAAAGGAGTTATTAATACTATTGCTAATTATCACTATCCAACAATTAATTTTATAGGGATTGGTTTTGGGTTTAGGATTTATAAAAAAAACCTGATAATTAATATGGTTGATTTAAAAGATGAAGTCATAACAATAAAAAATGATATTAAATTTCCAATAATTGCTAAAGATATTACTATGATAAATTCTAATAAACCAGAAATTGAATTATCTCAAAATTCAATATCTATTAATAAAGCAAATATAGAGTTGAAGCCAAAGCTTCCAACTATTAACTTAAATAAATCATTAACTAATTTAATTATTTCAAAAACCGAATAAACCTCAACAAATAAATTTATGGATACAAATAATAATATTATGGATACTAATTTTTATATGAATCAAAATAGTCAACTATCTCGAATTACTCGTTTTTTATGGTGGTGCGCTGGAGCGGATGCCTATTTTTTAATGAAATCACCTAAACAAGATCGAGTTAAATATGCGGGGATCGGAGGTATTGTATTAGCTACGGGATTATTAGCTGCTGTGTCTGGAGGATTTGCTTTTTATACAATATTTAAAACTAAAGGTGATGCAAATGATGCGGCAGGAATAAGTTTAGGATTAGGTATAGGAATTGTATTATTTATGATTGTTTGGGGAACTATTATTTTTAATCTTGATAGATTTATTATTTCAAGTACAGGAAAAGGTGATGGTACCGATTCTATTACATGGAAGGAGATGGGACAAGCAATTCCAAGAATAATAATTGCAATAGTATTAGGGTTTGCAATTTCTGCCCCTTTAGAAATTAAAATTCTTGAATCTGAAATTAATTCTGAATTGAGTAAATATCAAGAAAAATATACAACGGAATTAAAATACTTTTATTTAATATATTATCAAACTGATTATTAAAAATGTTTTCTGTAAGATTTTGCATGATGGAATACAAAGAATCGGGTTTGATTTTATTTTCTACATAAAATTCTTGTAAATCTTCAAATAACTCATTTATAGTGGGATATTCTCCATTTTTTTTGTCAAGAATATTTCTTAATATAGTTTTCAAATTATTTTCTTGTACAACGCCAATTCCTGGAACAAATGTTTTTACTGTACCAACAAATGAGTTTATACTAAAAGGTCTTTCATTCTCAGTTAAATTAATAGATGAAAAAGGATTAAACTTTATCCCGCCATCTTTTATGATATCAACAAATTCACAATTTGTAGCATCTAAAAATGGTTTTAATTGTTCTTGACTTCCTTCGCCTTTATAATCAAAAAAAATAAATTTAATTTGGTTATTAGTGTTTTTAGATATTTGAAATAATATGTCCTTTATTAATTGTGTTTTTCCAGAGCCAGCCATTCCAGCTATAGCAATATTTCTATTGTCAAATTCTCTTAAATCATTTATTTTTATTTCAACATCAGTACCATCTTCATAATTTCCAAGAATAAATGATAAAGGGTCACTAAATTCATATACATCTTTATTATTAACTGAATTTGAGTTTATTCTTATTATGTTTTTTCTTAAAGAGAGAGAATCTTTGATTGTTTTAATTAAATAATCAATATGCTCCCCATTTGAAATGGACTTACTATTTAATACATCTTGCCAAATTTGCAATCCCTCATTCAAGTGAAATTTCAGTAATTTGATAAAATCATTCTCTAATAATATAGTTTCGTAGTGCTGGTCTAGTAATGTTTTATATATCAAATAATTATCTACACCATCGATTATTTTACCGAAAAAATTGCTTGTTGGTGTATATTCTCTTCCGTTTGAAGGTAGACTATCATTATTTAATTCAAAATGTGACCCTTTATTAATGCTTAATGATATTGCAATTCTTGCAGTAATTGTATCTTTCTTAAAACTATAAATAGTTGTTATTTTATCTAATAAATGAGTATTATCAGTATCAATTTTAAATCGTATCATAATTCATTATTTTTAAAATATCCAGATTTAACATCTGTTTTCTTACCATCATTTTCTAATAAGTATGTTTTTGAAACATTGTGTTCAATATCTTTAAAACGTCGCGGTGTTATTTCATTATTTGTCGAAAGAATTATTACTTGCTCAGATAAGTCTGGATAATAATAAAGTAATATGTTTTTTATGTGCTCATCATCTAATCTTCCTAATGGGGTGTCAATAAATATTGGTAAGCTTTGAATAGATTCGTTTAAAATTGCTTTAATTAAACAAGATATGTAAATTTGCTTTTCACCAGAGCTAAGCTTTTCTTTCTTTACTTCTTCACCATTTGAATCAAATAAAGTTACCTTCATGCCTCCATTATCAGGTAAAATAATTACAGAAACATCAGAAATAAATTTAGAATCTAATTTTTCATCTTGAAGTTTATGCATTAATTTTTTTAATTCAAAAAGAATATTCTTTTCTAAACTTTCTTTTTTTGCGCTTTTTTGAGAATCTACAAATGTTTGAAGTACATCTATGTACTCTTTTGTCTTCTGAAATTTAGTTTTATTTGCTTGTGTTATATCTATTTTTTGTAACAAATTCTGGTATTCAATATTTAATCTAATATTATCTTTCTTAAGCTTTTCTTTCTTTTCTTCAATTGCACCTATTTGTTTTAGATTATCTTCTAAAATATGCTCTGCATTTTCTTTATTAATTATTTGTTCTCGAGTAAATTCATCAACAACATTAGCGTCAATCCGATTGATTTTTCTATTTATCTCTATTAAATTTATTTTACTACTGTTGTAGTTATCCATTGTTGATTCAAATAATTCTTTTGACTGGGTATTTATTAAGTTTATAACGTCATTTATTATTTTTTTTTCGGAATTGTTTAAATCATGTTCAAAACTGAGTTCAATTTGTTCTTTTTTTTCTTCAAAAATTTCAGAACTTAAATTTTGAGCTTTATTATAATAAAACATTTTATCTTTTAAAGTAAAGGAGCTTTCTTCTGGTTCGGGTGCCTGATTAAAAAGTCTTTCAATAAAAATTCCGATTTTATCATTTATTTCAGATGAAAAATTACCCGTTGTTTCATTTAACTCTTGCAGTAATAATTGTTCATTTATCTCTTCTAATTTTCCAGCCAAAATGGCTAAAGGGATAAGTTCACTTAATTCGTTAAAATTATCCTCGTTTTTGTTTTTAGTTTCTTCTAATTCAGTTCTTTGATTTAGAAATATTTCTCGATTTGATTCGTCAATTCCGTTATTCCCATTTTGATTTATATAATTTTCATATTCCTGAATCTTGCTTTTTGTTTTAATATTAATCTTAGTTTTTTCAGCAATATCTTCATCATATTTTTCTATTTCCTTTTTATTTATTCGAATGTTTTCTTCTCTATCATTAATTTGATCTTGAATATTTTGGTTAGCAACTTCTTTTTTTAGATTATTACAATAAACACCTAAATCTTCAATCAAATCTTCAAAAATATCCAATCCTAATATTTTTCCAAGCGCATCATTAAGTATGTTACCTTCTTCTTTAGTTGATAATTCAGCTAATGCTGCAATTTTTTCAGCATCAAAAAATACAAATTTTGCTGCATCTAATGGAATAATAAAATCATTAATAAAATTAATTTTATCTTCATTGTCAATAAAAAGTTCTTGATTAGTATTAAAATCAATGATTGATAAACTTTCAGTCATTGTTATATAATTAAATTCACGCTTGATTATCAAACTACTAATATTCATTTGTGGAAGGTCTAATTCTGTAATTTTTAATTTTACTGAAAACGAATTTTGACTTTCACTTTTGGCAGTTGAATTTAAAGATTCTCTCATAAATTGAGAATAATTTTTTTCTTTTTGAATTTCCTTTTTGAAATTTTCATCAACCTGAGATATCTTTTCACCATAAAGACACCAAACAATTGATATTAAAAAAGTGGTTTTTCCATAACCATTTCTACCTCCAATTAAAACTATATTTTTATTTTCTTCTGGACTTAAGTCAAAATGGATATTTCCATAATATTGTCTAAAGTTTTGTATATTAATTGCGCTAATTTTCATTTTATTGCTTTTTCAATTTCATCAATAATTGTTTGTTGTATGTAGTGATTTTTTTTTTGTAATTTTTTTATTTTTTCAGAATTGAGAAGATTTAAAATTGATTCAAAATTGATGTCTTTTTCATTACATACTGCATTAAGTTTTTTAAGTTGTAATTCTTTTATTTCTTTTGGGTTCATATTGTTAATTTTAAAATAATTTAGTTGATACATTAGTTTCAAAATAGTATAATATATTTTCTGCTTCTTCCTTACTTAAATGGTATTCAGAAATTATAAAATTAATTATAGATTCGGAATTAGTGAATTCCCCTTTTGATACTCCACTTACAATTTTTTTTCCTAATTGAATTGGAAGATTATTATATTTTTCATTATCATATTCTCTAGCTATTTTTTTTAAACCAATAAAGTTTTGATTAAAGAAAAGAAATCCTTTTTCAGGATCTAATTTTAAATTTTGAATTACACTTCTAAAACTAGTTTGTCTATATTTTGAAATTTCATTCATTATTTCTACTAAATGTATAGGTACTTTTTTTAATTCTAGATAATCACTAATTATTTTTTTTATAGTGCCACCTTTAATTCCTTCACTTTCTTTTTCCCATTTTTTTAAACCAAAAGAACTTGTTTTACTGAACGAAATGAATCCGTCCTTTTGCTTTAAATTTGCACCTGATATTTTTTTTGAAAAACCCAAATTCATTAGTTGTATTTGAATATTAATTTCGTCTATATGAGAAGGCTTTCCTAATTCTTCTAGAGCTTCATAGGCATATTCTGGGAGAGTTTTCAGAGTTTTTCTTTCAAAGACAATGTTACCATTAAAATTTAAATAAATATCAAACTCATTATTCAAAATTGATTCACAAATATTAGATAATTCATCTAAATTATTCAACATTTCAATTTTGAAAAATTTAGAAATAAAACTTTTGAAATTAAAATAATACGTCTCAGTCGTTCTTTCATTTATTCGTCTATCTACTTCATCAACAAATTTATTAAAATCAAAATAAAAATAAAGTTCATTTTTTATTAAGTAAAAATTTTTCCAATTATGTCTATTTTTAGAAACAATTTCTTTAAAAGTCATTACATCATTAATATTTCCTATTAATTCATGACTTTTTTTTAAAAAGTTAGAAATAATAAGTGTTTGAAATTGTTTTGAAAATTTTGTTTCATCAATTTTATTAATATAGTTCCCTTTTTCAGTCGTTATTTCAATAAATGAAATTGAATTATCTATTTTATATCTTAATAAGTCATCAATATTAAAATTTGAAAGAAATTCAAGTTCAAAAACTATTTTTTTTAAAATAGTTTCTTTTATTTGACGTATTCGCTCTTTTGTTAATCCAGTTTTGTAAATAATTGTATTAATGTCAGTGCTTTTACTATCAGTATATATATTCAATGTTTTTTTTAAAATATAAGTTTCAGTATTTCTAAAAATCTCATTAAAGTCAATTAAGATTTCAATCAATTTAAAAATATTATTTGTAAGGTTTGAATAGATGTTGAAATCAATTTTCGGAAATTGAATTTCTAAAAGGGATTTAACTGCTTTCTGTTTTAATTTTTCATCATCTTCAATACTAATAATGTCTATTGAAAATAATTTTATTTTTTCAATGTAATTTCTTATTTCCGTAATTGAACTCAGCCCTATATTTTGGATATTCTCTACTTTAAAATGTTCATTTGAAAAAATAACAGTATAAAATTCATTGAAATCTAATTGTCCAGATAGTAATTGGTTTATAGCATTCCTACTTCTATTCGAAAGTTGATTCGTTAAGCCAGAAATATAATTTGCAATAATTTGTTGATGCAATAATTTTATATTTGTTGGTGATAATTTTATAGAATTTAGTAAATAAAACTCTTCTTCAATTTCAGTTTTTTCAAATTTGCATATTTTAAAACAATATTCTTTTATATTATAGAAAAATCTTTCTACCTCTGGAATTGACCTCTGTCCGAGATTACGAATGTTAGCAATCTGAAAATTATCGTTATTAAAGACTTTTTTAAGTAAACTATCAAAATTAATTTCACTTTCTAAATAGTTATTTAATCCATTTCTGCATCTAACAGACAGTTTATAATAGTTTGCAGTAATAAATTTATTAATTAAATTTAATTGTAGTTCATCTAATTCATCAACTTTAATATTTATTAAACAGTGATTAGGATTTAAATTATTTAATTCTTCTTCAAGTCCAATCCCTTCAAAATTATTTATTTTGTTGCAAAATTCAATTATAGATTGTAAAAATATTTCTATTTCTGGAACTGACTTTCGCCCTACATCGCTTATATTATCTATTTGAAAATTTTCCTTATAATATATTTCATTTAGCAAGTAATTAATATTAATGTTACCATCCAAATAATTATATAAAGAGCTTTTAATTCTTGCTGAGAGATTAGAATATTTTAAAATGATAAATTTATTAATAGAAATTAATTGCAATTCATTTAATTCTTTAATTTCAAAGTTTAATAAATATTGGTTTTCAATTGGTGATTCCAATTCGTTAATTTCTGGAATTTCAAAATTTTTTAAACATAAATCAATAAGTTCATTACCAATGGATTCTTGGTAAAATAATAAATTTTGGAATGTTTTATTAGTTGAATAATATTTATTAATATAAAAAAGAGAATGAAATTTATGATGTTTACAAAAACCATAAGTATTTAAAGATATTTCACTATTTGTAAGTAGATCGTTTAAAGTCATTTATTTTAGGTTTTTTAGTTTTTTTTGTTAACATTCTAATGTAAGATCTTTTACTTGATTTTTTTTATTTTAATTGTTTTTCTCAGCAAAATTCCTGTTAGTATTAAATTTTGTTAAAAATAGTTATTTAATAATTTATAAAACTACAATTTTTTTTAGTGCATAACATAAATAGTTAATATTTATTAAGTTTGTAACCTAATTTAGTCAATTTGGTATTAAACATAGATAAAATTAGTTAATAATCATCTCTATGCCCTTTTCCTTTGTCGGTTGGGTCATACGGGTCGCCACCATTATATATTCTAGCACTTTCTATACTGTCTTTTACTTCTTGTTCGTGTTGGATTTGATATAGATTAGCATTAATTTTTTTTTCCATCCATCCTTTATTAGTAGTAAGAATGCTACTAGTTATTAAAATACAAACACCTCCTATTATGGCTAAAAGTATAAGAAATGCTTCTGTTCGTTTCTCCTCAGTTTTTATACTTGCTACAATTATTTTATGTGTTGTTGCTCCAAAGAGAGTTAAAAAAACATGTAAAACCACTGAAATAACGTTTAAATAAATGATGTAATTCATCCATTTTTCATTAAAGAAAATATGCAGTCCAGTTGTAAATATCCAACCATTATAGGCATCGTATAGCATGTAACATCCAATAGCAGCTCCAATGATATTGAGATAGTTAAGTCTACCGCAATAAACCATAAGAGTAATAACTAGAAAATAAGGTGAAATTAAAAAAGCCAAAAAAATCAACCACCAAAGATTTACTAATCCTCTAGCTAAATCAACTCCAGCCAATGCGTCGTAATTCCAATTTTCAATTCTAAATTTAGTACCATCCGAGTTGGTGCCAAATAATATTTCTTTAGGTCTAAAATCCATTTAATTAATTTTATTAGTTAATGATTAGAATTAAATTTTACAATATTCCTTTAAAAAATCTAAATAATCGTTATTATTATCTTTTGGATTATTACCATATTCTTCAATCAATTCTTTCGTAAAATCCGAATTTGGTTCCAATAGTTCTGTTGTTTTTCCAAAGAAAATGATTTTATAGTCTTGCAATAATTTGTTTAAATCGGGTGTGAAATGCACCGGTAATTCATCGTAAATACCAGAATTGAAATAATCAAAATATACTTTAGTGATATTATTTAATTGTTCCGTTGTTATGGAATCTTGGTTTTGGTTAACGTAATCTAAAAATACAAGTGCAGGTAATAAAGTGCTCCATTCCTCTTCGGTATTAAAAAAATAAAAACCACCACAACCCATAGTGTCTTCCATGAAAAGGGCATAGCCATCAAGAGATGGTTTGGTTTGAGTTGCTTTTAAAAGAACAGCTTCATAATTATCAAAGTCTGGAAACCAACTTTCAAAATCAAAAGTAGTTTCTTTTTCTAAATCAGCAGCCGATTGATAATTCATGTCAATGCCAATATAAACTGTGCTAGAACTGCCTGAATTACAAATTTTAAATAACACATAATTCTTTTCCAGTTTTAATTTTTCATAAACTAAAATTTCAAATGCTTTTGCATTATCCGAGTAATTGTACTTAAAATCATAATCCGTAAATAACCCGTTATTAATTTCTTCTAAAGTGGCATTAAATAACAATTCAATTTCAGGCTTGGGATTTACTAAATCACCACCTTCAATGTCTATGAAATGAAAAAGAGTAGCAGGCGAGGAGTGGTAATCTTCCGAAAATAATAGTTGTTCGCCAGTTACAGGGCAAAAAAAGATATTGTGGCTTAATTCAAGTGTTATGATTTGCATAAAACAATAATTTGGGGCTAATTGGTTTTATCTAATAGACTGTAAATGTATTTATTATCTTCGTCAAAAGGTGTCTATAAAGTAAATCAAGATGTTAAATTTTTAGTGCAGTTATTAACATTTAATTTTGAGGATAATAGAATCATTTTTTAGAATAGTGTTTATTTTAAGTATTATTTCCCTGTCTCCCATATTTACGATTCTTTAGAAAACCAAGAAAAAGAATTGAAACATTATTTTCGCAATTGTGTAACAAGTTCAAAATTAGAAACAATTATGCTAAATATTTTGAAGGATTTAAAACATGTATTTAGCAAAAATAACAGCTTTAACATTGGTTCAATTCATCAATAAATTTATTTTTGATAGACCAATAAACTATATTAAGAATCAAATAATTTAATTTCACCCAACGGGTATATATATATCATTATTTATACAAATTGCTGGATGTACCTCAGAATGAAGTATGCCTCTTTTGCGTGTTTTTGTTGGATACCCCCGACCTTTTTATTTAAAAAGTGTATTTCTATTTAAAAAGTAATAATTTCTTTTTGAAGTTTTAAATGAATAAATATGGGAGAAATAATAATCGATTTAGTAATTCGGTGATTTTTTTTTAATTTTGTGTTGTTACTTTAAGTATTAAAAATAAAGGTTTCTTATGTTAAAAGATTATTTTCTTAGGTTAAAAATAATTAATTGTACAATAATCATACATAATACAAAACAATAAAATCGTAACTATCTGAATAAAAGATAATTACGATTTTTTAAAGTGGAGTCGCCGAGAATCGAACTCGGGTCCAAACAAGCAATCAAAGAGCTTTCTACACGCTTATTTTCTGATTGAGTTTTCGTTATTTTGCTAGGCCAAAAACAGCCACAAAATACTTATCTTCTTAAATTTTCGTAACAGCTCCGAAGCATTACTGTTCTTAGGTTCGTATTTACGATTCACCTATATCGACCGCCACAAACCAAAGCTCTCGAGGTGAATCCTGCTTTCCTACCTTGTAGGAGCGTGGCTAATCTTACTATGATTCAGATTATGCAGCAAGAGCGTAGTTTCCTTCGCCGTTTATGTTTTTTGAAAATTGATATTTACGAGCCAAAATTCAATGCTCGACGTGCTTACTGTTTAATTCCACTCGCTGTCAAAACCAGTCGACCCCAAGTTCACAATCTTCATTACAAATACCGTGCCTACAAATATACTGACAAATACAATTGCAATCCAATCTAAATTTAAAACAAAAAAAAGACGACCGCTAAGTCGTCTTTTCTATTGTAAACAATTGGTTATCCCAATTTAACATCTAAATTTTCTTTAATTGCTGCTAAGAACCCTTCGGTAGTTAAGTAATCTGAAGAAGTTAATCCTTCTGGTTTTACTAACATTGCTAAGTCTTTAGTCATTTTACCGCTTTCAACAGTTTCAATACAAACTTGTTCTAGTTTCAAACAAAAATCAATTAATTCTTGATTCCCGTCTAATTTTCCACGGTGCTCTAAACCTCTTGTCCAAGCAAAAATTGATGCAATTGGGTTTGTAGAAGTAGCTTTACCTTGTTGGTGTTGTCTATAATGACGTGTTACTGTACCGTGAGCTGCTTCCGCTTCAACTGTTTTTCCATCCGGAGTAACTAATACAGAAGTCATCAATCCTAAAGAACCAAATCCTTGAGCAACAGTATCCGATTGTACATCTCCATCATAGTTTTTACATGCCCAAACAAATCCGCCATTCCATTTCATACATGATGCAACCATATCATCTATAAGTCTGTGCTCATAAATCATACCATTAGCTTCAAATTCTGCTTTGTATGTTGATTGGTATACTTCTTCAAAAATATCTTTAAAGCGTCCGTCATAAGCTTTTAAGATAGTATTTTTAGTAGAAAGATATAATGGCCATTTTTTTGTTAATGCCATTTGAAATGAAGAATGAGCAAATCCATAAATGCTTTCATCGGTATTGTACATCGCCATTGCAACGCCATCTCCTTGAAAATCATAAACTTCCCAAGATTGCGTTTCTCCAGTTTCCGAAACAAAACTCATCGTTAGTTTTCCTTTTCCTTTAATTACAGTATCTGTAGCTTTGTATTGATCTCCAAATGCGTGACGACCAATAACAATTGGTTTAGTCCACCCCTGAACATAACGCGGCACGTTACTCATAATAATTGGCTCTCTAAAAACAGTTCCACCAACAATATTACGGATAGTTCCGTTTGGAGATTTCCACATTTTAGATAAACTGAATTCTTTTACACGCTCCTCATCTGGAGTGATGGTAGCACATTTAATTCCAACATTGTATTTTTTAATTGCCTCAGCTGAGTCAATCGTAATTTGATCTTTAGTAGCTTCACGGCTTTCAATTCCTAGGTCGTAATATTTAATATCTAAATCAAGATACGGAAGGATTAATTGTTCTTTAATAAAGCTCCAAATAATTCGTGTCATTTCATCGCCATCCAATTCTACAACCGGATTAGCTACTTTAATTTTTGCCATTTTTATAAGGTTTATTGTTTTTTATTCTAAATATTTCAGATAACAAATATAATAATAAGATACCAATTTCATAACCGTTACATCGCGAAATCGATTAAATTATGAATTTAATATTTAAAAGCTTCTAAATTAGGAATTTGATAATTTACAGCTGAATTTTTTATGCATAAAAAAAGTCTCAAATAAATTGAGACTTCTTTTATAAACTGAAAGTTTAGAATTATCTTCTTCTTTCTTTGATTTTTGCTTTTTTACCAGTAAGTTCTCTAAAGTAGTAGATACGAGCTCTACGAACTTTACCTCTTTGGTTCAATTCAATTTTTTGTAAAGCTGGCATGTTTACTGGGAAGATACGCTCTACACCAACTGCACCAGACATTTTACGAATTGTAAAAGTTTCAGTCATTCCTGCACCTTTTCTTTGAATAACAACTCCTTTGAAAAACTGAGTTCTTGTTTTTTCACCCTCTTTAATTTCGTAGTAAACAGTGATTGTATCACCAGCTCCGAATGCAGGGAAATCTTTTTTTGTTGATAATTCGTTATTAACGAAATCTACTAAATTTGCCATTTTTAATGCTAATTATGGTTTGAAATCTGAGCAACATTCACGGTTTTCGCCAGAGGTTAGTCAAATGTGGGTGCAAAGATAATTAAAAAAATCAATTTTCAAATTCCAAATCCCAAAACTTTTCAAAATTAGGTTAGAGTACTCTGGAATTTGTGATTTATTTATTGGAATTTTATTCTAATAAATCTGGTCTACGATTTTTAGTGTGTTCATATGCCATGTCGTCTCGCCATTGGTCTATTTTGGCAAAGTGGCCACTTGTTAAAACTTCTGGAACTTTCCATCCTTTATAGTCGGCAGGTCTTGTATAAATTGGTCCAGACAGCAACCCATCTTGAAAACTATCCGTTAATGCCGACGTTTCATCACTTAAAACCCCTGGAATTAAGCGGATAATAGCGTCACAAAAAACGATCGCTCCAATTTCACCACCACTTAATACATAATCTCCAATTGATATTTCTTTTGTAATAAAATGGTCGCGAACCCTTTGATCTACGCCTTTATAGTGACCACAAAGAATGATAATGTTTTCATATAAAGATGCAGAATTTGCCATTTTTTGATTCAAAGTTTCTCCATCTGGCGACATATAAATTATTTCGTCGTATTCTCTTTCGCTTTTTAAATGGCTAATACATGCGTCAATTGGCTGAATTGTCATGACCATTCCCGCGCCACCTCCAAAAGGATAGTCATCAACCGATTTTTGTTTATTAGTAGTGTAATCGCGCAAATTATGAAAATGAACTTCAACCAATCCTTTCTCAATTGCACGTTTCATAATTGAAGCTTCAAAAGGACTGTGTAATAATTCTGGTAATATGGTTAGGATGTCTATTCGCATTTGGCAAAGATAATTTTTATTTTTTTAGAAGCTATTCCCGCTATTCTTTCCAATCTGTCATTACTAGGAACGAAGCAATCTTTTGATGAGATTACTTCGCATCTCTAGTAATGACAGGATTTCCATTTCTATCGGGGCTAGAATAGAGTACTGCTTTTAGATTATTTTTTTTGTTCCTTTTATAGAATAAACCATTGGGATTTTATTTTCAAAAGTTTTAATTCGGAATTTATTTGGCTCGAATTCTTCGGTTTCATTAAAACAATTATAAGGGGAGTAATCATATTCGTTAAAACAATTTATCTCCAATCCGCTATTAATCAAACTATTTAATATTTCTGAAATAGGATGATTCCAACCAATAGATTTTGCGTAAAGTGCAGCATCCTTTTCTGCATATGTCCCAGTTTCTTCCTCTATTATTGGCTCTACATTGAAATAATGATAAAAAACTTCTTTAAAATCATTATCATACATCCAAACCACAGGGTGGAAATCGGCCATAATAAATTTGCCTCCAGGCTTTAAAAAATGGGAAACTACTTTTGCCCATTTATCTAAATCAGGAAGCCATCCAATTGTTCCATAACTGGTGAAAACAATGTCAAATTTTTCATCAATATATTTTGAAGTGTCATATATATCACAACAAACAAAAGTTGTATCTAAGTTCAATTTCGTTGCAAATTCTCTTGCTCTTTCAATTGCTTTATCCGATAAATCAATTCCTGTTGCTTTAGCTCCCATTCTTGAAAAAGTCATGGTGTCTTGACCAAAATGGCATTGTAAATGCAAAATCTTTTTATTGGAAATGTCTCCCAATAGTTCCAATTCGATTAAATTCAATGTGGATTTGCCATCCATAAAACCTTTCATGTCATAAAACTCGGAAGCAATATGTACATCGGTTTTATCGTTCCAAGTTTCCTTATTAATGTTAATATAATCTAACTCTTCTTTCATTTTTTCTATTTATTAAACTCCAAATTGTCTTAAATGGTGGTCTAGGTGTTTCCACATCAATTTATCCCAGTCTTCATAGGTCATAGTTCCCCAAAAAGGATGTTTCATAACAGTTATTGCGCTTTTTCCTTCATTAGAAAATCGACTGTATTTTTGAATTAATGTCGATTTGGAAGCCTCAAAATCATAGTTTCCATCAAAAATAAATTCTGGTGCAGTTGGACTATTGTGTTGAAAATCGCTATTGAATATTTTTTTCTTAACTAATTTACCAAGAATTCGCATCATCCAATTTACAGTTACTTCTTTCTCCCCAAAAGCTACTTCAACAGCAGCATTACAATGTTGAAGCATTTGATCGGCAGTCATTTTTCCCCATAAAGCTGGTGTGTTTGGTGATAATGATTGAATTCTTGCAACTATCTTTTCGGTATCTGATTTGTTGTATATTGAATTTGTCATGCTTTATTTTTTAGTTTATTCAAAGGTACAATTTTAGAGTTTATATTCAATAATATATTAAATTTGCATCCTAATAAAAAAAAACAACAAGAAATGGAAAACGGAATATATGCTAAATTTAACACCACTAAAGGTGCAATTATAGTGAAATTAACTCACGATTTAACCCCAGGAACTGTTGGGAATTTTGTAGGATTAGCAGAAGGGCAACTTGAAAATTCAGCAAAACCAATGGGAAAACCATATTATGATGGTTTGAAATTTCATAGAGTAATTCCAAATTTTATGATTCAAGGTGGTTGCCCACAAGGAATTGGCTCTGGAGGACCTGGTTATAGTTTTGAAGATGAGTTTCATCCAACATTAAAACATGACAAACCTGGAGTTCTATCTATGGCAAACTCAGGTCCAGCAAGTAATGGATCGCAGTTTTTCATTACACATGTGCCAACTAATTGGTTAGACAACAAGCATACTGTTTTTGGTAATGTGGTTGAAGGACAAGATGTGGTTGACACAATTGCTCAAGGTGACCTTATAGATACTATAGAAATTCTTAGAGTAGGAGCAGAAGCCGAAAAATGGAATGCGATAGAAGCCTTCAGAACTTTTGAAGGATCAAGATTAAAAAGAATTGAAGAGGCTAAAAAGAAAGCCGAAGAAACAATGGAAAAATTAGCTGCTGGTTTTGATAAGACTCAAAGTGGTTTACGTTATAAAATGATTCAAAAAGGAGCTGGAAAACAAGCAGAAAATGGTAAAACTGTTTCTGTTCATTATGAAGGTTCTCTTGAAAGTGGAAAAGTTTTTGATTCTTCCTATCCAAGAAAAAAACCAATTGAATTCCGTCTTGGTCAAGGCCAAGTGATTGAAGGTTGGGACGAAGGTATTGCTTTGTTGCAGGTGGGTGATAAAGCGCGTTTTGTTATTCCGTCTTATTTAGCATATGGAGAAAGCGGTGCAGGTGGTGTTATTCCTCCAAATGCTACTTTGATTTTTGACGTTGAATTAATGGACGTTAAATAAATTAATAAAATTTAAAGCTATAATTGATCCTGATAGTTGATTCTATCAGGATTTTTTTATATTTACATTTGTCTTGTCCTGAAATAGCGATACATAAAAAGTATCCTTATGGAAAAACATGAAGAAAGTCGCTATATAAAGCGCACACAAAAAGATTATACCATGTCTTTTAAATTGCAAATTGTTCAAGAAATCGAGCAAGGAAGAATA
>CAILWV010000040.1 GCA_903838055.1 uncultured Bacteroidota bacterium | reverse complement strand
GTGGATTACAAAATGATTTTAGCGCAAAAATTTATATATTTGACCGCTACGGAAAATTAGTAAAACAAATCAGTCCGCAAGGGCTAGGATGGGACGGAACTTACAACGGAATCCTACTGCCATCAACAGATTATTGGTTTACCGTGGACTATACCGAAGCCGCAGCTTACAAACAATTTAAAGCGCATTTTACATTAAAAAGATAATTTAACTAAAAAAGTGCTAGAGAAATCTAGCACTTTTTTTACGAGATAAAATAATTTCTTATTCTATCGAACCGCAGATTTGAACCCGTTATTTTTGAAAATAGCTAGTATTAACAGCCTTTCGCAGAGGACAAAAAAAGGACAAATTCAAAAAAATTGAATTTGTCCTTTTTGTGGGCGATGAGGGGTTCGAACCCCCGACCCCCTCGGTGTAAACGAGGTGCTCTGAACCAGCTGAGCTAATCGCCCGATGTTATTGAGATGTTTGATTTCTCATTAATCAGGATGCAAATATAACGCTTATTTTTAATCTTGCAAACATTTTCTACAAAACTTCTGCAACCACAAATGTACTTCCTCCAACGTAAATAAAATCACTTTTATTAGCACTCTCTATTGCCGATTGATAAGCGTTTGAAACAGAATCATATACTTTCCCATTAAGATTAAAACCAATTGCTTTTTGTTGCAAAATAAATGCATCTAATCCTCGGGGAATATTAGGTTTGCAAAAATAATAAGTTGCATTTTTGGGAAATAATGGTAATATTTCATCTAGATCTTTGTCATTTACCACCCCTAAAACAAAATGCAACTTCTCAAAATTTTCTTTCTGTATTTGATTTATTACAATTTCCAGTCCATTTTTGTTATGTGCCGTATCGGCAATTACTTTTGGAAACTCTTTTAATTGTTGCCATCTTCCCTGCAATCCTGTGTTATTAATTACATTAATAAAACCATTTTTAATATTTTCTTCTGATATTACAAAATGCTCAAGTTGTTGCAAAACCCGAATTGATTGCAATGCAGTTTTTTTATTGTGAACCTGATAATCTCCAACCAAAGCAGAAGGATAGGATTGTGTAATTAAATCAGAAGCAAAATAAATATCAGATTGCATTTCCTTTGCTTTAGCAGTAAATATTTCTTTAGTTTCTGGAGTATATTCTCCTATTACCACAGGAATATTTCCTTTAATAATACCAGCTTTCTCCATTGCAATACTCTGCAAATTCGTACCCAAGAACTGCGTGTGGTCTTTACTAATGTTTGTAATCACTGAAAGTATTGGCGATATAATATTAGTTGCATCTAGCCTACCCCCCATTCCAACTTCAATAATATTGATATCTGTATTCTGTGAAACAAAATAATTAAATGCTAATCCTACAGTCATTTCAAAAAAACTAAGTTCCTTTTCTTCAAAAAAAGATTTATTTTCTTCTACAAAATCACACACATAGTCTTCTGCAATTTCTTTTCCATTAACTTTAATTCGTTCTCTAAAATCTTTTAAATGTGGCGAAGTATAAAGTCCAACTTTATAACCTGCTTCTTGCAAAACAGAAGCTAAAAGATGAGAAGTTGAGCCTTTTCCATTTGTTCCTCCTACATGAATACATTTCAAATGATTTTCTGGATTATTTAAATGTTCGGCCAATAAAAGTGAATTTGTTAAATCTTCTTTATACGCAGTTGCACCTTGCAATTGATAAACAGGTAATTGACTGAAAAGCCATCGTAATGTTTGCTGATAATTCATTTCTTTTGGAATAAAAAAATTCAAAAACAAAATAATTTTCCAATTTTGTAGTTTACTATAATATTAGAATTTATCTTTATTGCAAATTTGAGATTATTTTTAATAACTAATTCAAAAATTAAATTTATATGATTAATTTTTTTCTACAAGTTCAAAACGACACAATAGCTAAAGCTGCGGGCGCAGTTATTGAAGGCACTGTGAAAACAAATGAGATTTCGGTTTTAGGATTTATTCTAAAAGGTGGTTTTTTTCTTATCCCGATTTCACTATTGTTATTTTATACTTTTTATTTGATAATAGAACGTTATTTATATATCGATAAACGCGCTAAAATGGATCCTAATTTAATTAGAGATATTCGTGATAACTTAAATTCTGGTAATTTAGATGGCGCAGTTTCTATTGCTGAACGAAACGGAACAGCTTCAGGTTATGTTCTTCGTGAGGGAATATTAACTATTGGAAGACCTATATCTGAAATTGAATCGAATATGGAACGTGCTGCTAATATTGAAATTGGCGAGATGGAACGCAAACTTGGTCAGTTAGGACTAATTGCCGGAATAGCTCCAACATTTGGATTTATCGGAACAAT
Source organism: uncultured Bacteroidota bacterium (assembly GCA_903838055.1). Lineage (GTDB taxonomy): Bacteria > Bacteroidota > Bacteroidia > Flavobacteriales > Flavobacteriaceae > Flavobacterium. Next base: position 24,195 of record CAILWV010000040.1, on the reverse strand, counting down.
TGCAGGTGTAATTAAAATTTTCTATAGCATCTCTCAAACAGAAGATATTAGCATCGGAAATATTTCTGGTGGATTATATGAGAAAATGATTAGTTCTGGATCTGGACTAGTGGTAGGTATTATTGCTTACTCGGCTTACCACTTATTTAATGGAAAAATTGACAGTTTTGCATTAAGCATTCAAAAACAAGTTTTAGATTTTGTTAATATAATTCAACGACCAAATGGTAAAACGAAATAAACGATTTCATGCCGAAGTAGCTACTTCGTCATTAAGTGATATCATGTTTTTTTTGCTTTTGTTTTTCTTAATTATATCAACTTTAGCAAATCCGAACGTGATTAAAATGACGTTACCTAAATCAAAAACAAATGAGAAAACTAATAAGCAACTCATTAGTTTATCGGTGACCGAAGACAAAAGATTTTATTTAGATAAGGAAGAAGTTGCTTTTGACCAATTAGAAACCACTTTATTATCTAAAATGGGGGCTGCCAAAGACCAAACTGTGGTGGTTAGAATTCCATTCAATTTGCAAGTTCAAGACCTTGTAGATGTATTACAAATTGGAGTGAAGAACAAGTTAAAGTTTGTGATTGCAACTAATAACACCAAATAACTTATTAATTTTAGTATCCAAATAAATACATAAATAATGTCCCGACTCACTATCGGGATATTTTTTTTGTTTGAAATTAAATAGGAATGGAGTTATGATATTAAGTGTGAGGGATATCTTTAAACTTTTGTGAAATTACAGGAATAAAAAAATAGGAAAGATTTTATTTTCACTACAACTGCTTCATCTTTAAAATGTAACCTAAAGACTCCAATACCAATACATAATGCGTGTTTGTAACTTGTTGTATTGTAGCATTGTGATTAGTGAAAGGACCTTTTTCAATTTTTATAGTTTCTCCTACGCTGTAAGGCAAAACATCTATACTTACAGTACTTTCATTTCCATCTAACCATTGTTTAATACTAGCTATTTCCTCGTCTTTAACAACTGCGGGCTTCCCTAACCAAAATAAATATCTTATTACTCCTGGAGATATAAATACGGAATTCCTATCATTTTCAGGAACTTGCACAAATACATAATGATTAAACAACGGCACCACTACCTTTTTCTTTCTGTCGGACCATTGTTGCACCTTTACTAGAATAGGACAATAGCAAGTAATTCCATGTGCATTGAGTTGTTCAGCTACTTTTTTTTCCCACTTAGGCTTAGTGTATAATACATGCCAATACATATCTTAAGTTTCTTAATCAATATTTGTCTTTAAAAACTATACAATCAATTTTATTTATTTGAGAACTAAAATTTTAAAATAACTTGAATTAATTTGGTTTTTCTTATTGCAAATATAGAATAAATATTAAGTTAAATATATTCCTAAATTTATACCTATTTAGCATTATTTATTATAAATTTTTATCGATAAATATCTATAAATTCAGGTATTTATTCAATACTTTTGTAATCTAATTCATGCAGAATTTAAGTATAATTAAATATTAATATTTCAATTTCAACATAAAAGAATAATTTTTTAAAAAAAATGGGTTTCTTTGTGTTAAATTTCATTTCAATTTGGATAGCATTTTAGTGACTAACCATGGGGGACCCGTGAAAACAAGAAAGTAAAAAAATTGCATTTATTTTTTAAATAATTGATATTTAATCACTTAACTATTAAAGAACAATTATTGAAATAAAACATTTTATTTTAAAAAAATATTTCAAATTTTTGATTTTATAATTAGTGAATATTAAAATAAATGCAATAAAATAAACTTTGATTTTTTATTAATTTCAAACTGAAAATTAAATAATTCACATAAATGAAAATGGAACAACAATGGACTGAAGAAATAAAATCAAATAATTCTATTTTCTTCATAAATTTTAGGGAGGTTTGGCAGTATAGAGACTTATTATTAATGCTTGTAAAAAAAGAATATATTACTTTTTATAAGCAAACAATCCTAGGTCCAATTTGGTTTTTCGTACAACCAATATTAACTACAATAATTTATGTTTTATTGTTTGGTAAAATTGCAAAATTATCAACAGATGGAAGTCCACAAATGGCTTTTTACTTATCTGGAATTACCCTTTGGAATTACTTTTCAGAATGTTTAACTAAAACTGCTTCTGTTTTTAAAGATAATGCTGCTGTAATGGGAAAAGTTTATTTTCCTCGATTAATTATGCCTCTTTCAATCGTAGTTTCTGGATTGATGAAGTTCGGAATACAGTTTGGACTTTTCATTTGTGTAATCTTATATTTCACATTTGTAAAAGGAGCAATTCATCCAAATGCATGGATATTGGCTACTCCATTATTATTACTCTTGATGGCTAGTTTTTCTTTAGGAATGGGAATGATTTTCTCCTCATTGACAACAAAATATAAAGATTTAGTATTTTTATTAACCTTTGGAATACAATTATTAATGTATGCTACTCCCGTAGTATTTTCAATTTCCTCAATTCCGGAAGAATATAAATGGATTCTTACAGCAAATCCATTAACTGGAATATTCGAATGTTTCAGATATGGATTCTTAGGCACTGGAAATTTTGAGCCTACAAGTTTAATATTTAGCACTTTGACGACATTAATCATTTTAACAATTGGAGTCCTTATTTTTAACAAGGTAGAAAAAAGTTTTATGGATACTGTTTAAGTTCCAATATAAAAATTAGAATTTTATAATTTATTTAATGAAAAATCTAGCAATAAAAGCCGAAAATATATCAAAACAATACCGTTTAGGCGAAGTAGGAACAGGAACCTTAAGCCATGATTTAAATCGTTTTTGGCACAAATTAAGAGGTAACGAGGACCCTTATTTACGTATTGGAGAAGCTAATAATCGTGCTACCAAAGGTGATAGCGATTATGTATGGTCTTTGAGAGATATTAATTTTGAAATTGAACAAGGAGATGCTGTAGGAATTATTGGAAGAAATGGAGCCGGAAAAAGTACTTTATTAAAATTATTAAGTAAAGTTACAAAACCTACTACAGGAAGTTTTAAGGTAAATGGAAGAATTGCTTCATTACTTGAAGTAGGCACAGGGTTTAATCCTGAAATGACTGGGCGAGAAAATATTTATCTTAATGGTGCTATTCTTGGAATGCGTCGTCAAGAAATAACTAGAAAATTAGATGAAATTATTGATTTTAGCGGAGTAGAACGTTATATTGATACTCCGGTAAAAAGATATTCTTCTGGAATGTATGTGCGATTAGCATTTGCAGTGGCGGCACATTTAGAAAGTGAAATCTTGATAGTTGATGAAGTTCTTGCCGTTGGTGATGCTGAGTTTCAGAAAAAATGTTTAGGTAAAATGGGAGATGTCTCTAAAGGAGAAGGCAGAACTGTTTTATTTGTAAGCCATAATATGGCAGCAATACAAAACTTATGCAATTCTTCAATTTATTTAGAATGCGGTAAAGTTATTAAACAAGGAAGTACTTCCGAAATCGTAAATATCTATTTGTTAAATCAAATGAAAAACGACACTAAATTGTCAAATATTAACAATAGAAAAGGGAATGGATTATTAACTTTTACCGAACTTTTAATAAAAGGTATTTATACAGATTCTATTCAAAGTATTGAGTCATTTTCTAGCTTTAGTTTTAAATTATTCTTTGATTTAAATAAAGATACTACAATTAAAAAAATCAAAATAGATATAGGAATAAATAACTTTATGGGAACTAGAATTGCCTGGTTTTCAACAGATAATATTACTTTTGATTTAGAAATATTAAAAAAAGGCTATATTGAATTTATTATTCAAGATTGTCCTATAGCACCTGGAGATTATACTTGTAATATTTATTGTGAAGTAAACAACCTATTAGCAGACTGGTTATCAAACGTTTCTCCATTTACAATTATAGAAAAAGATTATTACAATACAGGTAGACTTATACCTGCAAATCAAGGCGATATATTATTAAAATATAAAATTTAAAAAGGATGTCAAAAATTAAACTTTTATTCAGTAAAATAATAAAAGACCCTATTAGAAATTTAAAGCTAAACAATATTATTTTGTCCCAATCAAAAGAACTAGAATGGGCACATATTTATCATGATAGCATTAGAGGTAAAGAGTGGCTAGAAAAATTACCTTTAAATGTTGGTCGATGGGCTGGAAACTATTCATTTTTTTATGTACTTAATAGAATCTTAGCTGATTATAAACCAAGTCGAATTCTAGATTTAGGACTTGGAGAATCTTCTAAATTTGTTTCCACTTATTTAGAAAACTATCTACTAAATTCAACACATGTTATAGTAGAACAAGACGAAATATGGTTAAGTCAATTTAATGATAGGTTTGAACTAAGTAATCGTTCCTCTGTTGTAATATGCCCAATGGAAAAAATTGAGATTAATAAATTCGAGATTAATTCCTATAAAAATATTAATGAGAAAATAAATGGAAAATTTGATTTGTATATTATTGATGGCCCATTTGGAAGCGATAGATATTCAAGATATGACATATTAAATTTTGTTGAAAAATTTGAAGAGAATGAAGAATTTATAATTATGATGGATGACACCAATCGATTAGGTGAACAAGATACGTTAAAGGATATTTTAATCAATTTGAAGAAAAAACAAATTAATTATTTCACAGGAAATTATGTAGGCAATAAAACATTAACTATAATAGCAAGTAACAAATATAAATTTGTGACCTCTTTATAAATATGGAATGTAATTTATCCCCAATAATATTATTTGTTTATAACCGCCCTTGGCATACTGAAAAAACTTTAAATGCATTAAAGGCAAATATTCTGTCTGATCAAAGTACACTTTATATTTATGCCGATGGACCAAAAATAAATGCTTCTTCAACTGAAATCGACCAAATAAACAATGTTAGGAAAATAATAAAAAAGGAAAAATGGTGTAAAGAAGTTTTTATTATTGAAAAATCGGAAAATATTGGTTTAGCTCAAAATATTATTACTGGTGTAACTAATACAATAAAAAAACATGGAAGTGTTATTGTATTAGAGGATGATATTGTAACATCAGTAGGCTTTTTAAAATACATGAACGACTCCTTAGCTTTTTATAAAAAAAATGAAAAGGTAATGCATATTTCTGGATATATGTTTCCACACAAAGAAGAATTACCAGAAACTTTTTTTTTTAATGTCCCACTTTGTTGGGGATGGGCAACATGGGAAAGAGCATGGGACTATTTCATAAAAGACCCTAATTATTTATTAGATGAAATAAATAAAAAAAATCTTTTATTGCAGTTAGATAAATTTGGAAGTGATTTTTTAAGTAGTCAGTTAGTTCACAATGTATCTGGCAATATAAACACTTGGTTCATAAAGTGGCATGCATCGGTATTATTAAAGGAAGGGTTTACATTATACCCAAATATTTCTCTTGTTGATAATATTGGATTTGATAGAAGTGGAGTCCACAATGGGGAAAATAAAAATTTTAAGAATTTCATTTTATCAGACTCTATAGAAATTAATAATATAGAATTAAAAGAAAATAGAAACGCAGAAATAATTATTAAAAATTTTTATAAAAATTTTGTAAATAAAAAAAAATATAGCTTTAAAAATCATATTAAAAATATTTTAAAAACAATACTTTTCAGATTTTTCCCAAAGTTTAAAAAGTAAAATTAAATTTAAATCAGCATAAGCGATAATAACATTATGATTAAAAAATTTATTTTTATAATTATTTCTTTTATTCAAAATTATAAATCCATTAAAGGTTGGAATGTAATTTTGAGAAAAAGTACTATTTCCAATTTAAATTGTAATTTTTATAAAGATGTTTTAGTTATAAATTCAACTATCAAGGATAACGTTAAAATTCAATCCAAGTCAACCATAATAAAAAGCATCTTGCAGGGCAATAATAAAATTGGAGCTAATAGTTCGTTAACAAATAGTGAATTAGGACAATATTCCTACATTGCAGGAGATTGTCGTATTCATAATGTAACTATTGGAAAATATTGTTCAATTGGCTTAGGTCTAAAAGTTGGTTTAGGAAATCACCCAACAGATTATATAAGCACTAGTCCATTATTCTATAGCACTTCAGTTATTCCTGGAATTAAAATCAATACAAAAATTTGTTTTGAAGAATACAAAGCAACAAAAATTGGAAATGATGTTTGGATTGGCGTTAATGTATTCCTAAATGAAGGAATTACAATTGGTGATGGCGCTATTATTGGAGCTGGAGCTGTAGTTACTAAAGATGTTCCTAACTATGCAATTGTAGGCGGAGTACCCGCTAAAGTAATTAAATATAGACATTCACCTAATGTAATTGAAACATTTAATAATGTTAAATGGTGGAATAAAGATATTAGTTGGATCGAAAAAAAACTTCCTCTTTTCCAAAAATCAATAAAAGATAATACCGATTTTGAAAATTTTATTTAAGCCTTCCTAAATAATTAATCAATGAAAATACTTTCAATTCAACCAGCATCTCTTTATCAAAATGGTGGAATGGGACGTTTGTTACGTCGCCTTTACAAAGGACACGAAAAAGACATAATTGGTTTATATGTTAATAATGACTCCTCATTGAAAAAAGGAGAAATTAAAGAAATTGCAATCTCAGCATTTCCAATACATAGACCTTGGATGCGATGGAAATTAAGAGGATTATTTAAATGGTTAAGAGAATCTGTATTTTGTAATCTAACTAAAAATAAATTAAAGAGAGCAGTTTCAAAAACAGAATTTGATGTATTACACATTATTAATTATGGTCCATTTTTCGGTGTTTTAGGTGATGAAAAATTATTAATTAACAAACAATTATGGACTTCTTTTCATGATCACTTTTCATTGTGTAGTTCCTATATTGATGCCCAAAAATTATGGAATCTTTCTAATAGAAGATTAATGATATCACAAGAATTAGGAGAAGAATATCAAAGAGTTTTTGGCCATAAAGAATTTGAACTTATAACCGATGGAGTTTCACAACAAGAAATAACTGTGCCTAAGGTAACAAATAAAGACTATACTACTATTTATTTTTCAGGGCTTTTACATTTAGATTATTATCCACTCTTTAAAGTATTAATCGAAGCTTTAGATAAATTAATTGATCAAGGTTATGCTTTCAAACTAATAATAAGAGGCACAAGAGAAATAAAAATTTTAAAACCTCAAAATATTGAAATTGACTATAGAGTCAATTTTATTTCGGATGAAGAAATAAAAAAAGAATTAGATATGGCTGACATTCTATATCTACCAATAAAATTTACAAAGCCTGATTTTTATTTATATAGTTTATCCACTAAAATGATAAGTTATATAGGTGCAGCTGGAAAAATACTATATCATGGCCCTTCTGATAGTGCTGCTTGTAATTTATTACAAAAAAATAACGCAGCAGTTTCGTGCGTTTCATTAGATGTGGAAGAAATGGTTAATAAGCTTAAAGAAATTATTAGTATGGACAATAAAATATCACAAAACGCAAAAGAATTAGCAAAATCAAAATTTGAATTGAATAGTATTCAAAAAATATTTTGGAAGAATTAAAATCTATGACATTTAATTATTTTATTCAACAATCACTATATATTCTTCGCAATAGATTAATTAAGCGATCCTATTTTTTCATTACTACACTTTGGTTAAAGTTAAATGGTATGAAAATAGGAAAAGGTACACGTTTGTCAAAATGCAATGCGCCATGGCCTCACCAAATATCTATTGGAAATAATTGCACACTTGAAAACAATATTTTTTTCAAATATGATGGCATTTGGAACGCAGGACCATCAATAATAATAAATGACAACGTTTTTATAGGAAATAATTGCGAGTTTAATATTGTAAATAAGATTACTATTGAAAGTGATTGTTTAATTGCATCTGGATGTAAATTTATAGATCATAATCATAATTTTAGTTCTGTTTCAAAATTAATCAGAGAGCAAGTTAGCACTAATAAGCATATTCACATAGGGTCTAATGTTTGGCTTGGTTATAATGTATTGGTACTAATGGGAGTTGAAATTGGAGAAGGATCTGTTGTTGCAGCTGGATCTGTTGTTGTCAAATCTATTCCTCCTTTTGAAATATGGGGAGGCATTCCTGCAAAAAAAATCAGAAATAGATAATTCTCGAAAAGCTTTAAAAAAATAAAAATGCTATTACTTGTTAGAATAAAACAGGTTATTCGGTTAACTACTCAAAGAATAACAGGAATAAAAATCGCAATAATTGGGGGTTACCACGGTGTGAATCTAGGTGACATGGCACTGGGTTATTCTGTAAAGGAAATAGTAAATAAAAAAGGTATTAAAAGTGGACTTCAAACTATTTATTCTTTAAATAGCTATCCATGGGTAAAAACTAAATTTGCAATAATTGGTGGAGGTGCAATCGGATATAAAGAAAGTTTGATAAATGTTACCAATAGATTTAATTCAAACTTTACTAATTTAGCCTTATTAGGAGTTGATTATAATGATTCAAATTATGAGAAATCTGCAGAAATAATGGATTTATTAAAAAATTCAGCCTGGTTAAGCTGCAGAAATGAAAAACAATCTATTAAAATGCAGAAATTAACTGAAAGAGAAGATATTACTTATCATCCAGATTTAGTTTTTTCTTATAAAAAAGAGTATTGCAAGAAACAAAGAGAATTAAATCCTAAGAAGAAAATATTATTAATAAATGTTGTACCTCTTTATGGTACAATTGTAGGAGAATCGTTAATTCCAAACATACAATACAAGGAAGAAAGACCGGAGTTATATGAATCTTATAACCTAATGATAAAGAATTATATTGAAGGTGTTCGATTAGTTATTAAAGATGCTTTAGCTAACGGATATAAAGTCGAATCAATACCCTTTACTCCGGGTGATGCAACTATGGCGCGGATAATTGCAAAAGAATTAAAAATAAAACATAATAATTATTCAGATAATCCATTTAAAGTATTGAAAAAAATGGCTTCCGCTGAAAAAGTTTTTGCAACTCGTTACCACGCAACAATATTTGGAATTAAACTTGGAGCTAAAGTAATGCCAATGGCCTACGCAAGGAAAAATGAAATACTTCTTGAAGAATTTGGATTTCCAACTGAAGAATTTATTACCGCAACAGATTTAGCTAATGGCTCAAATTTCTCCGGAAAATATTTGCATTTTAATAATGAAATAATAGAAAAATGGGAAGATAGTTGTTACAATGTCATTAATAACTGTGTAGATATTGTTTTATTAAAAAAATAAATTAGTAAGAATTGAAAATACTTTTTATTTGTGGCTCAATTGAACCAAGTAAAGATGGCGTTGGCGATTATACTCGACGTTTATGTGGTGAACTAATCAAAATGGGACATCATGCTCAAATATTGTCTTTGTTCGATAAACAAGCCTTAAAATTTTCCAACCAAAACCAGTTGACTGAAGAAAACGTAGTTTTAGCTTATCGAATTCCAAAAAATACTACTTACAATCAAAGACTAAATATTACAAAAGAAATTATTGAAAAAGAAAAACCAGATTTAATTTCTTTACAATATGTGCCTTTTAGTTTTCATAACAAAGGAGTACCATTTTGGCTTCCATTTTTTTTAAAACAAATAAATCATGAAATTAAATGGCATGTAATGTTTCATGAAATGTGGACAGGTATTTCTAAGATTTCTCCTTTCAAACATAAAGTTTATGGTTTTTTTCAGAGGCAAATTGCAAAAAAAATAATTACTAATTTAGAACCAATTTCAACTACAACCTCAAATATTTTATATCAACTAGTCCTCGAAAAGAAAGGGATATCTGCAGAAATACTTCCTTTATTTAGTAACATTCCTAAAGTAAAAGTGGATGAAGAATTTAAAAAAATATTTTTTGAAAAATTAAAAATTCTTGAGAAAAATGCGGAGAACTATTTATTTACTGGTGTTTTTGGATCTATATACCCTGAAGCTAATTTAGAAATTGTTTTGAATGAATTAATTATTAAAGCCAACTCTATTAATAAAAAAATAGTATTTATAAGTTTTGGACGAAATAATAGTGAAGGAGAAAAGAAAATTAAAAGTTTAAAAAATAAATTTTCTAACAATATTCAGTTTTTCAATTATGGAATATTATCCGAAAACAATATATCTAATTTATTACAATTATTAAATATAGGCATTTCCTGCACTCCATACCAACATCTAGGAAAAAGCGGCGTATTTGCAGCAATGAAATTACATAATCTAGAAGTAATTATGTCTTGTAACGAGGAACTTCCAGAGTATAAATATAAAGAAAAAATGCAAGATTTCATTAATAGACCTGCAGAAATGTGGAGCACAGAATATGTTGCGAGGAATTTTATCTCTGCAATCAATAAACATAATAATTAAATAACCTCCCAAAGGTTTAGAAGCTAACAAATATAGTATGAAACAAAAAAAAATAATATGCATCGACTCCACTGTTGGCGGTAACGGGGATGTTTGGATGCGTCTTATAAGTTTATATACTTTCAGTTTCCTAAAACCAAATATTGAATTCCATATTAAAACACCAAGTTTTATTATCGATTTAGCAAATTATACTTTTGGAGATCGGTTAATAATAATTAAGAATAGTGAAATTGAATGTGAATATAAATTTACCTCATTAGGAATAAAAGATTTAATAAAAGATATTCTAAAAGGTAAAAAATTCATTAGTCCATATGCTAGATCTGTAATTTATGATAAGAAAAAAAAGGAATTTAAAGATCTAATCAATCTAATTCTATATTATTTTTTGGATAAATTAGGATATGTTCAGGTTCCTAAAAAAAAATGGATTAAAGTATACCAAGGATATCTTGATATTATAGGAATAAAAAAATTAAGATCAATTTCCTATGATACTTATTTAAAGCAATTAGAAATTGATTATCCGGTAATCGTATCTAAATTAGGCGGTACTATTCCAATTTCAGCTGAATTAGAATTTCCACAAGACTTAAAAGAAAATATTATTGTATTCCCAACAGGTACAAGCAGGCAATTTATTCCAATTTGGTGGGCAAAAAAAAATCTACCTAATGCCTATTATGCTTTCTTTTACAAAGATAAAGATGCTATAGAATTTAAGGAAAATAATTTAAAAGTGCTACTTTTTTACAAAGAGCCTGGAGACATTATCGCTTTATCTCACAATGCAAAATGGACTTTAACTACAGATAGTTTTCCTTCACATTTACTACAATATGCTACAGATAATTGTACCGTTACAATCACAGAGGTATTAAAATCACGAATTATTTCACCACAGTTTAAAGGAAAAGTGGTAGATTCAATAGTAAATTGTCATCCTTGTCTTCATTTATCACGTTCTGTTAATTGTGCTGCCGGTTACAAAGAGTGTTTAAATTGGAAAGAAGAAGAATACACAAGTGATGTTTTAAAAAAATTGAATTAAATTATGTATTTATCCAAATCAACAAGTTTAATTTTAGATATCTTAAGGTTATCTGCAGCTCTTACAGTTGCATTTTTTCATTGTTTTTTATTAATGTTTACAAAACACAATAGTACTATTAGTTTTTTTTCTGACTTGGCTCATTTTTCGGTTATTATATTTTTTGTGCTTTCCGGTTATTTAATTGGTTATACAACTAAAAATAACAATAGGGGTTTGAAAAAATATTTGATAGCAAGATTTAGTCGATTGTATTCCGTATTAATACCCGTATTAATTATTATGTTTATTATAGAAAAATTAATAGGAATCATAAACTACACTTCTATTTTAGGTATTTCAAGAGGAATGACACTAATAAGATATATTATGTCAGGATTTTTCTTGAATGAAATTTGGTTCTTATCAGCTGCCCCCCCTATTAATGCTCCATTATGGTCTTTAAGTTTTGAGTTTTGGTTTTATTTAATATTTGGATTATGGTTTTTTAGGCAAAAAAAAAATTGGATTCATACTTTATTATTTATTATAGCTGTATTAATTGCTGGACCAAAAATTTTATCTTTATTTCCTATTTGGATATTTGGAATGTTAGCATTTAAACTACCTAAATTAAAGATTAAAGGTTATATCTTAATTTTATATTTATCACTAATTTTATCGCTTTCATTTCTAGTATTATTTAAAATGCCAGCACTACCATTTGAAATAGGGACAAAACCATTGTATTTTGCAGGACAATTTATTAAGGACTGGACTTTAGGATTATTATTAGGAGTGTTTTTTTGGTTATTACCGTTAAGTTCTACTAAACAAGAAAGTTCTACTTTAGTTGTGAAATTTAGAAAATTAGCAGATTTAACATACACAATATATTTAATTCATTTGCCGATATTATATCTAATAATTCAAGTAATTAACATTAATAATATAAACATTTTTCAATTTTTCATTTACTCTGGCATAATACTAATTTTATCTGGAAGTTTAGGATACTTATTAGAAAGTAAAAGAAATTTTTGGAATCTATTATTTGAGAAAATCTTTTCAAAACTTAAATTTATATAATAAAATATGAATAAAATTGTATCCTTATATTTAGATATACTTCGAATATTATCGGCATTTTATGTATTTATTTATCATGTTGGTTCAGATAAAATAGGAAATGAATTAGTTTTTTCAACTCCAAATTTTTCAGAAACTTTAAGTTTAAGTTACTTTTCTGCACATTATTTCGTAATTGTATTTTTTGTTCTTTCTGGATTTCTTATTACAATGTCCGCATCTAGGCCAAATATTACAATAAAAACTTTTATGACTGCTCGCATCGGCAGATTATACTCGGTATTATTACCAGCATTGCTATTATCATTCCTGGTTGCTAAAATATTAATTGTTGGTAATTATTACCCAATAAATTTAGTTAGAAATAATACACAAATAATTCAAAGGATACTTTTAAATCTTACTTTTTTATCCCAATCGTGGAACTTAAATGCTACACCACCATTAAATGGTCCATTTTGGTCGGTACAATATGAATTCATGTATTATCTAATAATAGCGAGTTGGCTTTTAGTGAAGAATAATTTCAAATATGTATTAATTTTGATAATTATATTATTGTCCGGACTAAAAGTAATGTTACTTTTTCCATGTTGGTTGATAGGAAGTTTACTTTATTTATTAATATCAAAAAAGAAAACACTCAATTTTGGATTGTCCGTAATTTTGTTTTTTTCTACATTAATCTTATTATTTTTTATCTTATCCGGGAAACTAAATCTACCATTTGAGAAAACAATTGGAGACCATGATTTTTTTGGTTTTTTATTATTTTTCTCTTGGAATTATAAAGCAGATATACTTTTTTCTTTAATAGTAGCAACTAATGTTTTTGCAATTTTTGGACTCTCAAAGAAAATAGAATATCTAAATTCAAGTTCATTAGTAAACAAATTACATTCTAAAATTCAAATAATGTCAAATTGTTCCTATACTTTGTATTTATTTCACCTACCACTTTTATTTTTATTTGCAACAATAATTCCATATGATAAAACCAGTTCAATTAATCAAATAGGATTAATAATTATGGTTTTAGTAGCTGTCTATTTTATAGCTAAACAAACAGAATGGAAAGTAGAATTATGGAGAGGATTTGTTGAGAAATTATTTAATTTTGTTGGTCAAAAATATATTCAATTGACATCATCTAATAGCAAAAACAATTAAATAAGAATGGAAATATCTATTTGTATTCCAACTTATAATCAGGCTAACTATATAGAGCTTGCTATTAAAAGTGCTTTAGAACAAACAATTCCAATTCTAGAAATTATTGTTTCAAATGACTGTAGCACAGATAATACTAAAGAAGTATTAGATAAATTATCTGAAGAAATTTCAATACTTAAAGTAGTTCATCAACCAAATAATTTAGGGATTGCTGAAAATGTTAATACGTGTCTTCGTTTAGCTAAAGGGAAATATATTATTAGACTAGATTCCGATGATTGTTTACTACCAGATTATGCTGAAAAATTAGCATCTCAATTTTCATTATATCCAAATGCTGGTTATGCTCATGCAGCAGTTGAAGAAATTAATCCATCAGGTTTAAAACTTAGAATAAGAAAATTAGCTAGAAAATCAGGATTTCAAGAAGCAGATGTGGCTTTAAAGGAAGCCGTTAAAGGCTATAAAGTTGCCGCAAATATTGTAATGTTTAGCAAAATAGCACTTGAAAAAATTAATTATTTAAATTCAAAAGTTAATTTTGCTGAGGATTATTATATGGTAACTCAAATTTCTGCTGCAAATTTCGGAAATATTTATAGTAACGAGATACTTTCAAAATATCGTGTTTGGACAGATACTAATAAAGTCAGACAAAAGAGAAAACGGGAAGAAATTATAGGCCTTACAAAAGTTTTTCAAGAAGTATTAGAGCCATTTTATAATCAAAAGAAATGGTCTTTAAGACCTCTAATTAATAGGAGAACAAATCTTGCAATTAAACATTCTGATTGCCTAGGATGGAATGTATATTCGTCAATTGAAAAAGAGGAGATAAAATCAGTACTATATAAACTTTCATCGAGTCCAAAAGTTAAACTATACATTTGGATATATTGCAATGGATTTGGATTTATTATTGTTAGTTATAGCAAAACCATTTTATTTATTAAACGTCTAGTGAAAGATTTATTATTTCGCTTTCATAAATAAAACTGATTATGATATTAATGTCCCATCCTACCGGAAATGCAAATGTAAGAGCTATAGCAAAAGGCTTAGCTTCCAAAGGTGTTTTATATCAATTTAACACTACTATAGCTTCTTTTCCTGGAAATATTTGGTTTATTTTAGGAAGAGTTAAACCATTAGCTGAATTTAGAAGAAGAAATTTTGATGTCCTATTGCAGCCCTATACAAAAACCTACCCATGGTATGAACTAGGAAGAGCATTTGCTAATAAATTAAAATTAAAAAAATTAGTAAAACATGAAAGTGGCAAATTCAGTGTAGATAAAATATATTCTAATTTTGACAAACAGGTAGCGAAAAGGCTAAAGAATGCAAAAAAAAATGGTGTAACTGCAGTTTATGCTTATGAAGATGGTGCATTAGAAACTTTTAGGGAAGCAAAAAAACTAGGATTAATTTGTATTTACGATTTACCCATTGCTTATTGGGAATTGGGAAGGAAATTAATGCTTGAAGAAGCAATACGTATGCCTAATTGGGCTATTACATTAGGAGGCGGAATTAAAGACTCAGCTAAAAAACTAGAACGCAAAAGTGAAGAATTAAAATTAGCTGATATTGTCATTGGGCCAGGTGCTTTTGTATTAAACTCCTTACCCGAATGGGCTAAAAACAAAAAATTAATTCAATCTCCATTTGGTTCTCCAAAATTTATTGCCCCTATTTCTAATGTTCAAATTAATGATAAGGAAATTTCTAAACCATTACGAATTTTGTTTGTTGGTTCTATGGGGCAACGAAAAGGATTAGGTGATTTATTTGAAGCAATGAAAATAATAAACAATTCTAATATTGAACTAATTGTTTTAGGATCGCTATTAGCTCCATTAGATTTTTATAAAAATGAATTTCCAAATTTTAAATATGAAGCAGGAAGATCGCATTCTGAAGTATTATTATTAATGCAAAGTTGTGATATTTTTTGTTTACCTTCCATTGTAGAAGGTAGAGCATTGGTTATTCAAGAAGCAATGAGCCAAGGTTTACCAATTATAATCACTCCAAACACAGGTGGAGAAGATTTAGTAATAGAAAATGAAACAGGTTTTTTAGTCCCAATAAGATCTCCGGAAGCAATTGCAGAAAAAATAAATTGGTTTTTTGAAAACAAATCACAAATTGCTAAAATGGGTGAAAAAGCAAAAAATCATGCTGCAAAATATACTTGGGAAAAATATGCCGATACAATATATAATGCATTAGCGATAAAAAAATAATATAAAATAAATTTTTTATAAAAGTCATAAATGAATAACACAATAATATCACATCTTAAAAAAGGAATATGGCTCTATTTTATCCTTCTTATTATCGAAGGTGGGCTAAGACGTTGGGTATTTCCAAGTCTAGCAAATGAGTTACTATTAATAAGAGATGTATTGGGTTTTTACTTGTTATTTATTGCATTAAAAAATAAATATTTCCCAATAAATAGGTTAGTTCAACTAGTTTTTAGTGTTGGGATACTAAGTATTTTTACAGCGCTTTTTTTTGGGCATGGTAATTTATTTGTTGCATTGTTTGGAGCACGAATATTAATGATTCAATTTCCTATGCTTTATTTAATTGGACATATATTTAATAAACAAGATGTTATTAAAATGGGGAAAGTAATTTTGTGGATCGCAATTCCTATGGCAATATTAATAACATTACAATTTTATAGTCCACAAAGTGCTTGGGTTAATAAAGGAGTTGGGGATAATGTTAATGGAGCAGGATTTGCTGGTGCAAAAGGTTTTATGAGGCCACCAGGCACCTTTTCATTTACAACAGGAAATGTTTCTTTTTTCTGTTTAGTAGGATGTTATATATTATATTTTTGGTTACAACCTAAACTGATCAATAAATATTTATTGATTTTTAGTAGTATTGCAATGATAGTAGCCATTCCAACTTCGATTAGTAGGACATTATTTTTTCAATTTATCATCTCCTTTTTATTTTTTGTTTGGGCAAAATCTATGAAACCCGGATTTTTAAAAAACTTCAGCCAATTGGTAATTGGACTAAGTATAATAACAATTCTGCTAATAAATTTTAATGGATTGAAAGATCAAACTGAGGCGTTTACAGAAAGATTTACTAAAGCTAATGAGGTAGAGGGTGGAATAAAAGGTGTACTATTAGATCGTTTTTTAGGTGGTTTAATAAGTGCTTTTTATAACATAGAAGATAATGATATTGTTTTTGGACAAGGTATAGGCATGGGTACTAATATAGGTTCACAATTGCTAACTGGAAAACTAACATTTTTAATTGCCGAAGGAGAATGGGGGCGAATTATTGGGGAAAGTGGAATGGTAATAGGATTTCTAATCGTTATAATTCGGGTTCAAATGTCCTTTAGTCTACTAATAAAAAGCTTTAAAAATTTATTTATTGGAAATGAATTGTCGTGGATTTTAGTAAGCTATGGATTTTTATTACTATTACAAGGCTTGTGGTCACAACCAACAAACCTAGGTTTTTATGTACTCACAGGAGGTTTAATACTAGCTTCATTAAAAACAAATGAAGAAGAAATTGAAGAAGAATAAATCTATCAAATGTTATTTTAAATGAATATTATCCTTATAGGGAATTACGAACCAGACAATCAATTTAGTATGCGTATTTTTGCTGAATTGATGGAAGAAGGTTATAGAAAATCAGCTATCAATGTTACATTGATTCGTCCTGATGTTTTTTTCTCTAAACTAAGTAGTGGTAAATCAAATTTATTTAAATGGTTGGGATATATTGATAAATTTATTTTATTCTCCATGAAACTTTTAGTTTTAAGGGTTAAATTTTTTTTGTTAAACCAAACTATTTATTATCATATTTGCGATCATTCAAATGCATTTTATTTATATTTTTTACCCCAAAAAAAAACAATAATTACCTGTCATGATGTTTTGGCCATACAATCAGGATTGGGCTTTACTGGAACTTATTGCACAACCACAAAATCTGGAGTAGTATTACAAAAAATAATATTAAACGCTCTTTGTAGAGCAAAAAAATTAGCTACAGTTTCAGAATACACATTAAATCAACTTAAAATTATTGATACGAAACCAACAATTACAAAAAAATGGAAATCAATTCATAATGCTCTTTCTAATAAATTTACCCCATCAAATAATGATGAAATAGAAAAATTATTAAATAAACATAAGCAATTAAGAAATCAGGAATTCATTTTACATGTAGGATCTAGTTTAGAAAGAAAAAATAGAATTTTATTAGTTAAATTAATTAATGAATTGAAGACGGAATGGAATGGAATATTAGTTCTCGCGGGAGATTCATTAAGCACTGAACTTGTTGAATTAATTGATAAATTGAAAGTTAAAGATAAAATATTACAAATTTATCGTCCACAACAAACAGAAATCATTTCACTTTATTCAATTTGTCAAGCAATGATTTTCCCTTCATATTCCGAAGGTTTTGGCTGGCCTATAATTGAAGCGCAAGCATGTGGTGCTCCAGTAATTACAAGCAATAAAGCACCTATGATGACCGAAGTCGGAGGAAATGCAGCCTTATATGCAGATCCAAATGATACAGATTCATTTGTAAATCAGTTTCAAAAATTAAAAAATAAAGAATTTAGAGCAGAAGTAATTCGCTTGGGTTTTGAAAATGCAAAAAGATTTAATTTTGATAACACTATAAACCAATATATTAATTTAATTAAAAATTAGATATGCTATTATTAAAAGTGTTTACTGTACTATTACCGTGGGGTTTAAAAAGATTTTTTCTTATTCGATTTTTCAAATACGAAATTCATCCCACTGCTAGAATTGGTTTGTCATGGATATATCCAAAAAAGTTGATTATGCATTCAAACTCTAAAATTGGAAATTTAAATACTGCCGTTCATCTTGACTTAATTTCAATGGGAAAATATTCAAGCATTTCTCGTGGAAATTGGATTACAGGATTTCCATCAAAAACTGATTCTAAACATTTCTCTCATCAAACAGAACGCGAATCAAATTTAATATTGGGAGAGCATTCTGCAATTACAAAAAATCATCATATTGATTGTACTAGTGCAATAACAATTGGTGATTTTGTAACTATAGCAGGGTATAATTCACAATTATTAACTCATAGTATTAATATACTTGAAAATAGGCAAGATAGTTGTCCTATTTCAATAGGTGATTATTGTTTTTTAGGAACTAATGTGGTACTATTAGGTGGTGCAAGTCTACCCTCTTATAGCGTTTTAGGCGCGAAAGCAATGCTCAATAAAAAAATGAATCAAGAATATAGTTTGTATGGAGGAATACCTGCAAAATATATTTATGAAATTCCCAAAAATGCAAAATATTTTAATCGTACTACAGGATTCATTTATTAAGATTTTAATTTAGGTAACAAGGATAAATATAAATTATTTCAAACAATTCGGAACTATTGAAAATCCTACATATAATTTCTGGAGTTAATCCTAAAAACGGAGGCCCTATTCAAGGCATACGAAATTACCAAAATAGCTTATTTTATTTAGGTGTAGAAAGACATATCGCTACATTTGAAGATCCAAACGATATTTTACTTTGGGATTTTCCTGAAACCTTGAAATTTCATGCATTAGGTAAGCCTAAAACTTCTTGGCAATACAACAGCAAATTAATCCCATTTTTAATAAATGAAGCAAGTAATTATGATGTTCTTATAATTAATGGATTATGGACATATCATAGCTATGCTGTAACAAAGGCTATACAAAATATTAAAAAAAAATCCTCCAATCAAAAGTTGCCAAAAGTATATGTAATGCCACATGGTATGTTAGATCCTTGGTTCCAAAAAGATAAAACTAGACGTTTAAAAGCTATTCGCAACTTTTTTTATTGGCATTTAATAGAAAAAAAAGTAATCAATACTTCAGATGGATTATTATTTACTTGTGAAGAAGAATTATTCCTAGCTAGAAATACATTTAGCGGTTATCACCCAAAAAAAGAACAAAATATTGGATACGGGATTGAAGCGCCACCTCCCCTATCTGAAGAATTAAAAATTGCCTTTAAAAGTCATTGTAATTTTAATACTCTTGAGCCGTATTTACTTTTTTTAAGCCGTATTCATCCAAAAAAAGGAGTCGATTTACTAATTAGGGCCTATTGTGAATTATTAAGTGATTTAGAATTTGCAAACAAAATTCCTAATTTAATTATTGCGGGTCCAGGGATAGAATCGGAATATGGAAAAAAACTTTTAGAATTTATAGAAGAAAACCCAAATATTAAACCAAAAATAAATTTTGTAGGTCATTTATTTGGAGAGACAAAATGGAGCGCTATATATGGTTGTGAAGCATTTGTTCTACCAAGCCATCAGGAAAATTTTGGCATTGCTGTAGCAGAAGCATTAGCATGTAATAAACCAGTTCTAATTACTAATAAAGTAAATATTTATATAGAAATTGAACAAGGAGGCGCAGGAATTATTAGTGATGATACACTAGCTGGCACTATTAATAATTTAAAAAATTGGTTAAATTTGAGCACTGAAGTAAAAGAAAAAATGTCGGAAAATGCTTATTTTGTTTACGAAACTAATTTTGGAGTAAAAAATGCAGCTATTAGATTAATAGAATCAATAAAATAAATTAAGGAGCAACTTTTTTCACATCTAACGCAAGATTAACTTATAGCAATAAAAATAACAACATTGGATTTAGCAACTTATAGCCACACTTTTAGTTTAAAAAATAAAATAGGAAGATTACTATGGAATGTTGTATCTCCAATTTTGTTTCGCCCTTTTTCATCTAGATTATTTAAAAAATGGAGGGTATTGGTATTAAAATGCTTTGGTGCAAATTTATACTGGTCATCTCATGTTTATGCTTCCGTAAAAATTTGGGCTCCATGGAATTTAACACTTGGCAAAAATTCAAGTATAGGACCTTATGTAGATTGTTACAACCAAGGGAAAATAATTATTGGCAATAATACTATAATTTCTCAAAAAAACTATTTGTGTGCTTCATCACATAACTATAAATTAAAAGATTTTCCTTTAATTCTAAAACCGATTTCAATAGGTAATGGAGTTTGGGTTGCTGCAGATGCTTTTATTGGGCCATCTGTAATAATATCTGATTTAGCAATAGTTGCTGCCCGTTCAGTAGTAATTAAAAATGTTGATGCTAATACCATTGTAGGTGGAAATCCAGCAAAATTTATAAAAACTAGAAACTTTGAATAAAATTGCAATCACTGTTATTATTTCTGTAAAGAATGAGGAGCTCAATCTGCCTTTTTGTATAGAAAAACTAAAAAGATTCGATCAAATTATTGTTATAGATTCTGGAAGTACAGATTCTACAATAGATATTGCAAATAATATGGGTGCCGAAGTACTACAATTTAATTGGAATGGAAAATTTCCAAAAAAAAGAAATTGGGCACTACAAAATGCAAAAATACTAAATGAATGGGTTTTGTTTTTAGATGCCGATGAGTTTGTTACAGAGGAGTTCGTAAATGAAGTAGGAATTAAAATACAAAACACAAATGTTAACGGCTATACAATTCAGTTTGAAAACTATTTTATGAAAAAAAAACTGAAGTATGGATATGGATTCAAGAAGTCGGCACTTTTTAAGAAAACTAAAGGGTCCTATGAAAAAATAGAAGAAGACCATTGGAGTCATCTAGACATGGAAGTACATGAACATCCAATAATAGAAGGAAAAATAGGTATAATTCATTCAAAAATAATTCACAAAGATTTTAAAACCTTAGAGCACTATATTGAAAAGCACAATGCCTATTCTAGTTGGGAAGCACAACGGTACTTTGAGCTTAAGAAAAATAAAAATGGAAATTTATCCTTAAATCAAAAAATTAAGTATGGTCTACTTAACACAGGTTTATTGCCTTTGTTTTATTTTATAGGTACCTATTTTTTTAAATTTGGTTTTTTAGATGGTAAGGAAGGTTTTTTTTTCGCGAGATTTAAATCTCATTATTTTTTTCAAATTCAAGCCAAAATACAAACTTTAAAAAGAAAATAAACTATATAGTACTTGTTTGAATAATATTAGTCAATAATAAAACAAATTAAAATTCCGTTTTTTCGAAATAAAGCAAGAAGAATGAAATATTCACTTTTAATAACATCCTGTATTCAACCAAATTTCACCAATTTGAATCCAAATTTCAGGGCGGATACTTCTTTAAGGTTGAAGGATTACATTACTGCATTTCGATATTGGCTTTCTTACAAGGAATCAAAAATATCACATATTATTTTTGTAGAAAATTCAGGATACAATTTAAAAGAATTAAAAGAAATTGCTGAAAATGAAAATTTGTATAATAGAACAATAGAATTTATTCAATTTGAAGCTTCAACTGTCCCAAACGGATTACATTATGGTTATTCGGAATTAGAAATCTTAGACAAGGCATTTGATCTCAGTAAAACTATTTGTGACACAGATTCATTTATAAAAGTTACGGGTAGATTATACTTCCCAAATCTTAGTAAGCTGTTAAATAGGATTAAAGTTAATAATGATATTACAATTGATTTTAAGGATTATAAATTTTTTAAAATAAAAAAACAATACGCCTTAACAACTTTGATTGTTATTAACAATAATTTTTTTATTAGAAATCTTTATGGAATCAAAAATATAATGGTTACAGGAAATATTTCTCATTTTGAAACTTGTTATTTTAATTTTTTACAACCACTATCAGTAACGAATAAAAACATAGTAACTCGATTTCCTATAAATGTAAATCCTATTGGAATTGGAGCACATTGGAGTTCAAATTATAACTCATTATCAAAAAAAATAATTTATTTTATTAAAGGAGTTTTACGCGTAGTTTACCCTAGTCTTAAAATATAAAGATCGATTGAACTGATAATAGATTTGAGTTTTAATAAGTTACTAAATCTAAAATTACTAATTTGTGCAATCGATTTAAAAATTAATAAAATAATGTTTTTTTGGACAATAATTATTTATTTTTAAATCAATATTCAGCACATATACTTTATCACAATCTTGAAATGTTTTATATTTGCCAAAAAAATGAACTTTTTCAATAAATAGTAAAAATCATTACTAAGTAGGAAAAATAAGTGGTTATTTTTTTTTAGTAAATATACAAATACATAAAAATTACGGTCATTAAATATAAAGTATTAATAAAAACTTGATAATTGAACATTTTTTTTAAGTTTTTACTGCAAAATTTAATATAAAATTAAATTTTCATTTACTTTTAGTGCCAATTAATATACCAATGCGAATTTCACTTATTACAATTTGCTTTAATCGTAAAGCTACCATCTCTAAAACAATAAAAAGTGTTCTTTCACAAGACTATAACAACATTGAGTATATTATTATTGACGGAAATTCTACTGATAGCACAAAAGAAATAATTCAATCATTTGGAGATAAAATAAGCAAATTTGTTTCTGAGCCAGATAAAGGTTTATACCATGCGCTAAACAAAGGTTTGCAGCTTGCTACTGGTGACGTTATAGGTTTAATGCACTCTGATGACGAATTTTATGATACAGAAGTAGTTTCACAAATTGTAGCGGCGTTTCATAAAAATCCTAATTCAAAAGGAGTTTATGGAAATGGAATATATGTAACAAACGATGACAAACAAAGTCTTGTAAGAAACCGCATTAGCGGTGATTTTAGTATTGAAAAAATAAAATCAGGCTGGGTTCCATTGCATACAACTGTTTATTTAAAAAGAGAATTATTTGAAAAATATGGATATTACAATTTAGATTATAAAATTGCTTCTGACACTGAATTATTGTTACGCTATTTATTTCAGCAAAAGATTGAAACAACTTACTTAAACATCTATTTTGTTAAAATGAGAATGGGAGGCTTAAGTACAAATTATAAGAGATTTTTTGAAGTATTAATAGAAGATTTTAGAATATACAAAAACCTAGGTTTGCCAGCATATAAAATAGTATTTTTAAAAAAATTATTAACAGTTAGGCAATACTTGAAATAAATGAATATTTAAATGCATACTAATATAATATTGTTAAATTGCATTTTTTTATTGAAACACATATTATGTTACTATTTTGATAATCTAAAATTATTGCTTATTAATATAAAACAATATTAAAAAAGAATTCAGCGAAAAATAAAGTGTTTTAACCCTTAAAAAAATACCTATTATGCTATTAAATTACATACTTGGATTGCTCTCTGGTTTTGCCATAGCATCTTTTTTTATTGGAAAAGAATTATATAAGTACTACCTAAAAAATAAAATTCAAAGCAAACAATTAGAACGACTAAAACGTTTAAAAAAGAAATCTTTAAAATAAGTATAAAATTTTATTTATTAAAATTTTTTTAGTTTAAAGTATATTTATAGCAAGAAAAAATGAAATAATATTTTATTAAATT
>CAILWV010000039.1 GCA_903838055.1 uncultured Bacteroidota bacterium | reverse complement strand
TCTTGCCATACTTTGTGATTTTGTACTCTTTTTAAATGTTCACATGCTTTTTGAAAATAACTCAACATCCATTCTCTTCTACTTTCAGGTTCTTCGATACAAATTTGCACGATTTTCTTTGAAGTAAATTTCTTGAAGTCTCTAATCACATCTGATAATATAAAACCATCTGTTGCTTTACATAATAAATGAATGTGACTACTCATAATAACATAAGCATAAATCTCTAATCCTTTATTTTTTTGGCAATAATTCAATGCGTTTATGATATTGTATTTCTGATTTAAACGAGTAAAAACATCTATCCAACCTACAGTTGTTATTGTGATAATATAACACTCTTCAGAAGTGGTAGCTTTGTATTTTGTTGACATGCTTTTGCTTTTAACAAATTTAATAAAAAAACGTACAACTTTTTATAGCTGTAGGTTTTAGTTTTTTACTCTCTTTGTGGGCACGGAATGTAATTCCGCGCTATCGTTGTGGGGATATATCCGAGCCATATGGGGTTGCGCAACAGCTTCTTGTGTTAACTGCTGGCTTTTATATTTTTTGCATTTCAATTTCGTAATATTCTCTCGAATTCTCTTTAATTGTTTTAATAGAATTTATTTCAAAAATCATTTCTGTAAACTTATTAAAGAGTTTTATCAAGATTTTATTTTCCAAAGCGTAAATTTTATAATCATATATATTTTGCTCTTTTGTTACGTAACAAGTTGACGGTTCTTCACAAGTTTGGCAATCAATTAGATTAACTTTATTGTTTTTATAAAATCTGAATTCAACAGTTCTGCATAATTTATATTTATAACTTGCCCAATAACTTGAGTAGAGTTTTACGTTTTTACTTTTATAAAATATGCTGTCACGATTTTCTGTAATAATTTTAGAGTCAAAAGGAGCTCCGTTTTCTTTACTTTCTTTGATAGATTCCTTAATTATAGATTTAAGTTTCTTTTTTGTAATTTCTTGACCGAAAGAAAAGTTAGAAATCAATAATATAAAAATTATAATTAGTTGTTTCATTTTACGTTTTTTTTACTACTAGCCAATAACTTGTATATACACGCTACTTTATAGCATATATATACCTTAATTTGGTTCTATATGCGCTACTTTGTATCGCTATATTCATCAAATATATATATTTCTTTTATTTGTAAGAAAAGGAAGCGTTATTATTTTAATAGGGTCTCTTTTGAAATTCTAATTTCACAAAAGACAAAAACAGCTTAGCCCTGACAGAAGTGAAAATCCTGGCATGGCGATCTAAAAAATTGGTAGTGTATTGGTTAGTTCCTCGCACTGCCAGATTGCAACAAATGGCAGGAAGTATCTTTCTTAAAATACCTACTGTTTCGCTACTAACAAAAAAAGTTAAATGCAATAGACTTTTGTAATTTTACTTTATTTTGTTTTTTACAAAAAGAAAATCTTTAACAAATTCTTGTTAACTGACTAACTGAACTTTATTCGTAAAATCGTACTTTTGCGTTTTCCCTAAAAAATATGCAAGAAAACGATAATACAATTGAAGTAATTGGTGCTCGAGTACACAACTTAAAAAACATCGATATTACTATACCAAGAGAACAATTGGTGGTGATTACTGGGCTATCTGGTTCGGGTAAATCGTCTTTGGCTTTTGATACTATTTATGCCGAAGGTCAACGCCGTTATATAGAAACGTTTTCGGCATATGCACGTCAATTTCTTGGTGGTTTGGAAAGACCAGATGTTGATAAAATTGATGGATTATCACCTGTTATTGCAATTGAACAAAAAACCACTAGCAAATCGCCACGTTCTACCGTAGGAACTATCACCGAGATTTATGATTTTCTTCGTTTATTATATGCTCGTGCTGGGGAAGCTTTAAGTTATAATACTGGCGAAAAAATGGTTTCCTATTCGGATGAGCAAATAAAAAATTTAATTAAAGATAATTTTAACGGCAAACGAATTAATGTTTTAGCTCCTATTATTCGAGCAAGAAAAGGACATTATGCCGAGTTATTCCAACAAATTGCCAAACAAGGATTTGTAAAAGTTCGTGTAAACGGCAAAATTGTAGATATCACTGCGGGTATGAAACTCGACCGCTACAAAACCCATGATATTGAAATTGTAATTGACAGATTACAAGTCGAAAATGAGGAAGATACGGATAAACGATTGTCGGAAAGTATCAAAACAGCTATGTACCACGGTGAAGATGTAATGATGGTTATTGAGAATGAAACTGAAGAATTACGATTTTTTAGTAGGACTTTAATGTGTCCAACTTCGGGAATTTCTTATCAAAATCCAGAGCCAAATTTATTTTCTTTTAATTCACCCAAAGGAGCTTGTGAACATTGTAATGGCTTAGGAATTGTAAATGAAATTAACCGCAAAAAGATAATTCCAAATCCTAAATTATCCATACATAAAGGCGCCCTTGCTCCTCTTGGCGAATTTAAAAGCTCATGGATGTTCAAGCAATTGGAGATTATAGGTGAAAAATATAATTTCAAATTAACAGATGCTGTAGAAACTATTTCGGAAGAAGCAATTGAAATGATATTAAACGGCGGTAATGAAAAATTCTCTGTAGTTTCAAAATCTGCTGGCGTTACGAAAGACTATAAAATTGATTTTGAAGGGATTTCTAAATTCATAAAAAATCAATATGACGAAAGTAATTCTTCTTCAATTAAACGTTGGGCTAAAGAATTCATGGACGAGATTAATTGCCCAGAATGTAATGGTTCTCGCTTAAAAAAAGAGTCACTTTTCTTTAAGATAAATAATCTTAATATTGCCGAATTATCGGCTATGGATGTATCCGAATTATCGGCCTGGTTTAGTAAATTACCCAAAGAATTATCTGAAAAACAAAAAACAATTGCAACTGAAATATTAAAAGAAATTAACGATCGTTTGCAATTTTTGTTGGATGTTGGATTGAATTATTTATCCTTAAGCAGAAGTTCTAAATCACTTTCAGGTGGTGAGGCACAACGCATTCGCTTAGCAACACAAATAGGTTCACAATTAGTTGGAGTATTATATATTTTAGATGAACCAAGTATAGGATTGCACCAACGCGATAACGAAAGATTGATAAATTCCTTGAAAAATCTTCGTGATATAGGCAACTCCGTTTTAGTAGTAGAACACGATAAAGACATGATTGAATGTGCCGATTATGTTATTGATATTGGACCAAAAGCCGGAAAATTTGGTGGTGAAATAATCAGCAAGGGAACTCCGGCTGAATTATTAAAAGAGCATACTTTAACCGCACAATACCTTAACGGAGAATTAAAAATTGAAGTCCCTAAAACACGCCGCGAAGGCAACGGAAAATTCATAAAATTATCTGGAGCGAGCGGAAATAATCTGAAAAATGTTTCGGTAGAATTTCCCTTAGGAAAACTAATTTGTGTAACTGGGGTTTCTGGAAGTGGCAAATCTACGCTAATCAATGAGACCCTCTACCCTATTTTAAATGCACATATTTATAATGGTGTGAAGAAACCACAACCTTATAAAAAAATTGAAGGTATTGAAAATATAGACAAAGTAATCGATATTGACCAAAGCCCAATTGGAAGAACTCCACGTTCAAATCCGGCAACTTATACTGATGTTTTTTCAGAAGTAAGAAGTTTGTTTACCATGACTCCGGAAGCAATGATTCGCGGATATAAAGCGGGACGATTTAGTTTTAATGTTAAAGGTGGACGCTGTGAAACCTGTGAAGGATCAGGAGTGCGAACTATAGAAATGAGTTTCTTACCCGATGTTTATGTAGAATGTGAAACCTGCCAAGGAAAACGATTCAATCGTGAAACTTTGGAGATTAGATACAAAGGAAAATCGATTTCCGATGTATTGAATATGACGGTTGATGAAGCAGTAGTTTTCTTTGAAATGATTCCGAAGATTTATCGAAAAGTAAAAACCATTCAAGATGTTGGTTTGGGATATATAACCCTTGGTCAACAAAGCACGACACTTTCAGGGGGTGAAGCACAACGAATTAAATTGTCTGCCGAATTGTCTAAAAAAGATACAGGTAATACGTTTTACATTATGGATGAACCAACTACGGGATTACATTTTGAAGACATTCGAGTATTAATGGATGTAATCACTAAATTGGTAGATAAAGGAAATACGGTCTTGATTATCGAACATAATTTAGACGTAATTAAACTTGCCGATTACATAATTGATGTTGGTTTAGAAGGAGGAAAAGGCGGTGGTGAAATTCTTTGTAAAGGAACCCCTGAAGAAATAATTAAAAACAAAAAAAGTTACACTGCGCAGTTTTTGAAAAAAGAACTTAATTAAGTATTAAATAATTAATAGTAAGTTTTATCTAAAAAAGTAATAACTTTAATTAATATTTGAATTATGGAATTAGATAAATCATTAGCAATTTTTGAAAGTAAAAAAATACGTAGATGTTTCGATGAAGAAACAGAAACTTGGTATTTTTCAGTAGTAGATATTGTTGCGGCATTAACGGACTCAATTAATCCGACCGATTATTTAAAGAAAATCAGAAAGAGAGACATTGAACTAGGAAACTATCTAGGGACAAATTGTCCCCAGGTAACAATGTTAACAAACGGAAAAAATAGAAAAATATTAGGCGGAAATGTAGAGCATATTTTACGAATTGTACAATCAATACCATCAAAGAAAGCTGAACCTTTCAAAAAATGGCTTGCAAAAGTTGGATACGAACGAATTCAAGAAATTCAAGATCCTTCACAAAGTATTAATCGAGCTAGAGAAAACTGGAAAAATTACGGCAGAAGTGAAAAATGGATTCAGCAAAGAATGATGGGACAAGAAACCCTAAATAAATTAACTGATTATTGGAAAGAAGCTGGTATTAATGAAAGAAAAAGACTTTGCGCATTTAACAAACATTATCCATAAAGAATGGACAGGTTTAACTGTAAAGAAGCACAAAGATGTAAAAGGTCTAAAATCTCAAAACTTAAGAGATCATATGACTGAAGCAGAATTAATTTTCACAGCATTAGCTGAACTTTCAACTCGACAAATTGCTGAAAATGACAATGCAATTGGGATTAAAGATAATGTAATTGCAGGAAAAAAAGGCGGGAGTGTTGCTAAAAATGCAAGAATAGAGTTAGAGCAAAAGACAGGGAAAAATGTAATTACAAATGAAAATTATTTACCACCATCTAAAGAAAAGAAATAAAGTAATTAGATTTTTAAAAACAAAAAAAGTTACACTGCGCAGTTTTTGAAAAAAGAATTACTTTAGCATAATTGATTAAATTAAAAAAAAAGCATATGTCTTCTAGTGAATACGAAAATGATGACCATAGAATTCAAGATAAATTGAAACAAAAAACATGGAATGAAATAAGAACCAACGACTCTTGGGGGATTTTTAAAATCATGTCAGAGTTTGTAAATGGTTACGAATCGATGTCAAGAATAGGTCCGTGCGTTTCCATCTTTGGATCGGCTAGAACTAAACCCGAAGATAAATACTACCTATTAGCCGAAAGAATTGCCTATAAAATTAGTAAAGCTGGCTACGGAGTAATAACAGGTGGAGGACCAGGAATAATGGAAGCTGGAAATAAAGGTGCACATCGTGGCGAAGGAACTTCTGTAGGATTAAATATTGAATTGCCTTTTGAACAACACTTTAATCCTTACGTAGATAAAGACAAAAACCTTAATTTTGATTACTTTTTTGTGCGTAAAGTAATGTTTGTAAAATACTCACAAGGATTTGTAGTAATGCCAGGAGGTTTTGGAACTTTAGATGAATTATTTGAAGCTGTCACCTTAATACAAACAAAAAAAATCGGAAAATTTCCAATTATTTTAGTTGGAACCGAATTCTGGAGTGGTCTTCTAGATTGGATAAAAAATGTGATGATTGAAAAACAAAAAAATGCAAACCCAGAAGATCTTAATTTGATAAAGATTGTAGATACTGAAGATGAAGTAGTTGAAGTACTTGATAATTTCTACAAAAAATATAATTTAAGTCCGAACTTCTAACTTAAATCACAATTAATAAAATTCAAAACACCAAAAATCTTGGTTATGTATTTTATTTTTGAAAATTAATTTTATGTTTTTCAACTCACTTCATTTCGCCATTTTTCTTCCAATAATTTTTATCTTGTATTGGTTTGTTGGCTCTAAATCGAAAATAAATCAAAATTACATTCTAATTTTAGCGAGTTATTATTTCTATTCCTGTTGGGATTGGAGGTTCTTATTTCTATTGGTATTTTCAACTTTATTGGATTATGTTTCGGCAATGAAAATTGAAAAAAGTGAAACTGCTTCCGAACGAAAAATGTGGCTTTGGCTTTGCATAACAATCAATTTAGGATTTCTAGGAATATTTAAATACTATAATTTCTTTGCTTCTTCCTTTGCAGAAGTTGTTCATTCGTTTGGATTTACCGCAAGTCCGATTTTATTGAAATTAATTCTACCTGTAGGAATTTCATTTTATACGTTCCACGGATTATCCTATATTATTGATATTTACTACAAACGAATAAAATCAGAAAAAAACTTTGTTGACTATTCCTTATTTGTAAGTTATTTTCCGCTTTTGGTTGCTGGTCCTATTGAACGTGCTACACATTTATTACCACAAATAAAAGTAAGACGAGAATTCAATTTTCATAAAGCAAAAGAAGGGATTTATCAGATAGTTTGGGGGTTAGTAAAAAAAGTTGTTATTGCCGATTCGTGTTCCATTTATGCAAACGAAATATTCAACCACTATAACAGTATGAATTCGTTGTCATTAATTTTAGGAGCAGTATATTTTGCTTTTCAGATTTATGGGGACTTTTCGGGCTATTCGGATATTGCATTAGGAACTTCCAAATTATTCGGAATTGACTTATTGCGAAACTTCAATTACCCTTATTTTTCAAGAGATATAGCCGAATTTTGGCGCAAATGGCACATTTCCCTTTCCTCTTGGTTTCGAGATTATCTGTATATTCCACTTGGTGGAAGCAAAGGCACTAAATTATTTCAAGTACGAAATACATTTATCATTTTTTTAGTAAGTGGTTTTTGGCATGGAGCAAACCTAACTTATGTAGCTTGGGGTTTCATTAATGCTTTGTGTTTTCTACCTCTTTTACTTTTAAATAGGAACCGAAAAAATGTAGATGATTTTACTTTAGGAATTAATCTAGAGTCCATTAGAATTCTATTTAATATTATTACCACTTTTACAATTACCTGTTTTGCATGGATATTTTTTAGATCTAAAACCATTACGGACGCGGTTTTGTATATTAAAAGAATGTTTGAAAATCATAATTTTTCTACAGAATATTTCCGCATTGAGCGCTATAGTAACGAATTATTAGCTTTAGTGCTTATTTTTGTAATTATAGAATGGAATAACCGTCATAAAATAGAACCTATTTCTGGAAAATTAAGTTGGTTAAAATTGAGTTTGTGTTTGGCAGCAATTGTTGCACTTGGCGTTTTTTCTGATTATAAGGAATTTATTTATTTTCAATTCTAATGAGACAGTTTTTACTTTTTTTAGCAAAAGGTTTGGCCTTGCTCCTACTAACGTTAGTTTTGCTCGACGTTTTGTATACGGCTGTTTATATGCAATCCGATTCTCGAAGTAAAATAGATTATTTATTTAACTCAAAGGATAAAAATTATGATATCGTTTTCCTTGGTTCTTCAAGAGTAAACAACCATTTTGTTCCAAAAATATTTAACAATCAAGGATACAAAACATTCAATTTCGGAATAACTCGTTCTAGATTAGAAGAATCTGCATTAATGTTACAACTGATGGTTGAAAGGAATTATAAAATCAAATGTTTAATTCTGCAAGTCGATTTAAACATAAATACTAATGACCATTCGGAAGCAATTCGATCCTTGTTCATGCCTTATTTACATACTTCCAAAACAGTTAGGAATTTTTATCGAACACTTCCAGAATACAACCAATTGCTATACATTCCTTTCTACAGATACATGCATTATGATGCACGAGTTGGCTTTAGAGAAATGTATTATTCAGCAATTCATAAAAAAACCAATGCTCTAGAAAATGAGGGATTTCATCCATTAATGACAGGAGATAAAAATTTGATACCTGCTGATTTATCTAAATATTATCCAAAAAGAAATAAAGGATATGAAGAGATTAAAGCAATTTGTAAGAAAAATAATATTAAATTAATTGCACTTACTACTCCAATGTGCATGGAAACAATTAACAGAGAATATTTCAATCATTTGCAAGAGGTTTATCCGGAAATTCGTAGATTTGAAAATGCTGTAACCGACGATAAGTATTTTTCTACTTGCGGACATCTAAATAAGGATGGCGCTGAAGAATTTACAAAAGTTGTTTTTAAAGCACTTTTTAAACCTAAAAATTAGTGAAAAATCTAATCTATATATTCTTATTAAATTCTTGTTTTGCTATTGCACAACACCAATCTAAATTAGTGGTAGAGGTTAATCATGACAAAAAAACATTAACTATTTACCAAGAATTAACGTATTTCAATCAATCTAATGACACCTTAAATAGCATTATTTTAAATGATTGGAATAATGCTTATTCCGGAAAAAACACCCCGTTAGGTGCGCGATTTTCAGATGAATATGTTCGCAGTTTCCATTTAGCATCTGATAATGAAAGAGGTTCTACTAACGAAATCAATATTACAGATGCTTCAAAATCTTCCCTTAATTGGAGTCGACCGGTTGGATTTTCTGATTTAGTTGAATTTCAATTAAAAAATAAATTAGCTCCAGGTCAAAAAGCAACCTTTATATTAACTTATATAGTTAAAGTTCCATCGGATAAATTTACCAATTATGGATACAATTCGAACGGAGAAATAGCTTTAAAAAATTGGTTTTTAACACCTTCCATGTATGTAGATTCTTCCTTTTTAAAATACAACAACCTTAATATTGATGATATTCCAAATGCATTAACAGATGTAGATTTAAAAATTACAGATTCACAAGGATATCAAATCATTACCGACTTACCTTTAGTTAGTAAAGAGAATTTTACCTATTCCTTTTTGGGAACTAAACAATTAATAATTAATTTATTTATTCAAAAAAAGACGGATTTCCTCAGTTTTAAAAACAACAATTTAGATGTAACTACTAATCTGAAAAATGATAAAGTAAATGATATTGAAAAGGCATTGTTAATAGATAAAATAGTAAGTTTTGTGGACTTAAATTTAGGAAAATATCCAAAATCTAAAATTACGGTTTCGCAGATAGATTATGACCAAAATCCGTTTTATGGATTAAACCAATTGCCTTCATTTATTAATCCGTTTTCACAAGATTATCTATTTGAAATGAAATTTTTAAAGACGTATTTAAATAACTATTTAAAAACTACTTTGCAATTAGATGCTCGAAAAGACAATTGGATTTATGATGCAATTCAAATCTATTATATGATGAAATATATAGATGAGAATTACCCAAATGCAAAAATGATGGGAAGTATTGGAAAGCTACGAATTTTAAGAGGTTATAATTTAGTATCCTTAGATTTTAATGAGCAGTACAGTTATTTTTATATGTTAATGGCTCGTAAAAATTTAGACCAGCCGCTTGGAGATCCCAAAAACACCTTGATAAAATTTAATGAAAAAATTGCTTCAAAATACCGTGCAGGATTAAGTTTTAGATATTTATCTGATTATATAGGTGAGGATAATTTGAAAAAAAGTATTGCAAAATTTATAGAATATTCGAATACTAATTCTTCGGATACAAAAAAGTTTCAAGAAATTATTCAATATAATTCGGTTAAAAGCATCGATTGGTTTTTCAAAACCATCATTAATTCAAGAAAAATTATTGATTATAAATTCACTACGGTTAACAATACAGCAGATAGTGTTTCTTTTCAATTAAAAAATAAAACAGGAGTTTCTGTTCCGATTCCAATTTATGGCATTAAAAACAAAGAAATTGTCTTTAAAGAATGGATTTCAAATGTAAAAGAAGATAGCACTTACACATTAAAAAGATTCGATGCTGATAAACTTGTAATTAATTACAAAAATGTTGTTCCAGAATTTAATGAAAGAAATAATTGGAGATCATTAAAACCATTTAGCATTTGTAATAGGCCTATAAAATTCAATTTTATGAAAGATTTGGAAGATCCTAATTACAATCAGATTTTGTATGTTCCAACTTTAGAATACAATATTTATGACGGATTTATTCCAGGCATGCGTTTTCATAATAAAACTATCCTAGATAAACCTTTTAATTTTGATATTACACCCTCCTATTCCTCTAAAACTAGTTCTTTATCAGGTAGATTTTCATTGGCTGTAAATCAATTCAATCGCGATAGTAATATGTACACTATTCGCTATGGATTAAGTGGCGAAAATTACCATTATGCGCCAGATGCTTATTATAAAAAAATATATCCATACGTTCTATTCCGATTTAGAGAAAACGATTTTAGAGATAATCATTACCAAAGTTTATTATTGAGACAAGTATCAGTCATAAGGGAACCAAGTGATTTTGTAAAAACTACATTAGAGGGAAATTATTCCATTTTTAATGTTCGCTACACTAATTCAAAATCCGAAATCACAAAACATTTTGGTTATACAACCGATTTTCAGTTGGCTTCGAAATTTGCAAAAGCCTCAACAAGCATAAGTTTTAGAAGACTTTTTGATGATAATCGACAAGTGAATTTGCGAATATTTGCTGGAATATTTCTGTATAACAAAACCGAAGCGTCTAACTATTTTAGTTTTTCTTTAGACAGACCTAGTGATTATTTATTTGATTACGACTACTTAGGACGATCAGAAAGCACTGGTATTTTTAGCCAACAATATATTCAGGCAGAAGGAGGCGTTAAATCTAAATTTGTTAACCCCTATGCCAATGAGTGGATTACAACAGCCAATGGAAGTTTTAATATTTGGAATTGGATTGAAGTATATGGGGATGTTGGTTTAATGAAAAATAAGCAACAAGATGCACGCTTTATCTACGATAGTGGCATTCGATTGAACTTAGTAACGGATTACTTTGAATTGTATTTTCCGATTCAATCTACCAATGGATTTGAAATCACGCAAACTAAATACGCGGAAAAGATTAGGTTTCTTGTTGCTTTTTCCCCACAGTCTTTAGTAGGTTTATTCACTAGAAAGTGGTTTTAACAACTAGTATATTTAATCATATTCTTAAAATATAACTATACTTCTTTCACCAATTAATTAGGTAATAGTTAGATTATGAAATGATTAGTTACCTGCATTAAAAATAATTTTTATTTTGTTTAAAATCTATTTGGAAAACAAAAAAAGGTTAGTATATTTGCATCCGCATTACGAAAGAAGATGCGTCTTATTGGAGAAATGGCAGAGCGGTCGAATGCGGCAGTCTTGAAAACTGTTGACTGTAACAGGTCCGGGGGTTCGAATCCCTCTTTCTCCGCCAGTAGAAATACAAATTGAATTAAAACCCTTAAAATCGTATGATTTTAAGGGTTTTTTCTTTTAATCAATAGTCAAATTATTCATTTATACGTGAACCTAAAGGGATAAATTCGGTTACCTTAAAAAAAAAAATTGTGGGTAACCGATTTTTATCTCGGGCTATAATCTATATGGATTTACAATAGTTAGACTACTTGTTCAATCATTGTACATCTTGTAGATTAGTCATATTGAAGTTAAATTTAATAACACTAAAAAGGTCACAACAATGAAAACAAAAGTATCAATCCTCTTTTATGCAAAGAAAGCAAAAGCAGCTGT
>CAILWV010000038.1 GCA_903838055.1 uncultured Bacteroidota bacterium | reverse complement strand
TGAAATTATTAGAAGATAAAAATATAAAGTAGTTTATATTTTGATTTTTTTACTATTTACCCCTAAATCACTAAATTGAAGATTAATTAAAAAAAAAGAATTTAAACAGACAATTATGAAAAAACTATTACTTAACCAAAAATCATTAAAATTTGCATTTATTGCTATGCTTTTTGTTGCTAATTCAGCATGGAGCCAGACTGTTTTTCAAGAAACTTTCGGGTCTGCTGTGGTGCCAGTAGCAAATAATTATGCTGGAGGAACTTCAACCCCAGTAGTTAGTTATACTACTAATATTGCAGGATATAGTGCTGTTGGTTTAGATGCCAGTAACAATGGTTTCCTAAATTTTGTATCTAACGGAACAGCTAAAAGAGTTAGTTTAGCAGGATCTATACCTAGTGGTACTGCTTTTAATAGTGTTTTACATTCAAATACTAACTTAGTAACTTGGACTTTCAATATGAAATCTTCAAGATTATCTACTAATCAATTTTCAGCCACAACGGGTTATCCAGAGGCTAAATATTTTAACGCTACTGTTTTGTGTGCTTCAAATAGTAGTTTTATTTCTAACGGTACAACTCCTGGTACAGGTTATGCTGTAGTGGTACAAAAAAGTACTGCAGATGTTACTAAAGCAAGTATAAATTTAATAAAATTTAGTAACGGTCTTGGAGATCCTGCTGCCGAAGCTTCTGTTCTTACTCGTTTAATAGAGTCTCCCGGTTTAGCTCCTAGTCCTAGTGCAGCTGCACCAAACAATTTAAGTATTAAAGTTACTTACAATCCTTCTATTGATGTATGGGAACTTTACTATCGTGAAGATACAGGTACTACTTTTGTAGACCCTACTAGCGGAACTCTAAACCTTGTTGGTAGTTTTACACAAGTACCTCCAACAACCCCAATGACTTCTTTTGGTTATGTTGTAGGTTTGCAAACTAGCACAAGCGGTTCAAATTCATTTCAATTTGATAATTTTCAAATTGGACTTAGCCCACTTCCTGCATATACTGCTCCTCCAGTAATTGAAAAAAGACAAGCTTTTAATAGCACTTTAAATCCTACGGTAGCTGATTTAGTTGGTGTTGGAACAAATATGAAATGGTATTCAACTCTTACAGGAGGAGCCGAATTAGCAACTACTACAGCTTTAAGTTATACTAATTATTACGGATCTCAAACTATAAATGGTACAGAGAGTACTAGAGTTGCTACTCAGGTATTCGTTGGTGATACAGGACTAAAAACATTACCTTTATATGAAGGTTTTGCAGGTTATACTATTGCCGACAAATTAATATTAATGAATAATGGCGTTAATACTGCTGTAGCTACAAATAACGGCGTTGGTTTAGGCTCTTGGTCAATAACGCCAAGTACTAATATTACAGATGATGTATCAATTGTTGCGTCACCGGCATGGACAAATACAGTTCTTCCTTTAGCTACAGGTAATGCAATTACTTTTGCAGGTTCAGGAATTGACCCAGAATTAAAATTCACAAACACTTCAAGCGGTAGTTTATTCTCTTCTTTCCTATTTACTGCTGCCGATGTAACTACAATTGTTGCTTCAACAACAACAGATCCTGCTTATTCTACACCTACTGGTATATATAGTTTTTTAACTGAGACTACTGATCCTGCTACAGGTATTGTTACAACAGCTTATTCATCTGATGTAATGTTTAGAAAAAATATTGCTACAGGTAAATTTAATATTGGTTTATCTAAATCAAATAATATTACAGAATGTGTTTGGAGTCCTACAGAATATGATTTTAATACGGAACATTTAGTTGTAATTAGTTATGAGAATATTGGCGATGCTGATCCTTTAATGCAAACTGCTAATTTGTGGATGGATCCTGCAACAACAACGCAGCCAACAGCTACTTTATCTCAAAATAATCCAACCACTTCTGTAACAAGAGATCATATTGATAGAATTAAATTACTTCAAGCATCATCTACTTCTACACCAACACTAATTATTGATGAAATTAGAGTAGCAAACAATTGGTCAGAATCAATTGGTGGTGCAAACTTAGCTTTGGCTACAGTTAATGCAACTGGTTTTAATATGTATCCGAATCCAGTATCAAACGGAAAATTATATATTACTTCAAGTACGGATTCAGAAAAAGAAGTAACTATATTTAATACTTTAGGTCAACAAGTTCTTCAAGCTAAAACTACAACAGAAGCTATTAATGTTTCTAGTTTAACTCAAGGAACTTATTTTGTAAAAATCAATGAAGCTGGAAATACAGCTACTAATAAATTGATTGTACAATAATTATTAATTCATTAAAGACTGAAAATGCGGTATTTTTCTATAAAATATCGCATTTTTATTTAAAATTAATATTCTATTTATCTAAATTTATTATTTCAGAAAATGAAAAAAAAATTATTTGTTGTCTTGACAATTATTATTTCTAGCCTTGGCAATGCCCAAAATAAAGATTCAATAGTTAAAAAACCAGTCACTATTCCTAAAAATTATAGTGCTCAATTGGATGTAGTTTATACTAAAGTAAAAGAGTGGGAAGGAAAAGCAGATTTGTATTTGGCATTAAATGAAACTAAGCCTACTCCCGTAATTATTAATATCCATGGTGGTGGTTGGAAAACAGGATCTAAAGATACCCAAGGTGGATTTTCTCCTTTTTTCAAGGCAGGATTTGCTGTTGCCAATATGGAATATCGCATGAGTGATTATGCTAAAGCACCTGCTGCAATTGAAGATACAAGATGCATGTTGGTTTATTTAATTCAAAATGCTAAAAAACTAAATATTGACCCTAATAAAATTATTATTATGGGAGGTAGTGCCGGAGGACATTTGGCATTAATGGGTGGTTTATTAGCAAATGACCATCGTTTTGATACAAATTGCTCTGGTATAGAGAATATCAAAGTTGCGGCAATTATTGATAAATATGGTATTATGGATGTTTGGGATTGGACTTATGGTCCTGATCACAAAAGTTCTTCTCCAGCATACTGGCTTGGAGAAAATGCTAAAAATGAAACATTTATTAAATCGGTATCTCCAATTTCGTATGTGACAAAAAATAGTCCCCCAATTTTTATTGTTCATGGCGATGCCGACCCAACTGTTCCTTACCACCAGTCGGTTGACTTGTATAAAAAATTACAAGAATTAGGAGTTAAATCTGAATTTTTTACTGTACCAGGAGGGCTTCATGGAAAATTTGACAAAGATAAAAATGCCGAAATTAACGAAGCAATACTTAAATTCATTGCTAGTTTAACACCTTTTAAATAGAATAATAAATATATAATTAACCAAAATGAAATTAAATAATTTCTTAATCGTTATTGCTTTACCATTTTTATCAAATTCACAAATAACATTAAAAGCTGATGGTCCTGGTGATACCTATGAATTGATTAATAGTA
Source organism: uncultured Bacteroidota bacterium (assembly GCA_903838055.1). Classification (GTDB taxonomy): domain Bacteria; phylum Bacteroidota; class Bacteroidia; order Flavobacteriales; family Flavobacteriaceae; genus Flavobacterium. The sequence goes on along the minus strand of CAILWV010000038.1, from coordinate 4,268 downwards.
TATTAGCGCCAGGAAGTGAAGCAGTTGAACATCCTGAATGTGTTCATGCCTCTTTTGGAAGACATATTGCCGAGGTTTGGGATAAAGATTTAAAAGAAAATGTTTTCGAATTCTATTCTCATGTTAGTCCGGATAACGATCGTTGTGAAAAATTAGACCGCCAGCGTGTAGAGATAAAAACGTACGAGCAATCCCCTGAAAATTTGAAAGGAACTAAAGGCGAAACAGTTATTTATAATTGGAAGTTTAAACTTCCCATGGGTTTTCAACCTTCTAGTAGTTTCACGCATTTGCATCAAATTAAAGCTGTGGGTGGATCACAAGATTTACCAATTTTTACAATAACAGCTAGAAAAGCTAAAGAAAATCAATTAGTTGTTATTCATGATAATGAAACAACAATTGCAAGTGCTGATTTATCTGATTTTGAAGGTGTTTGGGTGGAAGTTACTGAAAAAATAAAAATTGGTGCTATTGGCACGTATTCTATTATCATAAAAAAAGTAAAAAACGGACAAGAATTACTGTCTTATTCTAGCTCAAATATTCAAACTATTAGACCGGATAATGATTTTATTCGCCCAAAGTGGGGAATCTATAGAAGTCTTAAAAAAGCGGAAGATTTAAGAGATGAATCCGTTCGATTTAATGAGTTTTCTATTAAAGAAGGTGAAAATTAATTTTGTTAAAATATTCAAAGTGAAAACTATTAAAAAAAAGTCCTTATTGGCAATAGTCTTTATTCTTTTCAACCTATTTCTTTCCTATTCACAAGTAATATTGAATGCAAATGGACCAGGAAATACCTATGAATTAATTACAAACACTTTTGCTCCAGGAAACGGCACAGGAGCGGTTGAAGCACCAGATCAATCTCCCGATGGTTCGCACCAAGATTTTGGCAGACATATTGCAGAGGTATTTGATACCCAGTTGAATAAATATGTGTTTGAATTTTATTCCCATTATGCTATTGATAATGATGTTTCTACATTGTCCACAGATAGACAAAGAGTTGAAATTAAAACTTATGCGGCTTCACCAGCAAATTTAATAGGAACTACAGGAGAAAATATAATCTATAAATGGATGTTTAAAATACCTGTTGGGTATAAACCCTCAACTAATTTCACCCATTTACATCAAATAAAAGCTGTTGATGGTGATGATAGCAGTCCATTATTTACATTAACTCCGCGTTTAGGAACACCAAATAAATTAGAATTAATTTACGTAGCCAATGCCACATCGGGCACCAATAAAGTAAGCACTGTTGACTTGTCTTTATTTGAGGGGAATTGGATTGAAGCTGTAGAACAAATTCATGTAGGAAGTTTAGGCACGTATTCAATTACTCTTAAAAAACATAGTGATGGAACCGTTTTGATGTCCTATAGCAATTCTAATATTGCAACTATCCGTCCGGATAATACGTTTATTCGCCCTAAATGGGGAATTTATCGTAGTTTGGTTGATATTGCCGATTTACGAGATGAAGCAGTTCGCTTTTCGGATTTTAGTATTCAAGAAGTTTCCGTTTTAGATGTAAATACAAATTATATTGAGGATAATTCTGTTATTATTCCGAATCCTATTTTTGATAAATTAAGCTTATCAGATACTATATTTCAAAATTATGACAGCATTCGAATTTTGGATATTACAGGTAAAATTGTAGTAAATCAAGCAATAGTTTCTAGTACATTAGATCTTTCTTTTTTAAAATCAGGAATGTACTTTGCAACTTTTTGTAAAGAAAATAAACCAATTAGATTTTTAAAAATCATTAAAAAATAACGAAGCAATGAAAAAAATATTTTTTTCACTACTAGTTTTAGTTTTGATAGTTAATCAAGAAAGTTTCGCAAAAATAAAACTTCCAAGTATTATTGCATCTAATATGGTGTTGCAACGGAATACTACTATTAAATTATGGGGATGGGCAAATCCGGGAGAAAAAATCACCATTAAAACAAGTTGGATTTCTAAATCTTTAAAAGTGGAAACTCCTGAAAATGGGCGTTGGGAGATTTCACTTAATACCACATTAAGCAAAGAACCACAAACGATTCAATTTAAAAGTAAGGAATCTATCATAAACTTAAATGCTATTTTATTTGGCGAAGTTTGGTTGTGTTCTGGACAATCCAACATGAGAATGCCTTTAAAAGGGTATACAGGGCAACCTACATTTGACGGAAATTTAGAAATTGCAACATCCTCAAATCCAAATTTACGATTGTTTGCCATTGCTGAAAATGGTTCGCCAACTCCTTTAGATTCGGTTAGCACTTTTAAAAAATGGGATTATGCTAATTCAGGAACAGTGAAAGATTTTAGCGCCATTGCCTATTTTTATGGTAAACAATTACAAAAAATACTGGATGTTCCTGTTGGATTAATTATGACTTCATGGGGCGGAACTCGAATTCAACCTTGGATGAGTAAAGATGCTATAACTCCATTAATTGACGTTAATAAAATAAAAAAAGATACTACCGAAAAATACAAAAGAATATCATCGGCTATTTATAACGCAATGATTAATCCGATAACTTCCTACACTATCAAAGGAGTACTTTGGTACCAAGGAGAAACCAATCGGGATGAGCCTAAAGTGTACCAACAACTATTTCCAGAAATGGTGAAAGATTGGCGTAAGCAATGGAATATTGGTGACTTTCCATTTTATTATGTTCAAATCGCACCTAATAAATACATCGATAAATCCAATTCACAATATCTTCGCGAAGTACAACTAAGAGCGTTAGATTTAATTCCTAATTCGGGTATTGCAATTCTTTCCGACGTTGGTTCAGCAGAAACTATTCATCCTCCAAGAAAAAAGGAAGCAGCAGATAGATTGCTTTTTAATGCCTTAAATAAAACCTATGGCATGAAAGATGTAGATTGCATGGGACCGGTTTATAAATCTATGATCGAAAAAGATTGCTCCTTGGTAGTAACTTTTGATAATGCAGAAACGGGTTTGTATTCGCCTGAAAACGAATTAAGTAATTTTGAAATAGCAGGAGAGGATAGAGTGTTTTATCCTGCAAAAGCTGAAATTATTGCTCATAAACAACTTAAGGTTTCTAGTGTTGAGGTCACCGTTCCGGTAGCTGTTCGCTATGGTTGGCGTAATTGGTTTGTAGGAAGTTTATACGATAATAATATGCTTCCGGCTTCTTCCTTTAGAACGGATACTTGGGAGTAGTTAATTTCTATTATAAAAGGGAATCGAAATTTCTAGTTATTCGCATAATGCTAGTAAAGGCGAAATCACTTTTTTAAAATTTATATTTTAGTGTGGTTAAGACCTACTACTTTTTCATTTATAGTATAACGTTCCGCGGCCTTAAGAAGTGTCGTTAAACTAAGCTTTTTCATTTCAATTAAATCCTTTGCATCCCATTGCTAGTGCGAGCTTCAAGCTCGTATCCACAAAAAAAATAATAAACTTCAATTTGTTACTTTCCCAATAAATTAGAAATATAGCAGTTCAATAAACTATGGTAATGATGCCCATCTACTTTAGAAATTAAAGGAATTTGTTAGTGGGCTCAAGCGTGACATGTGCGCTATCGTGGGGAATTTTTAATTATTCCAACCAAAAATACCCACTAATCCTAAATAGTATATGTAAAATGCAAAAATTACCGCAAAAAAGTAATGGACAAATATCAATACTACTTTTTTCGCTACGTGTTTTTTCCATATAAAAATAGGATATGCCGAGGTAGTAAAAGTAGTATATGTATCAGTAGAAGAAATGTAGTATCTGGTTTTTGTGGTTCAGATATCAGCGGTGTATTTCGGTTAGCTAATACATACTCAATGCTTACTAATAGTAAGGTTCCCCATATAGCATAAGTCAAGATCACAATATTAACTATGATTTTTTTCATAACTATTTTTTTTTCAATTTTAAGTCATTTTTTTTAATGTTATTGCTAACGTTTACTTGTTAGAGCTTGTGGGGTAAAAACCAACTCCTTTTTCTTTTTATAGTTTAACGTTTGGCTGCTTCACGCAGTTGCGAACTTAGGAACTAATTATTTTCTGTTAAAGATAAAAATTCTTGCGAAATGTGAATGTGAATTTACTACAAAATTCGCAATTTATTGAAGCATCTATGTAAAAGCATAACTTTGAGTTTCCTAAAAACGAAGTTTATGCAATTACATGATGCCTTAACAATTCCAAAGATATTCATTGGATTAGACATTCACAAAAAAAGTTGGACCGTTTCTATTCAAACGGATTTA
>CAILWV010000037.1 GCA_903838055.1 uncultured Bacteroidota bacterium | reverse complement strand
TGAATAATTTATTTAAAAAAATTGCAATATTAGGTATTGCAATGATTGCCTTTGGATGTTCTAAAGATGATACTCCAACAGCTCCTGCTGAAGTTGTAAAAACTAAGTATAAAATAACTGCTGTAACAATAACACAAATGCCATTTAATAAACCTGGAACTAACACTTTGTGGGATGGAATTAATGGTCCAGATGTATATATGGGGTTGGTTATAAATAACAATACAACGGTTTTCAATGCCTCTGGAACTTTAAGTAATGTAAGTAGTGCAGATATTCCATTGCCATGGAATCTTTCGACACCATATCAAACAACAAATTTTAGTGACCCAATCTATATTTATGTAATGGATAATGACACTAATGATTTCCCATCATCCTCTGATGAAACAATTGGAATAGTTCCATTTAATATGTTACAATATACAATTGGGTCAAACAAGTATCCCTTAACTGTTACACAAACAAATAGTGGAGTTACTATTAAATTAAACCTTACTTGGGAATAATATATTATGAAAAAACTGCTATTTCTATTAATAATATTTTTCTCCATAAATTCTAATTCTCAAACAGCATTAGAAATACTCCAAGCATTAGCTGGAAACAATAATAACAATACTAATGCTGTTCAAAAGATTCATTACAAAGAAGTAATAAATGAGGTGGTCACTATTAATTCTACTTCAAATGAAATGTTTTCTGGAGGAAGTTCAAGAAATGCCATGTATGTAAGACTTCCAATAGGGACTACGAAATGGTATTATAGAATAACTCCTATGGATGTATATGCTAATTATTACTACCAGCCTCGGGAAACTTTTTTTACTTTGTTATCAAATAATTTTCCATTATTTGTAAATAATCAAACGTATAATGGTTTAAATTTTTATATAATAAACGATTATGCGATGAATGATTTTTATGCAAAAAGGTCTTTTAATATTTATTCAAACTACACAAAAGAAAATACTCTTGGTTTTTATGGAGAATGTAATTTAACATTTAATAACCTAATGATTTGCTTAAGCAATCCTAATCTAAAAGATGGTTTAAAAGTGATTGTTGAGGTTGTTGCATTTGGAAACTTTAATTAAAATTTAAATGAAAACAAAACTACTATTATCAATTATATTTTTAGGTGCATTGTACCAATCTAATGCACAAAATGTTTTACTAGAGATGAAGCCAAGACCAGCAGATTATGAATATTTATCTGCTCCAGATTCATTGGGCGTAAGACATGAATTAAAAATGCCGAGTTTAGCAAGTAAAAACTCTCTTACTACACAAACTAAATTACCCTACCCTATAATTTTTATTCATGGTTTAAATTCTAGTTCAACTACTTGGAATAATTTTACTGATTTCATGGATATAAATTACCTATTTAACTATGGTGGAAGATTTGATATTTCTTTAAATGATGATAATGATTTATTTCATGCAAATTTAAATGTATATCCAAATCCCTCAGTTGGTGCTGATATTGCATTCTATCAATCTACACTTTACAATGGTGGAGACTATTATTATGTTAATTTTGCAGTAAATAGTACAGGGGCTTTTGACCCTGCATGTGCTAATTTAAGCAATCAATCAGCAATAGCAAAGCAAGGTAAAGCTTTACAAAGAGTAATTATGGAGGTAATGCAACTTACTGGTCGTGATAAAGTAATTTTAATGGGGCATTCTATGGGGGGATTAGCAGCTAGAGAATATCTACAAAACCCAATTAATTGGCAACTGGATGGGCAACACCATGTTGCAAAACTAGTGACTACTGGCACTCCTCATGGAGGAAGTAATGCTTTTGGTCCTGCTTTGAGTTCACTTCCAAACCCTCAGTCAGAAGCGGTTAGAGATTTAAGGACTTCATATTACTATTCTCCTTATGCACCAGGAGTTTTTTTATATGGAGGTATCGAAAGTGATTATATAATGGATGATACAATATCAGGGAATTTTTATAATACTGATGTTAACTGTAATGGTATAATAGGTGAAAATTTATCTGGTACTGGATTAAATCAAAAAACTCCACAATACAATTTAGACTATTCATGTATAATTGGTAATATTTTAAGTTTAGGAGGAGACGGAGTTGTTACCACTAGTAGTGCAAACATAAATAATATATATTCTAATCTAACTCACAATCTTTTTTCAACAGCAACAAACCATTTAAATTTAACTTCTCAGTCATATGAAAACATGCAGGGTTTAGATGAACCTGACCAATATAATCTAGCGTATAAAGTTATATATAATACCGATTATTATGGATTTATTACAGTTCAGTCCCAATACAATCCTAATACTTATGACTTTGATGAATATAAGTTTACTCTAACAAATAATAGTCAGGTAAATATTAATATTGGTAATACATTGCCAATAAATATTTATGCAAGAATTATTGATGTGAATGGTAATATAATTGATGGTATAACTAATGGAACATATAGTAGTAATGGAGCCACAACAATTTCTATTACAAAAGCATTAAATGCTGGCCAATATTACCTTCAAATAATTGGAAATCCAACAACTACAAGTTACTTAAGTCCTTATTTTTTTAATATTAATTATACTCTTTCAACTGAAATATTTGAAACTAATGATTCATTAAACATATACCCAAACCCAACTTCATCAAAAGTATCCTTTGATAACATAAACTTTAATTTTAAGGAAGTGGCAGTATATAATTATTTAGGTCAAGAAGTTTCTAAAACTCTTTTTAGTGCTCTGAGCAACAATCAAGAAATAGACATGAGTAATTTATCCAGCGGAGTTTATATTCTAAAATTTAGTAATGGGGAATCAACTAAATCTTTTAAGGTAATAAAAGAATAACTAAATTCGGCTAAATAAGTATTCTGCTAATATATAAAAAATAATCTTATTTTTTTAATACAAATAGTTTGAAACTAGTATTTCTAATACTTACTTTTCTTTTGTTTAATATTTATTTTCGTCATTTATTTTATAGTTTATTACGTGTTTTTTCTATCTATAAATTATAAATAGATACGCATTGATTTGTAAATAAATACAATTATTTGAATTGATTTTTATCTATTTTCATTGACTTATATTGATTTTTTTGGTATTTTGTAATAAAGGTTTTTTGGTATTTTAGTTCCGTTAGATTTTTGCTCTTTTTTCTCTTTTGATTTTAAATATACATATGTTGCAACACTGCCAACAATTAAAACAATAAGTAATTGTCTCCAATGATGTTTCAAATAAGTTCCAATTAATAATTGAGGAGGTTTTGAGTTTACAATAAGTGGAGAATTTTCTAGAGCCGAAGGGAAGTTATTAGGCATATTTTTATACCCGCTTTCAAAGTTGCCTTCAGAAAGCGCATTACTTACAAAATGCTCTGATTGTTTTTTTAATAAATCTTGCCCATAGGCGAATGGAAATGACTCTGCTGTTGTTAGGTCGCGAAATTGCATCTGGTTCATAATTTTACTATTTTATAATTTTCATTTAAAGCGTCTATTAAGATTAAGCCATAATCATAACAAATTTGAATTTCTCTTCTAGTATTTATTTCAATTTGTTTTCTATGGTAAATAGAAAAGTCATAGCCTTCGTATTCTAAAAGTGATTTATTTGCCACCCCCGATTTAATGTAATTAGCACTTTTCTCAATTTTTATCAATACCAATTTATTGTTTCTTGCTTTTTTCTTGAAATCACTTTCAATTTCATCAATAACTTTTCTTTTGTCATTGTTACTGTCAATTCGATGCTGAGCATTACAATACACTTGTCTTCCGTCGGTAGGGATAAATTCTAAATTGCAATCCGGTTTTTTGCATAACTTAGGCGGGTAGGTTCTATTTGAAACCCGTCGCAGAATTGTTTTTTTCTTTATCATTTTAATTTTTTTTAAAATTTCTTCAAATATAAAAATTTATTTATACATTTACCAAATGGAAAATATTATTTTAATTTAAATTACTGTATAATTATGAATAGGGAGGAATTAATAAAAATGGGCAACTTGATTTCCAATAAGTGTTTTTTACCTAAAAACTTAGAAATTACTTCAAGACAAATAAATTACTGGAAAGAACGTGATATTATCCCCTTTTTTGAAAAAGAAAAAAAAGGTTTTATGGATATGACAGAAGCACTTTGGATTTTGATAATAAATGAATTATCAAATTTAGGAATTGACACAATAAGGTTGCAGAAGTTGTCACAGGATATTTGGATAAAACCATTTAATGAAAAATATGCTGATGCTGTTTTAAAAAAAATACTAGCTGAAAGTAAGCTAGAAAAATTTGATAATGAAACAATTGAATATTTTTTAGGATTTGAACCAATAATGATTACTCTTTTTAGGAAAGAAATCAATCCGTTTACAAGCGCTTTTAAAACTTGCTTGATGTCAAATAGAAGTGTCGTTTCATTAATTTATTGTCCTAAGTCTGGTGAACATTCTTTTAATTTTAGTAATGTTGGTTTAACTGCTGATTTGAACAATTTATATTTTGGTGAAACTTTAGTAGTTATTCCTTTTCTTCCACTTCTAACAAAATTGATTGGTATTGAAATTGGAAAAAGCTACACAGATTTAGAATATTTATCTTCTATAGAAAATCAAATCCGTAGAGTTTTATTTTTTGATAAGCCGAAGTTATTAGAAATTGTAGTCCAACAAGATGGTTTGCCAAAAATATATAAGATTACTGAGGAACATAAAAAAGCGGAAGAGTTAGCCAAGTTTTTCCTTACAAATAAACTACCATTAGGTTCTAAAATTTTGATTGAACCAAGAACGCAAGGAAATTATAAAATAACAATTAGAACATAATTAAATGACAAATGTACCACCTATTCGGTTCCTGAAAATCCAGCCCGTATTTATATTAATACGATATGGGCCAAAAGTTTTTAAAACCCAATAAAAGCGATTACTTATTAGATTTTGAAGAACTAATAGCTATTGCACCAATATTAAAAGAAGTGCTTAAAGAAGAAGATTCATTTGAATTTTCAAAACAATTATATGAGTTTACCAAAATAATTTACGAACAGTACAAAAATGAAAAAGAAAAATTTAACACTTAACGATTTTAAAAATGCGGTTGTTTGGTCCTATACACGGGTATCTACAAAAGACCAATTTGTTAATAATGGTAGTATTGAAACTCAAGTGAATAAGATTAAAGCATTCGCAAAAGAAAATCAGTTAATTATTACCCAAGAGTTTGATGCAGAGTATGAAAGTTCTAAAAGAATTAACACGCAAAGTACTCTTAAAGAACTGATGGACAAGATAAAGAGGACACCAGTTGCCAAACGACCTAAAATGATACTTATTTGGTCTCCAAGTAGATTTGGTAGAGCAGGGGCAGAGCATATTCAACTTTTTGTACGTCTTAGAAAAGAGTACAATGTTTATCTGTATTCTGTAAGTACGGATAACCATACTTTTAATGAAAGAGCTGAAAATGAATTTTCAACACAGCTGTTATATGCACAGAAAGAAAATTTCAGTCGTCAGGATACTATAATTCCGGGATTAATAAATGCACTTGAGAACGGTAAAGTTTTTGGAAAAACTCCAAAAGGATACGACCACTTTGGACCAAGAGTAACGGACCCTACAAAAGTACAAGCATATCAAGAAATTAAAATTAATAGTGATGGACAATTATTGAAAGAAGCGTTTAAAATGAAAATCTACAAATCATGCACCGATTCTGAAATTATACAGTGGTTGGATTCAAAAGGAGTAAAAATTAGAAAACAAAGGATTTCAGAGATTTGGAGAAATCAGTTTTATACTGGAAGAATAGTCAATTCGTTATTGGATGGTAAAATCATCAAGGGTTCTTGGGAGCCATTAATAACCGTTAAAGAATACAATCAATTGCAACGGATTCTAGAAGGGTCAAAGCAGTTTGGTGTTGTCAAAATAGCTGGAAAGGAAGAAACACCTTTAGCTCCAAAATTCCTAATGTGTTCCGACTGTGATGATACAATGACCTCTTATCTAAATAAGGCAAAAAACATTTATTATTATAAGTGCAATTCCTGCCATAAAACAGTGAACGCTTCAAGTTCAAAAAAATCTTTAAGAGCAGGGCTACACGAACAATTTAGTGAAGTTTTGGAACAGTTTAATTTTTCTGGGCAATTGAAAGATTTGTTTTCTGCGCAACTCAAAAAAATAATAGAGGATGAGATGTCTAACCTTTCGGAGAAAAAGAGACTTGCTTCAAAGGAATTAAATGAGTTGAAAACAAGTTATGATACAATGGAATATCGGTATGCAATAAATGAAATTTCTAAAGATATTTTTGAAAGACAAAGCCAAAAAATTAATGATGCAATAATCCAAAAAACAAAAGAACTGGATTATTTGCCTACAAAAATATCGAACCATGAAAAAGCAATAAATTATTTCTTAAAAATAGCTCAGAGTCCCAGTAAATTCTATGGCTCATTAGATTATAATAAAAAAAGAAAGTTTCAATATTTGGTATTTCCAGAGGGGTTTCATTATTCGATCAAAAATAGAAAATATCGAACCTCAAAAACCAATGCTTTATTCGAATTAACTAAATGTATTTCAGTAAGTTATGATTCTGAAAAACAAAAAACCCATCCTCAAAAATGGGATGGGTCCTCTTTAGTAGCGGGAACAGGACTCGAACCTGTGACCTTCGGGTTATGAGCCCGACGAGCTGCCTACTGCTCTATCCCGCGATATAGGATCAAATATTATTTTAGAACTTAATTTCGCTAGGCGAAAAATCAACTTTCAATCAATTAAAATCTCGTTGTTGATTCGACTGCAAATATACAACGTTTATTGACACAAGCAACAAAAATATAAAAAAATCTTTTATTTCTTCTATTGACTTGATATGCCTACCTTTGCATCAAATTAAATAATAATAAATGTCGCATAAAGCCGGTTTTGTAAACATAATAGGAAATCCAAACGTAGGAAAATCAACTTTAATGAATGCTTTTGTTGGTGAAAGGTTATCCATAATTACTTCTAAAGCACAAACTACACGTCATAGAATTCTTGGAATTGTAAACGGAGAAGATTTTCAAGTCATTCTTTCAGATACCCCAGGAATTATTAAGCCTGCCTATGAGATGCAAAAATCTATGATGGATTTTGTGAAATCTGCTTTTGAAGATGCTGATGTTTTATTGTATATGGTTGAAATAGGAGAGACGGAACTTAAAGATGAAGCCTTCTTTTCTAAAATCATTAATGCTAAAATTCCAGTTTTATTGCTGTTAAATAAGATTGATAAATCAGACCAGCTTCAATTGGAAGAACAAATTGAAATGTGGAAAGAGAAAGTTCCTAACGCTGAAATTTATCCTATATCGGCATTAGAAAACTTTAATGTTAAGGAAGTTTTTGCTCGTATTTTAGAACTTTTGCCCGAATCACCCGCTTATTATCCTAAAGATGCTCTTACCGATAAACCAGAACGTTTCTTCGTAAATGAGACTATTAGGGAGAAAATCTTAATGAACTACGATAAAGAAATTCCCTATTCGGTAGAAATTGAAACGGAAGAATTTTTAGAAGACGAAAAAATAATCCGAATTCGTTCGGTTATTATGGTAGAACGTGATACTCAAAAAGGAATCATTATCGGACATAAAGGTGCTGCCTTAAAAAGAGTTGGCGTCCAATCTCGTGAAGATTTAGAGAAGTTTTTCGGCAAGCAAATTCACATCGAATTGTTTGTGAAGGTTAATAAAGATTGGAGAAATAATCAATTCCAATTGCGTCGTTTTGGGTACAACCAAAAATAAGAGCACTTCGAATAGTAATAAGCGTTAAACTAAATTTTTAGGAACTTTTATTAACACCAAAATTATAGTTAACAAAAAATTATATAGTACTAAGTGGAGTAAAAAAATTGATATTACAGCTCTAAATAGTACCTTTGCACATTATTTTAAAATCATTAGGATATAGAAAGTTTGAAATAAGTTCAAATTTAAAAGGTTCAAATGATCAAAAAAGGAAATAATAAAAATACACATGAATAACATTGTTGCGATAGTAGGAAGACCTAATGTAGGGAAATCAACCCTTTTTAATAGGCTGATACAAAGAAGAGAAGCTATTGTAGATTCGGTATCTGGAGTAACCAGAGATAGAAACTATGGAAAAAGCGAATGGAACGGAAAAGAATTTTCTGTAATTGATACAGGTGGATACATTCGTGGTAGTGATGACGTTTTTGAATCGGAAATCCGTAAACAAGTTGAACTTGCTATTGATGAAGCCGATGTTATTATTTTTGTAGTAGACGTAGAAGAAGGAATTACCCCAATGGACGATGCTGTGGCTAAATTACTTCGAAAAGTTACTAAACCAGTATTGTTAGCGGTTAATAAAGTAGACAATTCAATGCGTGAAAAAGACGCCGTTGAATTTTATAATCTAGGTTTAGGAGAATATTTCACTTTTGCCAGTATTTCAGGAAGTGGAACCGGAGATTTATTAGATGCTCTAATTGATGCTTTTCCTATAAAACCATTACCAACTCAAGAAGAAATTGTATTGCCAAGATTTGCCGTTGTAGGTCGTCCTAATGCAGGAAAATCTAGTTTTATCAACGCCTTAATTGGACAAGATAGATATATAGTTACCGATATTGCAGGGACTACTAGAGACTCCATTGATACTAAATTCGACCGTTTCGGATTTGAATTTAATCTTGTAGACACAGCAGGAATAAGAAGAAAAGCAAAAGTAAAAGAAGATTTAGAATTTTATTCGGTGATGCGTTCTGTACGTGCAATTGAGCATTCAGATGTTTGTATTTTGATTATTGATGCTACTCGTGGATTTGAAGGACAAGATCAAAGTATATTTTGGTTAGCCGAAAAAAACCGAAAAGGTGTTGTGATTTTGGTTAATAAATGGGATCTAGTCGAAAAAGAAACTATGTCCACCCGCGACTATGAAGTTAAAATTCGCGAGCAATTGCAACCTTTTACAGATGTGCCAATTCTTTTCGTATCGGCATTAACAAAACAACGTTTGCTAAAAGCTCTAGAAACAACTGTGAAAGTTTTCGAAGATAGAAGTCAAAGAATTTCGACATCCAAATTCAACGATTATATGTTGAAAATAATCGAAAATCATCCGCCACCGGCCTTAAAAGGAAAATATGTAAAAATTAAATATTGCATGCAGTTGCCAACACCAACCCCTCAGTTTGTGTTTTTCGCAAATCTACCGCAATATGTAAAAGAAGCATATAAACGATTCTTAGAAAATAAAATACGTGAAAACTGGGATTTTTCTGGTGTGCCAATTGATATTTACATCAGAGAAAAATAATTAGAAGCTAATGGTTCAGGCTTTATCTGTTATGGTAATTCCTGCTGCCTTTCCAAAGCTCCCCTAAAAAGGCGAGGCTTTTCCCTTGCATCAGGGCTAAAAAGTTATCCATTTTTCTATTTGTAAATCTAAAAAACACAATCTTAGCAACTTAGATATTTAAAAACAAAATGCTAGAAAAAAACATACAAATAGCAGTCGATAAAGGTGAAATGCTACCCTTAATGGAAGAATTTTACACCATTCAAGGTGAAGGATTTCATACCGGTACTGCTGCCTACTTTATTCGTATTGGTGGTTGCGATGTAGGTTGCCATTGGTGCGACGTAAAAGAAAGTTGGAATGCCGAACTGCATCCTCCAACTCAAATAGATGTTATTGTTTCTAATGCAAAAAAATATGCCGATACCGTTGTAATAACTGGAGGTGAACCCTTAACTTGGGACATGAACTTGCTTACTAGTAAGTTAAAAGAACAAAATTTAAAAGTACATATCGAAACCTCAGGTTGTTATGAAGTTACTGGAGCTTGGGATTGGTTTTGTCTTTCACCAAAGAAAAACAAACTACCAGTAGAAAGCGCTTACCAAATTGCAAACGAGTTAAAGGTAATTATCTACAATAAACACGATTTTATTTTCGCAGAAGAGCAAGCTGAAAAGGTGAATCCAAAAGCAATACTTTTCTTACAACCAGAATGGAGTAAAAAGGAAGAAATGACTCTACTTATTGTCGATTATGTAATGAATAATCCTAAATGGAGAGTTTCCTTACAAACCCATAAATATTTGAATATCCCATAAATTGTAAAGATGAGAAAACTATTATTTTTATTTATTTGTATAGTAGCATTTAATGATATACAAGCACAATCAGAATCATCAATTCCGCCAATATCCGGAGATAATACCGTATATAATTCAGGTGGAATAGAAGTGAAACCCGAATTTAAAGGAGGATTAAATAAATTTTATGAATACATATCTAAAAATTACCGAACCCCTGAAGTTCCTGGATTAAAAGGAAAATTATTAATTTCATTTGTTGTTGAAAAAGATGGATCTATTGCCGATATTAAAGTGCTGAAAGATATAGGGTATGGAACTGCCGAAGAAGCAATACGACTATTAAAAAATTGTCCAAAATGGACTCCTGCAGAACAACAAGGTAAAAAGGTTAGATGCTCATTCATGCTCCCATTAAATATTCAATCTGCATATTAAAAGTTAATTAATTTTGGGAAAATGTAGACTTAAGTGCTTTTTTGCAGCCTAAATAACCAGGAATCTACTTACTAATCTTCACCGATTCTTTTT
>CAILWV010000036.1 GCA_903838055.1 uncultured Bacteroidota bacterium | reverse complement strand
TAAATTTAAAAAAATTAAAATAATTACTTCATTTTGGCAAATTTCTATAGATATTATAAAAAAAATATACAATTCTTAATAAAACTAAAAAAAACATACATTAATAGGTAATTGTTTTTATTATCTCATTATTTTTGTAAATAAATTAAATATTTTAAAAATGAAAAAAGGTGTTTATGTTTTAGTTGCAATAGTATTAGTAATAAGTTGTAATAAAAAAGTAGAAGAGAAAATTAATAGTTCACCAGTAAATTACGCAAAATTTGGAGATAGTATTTCACCTGATAGCGCTATTACAAAAGAAGTATTACTTGCAAAATATTTATCTTTAAAAACAAACGATACTATTGAAGTAAAAGTTGCTTCTACAATTGTAGATGTTTGTCAGAAAAAAGGTTGTTGGATGAATCTTGATCTTGGTTCCGGAAAAACAGCTCTAGTAAGATTTAAAGATTATGGTTTTTTTGTGCCAAAAAATGCCTCTAAAAGTGAGGTTATTGTTCACGGGAAAGCGTATGTAGAAGTTACTCCAATTAGTGATTTAAAAGAATATGCTAAAGATGCAGGAAAATCGAAAGCTGCAATTGACAGTATTGTTGCTCCTGAAACTAATTATACTTTTATTGCTGATGGCGTATTAATAAAAAAGTAAATGAAAAAATTACTTTTAATATTGGTGATAATAGGATTATTGTCTTGTCAAAAGAAGGAGCAAAAAACTCCCAAAACTGATAGTTCTTGTACTAAAGAAAAGAAGTTTGATGTTTATGAATTGTCGGAAATGGCATCACTCATGGAACAAATGTATGCTTATAATTTACAAATTAAAGATAGAATTGTTAAAGGCGATACCATTGGTAAATATCCTGAATTTTTCAATAAACTATTTACTGCTAAATTAACAGACGCAACTGATAAAGATCCTTTTTTTGATGAAAAAGCAACTGCTTACATAAAAGCTCAAAAATTGATTTATTCGGATTCCAAAAATGTAAAGCTTCATTTTAATGAAGGAGTAACTGCATGTATTACTTGTCATGAAGGAAAATGTGGAGGACCAATTCCGAAAATTAAAAAATTATTCATAAAATAAATTTTGAAGAGAGAAATAATCCAAACCCAAGATGGCTCAACTACTATTCATTTACCTGAGTGGGAGGAAAGTTACCATTCTAAACATGGAGCAATACAAGAAGCATATCATGTTTTTATTAAATCTGGATTGGAATTATTTAAAGATAAACCAATAGCAATTTTAGAAATTGGTTTTGGAACAGGTTTAAATGCTTTTATTACCTATTTAGAAACTAAAAAATCGAATCAGAAAATAGATTATGTTGGTGTTGAAGCTTATCCAGTACTAATAGAAGAAGCTCTTCAAATGAATTATGTTTTAGAGTTACAGGCACCGGAAGAGCAAGAAATTTTCTCATCAATGCATTTATCTACCTGGGAGGAAAATCACCAATTGGATGTTAATTTTGATTTCACCAAAAGGCAACAATTTTTTCAAGATATTACGGATATCAATAAATTTGATTTAATCTATTTTGACGCCTTTGGATTTAGAGTACAACCTGAACTTTGGTCTTTAGATATTTTTAAAAAAATGTATGCCGCCCTAAAAAAAGGAGGTGTATTAGTCACCTATGCTTGTCGCTCATCAATTAAGAATGCAATGCTGGAATGTGGTTTTACAGTAGAAAAATTACCTGGTGCACCTGGAAAAAGAGAGATGCTCCGAGCAACAAAGAGTTAATTATTTTGTAGCCTTAGGACTAATTATTTTAACATTTTGGAAAACAATTGCGCCTTTAATTACCCCTGCAATTGTGGATCGTAATGCATCAATAATATGAATTTTCAATTCGTTTTTAGGATAAATCAAGCTTACTTCTCTTGCGGGTTTGGGCTCAACAAAATGACGTAATTTAGTTTGGTCTTTTTCTTTTAAATCTAAGGTATGTAAGTAAGGTAGTAAAGTGGTTCCTAGTCCTTCATCTGCTAATTTAATTAGTGTTTCAAAACTTCCACTTTCAATTTTAAAGTGATTGTTTTCAAAGTTTTTATCATTTTTACATAGGTTTAATATGCTATCTCTAAAGCAATGTCCATCTTGTAAAAGTAATATTTCATCTAAATTCAAATCGCTAATTTCAATTTCTTTTTTATTAAATACTCCATGATTTTCAGGTATGTAAGCAACAAAAGGTTCGAAATACAATACAATTTCTTTAATTTTTTCTTCATTTAATGGGGTAGCTGCAATTGCCGCATCCAAATGACCATTGTTTAATTTAACAATAATATCTTCTGTATGCAATTCTTCAATTATCAATTTTACTTTTGGATATTTTTTGATGAAATTATTCAAAAACATTGGCAATAGAGTAGGCATAATCGTAGGTATTATACCTAATCTAAACTCACCTCCAATAAATCCTTTTTGTTGGTGTACAATATCTTGAATTCTATCGGCTTCGTTGACAATATTTTTTGCTTGATTTACAATTTTCTGACCAATTTCAGTCATTTGAATTGGTTTTTTGGTTCTGTCAAAAATTTGAATCCCTAGTTCTTCTTCTACTTTTTGAATTTGCATACTCAATGTAGGTTGGGTAACAAAACATTTTTCGGCTGCTAAAGTAAAGTTCTTGTATTCTGCTACAGCAAGAACATATTGAAGTTGCGTTATTGTCATTTGTATAATAAAATTTTATGCAAATATAAAAACTATCGATTAAACTTATAATATAATATTTAGATAAATTTAAGTTATTTGAATTGGATTACGTATTTGAATAATTTGTTAAAAAAAATACAATAATTTTTTATAGATATTCTTAAAAACTAATTTTGCAATATGAAATTTATTTCAACACTATTTTGTTTTTTTTATCTAATTTCTAGGAATAAGTGGTTTAATACAAACTTTTAAATTTGTTTGGGAAAGCTTCATGCATAATTGCATAAACTTTTTCAAAAATGTCTTCAACAGAAGGTTTTGAAAAATAATCTCCATCGGTACCATATGCTGGGCGATGTGCTTTAGATGCTAATGTTTGTGGAGCGCTATCTAAATAGTGGTATCCATTTTGAGTTTCAATAATTTCCTGTAAAATATAAGCGCTTGCGCCACCAGGAAGGTCTTCATCAATTACTAAAAGACGGCTAGTTTTTGCAATACTTTTAACAATATCATGATTTATATCAAAAGGAAGTAGTGATTGTACATCGATGATTTCAGCATTAATACCAAAATTTTCTAATTCTTTAGCTGCTTGCTCTACAAGTCTGAGAGTAGAACCATAAGAAACAAGAGTAATATCATCCCCTTCTTTAATGGTTTCTACAACTCCAATAGCAGTTTTGAATTCGCCTAAATTTGTTGGCATTTTTTCTTTTAAACGATAACCATTTAAACACTCAATTACTAATGCAGGTTCGTCTTTTTCTAATAAAGTATTATAAAATCCGGCTGCTTTGGTCATATTTCTTGGTACTAAAACGTGAATTCCACGAATTGCATTAATGATCATTCCCATTGGTGAACCGGAATGCCAAACACCTTCTAAACGATGTCCACGAGTTCTGATTATTAAAGGCGCTTTTTGACGTCCATGGGTTCTATATTGAAGCGTAGCCAAATCATCGCTCATAATTTGAATAGCATACAATAAATAATCTAAATACTGAATTTCAGCAATCGGACGTAAACCTCGCATTGCCATTCCAATTCCTTGCCCAATAATAGTTGCTTCTCTAATTCCAACATCAGCCACTCGAAGTTCTCCATATTTTTCTTGCATTCCTTCTAAACCTTGGTTTACATCTCCAATATTTCCAGAATCTTCTCCAAAAATTAATGATTCAGGGTATTTAGTAAAAATAGCATCAAAGTTATCTCTCAATACTAAACGAGCATCAACTTCTTCAGCCGATGGATCATAAGTAGGAGCAACATCAATAGAAGTTAAGATATTGTTTTCGGATTGTGAAAATAAATGTGAACTGAATTTTTGTTGGGTTTTAGCAGTATAGTTAATAATCCAATTAGATAATGCCACTTTATTAGTCGTTTCATTTACTACTATTCGCAATACTTTACGAGCAGTAGATAAAATATCTTTTCGAATAGGTTCTTTTATTGATTCTAAATCGGAAATAATTTTTTCAATGAAAACTTTATTTTCACTTGATTCTGCGGTGTTTTTTAACAGTAATAACAATTCACTTTGTTCTTCTTTTATAGGATTTAAAAATGCTTTCCAGGCAACTTTTTTCCCTTCTAGAACATCTTTTTTTGCCTGTTCTTCAATTACTTCCAATTCTTCTGAGGCAACTAAATTATTTTCGATTAACCAAGATCGCATTTGAACTAGGCAATCAAACTTAGCTTCCCAAGCTAAACGTTCAGCATCTTTATATCTTTCGTGGCTTCCTGAGGTTGAATGTCCTTGAGGTTGAGTCAATTCTGTAATGTGAATTAGAACCGGCACGTGTTCTTCACGAGCTATTGAAGCTGCTTTTTCATAGGTAGAAACAAGAGTAGGATAATCCCAACCATTAACTGTTAGAATTTCATATCCTTTATTGTTTTCATCACGTTGGAATCCTTTTAATATTTCAGATATATTTTCTTTAGTAGTTTGATGTCTTGCATGAACAGAAATACCATATTCGTCGTCCCAAACGCTCATAACCATAGGTACTTGTAGCACTCCAGCTGCATTGATAGTTTCAAAGAAAAGACCTTCAGAAGTGGAGGCATTTCCTATTGTACCCCAAGCAATTTCATTTCCGTTTTCGGAAAAATTTGTTTGATTAATACCAGATACTTTTCTGTATATTTTAGATGCTTGAGCAAGCCCTAATAAACGAGGCATTTGCCCTGCTGTTGGTGAAATATCTGCGCTTGAATTTTTTTGTGTTGTTAAATTATTCCAATTACCATTTTCGTCAAGGGAATGAGTTGCAAAATGACCTCCCATTTGTCTTCCAGCACTCATTGGATCGAAATTGATATCTGTATGGCCATACAATCCGGCAAAAAACTGCTCAATTGTTAATTTTCCAATTGCCATCATAAAAGTTTGGTCCCTATAATAACCAGATCGGAAATCACCATTTTTAAATGCTTTAGCTAAAGCTAATTGTGGTACTTCTTTTCCATCACCAAAAATCCCGAATTTAGCCTTGCCAGTAAGTACTTCTCGTCTTCCTAATAAACTACATTCTCTACTAATTACGGCTATTTTATAATCGTTTAATACTTCTGCTTTAAAATCTTCAAAAGTTATTTCGACATTGTTTTTTATTTCGGTCATAATTGAAATGGGATTTCTTAATCAAACAAAAATATAGAAAAAGAAGTAATTATAATAATTCTAGGATAAAAAATAATTAAATTATTGCTAATTATTTAGTTTTAAAGAGTAGAAAAAATGTTATATTTATTAAAAATAGATTAAAAAAATATCTTATTATTAGTTTTTAGGGTTAATTACTAATTATTCGTAAAGAAGAAATAAAGAATATTGCATTATATTTCTTTGCTAAATTGTAATAGAATTAATAATAAAAGATAAATATGTTTTTTATAATTCTAAATCAAAATGTTTTCTTAATTCTTCTAAATGGGGATTGATTTCGTTTAATCTGTTGTATTTATCTTGAGAGGTGAATGCTACTTTACTTTTAACATTTTCATTTACAATCACTTCAATACTTAATTCATGATTATGTAAATGACCACGTAAATAACCTACTAATTCATTCTTTTCTTTTTCAAAATCAATCTTTGATCCTTCATTAGGCAATTCGTAAATAATTTTAAAACCATCTAATTTAGGATCACTAATTCTTAATAAAGATGCCATAATCATTAGGCCTTTGTCATTTAGGCGTTGAGCATATTTAAACCAGAAGTCTAACATTTCAGTTTCGGTAAATGCTTCAGTTGGGTACTGAGTTGTTTCCTTGACGATTCCTTTTTGTGATTCTAATAATTCCTTTTTCGCTCGAATACTAGCCATGGATAATGCTGAAACAGTTGTAGTTTCAACTTTAGGAATTAAATTTTCTATATTATTAATTAAGACTTCAGGTTGTGAATCAATAGATAACTTAATTTTTTCGGAAGTATCATTTGAAATTTCAACTTCGGGTTCTGATTTAAGAACTTCTTTTTCAATAGTTATGCTCTCAAGTTTTTGAATAGTAACATCGGCTATTGAATAATCTTGTTTTTTAAAATAGGTGGGAGGAATTATAAAGTCAACTTTTTTTTTTCTCCATCATAATTGATAGAGCAAAGCTGCATTAGCGAAAGTTCAACTAGCAGACGTTGGTTTTGGGAAACTTTAAATTTTAAATCACAATCATTAGCAATTTCAATACCTTTTAAAAGAAAGTCAGAATGGCATTTATGTGCTTGTTCTCCATATAATTTTTGAGCTTGCTCTCCAACTTCTAATAACGTTAGAGTTGCTGGGTTTTTACAGACTAATAAATCCCTAAAATGAGAAGCAACTCCAGAAATAAAATTATGTCCATCAAATCCTTTGGCTAAAATTTCATTATAAGTTAATAAGATTTGAGGTATGTTATTATCTAATATTAAGTCGGTTACCTTAATATAAGTTTCATAATCTAAAACATTTAAGTTTTCTGTTACTGCCTGCCGTGTTAAGTTTTTTCCACAATACGATACAACTCTATCAAAAATGGACAAAGCATCACGCATTGCACCATCTGCTTTTTGAGCAATAATATGCAAAGCATCATCTTCGCAAATTACACCTTGACTTGCAGCAACTTCAGCTAAATGTTCTTTAGCGTCTTTAACTGTAATTCTTTTAAAGTCAAATATTTGGCAACGAGATAATATCGTTGGAATGATTTTATGTTTTTCGGTTGTTGCTAATATAAAAATAGCATGTTTAGGCGGTTCTTCTAATGTTTTCAAGAAAGCATTAAAAGCTGCAGAGGATAGCATGTGCACCTCATCTATAATATATACTTTATATTGTCCTGTTTGCGGTGGTATTCTAACTTGATCAATTAAATTCCGAATATCATCTACAGAGTTGTTAGAAGCGGCATCTAATTCGAAAACATTAAATGCAAAATCTTCGTTTGGATCATCATAACCTGGCTGGTTGATTTTTCTCGCTAAAATTCGCGCGCAAGTTGTTTTT
The DNA here is from genome assembly GCA_903838055.1 of uncultured Bacteroidota bacterium. GTDB lineage: Bacteria > Bacteroidota > Bacteroidia > Flavobacteriales > Flavobacteriaceae > Flavobacterium. The sequence continues at coordinate 24,516 of CAILWV010000036.1, read as the reverse complement.
CCAACACCTCGAGGTCCTGTAAATAATAGGGCAGAGGCCAAGTGATTGGATTCTATAGCATTCAATAATGTGTTTGTAATTGCTTGTTGCCCTACAACATCTTTAAATGTTTGCGGACGGTATTTACGAGCTGATACTACAAATTGTTCCATAGAAATTTATTGAATTACAAATATAGGCGTGAAATATTAAATATCAAATTTTAAATTATAAATGTTACTCAATAATCATTTCTTTTAATTTTTCTCGGTAGGCTTCCAGAATTATTATTTTAGAAATTAGACCATAAAATTTTCCGTTTTTTGTAACTGGAAGAAGTGGTTGGTTGGTAGATTCAAACTTTTCCATTATTGTTTCCATTCCATCATCATATAAAATAATTTCTTTGGGTTGTGAAAGAATTTCACTTAACATTGTAAATTTAATTCTAAAGGGATTAAAAATAATAGAGCGAATTTTTTCAAAGTCGACTATGCCTAAAAGTTTATTACTATCATCTAAAACTGGAATTATAGGCTGATTAGATGTGGATAAATGTTCCACTAAACTTTCTAATGTTTTATCAAGAGAGGTAGTTTTTACTTCTGTATCTATAAGTTTTAAAAAGTCAATACTTTGCAAAATATTTTTGTCTTTATCACTAGTAAAAACTTCACCACGATCTGCTAATGCCTTAACATCCATTGAGTAATTGTCAAATTGCTTAGAAACCGCATAACTTATAGAAGATACAATCATTAAAGGAACCATTAGTTCATAGCCACCTGTTATTTCACCTATTAAGAATATAGCAGTTAACGGTGCATGAAATAAACCACTAAGGATACCTCCCATACCTACAATAGTGAAATTGGCAATTGGTAAGGTATTGGATATGCCAAGTAGGTGAATGGCTTTAGCAACAAAAAAACCCAAATATGAACCCACAAAAAGAGCAGGAGCAAAGTTACCTCCGTTACCGCCAGAACCTAAAGTAAGCCCTGTTGCAAAGGATTTAAGTAGAACTATTAATCCTACAAACGTTAATAATATCCACTGTTTTGTTTCGTAATTTTCAAGTAAAGTATTATTTAAAATCGATTCAGGATGACCAGTAGATAATGTTTTAATACTTTCATAACCTTCTCCAAAAAGTGTTGGAAAAAAGAATATCATAACTGCTAAAATACTAGCGCCGAAAATTGCTTTTTTATAGGTGTTATTTTTAAATCGGCTGAAAAAATGTTCCACTTTTCGAAAGTTTCTAGCATGGAATACAGATACAAATCCTGCAAGTATTCCTAAAACTATGTAATAGGGAGTATTGTGAAAATTAAATGTTAGTTCTTGTTTAAAAGTCAATAATACTTCTCTGCTTAAAACTATTTCTGAGACTAAAGCGCCAGTTGCTGCTGATATAATAATAGGAATGAACGCTGAAATACTAACATCTGTAAGGACTACTTCAATTGCAAAGAGGACACCAGCAATAGGAGCATTAAATGCAGCACCAATTCCAGCAGCAACTCCACATGCCAAGAGTAAGATTCGGTCTTTTTGGGATAATTTATATTTTTGTGCAAAATTAGATCCAAAGGCTGCTCCGGTGATAGTAATCGGACTTTCTAGTCCTGCAGATCCTCCAAGTCCTACAGTAAGTGAGCTTGTAATAATTTGAGCATACATTTGCTTTTTAGGTAAAATCCCTCCTTTTTTGGCTACTGCAAATAATATTCGGGAACTTCCTTTTTCAATAGTTCCATCTAAAAATTTCTTTACTACAAAAACGGTTAACAATATTCCAATTACTGGAAAAAGACTATTTGCAAAAGGTAATTTCAAATACCCATTAGCATAATTGGCAAATTTAAAAACGTTGTGGGCAAAAGTCTTTAAAATAATAACTGCAAAAGCACATGATATTGCAACTGCTACACTTGCTAAATAAATAAAGTTTCTTTCGGATAAAATGTTTTTTGCTAAAAAAAATACCGCTTCTAACCGTCTTGTAATTTTACGGAAAAATAATTGTATGGAAACGGATTTACGATTAGGCATTTGTTGAGATTTCAAAAGAAAACAAATATAGGTTATTTTATATTTCGTAAAGCCTCTCTTTTACTTAAAGGCTTTAAATTAGTTGAATGCACATATTCACTAACTCCATTTGGATTAAAGCGGCTATAATCACGTAATGCCCAACCTATTGCTTTTTGAATAAAAAACTCATTAGAATCTTTATGTTTTTCACATTCTGATTTGAGTAAATCAAAATTTGTTTTTTCTTTATAACTCAACTGAAAAATAATTGCGGATCGATTAAGCCACATATTATTAGAATTAGAAAACCGCTCAATAATAGCCATTATTTGATCTGGAAATTTATTCAAATAGCCTCCTAATATATATTTTGCAATAGTGTCTACAGAATCCCACCATGAATTATTTGTTAACATTTTTTCAATTAGTTGAATATCTTTCAATATATACTTTTTCTTTATTTCTTTCATTAAAATATCAATAGCACATTGGTGAAATTCACGCTCTTTTAATTGGAATAATTTCCAACAAATAGTTCTAAAATCATTTTGAATTTCTAGTTTATGATTTTGGCAGACATCTTTTAATAGTTCCCTTCGGTTATCCGTTTTTATTCCTAAATAGGAAAAATTATTTTTCATATAATTTTCCATCGGGATTGCTAATTCGCGATTGCAATTTTGTTGCATTTTTTTTTCTAAATCGGTAATAAAAGTCATGCTAATTCTATTAATTTTTGTTTGCTGTGTTGTTGTAGTTCTTCAAAAAAAAGTTTGAACTCTGATTCTAATTCGTCATAAAAAAAATTAACTTCAACTATTGCTTCCTGCATATTTACTCTGTGTTTAGTTCGGTAATCCATTTGGAATAATATTACTTCTAATCCCTCTAAACTTGCATATTGAACCAACCAGTTTTGTTCAATCAAATAGGGTAAAAGATTTTGAGTTTTAGGGGTTAATAAATCAAAATTCCTTTGCATCAACGAATAAAAATTAGCAGCATAAACCTCTAAATTATCATTAAAATAAGAGTTCCAATTTTTTGCTAAAAAATGATCATAAACAATATCCATAATCACCCCTGCATAATGACCATATTTTTCATGAAATCGATGTTTACTTTTTCTGTAAATAGGATGTGCATCAGTGAAAGTATCAATATAACGATGTAATAATATCCCTTTCTGCAAATCACCAGAGTACTCTAAGTATCGTTTTCCATGGATGCTATCTGCCATGAAATTTCCAATTTTAATAAAATCGTTATTGCCTGAGAGATAAATATGTGCTAGAAAATTCATTTGAAATTAGTATAATTTACTTTTGTAAATATAGATAATTTACTTTTTAATAAATTGTAATAATACCTATATTTGCCAATAAAAATTAACTTTCTTAACTGATAAACTTCTAAACTAAAAAGATGACTTTAATAAAATCAATATCAGGAATTCGAGGAACTATAGGCGGTGAAGTTGGAGATAATTTAACTCCTGTTGATGCCGTAAAATTTGCTTCAGCATATGGAACTTTCTTAAAGCAAAACAATACTAAAGAAAGACTCAAAGTAGTTATTGGTCGCGATGCTAGAATTTCGGGGCCAATGATTCATAACTTGGTAATGAATACGCTCTTAGGTCTTGGAATTGATATAATAGATTTAGGTCTTTCTACTACACCAACTGTTGAGATTGCAGTTCCTTTAGAGAACGCTGATGGAGGAATTATTTTAACAGCTTCTCACAATCCGAAACAATGGAATGCTTTAAAATTGTTAAATGCTAAAGGAGAATTTCTTAGTGGAAAAGAAGGGGAGTTAATTTTAGAAATTGCCGAATCAGAGGCCTTTGATTTTGCTGATGTAGACTCTTTAGGAGAAATCACTAGCAACGATGCTTATATGGATATTCATATTGATGAAGTTTTGAATCTACCATTAGTGGATGCCGAAGCGGTTGCAAAAAGAAAATTTAAGGTTGTTGTAGATGGAGTGAATTCTTCGGGGGGTGTTATTATTCCGAAGTTATTAGAACTTATGGGGGTAGAATGTGTAAAATTATACTGCGAACCCAACGGTCAATTCCCTCATAATCCAGAACCTCTTAAAGAGCATTTAGGAGATATTTGCAAGTTAGTTTTAGAAGAAAAAGCAGATTTTGGAATTGTAGTTGATCCAGATGTGGATCGTTTAGCATTTATTTCTAACGATGGTGAAATGTTTGGTGAGGAATATACTTTAGTTGCTTGTGCAGATTATGTACTAAGCAAAACTCCAGGAAATACTGTTTCTAATATGAGTTCTTCTCGAGCTTTAAGAGATATAACTAATAAACATAATGGTAAATACCAAGCAAGTGCTGTAGGAGAAGTGAACGTTGTTACCTTAATGAAAGAAACTAATGCAATTATTGGTGGCGAAGGAAACGGAGGTATTATTTACCCAGAATCACATTATGGTAGGGATAGTTTGGTTGGAGTTGCTTTGTTCTTAACTCATTTAGCAAGTTTAGACTGTACAGTTGCTGAATTAAGAGCAAGTTATCCTCAATATTATATGAGTAAAAATAAAATAGAATTAACTCCACAAATTGATGTGGATGCTATTTTAGATGCTATGACCGAAAAATATAAAAACGAAGATATTTCGACTGTTGATGGTGTGAAAATAGATTTTGCTTCGGAATGGGTGCATTTAAGAAAATCCAATACCGAACCAATTATTAGGATCTACACTGAAGCACCAACACAAGAGGATGCAGATGTTTTGGCTTTTCGAATTATTGAAGAGATAAAAGCTATTGCCGGAATTTAAGCATACTATTAATTAAGAACTACAGGATAGCATAGAGCAACCGATTTTATTTCTAGCCCAATCAGGTCTTTTGGCATACCAATTATTAAATTCTATTTGCTCATCATAAGGTTTTTTTAGTAACTCATGTAATTCTTTTAAGATGGAGTAATCTTCCTTATCAGCTGCATCTATTGCTAATTGCGCCATGTAATTTCGTAATACATATTTAGGATTAACTAAATTCATATATGTTTTACGTTCTTCATCCGATGCTTCTTCTAAATTTAATCGGTTAATATATTTTTCAAACCATTTTCCCCAAGATTTAAGAATATCTTTTTTTATTTCTTCTGGTCGGTAAAAAGCATCGTTTATTGTTGTAATACTACTTCCAGCAGTAGCATTTTTTTTAATAGAACTTAATTCCCTGAAAAAGATAGTCATATCAGTTTCTGACAGCTGTAATACTTTTTCCAAACCAGAAATTAGTTTTCCGTCTTCGGAACTAATTGTTTTTAATCCTAGTTTAGCACGCATCATATCTAAATATTCAGAAAGATAGTTTTGTTGAAAATCTTTTAATATCAATTCAAATGGTTTAGCTTCTTCAATTAATGGATATAAAGCATTCGCTAATTGGTATAAATTCCATTGTGCTACATTAGGCTGATTTTCAAATCGGTATCTTCTATTTTCACTATCGGTTGTATTTGGAGTCCAATTGTAATTGTAGTCTTCTAGCCATCCGTAAGGCCCATAATCTATTGTCAATCCAAGAATTGACATATTGTCTGTATTCATTACGCCGTGAACAAAACCTACACGTTGCCAATGCACTATCATTTCCATAGTTTTATTGGAAACAGATTTAAAAAAATCTAAATATTTTTCTTTTCCAGTAGTAGTAATTTCTGGAAAATAGTGTTTTATGGTAAAATCAGTAAGTTTTTTTAGTGTTTCTAAATCATTTTGAGATGAAAATAATTCAAAATTTCCAAATCTAATAAAAGTAGGAGCTACTCTACAAACAACGGCACCTTTCTCATAATTAGAATTTCCGTTGTACATAATATCTCTTAAAACTAAATCTCCTGTCAGAATTAAAGACAATGATCGAGTAGTGGGCACTCCCAAATGAAACATTGCCTCACTACATAAATGTTCTCTTATTGAAGATCGTAATACAGCTAATCCATCTGCTCTTCGAGAATAAGGAGTACTGCCTGAACCCTTTAATTGTAATGCGAAAATACTGTCATTATGTTTTATTTCTGCCAACATTATTGCTCTTCCATCTCCTAATTGACCTGCCCAATTTCCAAATTGGTGGCCAGCATAATTCATAGCATAAGGTTTCGAATTCGGAATGATTTTTTTTCCAGAGAAATAATTTAAAAAATGGTCACTTTCTATTTCATCCTCAGATATTCCAATTAATTCAGCAACTTCTGTACTAGCATGAATTAATTTAGGATTGGATGGAATTCTCGGAAATACATAAGAAAAACAAGCGTTTAATACTTGTCTTGTCTCATTTGTTTCATTTGTATCGGATGGTAATTGGCTTGTAAATTTATTTTCTAGCGTTAATTGCATTGTAATTAATAAGAATGACTATTTCAAATGTACGAAATCATTTTCAAAATATTAAAATAAGGATGTTAATATATTCTTATTATTATATTGTAAATTTTCTTTTAATACTATATTTGAAAACCAATATAAACGGATGATACATTTGAAAATTAAAAACAATAAAAATAATCTAATTACTATTTTTCTTGTACAATTTATAGTTTTATTTCAAGTAGGTTGCACATCGGTTGCTGAATACAATCATAAAATAGACACTCCAATAGCCAAAGAAAAATTATTATCCGATGTAAATTATGTACAACATAAACTAGAAAAATTACATCCTAATTTATATTCTTATATTTCTGAATCACAATTAAATAATAAGTTTGATAGTATACGTTTGGCGATTGACAAACCATTAACTAGCAAAGAGTTTTTCTTTTTACTAAGCCCTGTTGTGGCCTCTGTACACCAAGGACACATGTATTTATCTCCTCCATTTAAAAAGATGGAAAATAAAGAACTAACAAGACTAACTAAATTAGGAGCGGGCCCTTTATCTCAATTTGATTTGGAATGGATTAATTTTAAATTGTATGTTTTAAAAAATAAGTCTAATCTAAAAGGAATTAATCCAGGTGCTGAAGTTATCAGTATCAACCAAGTTTCACCACAAAATATTTATAATAAATACCGAAATACCTATACATCAGACGGCTACAATACTACATATATATCAAGAGGTTTTTCCAAAAGATTTTCTACTTATTTCACCAATGAAATGGGAATTAATGATAGTCTTGCTTATGTTTTTAAACAAAATGATTCTTTAATAAGTTGTGTTATTCATCGTCAAATACTAGAAAAAAAAGGAAAAGTATTAACTAAGCTTACTGTTGCATCTAAACTAAAACCAATAAAAGAGGATAAAAAGAAACAGCGGATTTATGGATATGATGCTATTTCTAAAACCTATAGTAAAAACTTGAGTTTTGTATCTAAAGATAGTAGTATAGCTGTTTTGAAAGTGAAAGATTTCTCAAAAGGAAATTTCCGTAAAGGTTATAAGGATATTTTTTCAAATTTGAAGCAAAAAGAAATCAAAACTTTAATTCTAGATTTAAGAAACAACCCTGGAGGTCGAGTAGCAGAGGCTGTAGAATTATATTCCTACTTGACCGATAAAGATTTTGTAATGTTACAAAATGCTATCGTAACATCAAAAACAAGCCTTTGGAAACTAGGTTTATTCAATAAGATTCCCAAAATTTTATATCCTTTTGTGGCAACATTTTATCCTTTTTATATGGGTTTTTCAACCTTAAGAACTAGTAAAAACAAACAAGGTGTTTATACTTATTCTTTAGTAGGTTCAAAAAAAAGGAATTATAAAAAAAATCATTTTTCAGGTAAAGTATATGTTATTATTAATGGTGGTAGTTTTTCAGCTTCGTGCTTGCTAGCTGCAAGTTTAAAGTCGAATTCAAATATAACATTTGTAGGTGAAGAAACAGGTGGAGGATTTAATTCTACAGTGGCAGGATTACTTCCAGTAGTAACACTTCCGAATTCCAAACTTCCTTTGAGAATGGGATTGATGGATATTAGAACTACTAACCAAACAGAAATTATTGGTCACGGAATTTATCCAGATAAAGAAATTATTCCAACACTTTATGATAAGTTAGAAAATAAAGATCCTGAAATGGATTGGATAATTAAAGACATCACTTCTAAAAATAATCTTTAATATTCTTATATTTGAACTCAATTAATAAGCAATGAATACAATGCAAAAAGTTAGTGAATTGGAACTTTATTTTCAACAATTCCGAAAAAATATTATTGGAATTGAACAAGAATTTGAATCTCCTTTCGGTAAGAAGAAAATTATCTATACCGATTGGACTGCAAGCGGACGTTTGTACCGTCCTATTGAAGAAAAATTGACAAATCAATTTGGACCTTTTGTTGCTAATACACACACCGAAACTACAGTTTCTGGAACAGCTATGACAATGGCATATCATGAAGCCAAACATATTATAAAAAAACATATCAACGCTACCGAAGACGATATTTTAATTAATACTGGCACCGGAATGACAGGTGTTGTTAATAAATTTCAACGTATTTTAGGTTTAAAAATTCCTGAAAATTTAAAAGAATACACCAATGTTCCAGTCGAATTGAAACCTATCGTTTTTATTTCTCATATGGAGCACCATTCTAACCAAACCTCTTGGCTTGAAACTATAGCAGATGTTGTTGTTATTCCTGCAGATAAAAACGGGCTGTTTTCAATAGAAAATTTAATATTATTATTAGAAAAATATAAAGATCGAAGTTTTAAAATAGCCTCTATTACATCTTGCTCTAATGTTACCGGGATTAAAACTCCTTACCATGAAGTAGCAAAATTAATGCACCAAAATAATGGTGTTTGCTTTGTAGATTTTGCATGTTCAGGACCTTATGTTCCAATAAATATGCACCCTCAAGATGCAGAAAGTTATTTAGATGCGATTTTCTTTTCGCCACATAAATTTCTTGGAGGTCCAGGAACTTCAGGTGTATTAGTTTTTAATAAAAATTTATACAAAAATAACATTCCTGATTGCCCTGGTGGCGGAACCGTTAGTTGGACTAATCCTTGGGGTGAGCATAAATATATAGAAAATATCGAAGATCGAGAAGATGGTGGAACTCCAGGTTTTCTTCAGGTTATTAAAACTGCTTTAGCAATTCAGCTGAAAGAAAAAATGGGAATCGAAAATATATTAAAACGTGAACATGAATTGGTTGAATTTGTTTTTGAAACTTTAAATCACAATCCAAACTTAGTTATATTAGCTCAAGAACACCAAGACCGATTGGGTGTTATTTCTTTTTATATCAAAGACTTACACTTTAATTTAGGAGTTAAAATATTAAATGACAAATTCGGAATTCAAACTAGAGGAGGTTGTAGTTGTGCAGGTACTTATGGTCATTATTTACTTCATGTTGACCAAGAAACTTCTAACGATTTAGTTTGTCAAATTACTTCTGGAGATTTAATAAAAAAACCAGGATGGATACGTATGTCAATTCATCCAACTACAACTAGTGAGGAGATTGAGTTTGTTTGCCAAAGCATTAACGACTTAGCAAATAATCATAAAGAGTGGCAAGCCGACTATATTTATAATAGTAAAACTAATGAGTTTATCCATAAGAAAGCTATGAATTCTGAAAAAGAAATGGTGTCTAATTGGTTTTTAATGGATTAGAGTAAACTATAATAATATTTGATTCTTCAAATAATCTTTAGCATAACGACCTTCATTAAAAAGCAAATCCAAAATGCTAAGGTTATTAATGAATCCATGCTTTTCACCAAATACTTGGGTGTAAGGCTCTAGTTGTGTAGAATCTTTTTTACCGTTAATCAAATTTCTATAATCAGATTTGTCCTTTACTTCATGAAAATATTCAATTGTTTTTTCTGGAGCATAATTAATTCCAAGACATTTAGATACAAGTTCCATGGTTTGAATATTCAAATCCATTAAAAAAGTATGTTTCTTTGTGAAAATAGGCATTAAATCATCCTCAAAATATTCAAAAAACGGTGAAGTTCTATAGGCTGCTTCTAGAGATTTGAAATGTTGTTTTTGCCAATCGAATGCAGTTTCCAACCTTACATCTTGTATTTTTTGATGGGTTTCCTTAGAATGTTTTATTGGAATGTTTAACAACTGAATGCCATTCGGACTATAAATGTACATTCGGTTACGGTTGGTTTGTTTTTGAAAATTATCCTCCATTTCTAAAGTCACAATATCGGAATTTACAATTGCGACATAGTGACTTATAGATGGGAAATAACTTGGGTGAATTATTATATTGTTCATTATAACATGGTTTAAAGTTGTTTGAAGTAAAACTCCATTACTTTTAAACTATTATTTAATCTTTTTTATCTGCTTTGCGTTTTTTCCAAAAATATTCTCCTACAAAATACAATCCTAGTAAGAATAAGAAATATTTGAAATAGGATTGTGGTTGACCTTCACCACTAACCGTAGTAAATAATCTGTTCCATCTTATTTTATTCATTATCCCAACTCCATTAGAATCCCAACTCATCCAAATAAAAATTGGTTTTCCTACAATGTGATCTTCTGGAACATATCCCCAAAAACGGCTGTCTTCAGAGTTATGACGGTTGTCTCCCATCATCCAATAATAATTTTGTTGGAAAGTATATGATTTAGTTTTAGTATCATTAATATATATATCGGAACCTTTTATCTCTAATTTATTCTTCTCATATTCTGTAATAATTCTGCTATAAAAAGGTAAAGTTTCTAAATTTAATGCTACTGTTTTACCGGCCTGTGGAATATATATTGGACCGAAATTATCTACATTCCAGTTTTCTGTATGAGGAAAAATCGATTTATCAATCTCTTTATGAATGATTCTAGTAACCGATTTAATTCCGGGAACATTTTTAAATCGGGCAACACTAGTTGCAGGTAATGCACTAAAATAGATGGTGTCTTTTGTATTATTGATTCCATATCTATCTGTAATATCTAATTCTTTGAACAACGATTCGAAGTCGATAGTTGTATTTGGATCAATAGCCATTTTATATGAATATTGAGGTTTTGCTCTTTCTGGAAGAATAAGTTCTTTGCCATTAACAAAAATAATTCCATCTTTTATTGCTAAAGAATCTCCTGCTATACCAACACATCGTTTTACATAATTAGATTTTTTATCAACAGGTTTATCGGCTTTTCTACCAGAAGTATCAAAGAATTTCTCAACAGTATCTACTGGCCAGTTGAAAACAACGATGTCATTATTTTTTATTTTTTGAATTCCCGGAAATCTAAAGTAGGGTAATTGAGGCCATTTAAGATACGACTTGGTATGAATTAAAGGTAGAGTATCATGAACCATCGGTGCAGCAACTGTTGTCATAGGGACTCTAGCGCCATAATTCATTTTACTAACAAATAGGAAATCACCAATTAGTAATGATTTTTCTAACGAAGCAGTAGGGATTGTAAAAGGTTGAATGAAATAGGTGTGAACAAAGGTTGCTACAATTATAGCAAATAATAAAGAACTTACTGTATCAGCGGTTTTGCCTTTAGCATTTGTATCTCTATCGGTTGAATAAATTACCTCTTGTGTATAACTTACATAATAAATATAAAGTCCGAAAGTAATAATACCGAGGAACGTATCTAGAGAAGATTTTCTTCCAAAAGTTCTTAAAGTTTCAACCCAAATTACCGGAAACATAATCAAATTAATGATTGGAATAAATAACAAGAAAGTCCACCAGGTTGGTCGGTTAATGATTTTCATCAATACAATTGAGTTGTAAATTGGAACTCCAGCTTCCCAGGATTTCCTACCTGCTTTTTCGTATAATTTCCAAGTTCCTAAATAATGAATTATTTGAACTCCAAGAAAAAAGATAAACCATAGATAAATGTTCATGTTTTTTAGTTTAAAGGTTTAAGGTTTAAATTTGTTTACTATTAAATTAATTCTAATACATCTTTCATTGTATGAACTCCTTTTTTATTTACTAACCATTCAGCAGCAATTATAGAACCTAAGGCAAATCCGTCACGACTGAACGCTGTATGTTTTATTTCTATAGAATCTACTTCGGATGTATAAAAAACACTATGTGTTCCGGGTACATTTTCAATTCGTTGTGCATCAATATAGATTTCATTTTCATTAGAATTTTTATCTAAATTCCAATTTTTATATTCGGTATTTTCTATAATTCCATTTGCTAATGAAATTGCTGTTCCACTTGGTGCATCTAGTTTTTGAGTATGGTGAATTTCTTCCATTGAAGCAGAATATGATTTGAATTTAGACATCATTTTTGCTAAATAATTATTTAATTCAAAAAACAAATTCACTCCCAAACTAAAATTAGAACCGTAAATAAAACTACCATTTTTGTTTTCACAAAGAGCAACCATTTTAGGGTAATCGTCTAACCAACCAGTTGTTCCAGAAACTATAGGGATTCCTTTATTTAAACACTCCGAAATATTTGCAACTGCAGAACTAGGAACACTAAAATCAATTGCAACGTCTGCATTTTCTATTCCAGAATAAGAAGTGCTGCTAGATTTTCGGAGAACTATTTCATGCCCACGTTCTAAAGCAATTTTTTCAATTACTTTACCCATTTTTCCATATCCTAGTAGTGCTATTTTCATTAGAGGTTAGTTACTTTACATTTCGCAATGTTACAATATTAAGAAAACTTTATAATTTCCATGTTACACAAATTCCTAAATCTTCTTTTGTAGTAAATTCGTTTCTATATAAATTAGGTTTGAAAGTAAGATTATCATTAACATTAAACTGCATTAAATGCGCATCTACATTAGCATCTACAATGTTTAAAACATAAAAAAGTCCAGTAAGCAAAACCGATAAATCTCTATTTTTTTGATAAAATTTTTGAGCTGCAATTAACCGAGAATTATCTAGATAGGTATAATTATCATCGTTAAAACCTTCTAATCTTCGCTTGTATGCATCTCTATAGGCATGATATTTATTGTTATTGCTTATATAAAAATAAATAGTTGTACCCAAAGCACCATAAACTAGAGGTAACTTCCAATATTTTTTATTGTAAACTTGCCCAAGACCCGGAAATACAGTCGAATAAAAAGCTGCCTTGGAAGGAGCAAGCATATTAATTTTTGATTTTTTGATAGTATCGGAAACACGTAAATCTTGACCTAATTCAGTTTGAGCGAATAGAGTTGTGTTTCCTAGAAGGAAGGTAAAAAGGAGTATATAAAACGAACGAGCCACTAACCGTTAATTAGTTTTATTATTCTATTAAAATCTTCTTCAGAGTAAAAAGGAATTTCAATTTTTCCTTTTCCATTTCCTGCAACTTTAACTTCTACTTTTGCACCAAAGAAAGAAGTAATTACTTTCTTTTGTGATTCTCCGATAGCAAAAGTAGCATTTGATTTTGCTTTTGCAGTAGTTGGTTTTAAACCATCTTGGTATTTTTTTACTAATGCTTCCGTACCTCTAACAGAAAGGTTTTGACTAACAATTTTTTGATAAATATCTGATTGAATTTCATGGTCTTCAATAGTAATCATTGCACGACCATGTCCCATACTAATAAATCCATCTCTTATTCCGGTTTGAATAATTGGATCTAATTTTAATAAACGTAAATAATTAGTAATAGTAGAGCGTTTTTTACCAACACGTTCGCTCATTTGCTCCTGTGTAAGTTGAATTTCGTCTATTAAACGTTGGTACGAAAGTGCAATTTCTATAGGGTCTAAATCATGTCGTTGAATATTTTCAACGAGCGCCATTACTAGTGATTCATTATCATTAGCAATACGAATATAAGTTGGAATAGTAGTAAGTCCTACTAATTTAGATGCACGCAAACGTCGTTCACCTGAAATTAATTGGTATTTATTAAATTCTAGTTTTCTAACGGTAATAGGCTGAATAACTCCGAGTTCTTTAATTGAAGAAGCTAATTCTTTTAACGATTCTTCATTAAAATTTGATCTTGGTTGAAACGGATTTATTTCAATTGTATCAATGTCAACTTCAAGTATATTACCTACAACTTTATCTGCGTTTTTATCGTCTACCGATTTAATGTCATTATCAGGATCTTTTAAAAGTGCCGATAAACCGCGACCTAAAGCTTGTTTTTTTATTGCTTTTGCCATAAATTATTTGCTATTTTTTTGAATAACTTCTTCTGCTAAACTCAAGTAATTGCTTGCTCCTTTACTTGTTGCATCGAATGCTATTATGCTTTCTCCAAAACTTGGAGCCTCACTCAATTTCACATTTCTTTGAATAATAGTATTAAAAACCATATCGTTAAAATGTTTTTGGACCTCTTCAACAACTTGGTTAGAGAGGCGTAAACGCTTGTCATACATAGTTAATAGAAGTCCTTCAATATCTAATTCTGGGTTATGAATTTTTTGAACACTTTTTATGGTATTTAGCAATTTTCCTAAACCTTCTAAAGCAAAATATTCACATTGTATAGGAATAATTACACTATCTGCAGCTGTTAATGCATTAAGAGTTAGTAATCCTAACGATGGTGCGCAATCAATTAATATATAATCGTATTTATCCTTAATGCTTTCAAGAGCTTGTTTAAGCATATATTCTCTATTTTCCTTGTCTACCAATTCAATTTCTATTGCAACAAGATCAATGTGAGCTGGAATAACATCAACATTAGGAGATGTTGATTTGATAATAGCCTCTTCAGGAGAATTACTATGTTCTAAAATTTGGTAAGTTCCAATCTCAACACCATCTACATCAATACCCAATCCTGAACTAGCATTTGCTTGAGGATCAGCATCAATTAATAACACTTTTTTTTCTAGAACACCTAGTGATGCGGCTAAATTAACCGAAGTAGTTGTTTTTCCTACACCACCTTTTTGGTTGGCTATTGCAATGATTTTACCCATTTATACTATTCAAATTTTGAGTCGTAAAAATACAATTTATTATGGTTTATAAAAGTGTTATTTGTTAACAATAGTTTAAAATTATTAGTTTGATGCTTAAAGTTTTGAGTTTTAAACTTTAAACCTTATTTAATAAACTTAAAAATATTATTTATTTACTCCCTTTATTTTTAATCATAACCTCAAGCATATCCCACATTTCTTGAGAAATTTTTTCTAAGATATTGAATTGTCCCGCACCTTGCAACCATTCACCACCATCTATTGTTATTACTTCACCATTTATGTAAGCTGAAAAATCAGATACTAAATAGGCCGCAAGATTTGCTAATTCTTGGTGATTTCCAACTCTTTTTAATGGTACTTTTTTAGCCATATCAAATTTTTCAGCTAAGTCTCCTGGAAGTAATCTATCCCATGCACCTTTTGTAGGAAATGGCCCTGGAGCAATAGCATTCATTCGAATTCCATATTTTGCCCATTCAACTGCTAAACTTCTAGTCATAGCTAGTACTCCAGCCTTAGCAGTAGCACTAGGAACTACATATCCTGAACCTGTCCATGCATAAGTAGTAACAATATTCAATACATTGCAATTAGTTTGTTTTTGAGCAATCCAATGTTTTCCAAAAGCTAATGTACAATTTTTAGACCCCTTTAAAACTATATCAATTATAGTATCAAAAGCATTTGCCGAAAGGCGTTCGGTAGGAGAAATAAAATTTCCAGCTGCATTATTTAATAATACATCTACTTTTCCGAAAACGTTAAGGACTTCTGCAAGCATTGCTTCAACTTTATCATAATGCCTTACATCACATTGTATAGGCAGACATTTTCCAGTTGTTGCTGTTTCCAATTCAGAAGCTGTTGCTTTTAGTTTTTCAAGATCTCGAGAAGTGACAGCTACATTAGCCCCCAATTCTAAAAAATACTTAGTCATGGCTTTACCCAATCCACTTCCTCCACCTGTCACTACAATTACTTTGCCTATTAGAGCATCATCGCGTAGCATTTTTGCTGTAAAATCCATAATTTAATTAATTTGTTTTTCAAATATAATAAAAAAACACCAACTCTTTGGTTGGTGTTTAAGGATATTATTTGTTAAAAGAAAATTAGGATTAGTCTTTCAATAACACTTCCAATATACTTATAGCAGCTTCACTAATTTTGGTACCAGGACCAAAAACGGCAACGGCACCAGCATCAAAAAGGAATTGGTAATCTTGTGCTGGGATAACACCACCTACAATAACCATAATATCTTCTCGACCATATTTTTTTAGTTCTTCAATAACTTGAGGTACAAGAGTTTTATGCCCTGCAGCTAATGAAGATACTCCAAGAATGTGAACATCATTCTCAACTGCTTGTTTTGCTGCTTCTGCAGGGGTTTGAAACAAAGGACCAATGTCTACATCAAAACCAACATCAGCATAACCAGTTGCTACAACTTTAGCTCCACGATCGTGACCATCTTGTCCCATTTTGGCAATCATAATTCTTGGTCGTCGACCCTCTTTTTTAGCAAAGTCATCTGCTAATTTTTTTGCTTTTTCAAAGCTTTCGTCGTTTTTTATTTCTTTACTATACACGCCGCTAAATGATCTAATTTGTGCTTTATATCTACCGAAAACTTCTTCAAGAGCATCACTAATTTCACCTAAAGTTGCTCTATTTCTTGCTGCTTCCACCGCTAAAGATAACAAATTACCATTTGATTTTTTGGCAGCTTCAGTTAATTTTTCTAAACATTCTTTTACTTTAACATTATCACGAGTAGCTTTTATTTCCTCTAAACGTTTAATTTGTTGATTACGAACCATATCATTATCAACGTCTAATATATGTAAAGGATCTTCTTTTTCTAAACGGTATTTATTGATTCCAACAATAATATCTTGACTACTATCTATTCGGGCTTGTTTTCTTGCAGATGCTTCTTCAATGCGTAATTTTGGTATTCCTGATTCTATTGCTTTTGTCATTCCACCGAGTTCTTCTACCTCTTCAATTAATGCCCAAGCTTTATCAGCAATTTCTTTGGTTAATGTTTCTACATAATAACTTCCAGCCCAGGGATCAACAGTTTTACAGATTTTTGTTTCTTCTTGTAAAAATATTTGAGTATTTCTAGCAATTCTAGCAGAAAAATCAGTTGGTAATGCAATTGCTTCGTCCAAGGCGTTTGTATGCAAAGATTGAGTTCCTCCAAATGCTGCGGCGGATGCTTCAATAGTTGTTCGAGCTACATTATTAAATGGATCTTGTTCGGTTAAACTCCATCCCGATGTTTGACAATGTGTTCTTAAAGCTAATGATTTTTCATCTTTAGGATTAAATTGTTTTAGCAATTTTGCCCACAACATTCTTGCTGCACGCATCTTTGCAATCTCCATAAAATGGTTCATTCCAATAGCCCAGAAAAAGGATAGGCGTGGGGCAAAATCATCAATTTTCATTCCTGTTGATAATCCAGTTCTTATGTATTCTAAGCCGTCTGCAAGAGTATATGCCAACTCAATATCGGCAGTCGCTCCCGCTTCTTGCATATGGTATCCAGATATTGAAATTGAGTTAAATTTCGGCATATATTTACTTGTGTATTCAAATATATCCGCAATTATTTTCATGGATGGAGTAGGTGGGTAGATATAGGTATTTCTAACCATAAACTCTTTTAATATATCATTTTGAATTGTTCCAGAAAGTAATTCCGGAGTGACTCCTTGTTCTTCAGCTGCCACTATATAAAATGCCATGATAGGTAATACGGCACCGTTCATTGTCATAGAAACTGACATTTCATCAAGAGGAATTTGGTCAAATAATATTTTCATATCTTCAACAGAATCAATGGCAACACCAGCTTTTCCTACATCCCCAAAAACGCGCTCATGATCGGAATCATACCCTCTATGAGTGGCTAAATCGAAGGCAACAGAAAGTCCTTTTTGTCCTGCAGCAAGATTTCGTCTATAAAAGGCATTGCTTTCTTGGGCTGTGGAAAATCCTGCATATTGTCTAATTGTCCAAGGGCGACGAACGTACATAGTTGCATAAGGACCTCTTAAATAAGGTGAAAATCCAGCTCCAAAACCTAAATGCTCTAATCCTTTAGTATCTTCTTTGGAATAGATGGTTTTTAGTTCAATGTCTTCAGCTGTATGGAAAGTTAGTTCCGAATTTAAAGTTTTATGTTTAAAATTTTGGGAACTTTCTAATTTTATATTTTGAATGTTTTTTCTCAACTTAATAATTAATTTTATTTTTCAATTTTTATAATCTCTAGGGTGTGAATTACTGCTTTTATTAAAATTTCAAAATCAATGAATTAAATGACGAAATTTCAGTTAAATCATATTTAGCTTTTAGAAGTATTTTTAAGTTATAAACCATTATCTAAATCTTTCACAACATCATTAAAATCTATTGCTATGGATGTATTTTCAAAGTATTTAACAGTCCGTTCTCTAACTTCATTTATTTACCACTCTGGAATGGAATACTCACTATTTTTGATGGTAGTAGTATTACATCTACTAAATCTGCATTGAAATCATCAGGTAAAATTATATTAATGGTATGATTTTTTAACTTTCACTGTCTGTCTTATTGCTTCCATAATTTCTTTTTGATAAAGTTATATTTTATTCTGTTGCTAAACGTTCCTGTTCTAATTTCTCTGCCAATCGTTTTTCAATAATAGGAGTAATTAACGTTTTACGCGGATTTTGTTTTAAGAAAGGATATAACTCCAAATCATTTTTCATGCTGTCATTTTTGTTAGGATATTTATTAGTTCCTAATAAAACTTCTTTGCCTTCATCCATTAAATCTTGTTCTTTTTGTGCGCTTTCACTAATTTTTCTTTGTATAGTTCCTTCAATTAATTGAGTTATGAATCCGCCATTTAATTCAATTTCTTTAAATAAGGTCAATGCTTTATCGGCTAATTGTTGCGTTAATGATTCTATGTAGTAAGCACCATCGGCAGGATTATTTACTTTATCAAAGAAACTTTCATGTTTTAATATTAGTAATTGATTTCTAGCTATTCGATCACCAAATTCATTATCCTTATGGTACAAAGCATCATAGGGTAAATTTGCAACAGCATTAGCTCCACCAATAATTGCACTCATACATTCGGTGGTGGTGCGTAACATATTTACATTGTAATCGTAAATGGTTTTGTTCCGTTTGGTAGGAGATGCAACTATAACACAATCGAAATTGTGGTCGTATTCTTTAGCTAATATTGCAAATAAAGTTCGCAATGCACGAAGTTTAGCAATTTCAAAAAAGTAATTTGTTCCAACAGCAATTTCAATAGTAATGGATTGTGGAATAATTGTTAATCTATTAAAATATTCATTTACATGAGCAAGAGTATAGGCCAATTGTTGAACTATTGTTGCTCCCGCATTTTGGTATATACTAGCATTTATAGTTACCACCCCAACCTTTGAGCATCCATCTAAAGGAGGAGAATAAGTAACAATCTTATTTAGTTTTTCAAAATCTTTATCTAAGGATTCAAACCAATTTCCATCTTTAGTTAGCTGCCCAATTGGATCTAAAAGAATAGAACAATTCACATTATTTTTTAAAGCATAATTTTGTATTTGTGTAGCATAATCAACAGATAAAAATGGCAAATTAAAATAATATGTTACATTTTCTGTTGGAAGATTATGCATTAAATCTTCTAAAGAAATAGTATCATTTTCTATAGTAAAACGGATTATTTCTGCACCTCGATTTAAGGTGTCTAATGCTCTAAGATTAGATAGTTTAACATCATGAACAAAAATGTTTTGTACAATAGAAAATGAATTTATAGGAGTGATAGATTGGAATTTTGTTTCCAATTCGTCGTTATGATAAAAAGGCTTTACCTTAATGCCTTCAGGACTTTCCCATACGAGTGAATCGTTGTAATCGGCTCCTTTTAATTCGTATTGAATTTGCTGTTTCCATTGTTTGGAACTAACATTTTCAAATTCTGAAAAAAGTGGGTTGTTTGTATTCAAAATTAAAGTGCTTTTAGTACTTCAAATTTAGTATAAAAAATATGTAATTTTTGATATTTGTATGATTTTTTTGCAAAATAGGTATATCTCAAAAATATAACTCTGATTTAGAATTTAAAAATTTGATAACTTGTATTATGTAAATTAATCGTCGAAATGATTTTTTGTAATGTAATGATCAAATTACCTTTTAACAATAAGTTAATGTTTTGCTTCTTGCAAACTATCTTTTATTTTATCGTCTTCTATATCAATGATATAGATATCTTCATTTGGGCGTTTCATGTAGTATTTTTCGCGGGCATATCGTTCAGTTTGCCCTGTATTTTTTAAATTTTTTATACTTTGCTTATCTTTTGCAATTTCTTCTTTATAGTACGATTTATTATCTTCTAATTCTTTGATTTGTTTATCTAAAACTCTTTGATCAAAATAAGATTGGTTATCGAAAAAAAGCATCCACACAATGAAAAAAAGGAGCCCAAAGATATATCTACTTCCTAAAATTTTTAGGTAGGGATAGTTTAGAATAATATTTTGGAACCAATTTTTCATTTGAAAAAGTAAAAATTAAGTTAATCGTTGGTTTATAACAGCACGAACAACATCAATAGCTACTGTGTTATATTTATCGTTTGGAATAATAATATCTGCAAATGCTTTTGTAGGTTCAATAAATTGCTGGTGCATTGGTTTTAGCGTAGTTTGATAGCGATTTAGAACTTCTTCCATGTCGCGACCACGTTCAGCAATATCTCTTTTTAGTCTTCGAATTAGTCGTTCATCAGAATCTGCATGAACATATACTTTAATATCAAACATGTCTCTAAGTTCCGGATTTGTAAGAATTAATATTCCTTCAACAATCATTACTTTTCTCGGATGTGTTGTTATGGTATCGTCTGTTCTATTATGTGTTACAAAAGAATATACAGGTTGATTGATCGTTTTACCAGCTTTTAATTCTTTGAGTTGTTGTACTAAAAGTTCAAAATCAATTGCTCGGGGATGGTCAAAATTAATGTTACTTCTTTCCTCGTAACTCATTCCAACATTTTGCTTGTAATAAGAATCTTGTGAAATAATACCAACTTCAGTTTCTGGTAATTCGTTCATAATTTGTTGAACAACTGTAGTTTTACCCGATCCTGTTCCGCCAGCGATTCCTATAATTAGCATCTTTATTTGAAGTATTTGGTTTGTACAAAAATAGAATAAAAAATCAATATCAATTGCAATGATAATTGTAATTTTAATAATTAGTGACAATTTATTAATAAATCATTGTCTTGCAGTGACAATTTAAAACTTTTCAAAAACTCCTAATCCAAAGAGTGCAAAATCATATTTGACAGGATCTGCTGAATCTAACAAACGTAAGTTGGCATCGAGTTCGGCAACAGCTTTGGCATCGTTTTGACTTCTACAAAGCAAGCCTAGTTTTCGGGCTACATTTCCTGAATGAACATCTAATGGGCAACTTAGTTTGGAAGGAGAAATATTTTTCCATATTCCTAAATCAACACCATTGTTATCTTGTCTGCAATTCCATCTAAGCCACATATTTATTCTTTTACTTGAAGAATTTTTACTCGGATCAGATACGTGTTTTTCGGTTCGTGATAAGTGGTTAATTTCAAAAAAAACTTTTTTAAACTCAGTTATTGCATTTTGAAGGGAATCTTGTTCTTGATATTTAGTAAAAATGGCTTCTAGTCCGCCATGGTTGGCGTAAATGTTTTGTAAACTTTTAATGAAACTTATAAAATCTTGACCATTGAAAGTTCTATGCACAAAATTCTCTAGTTTTTCAAGATGGTGTTCTTGATGGTTTACTATAAAATCATATGGTGAATTCCCCATCAATTCTATCATTTTATGGGAATTTTTGATAATCATTTTTCTATTTCCCCAGGCAATTGTAGCAGATAAAAAACCTGCAATTTCAATATCTTCTTTTTGAGTAAATAAATGTGGTATTTGGACAGGATCACTCTCAATAAAATCTAGAGTATTGTATTGTAAAACTTTTTCATCAAGAAATGATTTGAGTTCGGATTTATTCATTGGTAGAAACTTTTTTAGAATAAAAACCATCTTTTAATTCCTTGGTTCTCATTTGAGGAATGAAATGATAATTTAAAATAAAATAATTTATCTGTTGCGAATTTACACAAGGTAATTTTCCATTGCCATTTGTCCAAAAATAGGAATTTTCATCTGGAGAATTATAATTTAAATTTCCAATATTACATTTATGAAAATAGGAAATTAATTTTGAATTTGAATGTGGGAATATAATTTCAGAAATAGTAAAATGACTATTTTCTTGAATTAATTTATTCGATGTTAATGCAGAATAATTAATAGAAACTAAAACAAAAAATACAAGAATAGATGAACTTCCAAAAAGAATAAATAGAATTGACTTTTTAGAATTTAAGAAACATCCCAAAATCATGAAACTAAAAAACAATGAAAAATGAATGAAAAATCTATATTGTGGGGAAGTAAAAAGTAACATTCCAAACTGAAAAATCAATATTAAATAGAGTAACCAATAGGCTTTTTTATTATAATATTTATAGATAACAAATGAACTAATTAGGACCAATATTAAAATAGAAATGTTTAATATTGAATTTATGTTGTTAAGGGTAAGCCATTTAATAAATATTTTGAATTTGCTCATGGAATTAAATTCAGCTTGATTGCTATAAAATCCATACAATTTAGTTTCGTCAAAATAAAATGACACCAAAGTATTAGGGACTTTAAAGTCATAATACACGCAACTAAATAATTGTGTAGGATAGAGTGGGTATCCCGTTATTATTGTGTTTTTAATTACAAATAGCGCCATTACCAAAACACTCAACACAAAACTTATTGCTAATTTATATTTTAGCAATTTGAAATTTGCAACATAAAAGAGAAACGGAATTAAGACAATTGCTATAGCTGTTGGTTTAATAAAAACTACAAATAGTGATAGTATTACTAATAAGTTGAATTTTTGTACAGAAGGTTTGTTGAAATATTCAACGAAATAAAAGAATATCACAAAAGAAAAAATATAAACTGGTAAATCAGGAGATGGTGCGCTGATGAATTGAAATAAAAGCACATTGGCAATGGGTAATAATCCAACAATAAGATAGATCTTAATACCATTTTCAAAAAAGGAATTCAGCTTGAAAACTGCAAAAATAATTCCAAGCATCAAGCAAAACCCACTTAAATCATTGAAGTTGGAATATAAAAATGAAAAATTAAAAACGCTTTGTGCGATATGCCAACCACTTGTTTGCCCAAAGAAAATATGCAGATTTGCCAATCCTTTTACAAAACCATATTCGTTTATCCATTTTATGGTTTGAATATAGTAACTTTCGTTATCAATAATATATGGCTTTGCAGCACATTGGGCTATAATTAGTAAAGTTATTCCTAATAAAAATAATTGTAAACTATAATTTAAACACTTAAATTCAGCAATGAATTTATTGTAAATTTCGAAAACTTTAGATTTATTTAGAATGAAAATTATAATGTTTAAGACTAATAAGAAAATATGAAATTCAATATTTATTCTTCCAAAAATAGCCCATATGGTTGCTATGATTGTTGTTGAAAATAATCCTAAAATCGCAGTTATTACAAAGTTATTATTATTTAAATTAATTAGTTTATCAAGGCAATATCCAAGATGAATGGTGGTGATTAGAATATAAATCCATGATAAAATTATTAGCAACATAATTTCTATTTAGAAATCAAACCATCTACCATTACCAATTTTCTATCAGCCATATTTGCAAGTTCTTCGTTATGGGTAACAATTACAAAAGTTTGACCAAATTCTTCTCTTAGTTTAAAAAATAATTGGTGTAAATTTTCAGCAGAAGCAGTGTCTAGATTTCCTGAAGGTTCATCTGCAAAAATAACCAAAGGCTTATTAATTAGCGCTCTAGCAACTGCAACACGTTGTTGTTCTCCTCCAGAGAGTGCATTTGGTTTGTGATGAATTCTATGTGAAAGTCCTAAATAATCTAATAATCGTTTGGCTTCAATTTCTGTTTCTGATTTTTCTTTACCATAAATATATGCAGGAATACATACATTTTCAAGTGCTGTAAATTCTGGTAATAATTGGTGAAATTGAAAAATGAATCCTAAATGATGGTTTCTAAATTTTGATAATGTTTTGTCATTCATATTCAAAATCTCCTCTCCATTAATAGTTAATGAAGTTTCTTTTTCAATTGAAGGACGGTCCAAAGTTCCTAAGATTTGTAAAAGTGTTGTTTTACCAGCACCTGAAGCACCAACGATAGATACAATTTCGCCTTTTTTTATATGTAAATCCACACCTTTTAGAACGTGTAAACTATCATAATATTTATGAATATTTTTTGCTTTAATCATGCTTCAATTTTTCACAAAGTAACAAAGTATTTTGCTATTTATTGAACATATAGAAAATATTTATAGTACAATAAATATATTAATTTAATTTGTAAAATATTTGCAATAAATTGATTATCAAATCC
>CAILWV010000035.1 GCA_903838055.1 uncultured Bacteroidota bacterium | reverse complement strand
AATTAATTTATAATTAAAATTAAAGTAGTTCCTTTATTCTCTTCACTAGAAATTCCAAGATCAATATTTAACACATTACATAATCTTTTAGCTATAGAAAGACCTAATCCGATTCCTTTTATCTCGGGATGATTATTAGTGTATGTTGTTCTATAAAAGGCATTAAACACTTTGTCAATTTCATCTTTTGAAATTCCTATTCCTTGATCAATTATTTTCAAAATTGTTTTGGAACCATCCGTATCAATATCAATTTTTATTATTCCATTTTTATTAGAATATTTTATAGCATTTGAAATTAAATTATGAAGAACTATAGAAAGTAAATATTTATCTGTTTTTACAAAATTTAATTTTTCATTAAGCTGTTCTATAGTAATTTGTTGTTCTAGCAATTTATCTGCAAATTGATCTATTACAACATTAACTAATTCATTGAGGTTTTGATTTACAACTTTTAGAAATTGCTTTTGATTTTCTAATCGTGCCAAAAGCAATAATTGATCTAATAGATTATTCATCCTGTCTACTTCTGAGATACAAAAATTCACTTTTTGCTGGTACTCTTCAGTATTTCTTGGCTTACGTATTAATACTTCAAGAGTACCTTTAATAACAGCTAATGGGGTACGTAATTCATGTGAAGCATCCGAAGTGAATTGCTTTTCGCGCTCAATAGCATTTTCAATTCTATCTAAAAGATTATTAATAGTTTTAGAAAGCGTATATAATTCATCTTTGTTTTCAGGTAAAGGAATTCTATTCTTTAAATTATTTTTATTAATAGAATCAGAAACTGAAATTATTGAACTAATAGATTTTATACTTCTTCCAGCAATGAATTGAGCAATAAAAAATAATAAAACCAAAACAAATGGAAATAAAACAAATAAAATAGTACTTAGATTTTCTAGAATTGTATTTTCTCCTTCAATTGAAACTGCAACAATTAAATATCCAATGATTTTTTCATTATTAAATAAAGGAACCTGAATTTGTCGTAGACTTTTTCCAGAAAACTTAAAGTTTGATATTTTTTGAATCTGAAGATTCTTTTCAAATAGCAAATCTTTATTCTTAAGGTTTCCTGATTTCTCAATCACATTACCCTCTACATCTGTTATTTGCAAGAAAACTGGGTCTACTAAAACTTCCGTATGTTCTCTATTTTCCCATTCTTCGTGATCAATAAATTCTAATTCTTCATCTTCTTCACATCTTAATTTATTTTGATATTCTTTAACTTCTGATTTTAATAAGTCGTTAACATTCGTATTTACAGTAATAGATACAATATTATAAATAGAAAAAAATACTACAAAAATCAATAATGCCGCAGAAATTATATAGAAAAAAGCAATTCGGTTCTTTAATGATAAATTCGTCATAATTAAATGTCATTTACAATATAACCAACACCTCTAATGGTTTTGATACTTTCGTTGTCTTTATTAATATGCAATTTTTTTCTTATTGAATTCATAAAAACATCGATTACTCCAGTATCATATTCAAAATAAATATTCCAAACTTTCTCTATTATTTCCGTTCGAGTACAAACTCTTCCCTTATTTTTTAATAAATATGTAAAAAGTTCGTATTCTCTTTGAGTAAATGAAATAATATTGCCGTCAACAGTTACCTCATGTTTAGCAATATCAATTTTAATATTACCCAGAGTTAGAATATCCTCGGAATCAAAATGTCTAAAATGTATTTTTATTCTTTCTAATAATTCTTCAAAACTAAATGGCTTCTTGATGTAATCATTTGCACCTTCTTTTAAACCTTCTATAGTCTCTTGAATAGTATCTCGAGCAGTTAAAAACAAAATGGGAACTTGCTTATTTTTTTCTCTTATCTTTTTGCAAACTTCAATTCCAGACATTTTTGGCAACATCCAATCCAATAAAATTAAATCTGCACCAGAGTTAAATGCCATTTCTAAACCTGAAAGCCCATTATTAGCCACAGCAATTTCATAACCTTCTTCTTCCAAACCTTGGGTTAAAAAATTCGAGATTCCTATTTCATCTTCTATAATTAGTATTTTTGCCATAAATGTTTATAATACAAATTTAAAATTAAAAGTAACTATATTGGCTTTCAATCCATCATTACGTTGGTAATTGTTATACCTAAAATCGATGTTTTTTAATCCAAAACCAAAAAGTTTAAAATTAGTAAAAATATCTAAATATGTTATTCCAAAACCAAATTGTTTGCTATAGAACTTTGATAAATCATAATCTGAAGTATAAAAAATTTCGGTAGAAAGATGTTGTTCAAAAGGTGCAAAATATTTAGAAGCATTTTGGGTATAATAACGATACATTGGATAAACTGTGTATTTATCATTTATTTTAATCGGAATTTCAACATTAAAAGTTTGCGCATTAATACCCCAATCATCTGTATAGTAGCGATAATAAGTTCTTAATTTAACCTTTTCATTTATGTAATAATTGGTTCTAATTCCAATAGGAAATTTCACTCTTGTACTAGGTAATCGCTCAATATCATCTGCTAATCTATAGACTCCAACGTTAGCAGAAGATTCATAATTAGAAATAAATTGAGGTTGACCAATGTAATAGTTTGCAACATCAGCAAAATAAATTCTTTGGTATGGTGTAGATAATAATCCTTCTTGTCTTAATAAATCAAAGAAAATTGAAAATTGCATTTTGCGAGAAATTATCTGAGAAAAACTAAATGATGCCGAATATGAATTTCTTTTTTCTACATCTAAAGTTGTAAATTTTATTGGTTTATAAAACGTGCTAACAACACCATTTTCATTATAAATCTTCACTCCTGACAAATAACCATTATACTGAAATGTATTGCCATACTTAGCATATTCATGTAATTCGGTTGGGTAAATTGGTCGCCATTTATCTAAATAAATATTGGTTTTCAAACTCAACTCGGTATTTTTCTTGTTAAATAATTTGGTTATCCCACCTCCAAAACCAAAAGAAGTATAATCGTATTCATTGGAAACAGAAATATCTGCATTCCAAATAAAATTTCTATTGTTGTTACTGTGGCTATAATTACCGCTTAAAGTTATCAATTGATCGGAGGCCGAAGCTCCTGATGAAGCCAGCCAGGGTGTTCCAACAGGCGGTGAAGTTGTGGTAGTGGTAGAATGCCCGGAAGCTCCAGAACTAGTGCTATTGCTATTAAACGGATTGATGTTACTAGAAGAAGCGGAAGTATATGCCGAAATTCCTGTGTCAATAGTTAACACATCATCATCATTGATTGGAACTGCTACTACAATATTAGTTGCAAAATCGGTTAATTTTTCTGACCCCATTCCTCCTGAAACTGCCGAATGGATTCCGTCTTGCTTATAATAACTCATTAAAATGTCGGCTTCGGTACTTTCCAAAACTGCTTTTTTAAATTTCACTACCGTATCTTTCACCTTTTCTTGCGAAAATGAAACCAATGAAAATAAGATAATTAAAATAGTTAATTGCTTTTTCATAAATTAATTACAGCCACAGCCTCCACCCGATTTTCCTCCGTTAGCACCCGCAGCAGCTTCCCTGTATACTTGAAAGGTAACTTCATACTTCTCAGAAGATCTTGCGCCCAATTTCATTTCGGGATCATTAATCAACTCTTTTTCATACTCTTTTACAGCTACGCATGAAGTCATCGAAGCAGTAAATACAAACAAAGCCAAATATTTAATCATTTTTATAATTTTTTAAATCTATATTATTAGATGAAGTTACTTTACCAGAATCGTCTACCATTATGCAACCAATTCCGGGTAATCTATTAACTAATGCCATTCCTTTTTCTTTTCCTAAAACAAAAACTCCTGTTGCTAATGCATCTGCAACTTCGGTGGTTTTCGCAAATACCGAAACGCTAACTAGTCCTTGTGCTGGATAACCCGTTCTAGTATCAATAATGTGGGAATACCTAATTCCGTTGAAAATCACATATTTTTCATAACTTCCAGATGTTTCTACAGCCGAATCTTCTAGTGGGAACATTGCAAAAATCTTATTTTTATTCATGGGATTTTTGATTCCAACTTTCCATTGTTGGCCATTAGGTTGTTTTCCCCAAGTGCTTATATCTCCAGAAACATTAATGATTCCAGAAATTACACCTTTTGATTTCAACAAAATAGTAACCATATCAGCAATGTAACCCTGCCCTATTCCTCCTAAACCGAGTTTCATTCCCGGTAATTTTAAGAAAATAGTACTTTTGTTTTTATCTAAGATAATGTTTTTAAACCCAACTTTAGAAACTGATTCTTTTATAGCAGCTGCCGAAGGCATTTCTTTCATACTTCCATCAAATTTCCAAATTTTATCCATCGATGCGTAACTAATATCAAAAGCACCATCGGTTATCTGTGAAATTTTTATTGCTCTTTCAACTAAATCATATAATTCACTTGAAACCATAATAGGTTTAATTCCTGCATTTCTATTAATTTCGGAAATGGGAGTCGTCGGGATCCAATCGGAAATTAAATTTTCAATCCGTCTAACTTCGGTAACACCTAGGTCGATGTTTTTATTGACTTCCAGCGTATCTTTTCCCACCAATGTTATTTCAAACGGGCTTCCAAGTAAACTTAAAATTCTTTTATGAATTACTTGTGCTGAAAGTGAATTTATACAAAAAAACAATGCTATTAAACCTATTTTACTCATTTATTTTTTATCTAATTCTTTTATTCTATCTAAGTATTCGGAGGCATCCAAATCTAGGTATCCTAAAACTCCTAGTACTTTTCCGTCACCATTTAATAGCAATACAAATGGATAATTTCCGTCTTGATTATATTTTTCTGCTAATGCTAAATTTTGTTTTCGCAATTCATCAGTTAATTGATTTGCTTTTTTCTTAGGAAAATCAGCACGATACAAAACATAATTATCTTTAGCATATTTATTAAATTCATCAGATTGCCAAACTGTTTTATCTAATTTTATACAAGGTCCACACCAATCGGAACCAGAAAAAACTAATACAATTTTTTTATTTTGATCTTTAGCTTCTGCTTTAGCTTCTTCAAAATTCTTTCTCCATTGTTGTGAATTAGCTACAATCGAAAAGAGAATAACAATAAACGTTAGGACAGATTTATTTTTCATAAAATAATTCATTATTACATAAAAAAATGAAGAGATTCATTTTCTTGTAAACCTAACAATAATTGGATATTATTAATATAAATTAATGTTAATATTGATTCATTTTAAGTGAATCTTAATATATAAATCACTAATATTAAACATCTGTATTTTTTATACATTTGTGAAAATAAATAAAATGCAATTATTTCAAAAAAAATCTCCTTTTTACAACCTAGCATTATTTTATATAATTATAAGTTTTATAACAAGACTAATACTCCTAATTCATCCAATTACATCAACAGAATTTACTGTAATTGATACTGTAAAAATATTTTTACTGGGATTAATTTCAGATGTATTTGTGTTTGTGGTTGCTAGTTTATTACTATTAATTTACTTACTATTCTTATCTAATTCTAAATATAATAAACCTTATGGCTACATTTTTTTTGGAGGGTTAGTTTTATTATTAGTATATATGATTTCTGGAAAATCAATATTGAATGAATATGGAGGAATAGTACCGGAAATTGGGATTTCATTTATTGCTTTAAAGACTATATTATTTGGGCTACTATTATTCTTACCTCACTATAGAAATAAAATCAGAGTAGCTTTATTCTCAATCACTATTTTTATTTTTGTTTTTGTAATCATTCTAAATTCAGTGAGTGAATACTTTTTTTGGAATGAATTTGGGGAGCGTTATAATTTTATTGCTGTGGATTATTTGGTTTACACAAATACAATAATCGGTAATATTTTGGAATCCTATCCCGTTGTCCCATTATTTATATGTATTGGAATCGTTTCAATATTTAGTACCTATATTATTGTAAAAAAATCAAAATATTATTTAGAGCACCTTCCAAATGGGGTTGATAAAATAAAAAATTTTGGACTTTATGGAATAGTATTTACACTTTCATTATTTGTAATTCCAAATGTTTCAAAATTAGAAAACTCTAATAATGTGTTCATTAATAATTTACAGTCAAATGGGTTATATAGATTTTATTTATCATTCAGAAAAAGTGAATTAGACTATTATAAATTTTATAAAACACTACCCGAAAAAGATTGTTTTGCAATAATTAAAAAGCAAATTACAGGAATAAAAAAAGAATTTCCAGTACAAGAAATTACTAGTTTATCTCCTGAAAATCATAAAAATGTAGTACTAATTACAATTGAAAGTTATAGTGCTGATTTTTTAAGGGCTTATGGAAACGAACAAAAAATAACTCCATTCATTGATTCCTTGGCTACCCAAAGTTTATTATTTACAAATTTATATGCTGTTGGAAACAGAACAGTTCGCGGTTTAGAAGCTGTTACACTATGTCTCCCTCCTACTGCTGGAGAAAGTGTAATTAAAAGGTTCGATAATAAAAATAAATTCTCAACGGGAAGTGTTTTTAAAAAAAGAGGTTATACTACAAAATTTTTATATGGTGGGGATAGTTATTTTGATAACATGGGCGAATTCTTTTCTGGAAATGGTTATGATATAATTGATAAAAAATCATTTCAAGAAAAAGAGATCTCTTTTGCAAATATTTGGGGAGTCTGTGATGAGGATATGGCTAAAAAAGCAATTAATGAAATGGATAAACAATCATGTTCGGGTGTTCCATTTTTCAACCATTGGATGACAGTTAGTAATCATAGACCTTTTACATATCCGGATCAAAAAATCGATATTGATTCTCATGCTAAATCACGAGAAGGTGGCGTAAAATATACTGATTATTCTTTACGACTATTTTTTGAAATGGCACAAAAAAAATCGTGGTTTAAAAATACAGTTTTTGTTATTTTAGCAGATCATTGCGCATCTAGCTCTGGTAAAACGGAACTTCCAATTGATAAATATAGAATACCTGCAATGATTTATGCACCAGGATTCATCAATCCTAAAAAATACAACAACTTAATGTCTCAAATTGATATAATGCCTACATTATTTGGGCTATTGAATTTTAAATACACTAGCAAATTTTACGGCCAAGACGTTCTAAAAAAGGACTACAAGCCAAGAGCTTTAATTGCAACTTACCAAGATTTAGGATTGATTAAAGAAAATATATTAACTATTCTTTCTCCCTTAAAAAAGGTAAAACAGTTCGAGTTAATCCTAAAACCAAACCCTAAAATAGCACCAGAGTTTAAATTGTATTACGAACAAAAGCCTTTGATAAATAAACGAACTGATTTAATAAATGAAACTATTTCTTATTACCAAACAGCGTCTTATTTGCTAAAGAAAAAGAAATACGAAAAATAAATAAAACACAACTTATATTCATAAAAAAATCCGGATTAACAATTAATCCGGATTAAAATATTTTAAGGTTTTATTAATTACAACTTTATTTCATTATAACTTACAAAAATCATTTTACTATCTGAAAATCTTTTGGCAAACAACATTGTATTTCTATCAGGAAAATATGAAAATAACTGATTAATATATTCTCCATATTGATAATCTCTAAACTCAGAATTATAATCTAAAGATATTTTAAATTCTCTAGTATCTAGGTTTGGAGCGTTCAATTTAAAAAAACCACCATGATAACCTAAATTAATATAATAATTTCCACGATTATTAAGTAATCCAAATGAATCATTATAAACATTGGTTTCTGAAGCTCCTAAATCAACTTTTTTCTTGAATTTTCCGTCCATTCCAAGAATAATAATACTTGAGTGACCAAATCTATAAACAGGAACTGTAAAACTAGTATTTGGAAAAGCAGGATCTGGCATTGTACCTGATTGGTATTTGCAATCAGCAAATAATTGAATTTCGTTATTTTGAATCGTTAGATTTCTAAAAACAACTTCATTGATATCTTTGATACTATTAAATCCATCAATATCATTATTTTGCAAAATTTTCCCTAATTGAATATCATAAAGCATTAAATATCCATAATCTCCTCTTCGAATTCCTTTTGCAGGATAATTAAACGCAATTAAATAATCTTGTGTTCCAATAGAAATTGCAAGTGGTTTTTGAAGTTTTATAACTGCACCAAAATCTTTATTTTCTATTCCGTTTGCATCTACCATTGCTAAAACATGGTTACTACCAACTTCTTTAATCGTTCTAACGAATGCAAATCTTCCTGAATTGGTAAGCACTCTTTCGTTAGTATTAGATTCTGCTGGGAATGAAATAGTCTTCTTCCAAACTTCATTTAAAGTGGTTCCGTCTAAAACTAAACAATCACTTTCTTCAGGATCTTTCTTAGTGCTATATTTTTGAAATACAATTCCAATATATTTATTATTTTCAGAATGCATTGTAAAAATGTCACCAGATTTTGATAACGAAATAATAGGATATTCAAAAAGAGTTGTGGTGGTAAAAGTTCCTGAAGTTTTGTCAAAAACAATTTTATCTAATTGTGCTTTTTTGGTTTTATTAGAATAAGAATGGGTAAAAACTACAAATTTATCATTTCCAACTTGAAAACTTCCTTTGTAGAAATGTAACGTAAACATATCAGCTAAAGGAAAATTTTGTGTGAATGTATTCACTAATTGATTTTTTTGGTCAAATTTTCTAATAATAACCTGATTTTGCGCTAACATACCATCATGGTTAACTACTGAAGCTAAATAATAATTATAATTATCCTTCATTACCAATTGCATATCTTGCTCATTTTTGGTGTCCACATCAAACTTGGTACCCCAATCCACTTTATTTTGTGCAATTAAACTAGAAAAAACTAGTAAAGCCAAACTTGTAATAATCTTAATATTCATTGGAACTATCTATTTTAAATTAATTCTTAATTTATACATTATTTGGAATTTCTATCCAAAATTATGCACATTGAAATTTTTATATTAAAAAAAAGGGTAAAACAATTATTCGCTTTACCCTAGTATATTATTTAGAATTATATATTGAGGTTTCTAAACTTTTCAATTCATTTTCATCGTCATAAGACAATTTCATATAAATTTGGTTTTCTTGAAATTCGTTCAAATACTTTTCAGCTTCCGCTCTTTTTCCTAAAGCTAGGTGTAATCGAATTAAATTAAAATAAACAAATTCAGCAATTTTATTATTAAAATCTGCTTTTTTGTCTTTATAATCTACTTTTGTTAATGTTTCTTTCCAAATATCAATTCCTTTTTGCATGTTAGTCATTGCAACGGCTGTTATTTCTGGATTTTGTGGGTTTAACTTTCTTAAATTAGTAGTTACATAAATATCTGCCTTTTCAAGGTCGTCAAATTTACCTTTGTTTTTTACACTTTGAAGTTTGATAGCACTTTTCATGCTTTGGTAACCAAAGTTATCATTAAGATATTGGTTAATAAAAGTCATTACTTTATTTAGGTGATTTTTTTCTTCTAAAGGTTTATTAATATTATTAGTAGGTGCAGAAGATATGAAAGCAAAATCTTTAAAGAAAGTATTGTTTATTTTTTCTACTCCGTTTACTTTCACAACCAATTTAGTAGGTTGGTTTGCAAAAGTTTGTCCAGCATTATCTTGAAAATTTAATTTTTGAATATCTAAATTAATATCTACATAACTTCCCTCACGTGAGAAACCGGCAATATTTACTTGTGAAGCCAAAACATTATTATCGACAATAATATAATCATTTAAATTTGGATCTCTATAAACTGGCGGTTGTGGTTTGTAATAAACTGGCTTAGTTGGGTTAACTAAACGAGGGTTTTTACCTTGGTCCGTCATTGACAAACGTTCCAACATCGAAAGTTTTTTAAATTCAGCCGACTCTAATTCAAATTTTTCTTTTGCTTTAGCAACTTCTTGATTATAATCTACTAATTTTTGTTGAAAATCTTTTTCACTATCAGCAACAGTTTGATTGTAATTTTTCAAAGCATTTTGAAAATCAACTTTAGATTGTGCGATTACATCTTCTGTTTTTAAACTGTAAGGAGATGTTACTGTAACCTTTAATTGTCTAGAAGCAGCATCAATAGGGAATTTTGGAGATTTCAATATTTGAAAATCAACCATTTGGGAAGAAACACTTTGAGCATTTACTGACAAAATTGTAGCGAAAACAAAAAGGGATAGTAGTAATTTGGATAATTTCATAGTAATTATTTAGTTAAATTGGAATGCAAAATTACTTAATTTTTTCTTAAATCCAATAGACATGAATTGAACATAAGTTAAAATTATTAATGAAATATTAATCCTATACTTTTAAAAATATTTATAAATTCGTAAAAAAAAATGGAAACACATAAAAATTGGCATGAAAAACATTCAGAGAGTCTAAGTATAGGAAATAAAATTGCAGATTCGGTTGCAAATGGAATGGGATCTTGGACTTTTATTATAATACAAACTATTTTAGTAGCTATTTGGATGGGTTTAAATTTATTGGCATACGTCTCTCATTGGGATCCATACCCGTTTATTTTACTAAATCTTTTGTTTTCTACTCAGGCAGCCTATGCCGCTCCCATTATTATGATGGCCCAAAATCGTCAAAATGAAAGAGATAGAGTTCAGGCACAAGCTGATTACAAAACCAATATAGATGCTAAACTTGAAATAGAAGCACTGACGCTGAAGCTAAATTCTTTAGAAGTAGAAAAATTAGATAAAATTATTAGGATGCTTGAAGAAATTGAGAAAAAATCTTAATTCTATTTTATAAATTAAAAAAAAACAAGAAACAAGTAAGTTAAGTAATTCAATTCATAGATTAAATTTAAAGCAAGCCATTATATTTTCTTATAAACCATTCTATCGCAAGGGATATAGATATAATAATTAACAACCAATACCAATCAATTAATGGTGTTTTTTGCACAATATCTTTTTGAACTGCTTTATAATCTGCATTTTCAAGCAATGATTTAATAAGAACATCTACTTGATTAGGAACATAAATTTTACCTTTTGTTTGAGATGCTAATTGTTTCAACTTTGCTAAATCAGGATTCACAAATTGTTTTTCAATATCAAAATCTATTATTTCAAAAGAACTTGAATAACTAGCGTTAGAATTTAATTCTTTAACCGTAAAAGAGTAGCTTCCAGGAGCTAATCCGTCAAGGTTTACTTTAAAATTAGTTGAAGTTTTTAATAAATCGAATTTTTTTATTTGCTTAGTTTTTATATTAGTAACTACAATAGTTAATCTCGCTTTTTCATCTAGCTCATAATTTTTATTGAAATATTGAGCCGTTATTTCTAAAGCATCGCCTGAATTATAAAAACGTTCATGATTAACAATTAAGGATTTTTTAGAATCATTAGAAGCTAAAAACTGAATAATCTTATCTATAAAAACATCAAATTTCTCAAAAGATTTTTTGCTAACGTAACTTTCAGCGCGCCATTTCCATATGTTCTCTCCAAATAAATAGGCTGAACGCTTTCCTGATGTATCACTAAAAGCAAGTAATGGCGAATTTGTAGCAACGTTTCTAATACTTGAAAAAAGCAACACTGAAACATTTGGCTTTATTGTTATAGTTCCGAATGGGTTTTCTAATGGTGGTAAATTTTCAAATCCAATATTTTCAGTAGCAAATACATTAAAATCAGAATTAAAATTTGCTAAATAATCTTCTTTTTGAGAAGACATCTTATAATCAAAATCTTTATTCTGTTGGTTTAAGAATCCAAAATCAGTTTTATTTCCTGTTATAATAAAAGTATTTATTTTTAAATTTTTATTAGCTTCCAAAATCGATTTAAATTCCGAAGTTGGCTGGTACAAAATCAATACATTGTAGTTGTTTAAACTATTGACTTGATTTGGTTTAAGAATAGTAACCTTACGTTGTGCATTAGTTTCAATTGCACGTTTTAAAGAACCTAAATCTGGATGATTAATTGCAGAAATTAATGCAATTTCTGATTTTTGATCAATTACTTCTACGGCAAATTTCTTAGAATTGTTATACGTGTTTTTTTCAGTTTCAGATGAATTAATTTTAGCATTGTAAATTTGTACTCCAGATTTATCCGCAGGCAATAATACATTAATTACTTCCGATTTTTTTGATGGTGAAAACGAAACGCTTTGACTAATGAGAACTTCATTTCCTTGGCTAATAGAAAATTTAGCGGTAACTGATTTATTACCTGCATATTGCAAGAAAACTTCTACAGGAAATTTATTTTTATGAAAAGCATATTTATTAACATTAATCTGATTGATTTTTATGTCTAAATAAGTAGTGGTATCCCCAACAACTACTGGGTAAACTTTATTATTGGAATCAAAACTAAAAACATAATCGGAGCCGGTAGTTTGATTTCCATCTGAAATTAAAACTGTTGGAAACAAACGATTTTTGTAAATACTTTTTAAACTTTCTGATACAGCATCTAAATTAGTTTGCTTGCCTTTATAATCAAAAGTTTCTGCCGATTGAAATTCAGAGTCAAAGCGATAGGTTTGCACATCAAATTTATTTTGTAATTCTGAATTTGAATTTATTTTTTCAAAAACTTCTTGTACAGTTTGATTTGCTTTTAAATCTAGAATTGAACTAGAATTATCAACTACAATAGGTAATGGCGTTTTAATTGTTTCATAAGTACTTCTACTTAATATTGGGTTTATCAACAATAATAACAACCCGAATACTGTTAAGAAACGTAAAAAAGCTAAAAATTTTGTCGTTATAGACAAACTTTTAGATTTAAAAAAATATTGAAAATAAGAAAATCCACCAGCTATTATAACAGATAGGAGTAATAATAAAATAGTGGATTTGTCCATATTTGAAATTTATAAAAATCTTAATTTAACAGAAATAATTATTAGGTAAGCATACCTCCACAAACATTCATAACTTGTCCCGAAACATAAGCACTCATATCGGAAGCAAAGAAAAGACAAGCGTTTGCAACGTCCTCAGGCGTACCACCTCTTTTTAATGGAATTGAATCTCTCCAGCCTTGAACAACATCTTCGTTTAATTTAGCAGTCATTTCAGTTTCTATAAACCCAGGCGCAATAGCATTACATCTAATATTTCTAGATCCTAACTCTAAAGCAATAGATTTAGTAAAACCAATCATTCCAGCTTTTGAAGCTGCATAATTAGATTGTCCGGCATTACCCTTCACCCCTACTACACTACTCATATTTACAATAGAACCTTTACGGTTTTTAAGCATGATTTTTTGTACAGCTTTAGTCATATTAAATACGGACTTTAAGTTGATTTCAATTACTTTATCAAAATCTTCTTCACTCATTCGCATAAGCAAATTGTCTTTTGTAATACCTGCATTGTTGATCAATACATCAACTGTTCCAAATTCAGCCATAACATCATCAACCAATTTTTGCGCTTCATTAAAATCAGCAGCATTTGATTTATATCCTTTAGCTTTTATTCCTAATGCATTCAATTCGTTTTCTAAAACTAAAGCAGATTCTGCAGACGCACTATAAGTAAACGCCACATTAGCACCATGTTGAGCAAAAACTTTTGCAATTCCGCTTCCAATGCCACGACTTGCTCCTGTAATAATAGCAACTTTTCCTTCCAATAATTTCATATCAATAATAGTATTTATTTGTTTATTGTGTTGCAAATATAAGAAATACAATTCAAGTTAATAAGTATGAATTGTACTAATTTTATCTAAAAAAAATAACGAATGATTTATTAATTGAATTACATATTTCTCTCAAAGTTTATTGTTTTACTTCATAAAAAACATCTTAAAACAAATAAAAATTAGTAAATATTATTT
>CAILWV010000034.1 GCA_903838055.1 uncultured Bacteroidota bacterium | reverse complement strand
TATTAGTATTGAAATCCTTTTCGTAATTTTATCCTCAAAAATTAATTCAATTCTTTATGGATCTTAACTTCAACAAAAACGAAGACCACAATAAACTATTATTATCTGATTTAAAGCACCGATTTGCTAAAGTAAAACTTGGTGGTGGAGAAAAAAGAATAGAAAAACTTCATTCAGAAGGCAAGATGACTGCTCGAGAACGCATTGATTATTTATTAGACCCTAAGACAAAATGTATTGAAATTGGGGGATTTGTAGGTGAAGGAATGTATGCAGAACATGGAGGATGCCCATCTGGTGGCGTTGTCGTAAAAATTGGCTACATCCATGGAAAACAATGCATTGTGGTCGCTAATGATGCTACTGTAAAAGCCGGAGCATGGTTTCCAATTACGGCTAAGAAAAATCTTCGTGCGCAAGAAATCGCAATGGAAAATAGATTACCTATTATTTATTTAGTAGATTCTGCTGGTGTATACTTACCAATGCAAGATGAGATTTTTCCTGATAAAGAGCATTTTGGACGTATATTTAGAAATAATGCCCAAATGAGTGGCATGGGAATTACACAAATTGCAGCAGTGATGGGAAGTTGTGTTGCAGGTGGTGCCTATCTCCCCATAATGAGTGATGAAGCTATGATTGTAGATAAAACCGGAAGTATTTTTCTGGCTGGAAGTTATTTAGTAAAAGCAGCTATTGGTGAAAATATCGATAATGAAACCCTTGGTGGAGCTACAACCCATTGCGAAATTTCTGGTGTTACCGACTATAAAGCCAAAGACGATAAAGATGCATTGGATAGAATTAAAAGTATTGTAGGTAAAATTGGGGATTATGAAAAAGCAGGATTCAATCGAGAAAAATCTCAAAAACCAGCTTTAAACGAAGACGATATTTTTGGAATTATTCCAAAATCTCGTGCCGAACAATATGATATGATGGAAATCATAAAACGTTTAGTTGACAAATCTGAGATGGATATGTATAAAGAAGATTATGGCAAATCGATTATTACATGTTATGCTAGAATTGATGGATGGGCAGTAGGAATTATTGCTAACCAACGTATTGTTTCGAAAACAAAAAAGGGAGAAATTCAATTTGGCGGAGTAATTTATTCCGATTCTGCAGATAAAGCAACTCGATTTATCGCCAATTGCAACCAAAAGAAAATCCCATTGGTATTTGTTCAAGATGTTACCGGATTTATGGTAGGTTCTAAAAGTGAACATGGCGGAATCATTAAAGATGGTGCCAAAATGGTAAATGCAGTAGCTAATTCGGTGGTGCCAAAATTCACCGTTATAGTTGGAAATTCGTATGGTGCAGGAAATTATGCCATGTGCGGAAAAGCTTATGATCCTCGATTAATTTTTGCTTGGCCGAGTGCCGAACTTGCTGTAATGGGCGGAACTCAAGCCGCTAAAGTATTGGCACAAATTGAAGCTTCATCTCTGAAAGCAAAAGGCGAATTTGTAGATGAAATAAAAGAAAAAGAATTATTTGACAAAATAAAAGCTCGATATGATGAGCAAGTTTCTCCTTATTATGCTGCTTCAAGATTATGGACGGATGCCATCATAGATCCATTAGATACTAGGACTTGGATTTCTATGGGTATTGAAGCTGCTAACCACTCTCCTATTGAAAAAAAGTTTAATTTGGGAGTTATACAGGTATAATTTGAAGCCTAAAAACTATAATACCTGACAGGTTTTTGAAATCTGTCAGGTTTAAATTAAACTATAATCATGAAAAAATTAGCACTTATCACCTTGAATTTTTTAGGTTTCCATAGTCTATCAGCCCAAGAAATCAGCACTAGAAAAGACTCTCTTCAAGGAGGTTTGCGAATAGAACGTACTTGTTTTGATGTTTTGCGATACGACTTGAATATAAAAATCAATATTGATCAAAAATCTATTTTAGGATACAATGATATTAGTTTTAAGGTAGTATCCAACACTAAAAAAATTCAGTTAGATTTATTTGACAACATGCAGGTAGATTCAATTATTTTTAATTCCAAAGAATTAAAATATGAAAGAGAATTTAATGCAGTTTTTATTGATTTTCCTGCTAATTTGAATAGCGGAACCGTGGAGAAAATTCGATTTTATTATTCAGGAAAACCAATAGTTGCCAAAAATGCTCCATGGGATGGCGGATTTATTTTCAGCAAAGATAAGCAAGGGAAACCATGGGTTGCAGTTGCTTGCCAGGGAACAGGTGCTAGTTTGTGGTATCCTGTTAAAGATTCGCAAAGCGATGAACCAGATAATGGAGCTACAATAAAAGTGGCAGTTCCAAACGGATTAATGGATGTTTCAAATGGAAGATTTATTGGTAGTGAAGATTTGAAAAACGGATATACCCGTTGGGATTGGGAAGTAAAAAACCCAATTAACACCTATGATATCACTATTAATATTGCCGATTTTGCACACATCCATGATAATCTTAACGATTTAGATTTAGATTATTATGTATTGAAAGAAAATGAGGTTAAAGCTAAAACTCATTTTGAAGAAGCAAAACTAATGCTAACTTGTTTTCAAAGTAAATTTGGCACATATCCTTTTAAAAATGACGGCTATAAATTGGTTGAAACTCCTTATTTAGGAATGGAACATCAAAGTGCTGTTGCTTATGGAAATAAATATAAAAAAGGGTACTTAGGCAGTGATTTATCTAGCACCGGAATTGGTTTATTATTTGACTACATTACTATCCACGAAAGTGGCCATGAATGGTTTGGAAACAGTATTACATCTAAAGACATTGCCGACATGTGGATTCATGAAGGATTCACTATGTACTCCGAAGTTGTATATGTTGAGTGTCAATTTGGACTTGAAAAAGCCCAAAAATACATGAATGGAATGAAGCAAAATGTAAGTAATGACATTCCAATTATTGGGCCTTTTGGTGTTAATAAAGAAGGCTCGGGAGATATGTACTATAAGGGTGCATTGTTATTAAACACGTTGCGACATGTGATTAATAATGATGAATTGTGGTGGAAAATAGTGTTAGATTACTCCATTACTTTCCGACATAAAATTATTGATTCTGAAACGGTGGTTGCTTTTTTCAATAAAGAAAGTAAAATGGATTTAACTCCTATATTCAATCAATATTTACGCTATCCTTCCATTCCTGATTTGTTAGTTCGAATAAATAACAACAAATTAGAATTCAAATGGAATGTAAACGAACCAAATTTTAAAATGCCTTTTGACATTAAGTTAAATGGAAAAGAGACTAGAATTTATCCAACTAATGATTGGACAACTTCTAAGATCAGAGTTAGACCTTTAGATGAAATTGAAGCTCCAACAAACAAATTTTACATCGATGTTCATTTTGAAAAGTAGTAACTACTCTTTATTCTAAACTAACTTTCGAAGGAATTTTCCGTTTTCGGTCTCTTTAAATTTGGATAGAAAAATAATTTCGCGTGGATGCTCGTATTTATCTAAAACATCAAAAATTGAATTTTTAATTTCTGTTTTTTCACCTTCAACAACTAAAATTACTTTTTCACCTAATTCTTTATCTTCTTTTGAAGTAATAAAAAACCTTCTATCTAACTTCCCATCAAGCTTTTGTTCCACTTGCTCAGGTAAAATTTTAATTCCGCCACTATTGATAACATTATCAATTCGACCTAAAAACTTAAACTGATTTTCGTTTATTAATTCTACTAAATCATTAGTTACAACCGTTTCTTCAGCAATTATTTTAGGTGCATGAATCACCAAACAATTTCTTTCATCATATGAAATAGTAACATTTGGCAATACTGTAAACATCTTTTCTCCAACTCTTTTAGCAGCAATATGAGTTATAGTTTCGGTCATTCCATAAGTCTCATATACTTTGGTAGGCAATTTCATTAATTCTTTTTCAAGAGAAGAACTAATTCTAGCGCCACCAACAATAAGTTTTTTTACGTTTTGTAATTCTTTAAGGGAATTTTGTGCTTGCATTGGCACCATTGCAACAAAATCATACTTATCAGTCATGCCTTTCATTGGATGGGAACTAGGAGCAACATAATCTAGATCTAATCCTAATACAATAGCTCGAATAAGCATCATTTTACCTGCAACATATTTTACCGGTAAGCATTGTAATGCTTTATCGCCTGAATGCAAATCAAAGAAGTCTCCCGTTGCAATAGCCGAATTAACCATTGCTTGTTTATTTACTTTAATAATTTTAGGAGTTCCCGTAGAACCAGAAGTTTGCATTTCTATATAAGACTTACTATCAAACCAATCTAAAAGAAAATCACCAACAGGTTTTTCAAAATCTTCCCCTTCCTTAATAAAACTATATGCAACACGGCACAAATCTTCTTTATTAAGGTGAAAACCATTTAATTTAAAATGATTATGTACATTTTCAAACGTAATATTATTCATTGAAATCTGACTTTATTTATTTTCTACGATTATTTTTCCCGTTAATTTTTCCTTCCAATTGATCCATTGGTATTTCTTACTAAAAACAAATAACAGTATAGGATAAATTACAAGAACAGGAATGAAAATCTCCATCATACCACCCGGCGTAGAAGTATCTTTAAATACGGAATTTGTTCGTAATGCCGTCCAATCGGAAGTTACTAATAGAGCCGTTACTAAATTATTGGCTGCATGAAAACCTAAAGACAATTCCATACCTTCATCCATTAAGGTTATGATTCCGAGAAACAAACCTGTTCCAATATAATAAACAAGTATTAGGTATCCCATTTTATCAACTTCAGGATTTAATATATGCATAGTTCCAAAAATTATGGATGTCATTAGTAATGGAAACCATCTATTCTTAGCTAAATTGGCAAACCCTTGCATCAAATACCCTCTAAAAACCAACTCCTCAGTACTTGTTTGGATTGGGATTAATAGTGTTGCTATTACAAACAACACTGCAAATGGAATAGGCTTAAAGTTCCAAACTAATTCACCTGGATTATAATAATAAGCAACTAAAGTCGATATTATTGTAAAAACAGACCACAATCCAAAAGAGAAAAATACCCTGCTCCAATCTACTTTATTTCGAGAAGTGGTTAGTTCTAATAAAGTTTGTTTATGAAAATATTTCACCACTAAAACCAATCCTACAAACCCAAATAAAAACGATAACATTATTAAAAAAAGTGAAAGATTTGAATCCAATGAATTAATAGCATCATTAGTATTGGAAAGGTTTTTACCGGATTTTAATGATTTAAACAAAATAGCAATACCCAAAGGTAACTGCCCTAAAGTGGAAGCTCCAATAATAAGTATGGATCCTAAAATGTATTTCCAAAATTCGTTGCTTTTTTTTATTCCTTGTTCAATAAACATAATAATTTTTTTTATTTTATTTAACCACAAATACTATATTTGACTCAACTAAATTACGATAAAAAAAATTGAATTCCTAAATTAATACAAAAAAATGATAACAGTTTACCATAATCCCCGTTGCGGAAAATCTAGAGAATGTCTTACTTTTTTAGAAAACGCCAAACATGATTATGAAGTCGTAAAATATCTTGAAAACCCTTTGAATTATAATGAATTAAGCGAGATAATAATAAAACTTAATATAAATCCTATCGAATTAATAAGAACCAAAGAATCTATTTGGATTGAGAATTATAAAAACAAAAATCTTTCCGATACGGAAATTATACAAACAATGGTAGACCATCCCATATTAATGGAAAGACCAATTGCAGTTTATGGCAAAAAAGCGACCATTGTAAGACCATTAGAAAAGATAAACGACATTCTGTAAAGTTCAAAATTACTTTTAACAAACCTTTATGAGTGGATGGTTAAACGAATGTTTAATTTCGCGGTCTTATATGCATATCAAAAAATTCACATCC
This sequence comes from uncultured Bacteroidota bacterium, assembly GCA_903838055.1. GTDB lineage: Bacteria > Bacteroidota > Bacteroidia > Flavobacteriales > Flavobacteriaceae > Flavobacterium. Next base: position 49,442 of record CAILWV010000034.1, on the reverse strand, counting down.
AATCATGAAAAGAATTAAATTTTATTTAAGTTTAAGTTTATTATTAGCCTCATTAATAAATTATTCCCAAAAAAAATCAGAAGGTATTAAAATCAATATCTCTGGTAAAGTAATAGAAAAAGGGACATCAATTCCATTAGAATATAGTACTATTTCGTTAATTAATGCTTCTACAAACAAAGTTACTTCTGGCGGAATAACAAATGCTACTGGAGATTTTAGTTTTGATGCGGCTCCTGGAACGTATACAGTTAAGGTAGAATTCATTTCTTTTAAATCATTTGAAATTAAAAATAAATCTATAACTACTGCAACTAACTTGGGTGTTATTTCATTGCAACCTGATGCTACTCAACTTAATGATGTTGTTTTTACAAAAGAAAAATCTACTGTTGATATTAAACTAGATAAAAAAGTATATAATGTTGGACAAGACATGACAGTTAAAGGTGGTACAGCGAGTGATGTTTTAGACAATGTGCCTTCAGTAACTGTTGATGGCGAAGGAAATGTAAGTTTGAGAGGAAATGATAATGTTAAGATATTAATAGATGGAAAACCTTCAAACTCCATTAATATTGCCGATGCGCTAAAAAGTATTTCAGCAGATGCACTTGATAAAGTTGAAGTAATAACGAATCCATCGGCACGTTATGATGCAGAAGGAGGAGCTGGAATAATAAATATTGTTCTGAAAAAAGGTAAAAACAATGGTATTAATGGTACTTTTATTGCAACTGTTGGAAATCCAAAAAATTATAATTCATCAGGAACAATAAATTTCAGAAGCCAGAATTTCAATATCTATTCAACTATCGGATACAATGATAGCAAAGCCCCCGGGAAATCTTTAACCGATTCGGATTATATTAACTCTGCGGGGACTGTATATAAAGTTACAAACGAAAGAATAGATCGTAGCTCAGGAAGAAAAGGATATAATTACAATTTTGGCATTGACTGGTTTTTAGACAAATCATTAACATGGACAAACGGATTTTCGTATAGAAAAAGTGATGGAGCAAGCCCGATTAATGATGTAATTAACAATTACGAAGCTAATAATATTTTTGTTTCTAATAGATTCAACGATCAATTTACTTATACTAACGACATTGAATACACTACTAATTTTACGAAAAAATTCAAAAAAGACGGTCATAAACTTACTTTTGACGGAACGGTTTCTAAAAATTTAGACAATGATTTTTCAACTATAACCAATTCCTATATTGGAGCTATAAGTAATACTTACACAGAGGCTTCTAAAAATTATCAAACCCAAAACAGAACTTTATTGCAATCAGATTACGTATTGCCGATTGGAAAAAACAGCCAATACGAGGCTGGATATAGAGGTAATTTTAATGAAATGAACAACGATTTTAGAGTTGGAAGTTTAGACGCTTTAGGAACTTATTCTCCGTATGTTAATTTTACGAATGTATTTAATTATAAAGAACGAATTAATGCATTATACACTCAATTTGGATCTAAAGTAAGTAAATTCTCCTATTTATTAGGAATGCGTTATGAGAATTCTTCTATAGAAAGCAATTTATTATTATCTGATTTTTACAAAAATAAAAAATACAGCAACTTCTTTCCGAGTGCTTTTTTAACGTATCAAATAACAGAGCAAAGCACGATTTCAATTAACTACAGCAAACGTATTGAAAGACCTAGAAATAGATTTATTATCCCGTTTCCTAATAATTACACAAGCAACATTAACTTATTTATAGGGAATCCAGATTTAAATCCGTCTTTTACAGATGCAATAGATTTTGGTTATATGAATAAATTTAAAAAAGTAACCGTTTCAACTTCAGTATATTATAACAAAACCAAAGATCCATTTCAGTTCATTAAAAGACCAACGGGTGACATAGTGAGTACAATTGTAAATGGACTTCCTGTAGACACTCCTGTATATGTTTCTACATCTATTAATTTAGATACGGATACTCGTTACGGATTTGAATTCAACATGAATTATTCGCCTTTTAAATGGTGGAAATTAAATGGAAATTTCAATTTATTTACTAGTACTGTTGTTGGAAATTTTAAATATACTGTAAACGGTTCAACAGATGTAGTGAGTCAAGATGTGAATAAAGCATCTTCAAGTTGGTTTACTAGAGTTTCCTCTAAAGTAACATTACCATACAAAATTGACTGGCAAACAAATGCTACCTATAACGCACCACAAAACAACTTTCAAGGTAAAAGCCTTGGGGTACTTGCTGCTAATTTAGCTTTTAGCAAAGATATCATGAAAGATAAAGCTACACTATCCTTAAATGTAAATGACGTTTTTAATTCTAGAAAAAGAATCATGCAATCTAATTTAGGAAGCTTAAATTCATATAGTGAAATGCAATTTAGACAACGTCAAATTAATTTATCCTTTACCTATCGTTTTAACAAACAAAAAAGCGACAGAGAAAAACAACCAAAAAGAGAAGGCGAAGGAGATAATGGTGATTTTGGAGGATAGAAAAAAGAATTACATTTCCATTCAATAAAGGAAATTTATGTATATATTTTCTTAAAACAAAACATCTTACACATAGAAAAGCCCCGATAAAATCGGGGCTTTTCTATGTGAAGTTCAGACTTATTTAAGCCTGCTCTAATTCTCTTTTTTCTTTTCTTTCTCTTAACAATTCTCTTGTTGCACCAAATATCCAGTAGAATACAAAGTTAACCAAGAACATCATTAACCAAAATCCAATAGTTAAAATGGTTAAGAACAATAAAAATCCTAAATATTGAGCGAATGTAAACATATCTTCTGGTATTTTCTTTATAAATAATAGGTCAAAGATAATTCATATATTTTATTCTACAAATAAATTACTGCAAATTATCAACAGGTTTTTAAACAATTAATACCACTTCTTCTTTTTAAAATAATAAATCATCACTAGGAGCAATAAAAACATAAGTCCAAGTATACCAAAATAGCCATACTCCAACTCTAATTCCGGCATGAACTTGAAATTCATTCCATACACACCAACAATAAAAGTAAGAGGCATAAACAAAACCGAAACTACAGTTAAAGTTTTCATGACTTCATTCATCTTATGACTTTGAGTAGAGAAAAAGAAATTAGAAGCACTATCTAAAGTTGATAAATCATATTCAATTTGTTCTAATAGCTCTAGACATTTTTGATGTAATCTTTCAAAAAAAGTGAAATTATTATCTTCAATTGCATCAAAAACATTATCATCTTTTATGCTTTTTATTGAATACAGAGAATCCCTTAATGGAATGATAGAACGTTTTAAGAAATTATAATTATCTCGGTGTTTTTCAATTTGTTCTAAAATAGAAAGATCGGTACTTCGTTTGGATAAATTAATCAACATTTCTACTTTATCTTCTTCATTTTCAATGGTAATATAGAAATTTTCCATAATAGCATCCAACAACAAGAACAATAAATAATCCGCTTTTTTAGTCCTAACTATACCTGAATGGGTTCTTATGCGCTCTCTAATATGGGCGAAGAAATCACTTCGTTTTTCTTGAAATGAAACTAAAATACCATTCTTCAATAAGAAACTAATTTGTTCCACCATAATATTATTCGAATCTGCATCTGGCAATAACGATTTGATATTAAAAAACAGAGTATCGTGGTATTCATCAAGTTTTGTGCGCTTTGTAGTATTTAATATATCCGACAACATAAAATTATCCACACCTAGAAAAGCTCCAATCTTAACTACTAGATCTGTATCATTTAATCCGTGCATGTTTAGCCAATTGACTTTATTTAAATCAACATGCTTTTCTATTTCATTTTTATCAAACTCATTAAACTCAGCCAAATCATCCGTATTATAAACAAATAGCTGAATCTCTGTTTGAGTATATTTATGTAGCCCTGTATATTCTAACAAAGAGGGCTGCACTTTTTTTCCTTTTTTATATTTTATTTTTCGCACCGACTATAATTTTGTATAAATTTATAAATAATTATTTTTTAAAAAGTAATTTTACCCAAAATCATTTAATGAAAACATTAATCACCAACATTCAAGAACTTCTACAAATACGGGAGGCCTCAATAAAGAAGGTTTCTGGTGCCGAAATGGCAGTAGTACCATCAATTAAAAATGCCTTTTTAATTTTGGAAGATGATTTCATTGCCGAATATGGGTCAATGGAAGATTGTCCTAATATTAGTGCCGATATTTTTATTGATGCAACTGATAAAGTAGTACTTCCTACTTGGTGTGACAGCCATACCCACATAGTATATGCAGGCAACAGGATATTGGAATTTGTGGATAGAATAAACGGATTAAGCTACGAGGAAATTGCCAATCGCGGAGGCGGAATATTAAATTCAGCCAAAAAACTAAACCAAATTTCTGAGGAAGAACTTTACAACCAATCCAAATTGCGATTGGAGGAAGTAATGCTACAAGGCACCGGTGCAGTCGAAATAAAATCGGGATATGGTTTAACAGTAGATGGGGAGCTAAAAATGCTTCGAGTAATCAAAAAACTATCCCAAAATTATCCAATAAAAATTAAAGCAACCTTTCTTGGAGCCCATGCTTTTCCTTCGGAATACAAAGACAACCATTCAGGATATATCGATTTAATAGTAAATGAAATGTTGCCCAAAATTGCATCCGAAAAACTTGCTGATTACATCGATGCTTTTTGTGAAACTGGCTATTTTTCAGTCGAAGAAACCGAAAAAATAATGGATGCTGGAAAAAAACATGGATTAATTGCTAAAATCCACGTGAACCAATTTAATGCAATTGGCGGAATTGCAGCTTGTGTAAAACACAACGCCTTATCGGTGGATCATTTAGAGGTAGTAACGGAAGAAGATATTGAGGTATTAAAAAATTCCGAGACCATGCCGGTAGCATTACCTTCCTGCTCCTATTTTATTAGTATTCCTTATACCCCAGCTCGAAAAATGCTCGATGCTGGATTGCCATTAGCCTTAGCAACCGATTTTAATCCTGGCACTACTCCGTCTGGTAATATGAATTTTGTGTTAGCAACTGCTTGCATTAAAATGAAAATGACTCCTGAAGAAGCAATTAATGCCGCAACTATAAACGGCGCTTATGCAATGGGTATTTCCGAAACACACGGAAGCATAACTGTAGGAAAAAAAGCCAATATAATAATTAGTAAACCTGTTACTTCGTTCTACCAACTGCCCTACGCATTTGGCTCAAACCTAATTGATGAAGTAATAATTGAGGGAAAAAGAATTCAATAGCTTTACTTTATTTATCAATATAAAAAAACCGCTAAATCACAATAATCATTTGCGAATTAGCGGTTATTTTTTAATTCTGAGGATTTCTTATCTCAAAGTAAAACTAGATTTAGAAACCAATTCATTTTTATCAAAAACATTTACAAAATAAGTGCCACTTGCAAAATCTTTACCATGTAAGTCTTGAGAAACATTAACTGTTTTATTTTCATATTTCACAACCGAAGAAAAACTATAAGTTAAAGATTTATCTCCAAAATTAGCAGTTACTTTATCCCCAAGAACATTACCTCTACTATCAATTACTTGGACATAATAGGTTTTATCTCCAGATTTTGCAATGCTATTTTCTGCAATTGTAAAACTAATTTTAAGCAAATCTACTCTACTTGCCTTATCTGTTTCTATTTCTTTACCAGAACCCCTTAATATATAAGTTGCTGTTTTTAAATTCAATAAAGAAAGTTTAGATCCTTTTTCAACCGTTTTAGAAAGCTCTTCATTTTGACCAACCAAAACTTGATTGTAGTTTTTAGAATCTGCTAATACAACTTTCGTACTATCTAAATTAGTAGTTAACACTTGGTTTTCTTTTTTCAAAACCTCAACTTGCTGCATCAACGTTTTCATTTTAGTTTGAAGATCTAAAAACTGTTGTTTATATTTCGCCATAGACGATGCATCCCCTTTAGATTTTTCTAGTTTTGCCATTAAGCCAACAACTTTCTCTCTTTCTGCAATTAATTCATCCGACATTGTAGTTTTTTCGGCAATAGCAGCATCATAAGTGTCTTTAAGATTTTGTAAGTCTTTCATTACATTTTCTTTTTCAGTTTTAACCGAACTCACTTGTGTTGTAAGGGTTGTAACTTCCGTTTTTAATTTGAAAATATAAAAAATACTACCTAATAAAAGTAGTAATAAAACCAAAACCATTATTTTCAAAGACGAATTACTTTTAGAACTTTCCATTTTAAAATTATTTAGTGATGCAAATTTAATAATATTTAATTGTATAACGTAAATTTGTAGAATTATATTATTGTTAAGTACAAAGATTATTGTTATGGAAAAGCTTATTCGTTTTACTGCCTCCGATTTAGCCAAAATTACAAACCATAGAAGTGGCGAAGTAAAATTTGGTGAAAAAATGATTACCATTCCCAAAGAGCAACAAATTGCTACTTTTCTTCAAGAATGTGAATCTCAATTTGTACTTTTCGGAATACCTGAAGACATAGGAGTACGCGCCAATTATGGTCGGCCAGGTGCGAATTCGGCTTGGGAAAGTGCTATTCAAAGTATTGCTAACATTCAACATAATCGTTTTTGCAAAGGTTCTCAAATTATTGTCTTAGGTGCTTTAGATGCTACTCAGGAAATGAAAGCAATTGAGAATCTCGATTTTAATATTACCGAAGATCGCAAAAAAATGTGCGAATTGGTTTCTATCATCGATAAAGATGTTTCTCATATTATTGCCACAATAGTCAAAGCTGGTAAAACTCCAATCGTCATTGGTGGCGGACATAATAATGCTTATGGCAACATAAAAGGAACTGCACTCGGCAAAGGAAAACCCATTAATGCTATCAACTTTGATGCCCATTCTGATTTCAGAATCCTTGAAGGACGTCATAGTGGCAACGGATTTTCTTATGCCTACGAGGAAGGATTCCTGAAAAAATATTTCATTTTTGGGTTGCATCATAGCTATACCTCTAAAAGTGTTTTAGACAAACTCAAAACCATAAAAGACCGAGTTTTATACAACACCTACGATAGTATGAAAATCAAAAAAACAAAAAACTTTACAATGGAAATGCAATTGGCTTTAGACTTCATAAAAAACGATTTTTATGGCGTAGAAATTGACCTCGACTCGATTCCAAACATTCCATGTAGCGCTATGACTCTAAGCGGATTTTCAGTGGAAGAATTAAGACAATTTATCTATTTTTTTGGCAAACATTCCAATGCAGCTTACCTCCACATTTGCGAAGGTGCACCAAGTTTAGACAATGACAAAAACAATCATTTAGTGGGTAAATTAATAGGATATCTAGTAACCGATTTTATCAAAGCTAAAACTGAAACCTATATTGCTTAATTAATTAGGAGCGAAACAATTGGCATTTTAGTAATTTTAATTCCTGCCATCCGTTTCAATCTAGCATTGCGAAGCACGATACTAAATAACAACACTATTAATTATCGCACTACTAGGATTTCCACTTTTGTCAGGGCTAAACAGGTAATTTGTCTTGTGAAATTAATTTTTCATAAGAAAATGCTTAAATAAATATAACCTATCTTTGCAACTCCTTGAAACAGTTCAAGAAGATTATAATTATGACATTCAACGATTTAAATTTATTAAAAAACATACAACAAGCTTTAGCAGAAGAAGGATACACGACTCCTACACCAATTCAGCAACAAGCTATTCCTATTATTCTTGAAGGAACCGATTTAGTAGGATGTGCCCAAACTGGAACCGGAAAAACTGCTGCTTTTGCAATTCCAATAATCAATTATTTACACCGCTTAGTAGGTTCATCTGCTAAGAAAAAAAACATACGAACTTTAGTCGTTACACCAACACGAGAATTGGCGATTCAAATTGACGAAAGTTTCAATACCTACGGCAAGTACACCAATATTCGATCTATGGTGATTTTTGGTGGCGTTAGTCAAGTGCCGCAAGTAGACCAATTAAAAAAAGGAATTGACATACTTATAGCTACACCAGGAAGACTTTTAGACCTTCACAAACAAGGATTTATCGACTTAGACCATCTGCATTTTTTAGTACTTGACGAGGCAGATCAAATGTTGGATATGGGTTTTATTAACGATGTAAAAAAAATTGTAAAGCTTACGCCTGATAATCGTCAAACCTTATTATTCTCGGCAACAATGCCAATGGCAATTCGCGAACTTGCAGATACTTTTTTAACAAAACCAAAATATGTTTCGGTTACTCCAGTTTCTTCTACTGCTGAAACAGTGAATCAAAAAGTATATTTTGTAGGAAAAGAAGACAAACGAAAACTATTGTACCATATAATACGTAACGACAAAATTAATAATGTATTAGTTTTTTCAAGAACAAAACATGGCGCAGATAATGTGGTAAAAGCATTAAAAAAGAATAATGTGACCGCTGAAGCAATTCATGGTGATAAATCTCAAAATGCAAGACAGCGTGTTTTAGAAGCTTTTAAAAACAAAGAAATTTCTGTTCTTGTAGCAACCGATATAGCTGCACGCGGAATTGATATTGAAAGTTTACCCTTTGTAATAAATTTTGATATCCCTAATATCTCCGAAACTTATGTACACCGAATAGGAAGAACTGGTCGTGCTGGAAATAGCGGATTGGCAATTTCATTTTGCGCCAAAGATGAACTTCCATATTGGAAAGACATCGAAAAACTCATTAAAATTAATGTAAAAGTAGAGAAAGACCATCCGTACCCTTATACCGATATACCTGAAAATCCGGATGCTAAACCCGATTTAAGAAATAAGAAAAAACCGGCGGCGCAAAATTCTAGAAAATCTGAAGGTTCTAAACAAAACAAAAAACGTTGGTATTAACCAACGTTTTTTTGCTTAATAAAGATCTTTTAAAGCCGTTTTTGCGGTTGGAAATTGAAATTGAAATCCTAAATCAACTGCTCTTTTTGGAATGATATTTTTATTGTTAAACAAAAGAATATGCATCTCTCCCAAAATCAATTTCATAAACCAACGCGGAATATTAGGCAAAAATAAAGGACGATGTAATTGAGTTGCAATTTCTTTAGTTAATTCTTGATTGGATAGTGAATTAGGAGCTACCGCATTAATAATACCTTCGGTTTGGTTTTTTATAATAAAGTAATACAAATTAGCAACGTCTTTAATATGTATCCAGGATTGTAATTGTTTACCCGATCCAAAACCCGAACCAACAAACATTTTTATTGGCCTAACCATTTCTAATAGTGCTCCCCCTTTATTAGAAAAAACAATTCCAGTTCTTACTTTAGTAACTTTTAAATTTAGCGACTTAAATTGGTCGGCACTTTTTTCCCACTTCACCACTAAATCCCCAAGAAAGCTTGTATCCTTTACTTCAGAAGTTTCATCGTATACTTCAGAACTGCTATCTGGGTAAATTGCAGTTCCTGAAGCAGAAATAAAGTGTTTCACTTGATTCGGTTGGCTTTTTAATAATTCAAATATTAAATCAGCCGAATGGGTTCTGCTTTCCAAAAGTTCAACTTTATAAGACTTGGACCATTTTTTAGCAATTGAAGCTCCAGCTAAATGCACAATCACATCAACACCATCAAGACAATTGGCATCAATTTGACTTTTTTCAATATCCCAATGAAAACCAAAGTAATTATTTCTAGTATTATTTTTAATTGGAGAAGTGGTTAAATAATTTACTATATGATTGTCTTGCAATAGTAAATTAGTTAATTCCTGACCTATCAATCCGGTGGCACCGGTAATTAGTATCTTCATGTTTGTCTATGGATGAAATATTTTTATGGTTTTACTTTAAATAAAACACTGGTCAAAGATAGCAAACCTAATGACAAACAAAAAAACTGCTTCCTATTATCTTTTTTAACACAAAAGTCTCTGCAAAGTTTAGAGACCTCAAAGAACTTCATGTTACTTTAGAATACTTCAGGGAACGGCGATATTGGATAGTTTTGAATAGGTTAACCGTCATAATGAAATCTACATTGAATTATTAAGCACTTTTGATCAACACCTCTAGTACCCGAAACTTTATAAACTATTCTATGTTCTCCGGTTATTCTTCTTGACCAATACCCCTTTAAATCGTATTTTAAAGGTTCTGGTTTTCCTAATCCTTTAAATGGATCTTGCCGTATAGACTTTATTATATCTTTAATCTTTGTGAGTGTATCTCGGTCATTGGATATCCAATATTCTATATCTTCCCATCCATTTGGAGTAAAACTAATATCCATACTTAAAACGATTCTAATTCATCAAGACTGTAAGACTTCAATTCGCCTTTTTCAGCTTGTTGAATGGATTCAGCAAGTCTTCGTCTATTTGCTTTAGTAGATAATAAATGTTGCGTTTCAATCATTGAATTATATTCTTTTATGGATATAATTACAACGGCATCCTCTTCGTCATTTCTTGAAACAACTAACATTTCTGATAATTCAGATACTTCGTCAAAATAGTTTTTGATATTTTTTCTTAATGTTGAAATTGATACTACTTTCATATTGCCTTTTTTATTGTACTTAAAATTGTACGTTCAAATGTACAAAAAAAAATTGAAATCAAAAATAAAAAGTAGGTTATTTTTTTAAAAATACTTGCAAATGACGATTTATTAATTCTATAGTTCCAAAGAGATTCAAATGAATGTAAACTAATTTTGACATATAAACTTATTGAAATAAATTTTTTCGAGAATAAATAGCCATTCAATCTAGTAGTGGTATTAAAATATGGCATTGATATGACTCTAATATCTTATGCATCTTTTATAAAATTTCTATTACAAAAAGTTAATAAAAAAACCTGCAATTTTAAAATTGCAGGTTTGATTTTCTTGTGGTTGTGGTTGTGAAGCCGGGATACTTAGCAGAGCTTCATGTTACTTTAGAACACTCTGGGAGCAAAATTAATTACTTTCAAAGCATATATAAATATACTATCTGCATTTTTCACATACCATATTAAAGTAAGCTTGTCCGGCACCATTTATTACCATTTTATATTTGTATGTTACGTTTCCAATTTTTTCATCTCCATACATAGGATATTCTTTACCATTGTAAAATTCACCATTGCCATTCTCTATACCAGGAATATTATAACTTATTAAAAAAGGCTCACCGCTTCTGTCTGTATTATAATAAATTATGCCCTTGTATAAGTTACTAGAACCAACCGGTTTGTATATACAGATTGCTTTTTTGTCTTGTGCTTTTGATTCTTGTGTAAAGCCAAGAATAAAAATCATTGCTATTAGAAGAATTATTTTTTTCATTTTGTTTGCTTTTTAGATTTTCCTACTTCAGTGTTATATTGGCTTTTCGGATTATTCCCAATTAATATTATTTTGTAAAAATCTTACTTATGGTACCAATTATGAGTTCCTCCAGTGGCACAACATTTAGAACCACTTGGGCTAGTACCTGATGTTAAATACACCTCAGCATCACAATTACGACAAGTATAATTATAATCTCCTGCTTTGCCACAAAACTGAAAGTTATGAGTTCCAGAGGAAGATACTTTACATCCATTTTCCCATGGTGCAGCATTAGATTTTTTAGTTTTACAACAAGACGAACACATGTACCAATTTTCATCTGAAGAAATTTTGATTTCTTTATTTGACAATTGATGTTTTGTAAAAGATGTCATTATCAGCGAAAGGATAATAAAAAATGGAATTACTATTTTTTTCATTTTTTTATTTTTTTTTTAATTCCTACTCCAGTATTGAATTGGCTTTTCGGATTATTCCCAATTAATTTTCGGATTATTTTCTATTTACAATCACTTTTTTGGTCATTAAAACGGTATTTTCTGTGTCGGTTACCTCTACAAAATACACTCCTGCAGTTCCCCAGTTTTTAGTAGAGAGTTCTGTTGTGGCGCTTTGAATAAGTGTTTCTTCTATTTTTTTGCCTAGTATATTAAATACTTTAATCTTCAATTCGTTTGCTTGTATAGCATTGGAACCCATAACTAGATAAACCACTTCATTGGCTGGGTTTGGATAAAGTACAAAGTCCTCTGCTTTTATGGTGTTTATTGCTAGGTTATTGATAACTGTAAAATTCATAGCAGGTGCTTCTTGAACTACTATTGGGTCTCCTGTTTGCGTATTTGCAGAGTCTACATAACCGGTAACTGGTGTTTGAGATAACGAAGAGGTTACCGGAGATTTAGTTTGTAGGGTTACTTTAAAAAGTAATCCTTGTCCGTTTATAGGAGCATTAGCAAATCGTGTTAGCGCTACACTTACCGTGTTTGTAGATGCAAAGTTCATTACCAAACAGTCGGTACTTGGAGATCCAAATATAGAACCTGCATAATCTACTGTTGCCGTATATAAATCAAATATGTTTTCATCAAAAAGTAGGTTTACAGATATACCATAAAGTCCGCTCAATCCTCCACTATTACTCAAACTCACAGTAAAAGTGATATTTTGCGGCACTAATGAGTTTACTACTGTTGCATTAGGAGTAATAATAAGATTACCTCCGGCGAGGGTAAGTTGTGATGGAGCAGTAGGCTGAATAGTAGAAGGCGAAGCCATCTTAGCATGAATTCTATTCATGTTAAAACCTATAGCCGCTTGGTCTGCATTATTGATTACTCCATCGCCATTTGAGTCGGCAAATACTTTGTAAGCATCTCCATTTGTTGAACTATGGTTATATCCCCATAAGGTTGCTGGTTGTGCAGTCCATTGTATGCTAGCATTTGGTCTAGTTGAACCATGTGAATTATAGAAATAACCAATAGGTAATAAATCGGCTGTGGTAACCGTTTTAGAATTGTTTAAATCTCCTGGCCAAACATTAACTTGGTTGGTAAAGCTGCAACAAAGTTGTCCTTGATTAGTTAATCCACAAGCTACTCCAGAGGTATTATAAGCATTTACATCATCTAGATAGAAACAGAAAGTAGTTCCCGCGGGAATATCAATATTTTTAGGAGTAAAAGTAAAGGTATAAAATAATCCACTACCGGCATAACCCGGAACAGATCCCACTTTGGTCATACCAAAATCAGGAACTCCATTTGTAACGGTAGGTGGGGTAGAAATTACGTTGCTTACTCCAAATAAAGTTCCTGCAGTATACCCTGTATAATCTAAATATTGACTCACCGCAGCATTACCTTTAAGTTTCATATACAAACTATATAAATCAGTTGCATTAGTAAGTTGTACATTTACAGTAATCGTATCAAACAATCCAATAGTAGCATTAGGAGATGAAATACTCAAAGTTCCAATATTGGGTTGTGGAGTAACATTTACAGTAAACGAAGTAGTTTGTGTACAACCATTACTATTTACAAAACTAGCCGTATAGGTAGTTGTTGTACTTGGGTAAACAACTGGGTCTACAACATTAGTAGAACTTATAGCTGTAGCAGGAGTCCATTGAATATTAGGTTGAGCACTTAATACGCCATTGAGTTTTAATGTAATCGCATTTCCATTAGTAATCGTAGTGCTTGTCCCAACAACACCATCGGCTGATATACTAGAAGAAGTAACAGGCAGAATAACTACTGAAGTTGATGCAGTAACTACCTGACATCCTCCACTAGCAAGAGTTTTATAATAAACGGTATAAGTCCCAGCTGAAGAAAGACTTGGATTAATTGCTCCTGTAACCGAATTCATCGATAAATTAGATCCTGCATAGTATGTTCCTCCAGTATAAGCACCAGTACCTGTAGTAGTAGCTTGAACGGATGTTAGCGACTTACAAAATGGGCTGCCAGAATAACTTATTATTGCGGTTGGTAGTGCAGTAATAGTAACTAGTGTAGTTGTAGAAACAGCTGCACAACCTCCATACGATTGAGTAGCATAACTTACAGTATAAGTTCCAGTATTTGAAGTACTTGGGGTAATTTCTCCTGTTGATGAGTTTATTGTTAGACCAGTAGTAGAACTATATATACCACCTCCAATAAATCCAGTACCTGTTAAAGTAACGGTGGGAGAATAGCCTATCGATTGACAGAACGGATTTCCTGAATAACTTATACTTGCTGAAGGAACAGCTGTAATGGTTACTTGTTTGGTTGTTGAAATTGATGCGCAACCTCCACTTGCAGGAGTGGAGTATGTAATAGTATAGGTTCCTGCAGTTGACAAACTTGGATTTATTAAACCTGTAGACGCATTTATTGATAATCCAGTTGTAGAAGTGAATGTTCCTCCAGTGTATGCTCCGGTTCCATTTAATGTAGCTTGAACTGAAGTCAAAGATTTACAAAATGGGCTCCCAGAATAACTAATAGTGGCGGTTGGTAATCCAGTTATAGTAACTTGAGTAGTTGCTATTGCTGAACAGCCACTTAAAGACGAACTATATCTTATTGTATAAGTACCCGGATTTGTTGTACTTGGATTAATTGCACCCGTATTAGAATTGACGATATATCCAGTTGATGAACTAAAAGTCCCACCTGTATATGCTCCTGTACCTGTTAAAGTAACAGGTTGTGGAGTAGTTATCGAATTGCAAAAGGGGTTTCCATTATAGCTTATTGATGCTGTTAAAGGAGATATTTTTCTTATTCTTTGATTATTTATATCGGCTATATATAAATTACCCGAAGTATCAACGCATACTCCAAAAGGGGAGTTAAATTGTGCGAAAGTACCTGACCCGTCTGCAAAACCAGCTGTTCCAGAACCTGCCAAAGTCGTTACAACTCCTGTAGATGTTATTTTTCTTATTCTATTATTTACTGAATCTGCTACATAAATATCACCTGTAGAGTCTATAGAAACAGCATTTGGTTTATTAAATTGAGCAGTAATTCCTGCTCCATCAGCATAGCCAGCTACACCAGAACCTGCAAGTGTAGTTACAATTCCCGAAGCGGATATTTTTCTGATTCTATGATTCAAGTAATCTGCAACGTAAACATTTCCTGAGCTATCAACTGTAAGTCCTGATGGGGCATTAAATTGAGCTGTAGAGCCAATTCCATCAGAAAAACCAGTAGTTGAACCAGCCAAAGTAGTTACTACTCCAGCGGGAGTTATTTTTCGAATTTTATTATTTGAACCACTATCAGCTACATATATATTTCCAGATGTATCTACAGCTATTCCTTCAGGATTACTAAATTGTGCTGAATTTCCTATACCATCTAAATATCCTTGAACTCCTGTTCCTGCAAAATTGGTTACAACACCTGAAGGCGTTATTTTTCTTATTCTAACATTTCCATCTGCGACATACACATTACCAGAACCATCAACGGCAACTCCATGTGGCTTATTAAATTGCGCAGTTGTTCCTGAACCATTTAAATAACCTAATGTTCCTGAACCTGCAAGGGTGGTTACAACGCCAGATACACTTATTTTTCTAATCCTATTATTTATAACATCTGCTACATATACATTTCCGGAGACATCAACAGCAACACCCCAGGGATTAAAAAATTGCGCTGCTGTACCAGTAGCATTCAAAAATCCTGCTACTCCCGAACCCGCAAGAGTAGATACACATTGCCCATTACTAACAAAAACACTAAACACTAAACTTACTAATATAACAATTTTTTTCATAATTTTTATTTTCTATTAACAATAACTTTTTTGGTCATTAAAACGGTATTGTCTGTGTTGGTTATTATTAAATTTATTTAAATTAATTTTGCTTATAATAATTTCCTGTTGGAGATTCACAATGACCGTCAGGGAAAAGATATACTACAATATCATTTCCATTATCAGGACACATTCCTGAAATTTTAGCATATCTATATCCTGGTTCAAAATATACATTTATATAATTCCATGGACTACTTCTATCCATTGTCCAAAATATTAAACCGTAGGTGTTTAATTGAGAACAATAATCATATGTAAAATGCAAAGTATATTGACCTGCGTCTGAACAAGACCATGTTTTTCCCATCATATATTTAGAAACACTTTCCTCATCGGTAACATCTAATCTACTATATCCACTATTTGAGTTAGTAGTTACATGATTATTTGCAGGCTTGTTATAAACTGGTCTCTTTTTTTTAACTTGGGCATTAATCGAATTAATTGAAAAAAGCACCATTAATAGTATACTAATTTTTCTCATTTTGTTTTTTTATATTAATTTTAGATTATAATTAGTCTCTATTTATTTTCCCAAACAAAGAATTTCCCATCAACGCTTCTAAAACTTGTGCTAGTAAGTGTGTTTGATTTAGAATCATAAACAAAACTATCTTTAATTGGATCAGGATATATTTCTTTATCACTACAATTACAATTAATAGTTAGTTTATTGTTTATAAATGTTGATTTACCTGGACATTCGTCAATATATGTTTTACCATTAATAACATTTGTAATTACATAAACAACTTGAGTGTTTGAAATAAACTTTATTTCGGTTGTGCTATTTGAAATATTTTCAATTTGCTGAAAAGTCTTACCAACTAAATTATTAGATTTTTGTGCTATTGCATTACAAGATATAATGAAGATTATTGCAATTATTATATTTTTTTTCATAAAAAAAACAATTTATTATGGTTCCTACTTCAGTATAATATTGGCTTTTCGGATTATTCCCAATTAATGTTATTGTAAAATGATTTTCTTAATGTCTACTATTTGCCCCTGAGCATTTATTATTTGAACAAAGTAAACTCCATTACTAGCAAAAGAACTTATTGGGATTTCTGTAACCAATTGGTTTATTTTAGAATTATAAATCTCTTGACCTAAAATAGTTGTTATAGTTACTTGACTTCCTATGAGGCTAGATTGCAAACTACAGTCTATATTTATTTTAGAATTGGTTGGATTTGGATATATAGTAATTAACTCTTTAGGGCTTTCAAATGAATTTGCACTTAAATTATTAGTATATAAATTTGTAATTTCTTGAGGGGTTAAGGCGCGGTCCCAAAATCCAATATCATCAATTTTACCTTGAAAATAATTTACATCTCCCCAACCAGCTTTCCCAATTGTAAATGGTGAAATAGTATTATTAAGATAATTAAAACTCGAAATGTCAGTTACTTGAGAAAGAACATTATTAACATAAATTTTAATTGTTAAATTATCTTTTATTGCTACTATATGATACCAACTACTAGAATTTACTGATATGTTTGAATATGCATCTTTTTGAAGATTTCCTCCATTATGAATTCTAAAATCTCCAATGTCAGAACCAAGACTAAATAATATATTTCCTCTTTGTAAGGTATTATTATAATTAGAGATAACAACTTTATATATAGGAGAAACATTATCGGTATTGTTAATCCAAACAGAATAAGAAAAAATTGATGGATTAAGTAGACTTGCTGTCGTTCCACAATTAATATAGTTATTAACCCCATTAAAACTATAAGCTTTATCTGCATTCCCAAATCTATCGGTTGTCAAAGTTGCCCCATTAACAGTTCCATTATTTCCATTACCACTTTCATCAATGGCATTACCACAAAATGGCCAATAACCAACCAATCCATTAACTAGAGTACCACCAATAATATTACATGTAGAATTATAATTTACTCCATTATACATTGCAGTAATTTCTTGAGGGGTTAAGGCTCTATTCCAAATACCTATGTCGTCTATTATACCTTGGTAAAATGTATTATTTGGGCTACAACTAATAGAATTTATTTCTTTTCCGATATAAACATCTTGAATATTTGTTGGTGCAGACATACTACCATTACCAATATAAGGTTTAGTTAAAACTAAAACATTATTTACATATATTTTTACTCCTGATAAATCATAGGTTGAAACTATATTATACCAATTATTATCTGTTATTATAGTATTTGAATCTCCATCACAATTTAAATACGCACCACCAAGAAAGTTATATGAATAAGTTGAAACCTTTCCTTCCATAGTATGTAATTGCCAACCATTGTCAGAAGAACAACTTGTGTATTTTGATATTAAAGCTCCATATTGAGAATTACCTTTACACCATAAACTAATCGACATAGGAAAGGTATTAAATGATGATGAATGATTAACTTTTATTAAATTATTAACCCCATTAAAACTATAAGCGTTATTTGTATTTCCATTTCTATCCGTAGTTAATGTTGCCCCATTAACCGTTCCATTATTTCCATTACCACTTTGATCATTAGCATTCCCGTTAAATGGCCAATAACCAACAAGTCCGTTTGTTGGAACATAAGAAGGAACCTGAGCAAAAATCATTTGGGTAGTCATAAGTAACCCAAAAACTAAAAGAAGTAATTTTTTCATGTGTAATATATATTAAAACTGTATTAATAATAATACAAATTAAACTATAATTTTTTGGAGATTTTATACCACTTACTTATCGTAGGAAAATTCAGTTTTAATACTTGCAATTGGCATTTTAACGTTTTTTTTAACAATAAAAAAGTATTTATTTGTTGTTAAAAATATTAGGTAAGAAATACTAATTATTATTGATGTTTATTTGAAGTGTAACCTTAGTACCTTGATTAATTTCAGATTCTACTTTAATAAAATTAGAATCCTTTACGTTAAATAATTTAATGCGTTCTTTAACCAAATTAATTCCTTTAGAATTGGTTTTTATTAATTCGGTATTAAAACCTATTCCGTTGTCTTGAATAGTGATTGTTAACAAGTTATTTATTAAAGAAATATCTAACTTTAAATATGGTTTTTCAATTTTAGATGTAAATGCATGTACAAAACAATTCTCAATAAATGGCTGTATTAGCATTGGCGGAATAGAAACATTGCAAGAATTAATAGTATCGGAAATGGTTATAATGAAATCAATAGGAGTTTTATATCTCTTATTTTCAAGATCTACATAAGCTTGTAAATATTTAACTTCCTCATCCAGTTTAATTGTAGTTTTTACAGAGTTATCTAATGTTTGTCTAATTAATCTTGAAAAATCAGCTAAATAACCTAGAGCATCTTCCATTTTATTTTTGACAATATAATTCTGAATTGAATTCATAGCGTTAAAAGTAAAATGTGGGTTCATTTGACTTTGTAATGCTTCCATTTTAGTTTCAATCATTCTTTTTTGGATCTCATTTTCTATACTTATTTTTTTTATTTTATTTTTTACATAGAAAAATATAAAAACTACAATAAGAATAATTAATGATATAATAAATGGTATCCTTTTCCAAAAAGGAGGGTTAATTGTAATAGAAAGTAACTTTTGCTTACTTATTGTTCCTAAGCTTAAATCTTTAATTTTTACAATTATAGTATAGTGTCCATTTGGCAAAAACGGCAATACAATTGAAGCGTCTTTTGTCCATTTACTCCATTCACTATTGTTTAATCCTTCTAGTTTATAACTATAAACAAGTTTTGCTATATTGGAAATATTTTTTGGTGCAAACTCAATTGATAATGTATTTCTATTGTATGGCAAATCTATATGCTGTTTGTTAATAGTGAACCATTTTACATCCCACTCATAAATAGCTTTGTAGTTTACCTCAAGCTTGGTTATTGCAAGTTTAAAGGATTGTTTTTTGGGAGCTAGAACTTTTTTAAGATTCAGTTCATAATATCCTCTTGTAGTTGCAATAAACAAAGTATCCTTATCAAGATAAGCCGAATTAAATATTTTGTTTTTCAATCCGTTTTTTTCATCTAAAAATAATAAATCCCCATTTTTATAAAAATTCAATCCTAAATTGGTACCAATAATTATATAATCTTTATAAGATTGTAAAAAATTAATTGTAGTGCCATGAATTTCTTTATTACTAATTTTTTTTATTATATGAAATTTTTCAGAATTGGCGATTACATACACATCCCCTCTTTGGTTTGCTACTAACAACTGTCCTTTATCATTTTTACAAGAAGTCAGTAATGCACCTTCTTCCCATTGCTGGTTTGCCAAATAAGAATATGTTTTTTTATTTTCATATTTATAAAGTCCTTTCATGTAGGAAACAAAATACAACCTTGAACCAATTGTTGTAATATTAAAAACATCCCTAGGATTATTATTGTTTTTTAAATCTAAATCTTCACCAGAATTGAGAAGTCTATAATCTTTAAAAAATATTGCAGGATAATAATCTCTTGAAGCTATTAATTCAAACTCGCCAAGCATCTTAAAATATTTAACATTAATAGGAGAAAAAGAAATAATTGTACCTTGTTTAGATAATTTGAAAAAGCCAAGGTTTGTACTGATATATAAATTGTGATTATAAACATCAAAACTGTAAATAGCTAAATCATTTTTTCTTAACTTAAAATGAGTATAATTTACATCATAAATATAATTTTCTTTTTTTTGATAATATCTTTCCGCAAAATTTAACAATTCTGAAGTTTTTATTTCCTTTATTTTAGAATCACTTTCAAAAAAAACTTTATTTAATGTAAGAAAGACTTTCGTAGAATCTATTTTCAGTATTGACTTTATATCTTCGTTATAGAAACTGGAATATGAAATTTCTTTATTTAAATCAACTATAAAAAGTCCTTTATCCTGGCTACCTACATACAACTGATTGAATTTATTATCGTAGAAAAAACACCAAATTTGTTTGGAATTTATATTAAAATTACCGCTGTAATCTACCAATTTATTTTCTAATACTTTAAAAACACCGCCAATTGGGTTATTAAAATCTTGAACAGCAACAAAACATTCTTTTTTATTTGTTACTGCATAATCCCATATAATTGACGATGGAATTAATTTACACTTTGTCTTATTTTGAAATAAATTATTAATAGAAAAAAAATTAATCCCTTTATCACTCATTAAATAAATGGAGTCTTTTTCTTGGTGACATGAAATAATAGAAGTTTTCAAATTCAATTTTACCAATTTATTGTTTTGGTTCAATTTCCATAAGCCGTTGAGATAGGTTCCAATTCCGATTTCATTATCCTTACGAAAGAAACCCATAACCTTAACATAGGAAATAGTATCAAAATTTGTAAAAGATTGGATTTTTCTTGAATTAACATTTATAATTGAAAAACCATTATCGGTTCCTACAAAAAGCTTGTTTTTAATACAAAAAAGTTTGCGAATTTTATTACTACACAAACCGTTCTTATCATTAATAATCTTAAATTTCTTTCCATCAAAAAAAGTAATACCACCACCATAGCTTCCAAACCACATATTATGATTTTTATCTTCTGCTATAGCCCAGCATCCATTTGGTGCAATACCATTATCAGTAGTCAAATTTTGAATGGAATGGTATTCAATTTTAGATAATCCAGACACTGTACCAACCCATAAAATACCCCTACTGTCTTTGTAAATAGATTGAATACAATTATTCCCCAATCCTTCAATGGTGGAAATATTCTCAACAGGATATTGTTGTGAAAATAAAGAATTAGTACAAAAAAATAAATTACAGATTAGTAGTAAATAGCGCATGGATTAATTCTTCTTTTTTTCGGGATGCTACAGGTAAAATAATATTGTTTACTAACTCAACATTTAATTCATTTACTTTATTAAACTCCATTACATAATTCAAATTCACCAAATAGGATTTGTGAATTCTTTTAAATAATAGTTTAGGCAGCATATCTTCCATAAACTTTAAGGTTTTTGATAAATGAATAATACTACCATCAAGACAAAAAACTTTGCAATAATTACCATCGGCTTGGCAATATAGAATAGTATTAGTTTTCACTAATTTAAATCCCGTTTCTATTGGAAGTGCAATTTTATTGAAAACATTACCTTGAAAATCAATGTTTTCCAACAATAACATAAGATTTTTTTGTTGATTATTTTTATTGATTTTTTCCTCTAGTTTTTTGATTGTAGAAATCAATTCTAAATGACTAATTGGTTTAAGTAAATAATCAAAAGCATTAAACTTAATGGCATCAATTGCAAAATCAGAAAATGCTGTAGTGAAAATAATTTCAAAATCAATAACACTTAATTCTTTAAAAAGTTCAAAGCCATTTTTTCCTGGCATATTAACATCTAAAAATATTATTTCAGGATTAAATAAGGAGATAGCTTCAATTGCAGAATCAACACTTTCGCATTTTGCTACAATTTCAATTTTTTTTGGTAAAAACTTTTCAAGTAAACCCTCTAGAAGTTCTCTAGCATTTAATTCGTCGTCGATTATCAAACATTTTATCATAGCACAAAAATATGTTAAAAAAACTATATTAAAATATGGATTACTATTCGTAGCTATTTTCTGTTTAATCGTGGTGATTTTTAATTTTAAATAAAAATAACGTAAATGAAAAATATCATATTAAATTAAAATGATATTTATTAAAGATTGACTAAGAAATCTAAAAAACAAATTAAATCTTTAAATCTTTAAATAAGGTGCAATAAAGATAAATTGTAATACAAAAAATTAAATAATATTTAATTACTTTTGCGGTCATGAATTATTAATAATTATAGATTGAAAACATCTTTATAAAAAAATGTTTTCCTAATTAAATAATTGATTTATTATCCATTAAAAAAATATAGTATGTTTCATAAAGAAGGCGCAAAGATTATCCTTATTTCCACATTTATTTTTACAGTTTTATTATTAGCAACTCCATATATTTCGGAAAACCAATGGATTGTAAAGCCAATTCAATTATTTTTATTGGCGTTTTTACTAATTATTTTGCAATTTTTTAGAAATCCAGTACGTAATTTAGAGCCAAATGACGAATTAGTATACGCTCCTGTAGATGGTAAAGTGGTTGTAATTGAAGAAGTATTCGAACCAGAATATTTTAAAGACAAGCGATTACAAGTATCCATTTTCATGTCGCCAATTAATGTACACGTTACTAGATATGCAATTAGTGGAAAAGTAAAATACAGCAAATACCATCCTGGTAAATATCTTGTAGCTTGGCATCCAAAGGCAAGTACCGAAAATGAAAGAACAACAGTAGTCATTGAAAATAGAATTTTTGGCGAAATTTTATACCGTCAAATAGCAGGTGCTTTGGCAAAAAGAATTGTAAATTATGCCGAAGAAGGTATGCAAGTTCGCCAAGGAGACGATGCAGGCTTTATTAAATTTGGATCAAGAGTAGATTTATATTTTCCGTTAGGAACTAAAATAAATGTTTCTTTAAACCAAAAAGCTATAGGAAACAGAACCATTATTGCAACACTATAAATGCCAATAAAAGACCTTGAAACTCGTTTTGAACAAGCCGTAGAATTAGCAAATTCTATGACACAATCGTCCTTGCCTCAAGATGTTCAATTACGACTTTATGCTTTATATAAGCAGTCTACACATGGCACAATTACTAATAGAATTTATCCAATTTATGATTTAAGAAATGCTTTCAAGATGAATGCTTGGATGCAAATTAGTCATTTATCTGAAGACGAATGTAAAGAATTGTATATTGAAGCCATTCATTCATTAGTTAACAAAAAATAAACGAATGAAAAAAATAGTAATCCTTTTATTATGTTCCGTTTTTGCACTATCCATTGGATCTTGTAAAAGAAAAAAATACACAGAAGTTGTTGAAGTTCCGCTTCCATCTGTTGAAGAAAAAATGACAATTGGTTCGCCAGAAGATGCTAAAGCTGAACCTGGAGCCTTTGAGATTGTAGAATTACCATTTGGTTATGATGCGCTTGCACCTAATATTGATGCTCAAACTATGGAGATACATTATTCTAAACAATATGTGTCTTTTACTAACAATCTAAATAAAGCAATAGCAGGTACTGAATCGGAAAATATTCCAATAGAAGATATTTTTAAAAAATTAGACCTATCCAATACGGATAATAAAAACAATCTTGGAGGCTACTATAACCACACTTTGTATTTTAATATAATAACTCCTAAAGGTGGAGGCAAGCCATCAGATACTTTAGCAAGTGCTATTGATAAAGATTTTGGATCGTTTGAAGAATTTAAATCGCAGTTTAAAGAATCTGCAAACAAGCAATTTGGATCTGGATGGACTTGGTTAGTAGTTGACAAAGCTGGAAAACTGCAAATAACTAATACCCAAAACCAAGATAATCCGTTAATGCCAAGAGCAGAAATTACAGGAACTCCTATTTTAGCATTAGATTTATGGGAACATGCCTATTATCTAAACTATCAAAATAATAGAAAAAAATATATCGAAAACTTCTTTAACATTATAAATTGGAAAAAAGTAGGAGCCAATTTCGAAGAAGCTATCAATAAATAACATTTTCATAAAACAAAACCGCTTTGTTTTTCAATCCCAGTACTTACTTCAAAACACTTATTAAATCTCAATTAAATGCATTCTAATAACTTAGTTAAATTATTAATAGTATTCATTTGCCTAAATGCAATTGGACAAGAGAAAAATTTAAAAAACATTCAAAAACTTACTTTTGGTGGTGACAATGCAGAAGCCTATTTTAGTCCGGATGGGAAAAAGCTAACTATGCAAATAAATAATCCTAAAATGGGAATGTCATGCGATCAAATATACCTGTTAGATTTACAAAACACACCCTATTCCACCGATAAATTAAAAGCAATATCGTCGGGAAAAGGAAGAACAACTTGTTCCTATTTCATGCCGGATGGCAAGCATATTATATACGCTTCTACGTTCTCATCTAATGATGCTTGTCCTCCTCCACCAAAACCACATGATGGAAAATACCTTTGGGCAGTTTATCCAGAATTTGATATTTACATGGCTGATTTAGATGGGAAAATTGTAAAACAATTAACTAATTCTCCCGGTTATGACGCTGAAGCTGTGGTATCACCTGATGGTAAAAAAATTGCTTTTACCTCAATTAGGTCTGGTGATTTAGAACTTTGGACAATGGATATAGACGGTAGCAACCTAAAACAAATAACTTTTGGATTAGGATATGATGGTGGTAGTTTCTTTTCTCACGATAGCAAAAAATTAGTTTTCCGTTCTTCTAGACCAAAAACGGAAGCTGAGATTGCCGATTATAAATCTCTACTTAAAGATAATGTGGTTGCACCAACGGAAATGGAAATCTATACTTGTAATGTAGATGGTTCGGATATTAAACAAATCACCCATTTAGGGAAAGCCAATTGGGCTCCATTTTTTCATCCTTCAGATAAGAAAATTATTTTTTCTTCAAACCATCATTCTACTCACGGCTATGATTTTCAATTATATATGATTGATTTAGATGGTAAAAATTTAAAACAAATAACTTGGGAAAGTGAATTCAATGCATTTCCAATGTTTTCACCAGATGGAAAAAAATTGGTTTGGTCTAGTAATCGCCAACAAAATGCTGCGAGAGAAACCAATGTTTTTATTGCAGATTGGGTAGATTCTGACGATGCTGAAAATGCAAAAACAGAATTACTAAAAAAACACATTTCTTATTTAGCATCTGATGAATTAAAAGGAAGATTAACAGGATCTGAAGGAGAAAAAAAAGCAGCGGAATATATAGCATCACAATTCAAATCTTTAGGGTTAAAACCATTTGAAGGAAAAGATTATATTCAAAAATTCGATTACAAAGTAAGATTAAATCCGCATGATTCTATTAACGATAGTAGTGTTTCAAATACAGGAAGAAATGTAATTGCATACTTAGACAACAAAGCATCGAAAACTATTGTTATTGGAGCCCATTATGATCATTTAGGACTAAATGAACACCACAATTCTACCAAGGCAAACTCAGAAGGAGAGATTCACAATGGCGCCGATGACAATGCATCAGGTGTTTCAGGAGTATTAGAATTAGCTAGAATGTACAGCAAGAATAAAACTACAGAAAAAGTAAATTATATATTCGCTCTTTTCTCTGGTGAAGAAGATGGTTTGATAGGGTCTAAACACATGGCAGAAACACTTAAAGCTAAATATCCAAATAGTTTTGCAATGATTAATATGGATATGATAGGTCGTTTGAATCCTAAAAAAGAACTGATTGTAGGCGGAATTGGAACCGCACCCGAATTTAAAGCAATTATTGAAACCAATAAACCTGCGGGATACAACATAACTTTAGAAGAAAGTGGCGTAGGACCAACGGATCATACTTCATTTTATTTAAAAGATATTTCTGTTTTGAATTTCTTCACAGGCACTCATAGCGACTACCACAAGCCAAGTGACGATGAAGAAAAAATAAATTATACAGGTGTTACTGCTATTGTAGATTTTGTTTTTAGAATTTCAAATGACATTGCCGATTTAGATAAAATCACCTTTACTAAAACCAAAAACAACGCAGGAAAAACCAGACCTAAATATAAAGTTACAATGGGTATTATGCCCGATTATACCGAACACGGAGATGGTTTACATGTAGATGGTGTAACAGAAAATAGACCTGCTCAAAAAGCTGGAATTAAAGAAGGTGACATTATTACAAAAATTGGAACTACTGAAATTAAAGAAGTTTACAGCTATATGGATGCATTAGCTAAAATCACTCCAGGTGATGAACTAGATGTTGTTTTCATAAGAGATGGCGAGACCAAAACTGTAAAAGTCAAATTCGAATAAAACTAAAAAAACCAACTTGTAAAAGTTGGTTTTTTTATGATTCCATTCTATAAGTTTAAGAAAATTTTATTTATTTAATGAATTCTATTTTTTGAACTTCTTCCGTGTTCACGCTATCAAAGAAACCTTGCTCATTCATCCAATCATCACTAAATACTTTACTCATATATCGTGATCCGTGATCTGGAAAAATAACAACTACATTACTATCTTGAGTAAATTCACCCTCTTCAGCAAATTGTTTTACTGCTTGT
This sequence comes from uncultured Bacteroidota bacterium, assembly GCA_903838055.1. Taxonomy (GTDB): domain Bacteria; phylum Bacteroidota; class Bacteroidia; order Flavobacteriales; family Flavobacteriaceae; genus Flavobacterium. The sequence goes on along the minus strand of CAILWV010000034.1, from coordinate 22,657 downwards.
AAAGCAGCGCCAGAAGTATACCCTACAAACAATCCTTCTTTTCTTACAATTTCTCTTGCAGTATGTGCACTTTCTTCATCCGTAACTTTTATGAATTTATCTATAGATTCAAAGTCAGTAGCGGTTGGAATTAAATTTTTACCAATACCTTCTATTCTGTAAGGATAAATTTCTTCTTTATCAAATTCTTTAGTTTCATGGTATTTTTTTAATACAGATCCAAAAGCATCCACACCTAAGATTTTAATATTCGGGTTTTTCTCTTTAAGAAATTTTGCTATTCCAGAAATCGTACCACCTGTTCCGCTACAAGCAACTAAATGTGTTATTTTTCCGGAAGTTTGCTCCCATATTTCAGGACCTGTAGTTAAATAATGGGCATCAATATTTAGTTGATTAAAATATTGATTGATATAAACTGACCCTTTAGTTTCTTCATGCAAACGTTTAGCAACATTATAATAAGAGCGTTCATCATCTGCCGAAACGTGTGCAGGACATACATAAACTTTTGCACCTAAGCTGCGTAACATGTCTATTTTATCTTTAGATGATTTAGAAGTTACAGCTAAAATACAATTGTATCCCTTAATAATACTTACCATTGCCAAACTAAAACCTGTATTTCCAGAAGTAGTTTCTATGATAGTATCACCCGGAGATAAAATACCTTTTTTTTCGGCTTGTTCAATAATAAATAAAGCAATTCTATCTTTTGAGGAATGACCAGGGTTAAATGCTTCTACTTTTGCATAAAAATTACCAACAAGATTCTCGGTTATTCTATTAAGTTTAATAAGAGGGGTATTTCCTATTAATTCTAAAACATTATTGTAGGCTTTTATTTCTTCTTTCATAAATAAAAAATTTTGTCAGGGCTTATATTACTAATGCTAATTACCCCATAACCTTGCAAATTTAATAAATTATTTTTTAATTTTTTCTAAATCCAATAAAAAACTAAATTCTTTGGCCAATTCCTTTAGGGCTTCAAACCTTCCTGAAGCGCCTCCGTGACCTGCGTCCATATTAGTATCTAGGAACAATAACGTATCATTTGTTTTTAACACTCTAAGTTTTGCCACCCATTTAGCTGGTTCCCAATACTGTACCTGAGAATCATGCAAACCTGTAGATATATACATATTTGGATAATTTTGCGCAACTACATTATCATAGGGAGAATAAGACAACATATAATTGTAATATTTCTTTTGATTTGGATTTCCCCATTCATCATATTCGCCAGTAGTTAATGGAATTGTTTCGTCAAGCATTGTGGTAACAACATCAATAAAGGCAACTTGAGCAATAATTCCATTATATAATTCAGGAGCCATATTAACTATAGTTCCCATAAGTAATCCTCCGGCAGAGCCACCTTCGGCATATAAATGTTTGGTAGATGTGTATTTTTCTTGAATTAAATATTTGGAACAATCTATGAAATCAAAAAACGTATTTTTCTTTTTTAATAATTTACCATTTTCATACCAATGTCTTCCTAAATCTTCACCTCCACGAATGTGTGCAATTGCAAAAATAAACCCTCTATCTAACAAAGATAATCTTGTAGATGAAAACGAAGCGTCTATAGAATATCCATAGGATCCATATGCATATTGCAATAAAGGATTGCTACCATTTTTTATCAAATTCTTTTTATATACCAATGAAATTGGCACTTTAACTCCATCCCTAGCAGTTGCCCAAACTCGTTCTTCTTTGTAGTTATTTTTATCAAATTTTCCTCCAAGAACTTGTTGTTCTTTTTGGATAAATTTTTCTTTTGTCTTCATATTGAAATCAATAACCGAAGATGGCGTAGCTAAAGATTGGTAGGAATACCGTAAAATATCCGTATCAAAATCTACATTAGAACTAGTGCTTGCAGTGTAAGTTTCACTTTCAAAGGGTAAAAAATAGGCCTCTTCACCACTCCACGGAATTATTTTAATTGTATTCAAACCGTTAGTGCGTTCTTCAACAACTAGAAAATTTTTGAAAATTTCAATATCTTCTAATAAAACATCTTCTCTATGCGGAATAACTTCTACCCAATTTTCTTTGGTGGTAGCAGTTTCCGGAGTTTTCATTAGTTTAAAATTTTCTGCTTTATCTTTATTAGTAATAATATAAAAACTATCTCCATAATGATTAACAGTGTATTCTAAACCACGAACTCTTTTTTGAAACATCTTAAATTTTCCATCTGGTGTATTTGCATCGAGAATTTGATATTCGGTAGTTAGCGTACTTCCAGATTCTATAGCGAGATATTTTTTAGATTTAGATTTCGCTATTTCAACATTAAAAGTCTCATCTTTTTCAAAATAAACTAACACATCCAATTCTTGCTCAGTACCTAATTTATGTTTGAATATTTTATCTGACCTTAAAGTAATAGGGTCTTGACTAGAATAAAATATCGTTTGATTATCGTTTGCCCAAACAGCAGAACCAGTAACATTTTCAATTTTATCCGATAGTATTTCGTTGGTGATTAAGTTTTTAATTTGAATAGTGTAAATTCTGCGACCTACACAATCAAAACTAAAAATCGCCATAGTATTATCAGGGCTAATTGACAAGCCTCCTAATTGAAAATAAGATTTATCTTTGGCAAGTTCATTACAATCAAAAAGAATTTCTTCTACAGCAGAAAGACTTTCTTTTTTTCTTGAATATATAGGATAATTTTGTCCAATTTCAAATCGAGTACTATAGTAATATCCATTATAAAGATAAGGCACCGATTGGTCATCTTCTTTAATTCGGGATTTCATTTCTTCAAATAATTCCTTTTGAAAATCTTTAGTATCGGCAGTTATCGCATTATAATACTCATTTTCTTTATTTAGATAATCAATAACTTCTGGATTTTCTCTGTCGTTTAACCAATAGTAATTGTCTACACGTTTATGTCCGTGAATTTCTAATGAATGCGGAATTATTTTAGCTACAGGTGGTCCTATTTTTTGGTTCATGTTTGAAATTAATTGGAGATAAATTTTCTGGAAATCAATTGACGAAAAGAAGTAAATTATTTTTCTATTTCCTTTAGTGAATCCATTTTTTTATGTGCTAAGAATCCTTTGATATCTTCAAAATGTTCTTTCACGCGTTTATGCCCAAATTCAAAAACTTTGGTAGCTAATCCATCCAGAAAATCTCTATCGTGAGAAACTAAAATTAACGTTCCATCAAAGTCTCTTAAAGCATCTTTAATTATGTCTTTAGTCTTCATATCCAAATGATTAGAAGGCTCATCTAGAATAAGTAAATTAACAGGTTCTAACAATAATTTTATCATTGCTAAACGTGTTTTTTCACCACCTGAAAGCACTTTTACTTTCTTAGTAACATCGTCACCGTGAAACATAAAAGCACCTAGAATATCTTTAATTTTTGTTCGAACATCTCCAACTGCAATATCATCAATGGTTGAAAATATTGTAGCATTTTCATCCAATAATGACGCTTGATTTTGAGCAAAATAACCAATTTGTGCGTTGTGTCCTATTTCAACAGAACCACCATTAATTTCAATTTCTTTCATTATAGCCTTAATCATGGTAGATTTTCCTTCTCCATTTTTTCCAACAAAAGCCACTTTATCTCCGCGTTCAATTACAATATTTGCATCCTTAAAGATTAATTTATCACCATAAGATTTTTCTAAATCCTTAACAATAACAGGATAATTTCCCGAACGTATTGCTGGGGGAAACTTTAGCTTTAATGCCGATGTATCTACTTCATCTACTTGAACAATAACTAATTTTTCAAGCATTTTAACACGTGATTGCACTGCATCCGTTTTTGAAAAAGTACCTTTAAATCGATCAATAAAAGCTTGATTATCTGCAATCATTCTTTGTTGTTCATCGTAAGCTTTTTGCTGGTGAATACGTCTGTCTTTTCGCAATTCCAAATAATGTGAATACTTGGCTTTGTAATCGTAAATTCTTCCCATAGTAACTTCTATAGTTCTATTGGTAATATTGTCAACAAATGCTCTATCGTGAGAAATTACTACTACCGCTTTAGCAGAATTTATTAAGAAATCTTCTAACCATTGGATACTTTCTATATCCATGTGGTTGGTCGGCTCATCAAGCAAAATCAAATCGGGTTTTTGTAATAGGATTTTAGCCAATTCTATTCGCATTCTCCAACCTCCTGAAAACTCAGATGTTTGACGAGTGAAATCTTCTCTTTCAAATCCAAGTCCAACTAATATCTTCTCTACTTCTGCTTCGTAATTAATTTCTTCAATTGCATAAAATTTTTCACTTAAATCGGAAACTCGTTCAATTAATTTCATGTAGGAATCACTTTCATAATCGGTACGAATAGTTAATTGCTCATTGATTTCATCAATTTCAGCTTTCATTTTAAAGATTTCTCCGAATGCTTTCGACGCTTCTTCCATAACCGTTGCGCCATCAGTAGTTAACAAATGCTGCGGTAAATAAGCTACAACGGCATCTTTGGGAGTCGACACATTTCCTGTAGAAGGTTTGGATTCCCCGGCAATTATCTTTAAAAGTGTAGATTTTCCTGCACCATTTTTACCCATCAAGGCAATTTTGTCATTTTCATTAATAGCAAAAGTTACATCGCTAAATAAAGTTGTTCCTCCAAACTGAACGGAGATATCGTTAACTGTAATCATTTTAGATTGTGAGATTTTTAGATAATTAATTTATCCTATTTTTTTAAAGGTGCAAAGATAGATTAATTGTTTAGAATGTTTAGAATATTTATGCTGTACTATTTCTAATTTTTAAAGATGAAAATCCATTTCCATTTACTTGGATCTCCAACGCCAACACCAGGCGTATATAAGAATAATTTTACAGTTGCATTTGGATTTGTACCTCTATATTCATTTACAATTCCTAAATAACGAATAGAATTAAAAATCTGTGAATAATTGTAATTAGTATTACTTGGATTATATATATTTTCAAAAACAGGATCCGGAATCGGAGCAAATGTATCTATATAATTGTATTGACTTTCAGGCAAAAAAGAAGTTGGATAATGTATTTGCCCATCTCCCATCCAAATAATATCTCCATCAAAAAGTTTGGCATTTAATTCACTGTAAAACAATTTAATATTACCAAAATCCGCAGGAGGCACCACTTGATTTGTTATAGTAAAAGTAGTGGTTGAATTTGGGAATATAGTTTCATTCCCACCTTCAAAAGCATTATTTTCATAATTTACTTTTAATAATAAAACCTTATTTTGCTGAACAGGAATTAAAGTATTCGTACTAGAATTAGAATCACAAGCTGTTATAATTAATAGAACTATTAATAAAGATAAGTATTTCATAATAACTATTTTTGAAAAATATTAAGAATAATTTCAACTACTACAAACTCAATCTAAAATCTTCAATAACAGGATTTGCTTTACCGAAATCCGTCTCTTGAATGAATAATTCTACCGCTTTTGCTGTAGCAATACTTGGTAAAACATTGGCTTGATTATTGTTTCTAATTACAACAGTAATGTTAGATTCTTCTAGTCTTTCTTTTAAAGTTACTGCTAGAATTTCTTCCCCTGAAAATATTTTAATTAAGCCCATATATTTTAAAGTTTAATGTTATTCGTTTATTTCTATTTTAGTTTGTATTTCAAATGCACCCTATACTCTAAATTGAAAATAATGAGCGTTGAATGCATATTAATCCTCGTCTTCCATTTCAAAGAAAAGTGGCTCAATCATTATTTTATCGGCTAACGATTCGACTCTTTCCGTAATTTCTGAACAAAAGAAAATGCGTTGCGTTTTCTCAATACTTGCAGATAATCTTAAAATTACTGCATCTAATCGGTTTCTAAATAGTATTTCAGAGTCGTCTACAATAAACATTTTAATAGTGTTTATATTAAATCCTGCAGAAGAAAATAAGGCATTTATTCTATTTGGAGTGCCAATTAGCACATCCAAACCTAATGAAATAATATTTTTATCATAATCGATATCTCCTTTATCATGAACTCCTAAAATACTCAAATCGGTATAAGTCCCAAACTTTAAAAATAACTCTTCCATTTCAAGAACTTTTTCTTTATTTTCAACAATGATTAAAGCTCGAGTACTTTCGCCCATAGTTTTTTGCAAACGTTGTATTACATTTAATACAATAGTAGCTGTTTTCCCGGTTCCTTTTGGAGATTGAATAACAGCATCTGCACCACTTTTTATAGTCGAAAAAGTTTCTTGTTGCATTTCATTTGCTTCAAGCAGATTATTTTCAATCAATGCTTGCTGCAAATTTGGGTTTATTTTTTTTAATTGCATTTTTTTAATTTGAGATTCTAGGCTCTAGGTTTTGGATTTTGGAAACCTTTCAACCCGCAACATATATATTATTTACTTGCAAACAACTTCACATCTGTTTCGGAAATTTGGACACCTCCCAGAATTATCAAACGTTCAACTACATTTCGTAATTCGCGAATATTTCCAGTCCAATCATATTCTTGAAGCAATAATATAGCTTCTTTAGTGAAAGTTTTGGTTGCATTTCCTTGTTCTTCAGCTATCTTATTTGCAAAATGTTCAATTAACAAAGGTATGTCATCGCGGCGTTCATTCAATGCAGGAACTTTAATTAATATCACTGCCAACCTGTGGTATAAATCTTCACGAAAACGACCTTCTTCAATTTCTTTTTTTAAATCTTTGTTAGTTGCAGCAATAACACGAACATTAACTTTAATATCTTTATCTGCCCCTACACGTTGAATCAAACTTTCTTGTAAGGCACGCAATACTTTAGCTTGAGCGGCCAAACTCATATCTCCAATTTCATCTAAAAAAATCGTTCCGCCATCGGCTGCTTCAAATTTTCCTGCACGATCTTTTACTGCTGATGTAAACGCTCCTTTCACGTGCCCAAACAACTCACTTTCAATTAATTCAGATGGAATTGCCGCGCAATTAACCTCGATTAAAGGATAAGCAGCACGTTCGCTTTTATCATGTAATTGGTGTGCGACAAGTTCTTTTCCGGTTCCGTTAGGTCCAGTGATTAATACTCGAGCATCGGTTTGGGATACCTTTTCAATCATCTGCTTAATATGATTAATAGGTTCTGAATTACCTATCATTTCATAGTTTTTACTGACTTTTTTCTTTAGAATTTTATTCTCAACAACGAGCTGCTTTTTATCTAAAGCGTTACGAACGGTATTTAATAATCTGTTTAAATCAGGTGGTTTCGAAATATAATCAAATGCTCCCAAACGCATTGTTTGAATGGCTGTTTCCATATCTCCATGCCCAGAAATCATAACCATAGGGATTTCAGGTTTGATTTTTTTTACTGCTTCAAGCAATTCTACACCATCCATTTTTGGCATTTTTATGTCACATAAAACCAAATCGTAATCTGTATTTTTAATTTTTTCAAAACCTTGAATTCCATCTTCGGCTTCTTCTACTTTATAGGAATCACTTTCCTCAGAAAGTATTTTAGTCAATACCCTTCGGATGGAAGCTTCATCTTCAATTATTAATATTTTAGACATTTCTTAGTTGTATGTTTTAATTTGGTGCATTCAAATTACAAATGCTAATTTATTATTATTTAGTTTTTGTAAATATAATTCATTTAGATAATTATTTAATTAAATAAAATCGACTAATAAACAAAAATAATAAGACTCAATTTTATACTATTACATCATACCTCCACCTTGGGTTTCATTTTTATCCCTTTGTTTTCTTTGTAAAGCAGCATTTTTACCACCTCCAAAACGATAGTTAAATCCTAAGTAGACCGTTCTACTTTCCCAATTAAAAGATCCTTGTTGTGCATATGGTAATTCTCCATCAAAACTAAATCTCATAGTATTAAAAACATCTCCAACCCTTGCACTTAAGGTACCTTGTCCTTTCAAGATGTTGTAACTCGAACCTATATCCATTCTATAAGAATGTTTTCTTAAAAACTGTAAACCTTGTTCTCCTCCCTTGTACATGCCAAACAATTGAAAACGTAAATTTTTATTTGCTTTAATAGTATTGTTAATTCGAGCATTGAAAATATTTGCATTTCTTTCTACAAAACTTGAAGAAACCGTTCCTCTAATTGTTTTGAAATAAATATCGGTTCCAACATTAGCACTCCACCATTTAGTAAAATCTAAGTTTCCAGAAATTTCTGCGCCAAACGATTTATTATCCTTGAAATTATCATAAGACATAATATTAACAGCACTATTATTTGGATCTATAGATACATAACGCGTGATTTCTTGATTGATTATTCTATAAAAAACTACAGTTGAAATAGATCCAATTTTTGTTTTTCGAGTATAATTTATTTCAAAAGAATTAGTGAATTGTGGTTTCAAATAAGGGTTTCCAACTGATTTAACTGTAGGAGTACTCCATTCCCTAATAGGATTCACCTGTCCAATACTAGGACGGTCCACTCTTCGAGAATAATTAAAATTAATAGAATTTTTATCGGAAATTTTATAGGATAAATACCCACTAGGATAAAGTGTATTTATTTGATCGTTAAAAGTTTTCGTTAGAATTTCTGTAGTATTTCCATTAGCGTTTTCATCTTGTGTATCTAAAGCCTGAAATTGCGCATTTGCAGTATAGTTTTCAAAACGCGTACCAACTTGAAATCCCCATTTTGTCCATTGTTTACCATAAGTAGCATATGCAGAATTGATTTTTCTTTCGTATTTAAAATCAGAGTAATATGCTTCGTTTTTATCAAAATTATTATTGGTATTTTCAATTCTAGTTTCTAAACCTAACTCTAATTTAGAATTATCTTTAAACGGATTGGTATAATCTAAATTGATTTTGGTGTTATTACTAGTATTAATAATTGCATTCAATTCAGAATATGAAGTTGGCACTACTTGAAAATTGAAAATTGAATTTTCTTTAGAATTATTCTTATTATAATTAGCTTCTAACTCTAAGTTCTCACCTTCTTTTTTAAATTTATGCTTAAAATCAAAATTATAAGTACCTGAATTATTATTACTATTACTATTGTTATTTTGAGTAATGTCATTAATTAAATTGCTGAAATAATCAACATTTGTAGTACTATTTCCTGAAGATAAATACTGATTTTGACTAGTATAAAAAGACACTGTATTAAAGTCATTAAGGTAATAATCAATACCTATTTTATATAAATGGGATGTGTTTTTATTTCTAAAATTCATATCTACAATTTTCTCTGCTCCAGGCTGATAACTATCAATATGCCCTTGATTAGACTGAAAACCATGATTAAAGCCATAATTACCATAAACATTTATTTTACCAACTCTATAATTCAAATCAATTGAGGAATTGGCTTTTGGTGTTTTTCCAAAAGTTACACCATTATTAATACTTCCGTTAAAACCTTTATTTGCATTTTTATTTAATATGATATTAATAATGCCACTCATTCCCTCTGGATTATATTTTGCAGAAGGATGTGTAATAAGTTCAATTTGCTTGATTGAAGAGGATGGAATTTGTTTTAATAGTTGCGCAACATCAATATTAGAGGGTTTTCCATCGATAAGAACCCTAACATTTTCATTACCTCTCAAACTAATTGCATTCGTTTGTGGATCTACTGAAACTGAAGGAATGTTGTTCATTATTTCTCCTGCAGTAGCGCCAACTGAAATTAAGTCTTTTCCTACATTAATTACTTTTCTGTCTATTTTTTGTTCAAATGTGGACTTTTCCTTAACAATTTCAACGTCGTCTAATTGAGAAACTGCCTCAACTAAAAAAATAGAATTTAAATTTAATGAATTAACCTCAGAGGTTAAAGTAATTTTTTTAGTGTAATTTTTATACCCAATAAATTGAATTACAAGAGTATAAGTATCTAATGGGATATCTTTGATTACAAAACTACCATTTTCTAAAGTCATTCCTCCAGTAATAATTTTATTATCTTTATTAATGCTTACATTAGCATAGGGTACCGCAGTTTTAGATATGTTATCTATTACTTTTCCGGAAACAACTCCTGTATTTTGAGCATTAATAGTAAAAATACTAACTAATAATAAAGTCATTAATAATCTAAATTTCATAATTTGAGTTTAATTTATAATGTTATTTGCAATCTAATAGACAAGTAATTTTTGCTAATATTACAAAGGGTGCAAAGATAATGCGAATCGATGTAATTAATGATTATTTTAAAGTAATTTCTACAACTTATTTTCACGAAACTTTACCATTTGTATAGGTCTTTAAAACTCCAATATTCTTTACTTTTGTAAAAAAAAGAAATGGCTAGATTTGAAGAAAACGATTTACCTAAAGCAAAGATTAATGCAAGCTCATTAAGCAAGGCAATATTAATATTTAAATATGCCGACAATCATAAATGGAAATTTTATGTAGGATTAGTTTTCTTGTTAATGACTGGTGCCACAGCTCTAGCATTTCCTAAGTTAATGGGAATGTTGGTAGATTGTGTAAAAAACAAAGACAATGCACAAGCAAATAATATTGCTTTAGGTTTAGTTTGTATATTATTTTTACAATCTTTTTTCTCTTTCTTCAGACTTTCCTTATTTGTGAATTTTACAGAACACACTTTGGCAAACATCCGATTGGCATTGTACAGTAATTTAGTAAAATTGCCTATGACTTTCTTTTCTCAAAAAAGAGTCGGTGAATTAAATAGCCGAATAAGTTCGGACATTACACAAATTCAAGACACATTAACTTCAACAATAGCCGAATTTTTAAGACAATTTATTTTAATTATAGGAGGAGTTGCTTTACTTGCTAGCCAGAGTTTTAAATTAACCTTAATGATGCTTTCAATAGTACCTGTAGTTGCTGTTGCTGCTGTTATTTTTGGGAGATTTATTAGAAAATATTCTAAAAATGTACAAGATAAAGTTGCTGAAAGCCAAGTAATCGTTGAGGAAACACTACAAGGAATAAGTAACGTTAAAGCATTTGCTAACGAATGGTATGAAATTGCTAGATACAAAGGTAAAATTCAAGAGATTGTAAAAATTGCCATAAAAGGAGGTAGATATCGTGGTTATTTTGCTTCCTTTATTATTTTCTGTTTGTTTGGTGCTATTGTTGCCGTAGTTTGGTATGGTGTAACTTTGAGTATTAGTGGTGAGATGAGTGTTGGCCAATTGATTTCATTTGTCCTTTACTCCACTTTTGTAGGAGCTTCTTTTGGTGGTATTGCCGAATTGTATGCTCAAATTCAGAAAGCAGTTGGTGCTACCGAAAGAGTATTTGAATTATTAGACGAAACTCCAGAAAAAATCAATTCGAATCAAAAACAAATTACAGAAAAAATAAAAGGGAATGTAACCTTTAAAAATGTTTCATTCTCCTACCCATCAAGATCTGAAATTGAAGTATTAAAAGATGTAAATTTCACTGCTAATTTCGGACAGAAAATTGCTATTGTGGGACCTAGTGGAGCCGGGAAATCAACTATTTCTTCACTCCTTTTACGTTTTTATAATTGTACAGGTGGTGAGATTTTAATTGATGATAAAAACATTTACGATTACGAATTAGAAAATCTTCGTGGTAATATGAGTATTGTTCCTCAGGATGTAATTTTATTTGGCGGTAGCATTCGAGAAAACATTGCTTATGGCAAACCAAATGCCACGGAAGAAGAGATTTTAATAGCTGCCAAACAAGCTAATGCCTTAGATTTCGTGAACGGATTTCCTGAAAAATTCGACACCTTGGTAGGTGAACGCGGCATAAAACTTTCAGGAGGTCAACGCCAAAGAATTGCTATTGCAAGAGCATTATTAAAAAACCCAAGTGTCTTAATTTTAGATGAAGCGACCTCCTCTTTAGATAGTGAAAGTGAAAAATTAGTACAAGAAGCATTAGAAAATTTAATGGAAGGAAGAACTAGCATTATTATTGCGCATAGACTTGCTACTATTAGAAATGCGGATGCTATTTTAGTTTTAAACAATGGAATAATTGCTGAAAAAGGAACTCACAAAGAATTACTAGAAATTGAAAATGGTATTTATAAAAATTTAAGCAACTTACAATTTAGTGAGTATTAGGAATAATCTTTAATAAATGATTATATAATTATATAATTACCAAACTGCATAACCATAAAAATTTTTACAATAAAAAAGCCGACTTCTAAAAAGAGTCGGCTAAATTATTTATATAAAAATCTATATTAGATTTTAAAACGTTTTCTTTCAGTTTCAGTCAAATAGATTTTTCTTAAACGAATTGATTTTGGTGTAACCTCTACATATTCATCTTTTTGAATGTATTCTAATGCTTCTTCTAATGAGAAAATAATTGGTGGAATAATCCTTGCTTTTTCATCATTTCCAGATGATCGAACGTTAGATTGTTTTTTCTCTTTCGTTACGTTAACACACATATCATCACCACGAGAATTTTCTCCAATTACTTGCCCTTCATATATTTCGGCATTTGGCTCAACGAAAAACTTACCACGATCTTGCAATTTATCAATAGAATAAGGAATTGCTTTACCTTTTTCCATAGAAATTAATGACCCTTTGTTACGTCCAGAGATTTCACCTTTGAATGGTTCATATCCTATAAAACGGTGTGCCATAATTGCTTCACCTGCAGTTGCAGTAAGCAATTGGTTACGCAATCCAATAATTCCACGAGATGGAATATTAAATTTAACAACCATACGCTCCCCTTTAGTTTCCATACTCAACATTTCTCCTTTACGCATAGTTACAAACTCTACTGCTCTTCCAGAAAGTGATTCAGGTAAGTCGATAGTTAATTCCTCAATTGGCTCACATTTTTGACCATCAATTTCTTTGATGATAACTTGAGGTTGACCAATTTGCAACTCATATCCTTCTCTTCTCATTGTTTCAATAAGAACAGATAAGTGAAGTACTCCACGACCAAAAACCATAAATTTATCAGCAGAATCAGTTTCACCTAATTTCATTGCTAGATTTTTTTCTAACTCTTTTGTCAAACGATCTCTAATATGTCTTGAAGTAACAAATTTTCCTTCTTTACCAAAGAAAGGTGAATCGTTAATAGTAAATAACATACTCATTGTTGGCTCATCAATAGCAATAGTTTGTAACGCTTCCGGATTTTCAAAATCAGCAATTGTATCTCCAATTTCAAATCCTTCAACACCTACAATAGCGCAGATATCACCTGCAATTACTTCTTGCACTTTTTTACGACCAAGACCTTCAAAAGTATGTAATTCTTTAATTCTTGATTTCATCACTCTACCATCTCTTTTCACTAAAGATATAGGCATTCCTTCTTTCAAAACACCTCTTTCAAGACGTCCAATAGCAATACGACCAGTAAATGCTGAGAAATCTAAAGATGTAATTAACATTTGTGGAGTTCCTTCAGATACTTTAGGAGCAGGAACATGGTCTACAACCATATCTAATAATGCTTCCACATTATCTGTTACATTTTCCCAATGATCGGACATCCAGTTATTTTTAGCAGAACCATAAACTGTTGGGAAATCCAACTGCCATTCTTCTGCACCTAATTCAAACATCAAATCAAAAACTTTTTCATGAACTTCTTCAGGAGTACAATTTTCTTTATCTACTTTATTGATAACAACACAAGGTTTTAATCCTAAATCGATAGCTTTTTGCAAAACAAATCGAGTTTGAGGCATTGGACCTTCAAATGCATCTACTAAAAGACAAACACCGTCTGCCATGTTCAATACACGCTCTACTTCACCACCAAAATCGGCGTGACCTGGAGTGTCAATAATATTAATTTTGGTGCCTTTGTAAACTACCGAAACGTTTTTAGAAGTAATGGTAATACCTCTTTCTCTTTCTAAGTCGTTGTTGTCAAGGATTAAGTCACCTGTATTTTCGTTGTCACGAAATAATTGACAGTGATACATAATTTTATCCACCAAAGTAGTTTTACCGTGATCGACGTGGGCAATAATTGCAATGTTTCTGATAGCTTCCATCTGATTTTTTTAGGAGGTGCAAAGGTACACTTTATTTTGACAAAAAAAACCTTAGTTCTAATAGTTTACATTTTAATAACTATTAATGAGTCAAATCAACAGAAATAAACCAATTTATTCTCTTTGCAATTGTTTTAAACAAAAAAAACTTCCATTACTGGAAGTTTTTCATGTAGTACTTAATTAAAAAAACTACTATAATTTAGCAACGTGCTTAGTTAATTTAGATTTTAAATTAGAAGCTTTGTTATCATGAATAATATTTTTCTTAGCTAAACGATCAATCATCGAGATCACACTAGCTAACTTAGAAGCTGCATCTGTTTTATCAGTAGCAATTCTAATTGCTTTGATAGCATTACGAGTTGTTTTGTGTTGGTATCTGTTTAATACTCTTTTCTTATCGTTACTTCTGATTCTTTTTAAAGCTGACTTATGATTTGCCATTTTTTTAATATTTTTTTTTAAATAATTTTTTTTTGTAGCCCGTAGGGGAATCGAACCCCTCTTACATGGATGAAAACCATGCGTCCTAACCGATAGACGAACGGGCCATTGTCATCCTTGGTTAAATAATAATCTCAATAATTATATTGTTCTTGTAGCCCGTAGGGGAATCGAACCCCTCTTACATGGATGAAAACCATGCGTCCTAACCGATAGACGAACGGGCCTACTGCTTAAATGCGGATGCAAAAATACAACTATTTTTTATTCGTACAATAGCAGTTGTAACTTTTTTTATTTTTTTTTAATATGCCTTTGCAAATAGCACTCTACCAGTAGACTTAGCTCCGGTTAAAACACATTTTCCTTCCTCTTCTACCCTATTTAATGGTATACAACGAATGGTTGCCTTAGTTAATTCCTTAATTTTTTCTTCTGTTTCGGCTGTTCCATCCCAATGTGCAGAAATAAACCCTCCTTTATCTTCCAATATTGTTTTAAATTCTTCAAAGGAATTTGCCTCTGTAATATGGTTTGTTCTATAATCTAAAGCTTTTTGATATAAATCAGTTTGAATTGTATTTAATAATTCACTAATATAGTTTACAATACCTTCATTTGCAATTACTTCTTTAGTTAAAGTATCTCTACGAGCAACTTCAAAAGTGCCGTTTTCTAAATCTTTAGGCCCTACAGCAACTCGCACAGGAACTCCTTTTAATTCCCATTCTGCAAATTTGAATCCTGGTTTTTGAGTAGTTCTATCATCATATTTGACAGAAATATTCATTTTTTTGAACTGGGCTATTAATTCATTTACTACTGTTGTAATTTTATCAAATTCCTCTTCAGTTTTAAAAATCGGAACAATAACTACCTGAATTGGCGCTAAATTAGGTGGTAATACCAATCCGTTATCATCTGAATGCGTCATTACCAATGCCCCCATTAAACGTGTAGAAACTCCCCAAGATGTACCCCAAACATATTCTTGCTTTCCTTCTTGATTAGCAAATTTCACATCAAATGCTTTAGCAAAATTTTGCCCTAAGAAATGGGAAGTTCCAGCTTGTAACGCCTTACCATCTTGCATCAATGCTTCAATACAATATGTTTCTTCGGCACCAGCAAAACGTTCGGTTTCGGTTTTCAATCCTTTTATCACCGGAATCGCCATGAAATTTTGAGCAAAATCTGCATAGACATTCATCATTTTTTCCGATTCTTCAATTGCTTCTGCTCTAGTAGCATGAGCAGTGTGACCTTCTTGCCATAAAAATTCGGCAGTACGCAAAAATAATCGTGTACGCATTTCCCAACGAACAACATTTGCCCATTGATTAATAAGAAGTGGCAAATCACGATAGGACTGAACCCATCCTTTATAAGTAGACCAAATAATAGCTTCACTAGTTGGACGAACTATCAATTCTTCTTCTAGCTTAGCATTAGGATCTACCATTAATTTTCCAGGTTTATCAGGATCATTTTTTAATCGGTAATGTGTAACTATAGCACATTCTTTTGCGAAACCTTCAGCATTTTTTTCTTCGGCTTCAAACATACTTTTAGGTACAAATAATGGAAAATAAGCATTACTATGTCCTGTTTCTTTAAACATTCGATCAAGTTCTGCTTGCATTTTTTCCCAAATAGCATAGCCGTATGGTTTAATCACCATACATCCTCTAACCCCAGAATTTTCGGCTAAATCGGCTTTAACCACTAATTCATTATACCATTTGGAATAGTCTTCCGTTCGCGTTGTCAAGTTCTTACTCATGAGAAATAATTTGGCATAAAAATTGTTTAACTTAATTTAACTAAATAGTTCGGCAAAACTAACTATTTTTGTATTGTCCAACAATAAAATCGCAATAGATATGAAAACAATTAATTTTTTTACGACAAAAATCTCCATTTATTCCATATTTGGATTTTTTGCATTGCTTGTAACTTCTTGTGGTTCTTACCAAAACTCCTCCTATTATGACAACGATGGAGTTTATGGATCTAATGATAAGCCAAGGGCTAGAGAAAATCAAAATAACAATAACAATGGTGGCTATTATAAAGAATACTTTAGTAATCTAAATAAAGATAACGAACAAGTAATTACAGATGTAGAAAATTACACTTCAGTATCAGATACATTAAAAAAACAACCACTTCAAGCTGCAACTGAAACAAATTATGCAGGTTGGGGATCTAATAACGCAAATAATGTTACTGTAAATTTATACAGCAACAATTGGGGATGGAACAATTGGGGTTATTACAACAGCTGGGCAGGAAACAATTGGGGTTGGAATAATGGATGGTATGGAAATAACTGGGGATATAATAGTTATTATGGGCCAAGTTGGGGAATGGGATGGAATTCTTGGTATGGGCCAAGCTGGTACGCACCAAATTGGTATGGTTACTATGGTGGAGGATATTATGGAGGGTATTACGGAGGATATTATGGAGGATATTATGGTAACAATTGGGGTTGGAACTACGGTCACTCTGGGCATAATTATGCCTATTCAGGTGGAAGAAGGAATACAAATTTTGTAGGCGGTGGCTCTGGAAATTACATCAGTGGCGGAAGAAGTTCTTCTATAGATGGAGGAAGAAATTCAGGAGTTTTTGGCTCTAGAAACTACAATAATCCATCTCCAAGAACTAATTATAACAACAATAACAATTCTCCTAGAACTAATTACAATAATAATTATAACAATAATAATTCACCAAGAAGTTATACTCCTAGTAATTCATCTAGTAGCCCAAGAACTTATACGCCATCTTCTACTTACACAAGTCCAAGATCATACACTCCTTCTGAACCAACTTATTCAAGTCCAAGATCTTACTCTACTCCTTCATACTCTTCTCCATCTTATTCGTCTCCAAGATCATCTGGCGGCGGTAATTATGGCGGCGGTGGAGGAAGTTACGGCGGCGGAGGTGGCGGAAGATCCGGAGGCGGCGGAAGACGATAATTTTTTATTTAATTATTAAAAATAAATTTCTATGAAAAAGATATTTGCAATAGTATTATCAAGTATAGCTATTTCTTCAATTCAGGCTCAGGACATAAATGACGCTTTGCGTTTTTCTCAAACAGACCTTAATGGTACTGCACGATTTAGAGCAATGGGAGGAGCATTTGGAGCGTTAGGTGGTGATTTTTCAGCATTAAACATTAACCCTGCTGGCTCATTAATATTTGCAAACAACCAAGTTGGATTTACTTTAACGGATTATAACAATAGTAATAATTCAAATTATTTTGAAAAAAACACAAAAGCTAATAGTAACTCCTTTGCTTTAAATCAAGCAGGAGCTGTGTTTGTTTTTAATAATGAAGACACTAGCAGTGATTGGAGAAAATTTGCATTTTCCTTGAATTATGAAAATGCTAGAAACTTAGACAATTCTATTTTTTCAGCTGGAACAAACCCAAATAATTCTGTAGATAAATATTTCTTGAGTTATGCAAATGGTGTATCTTATGGTAATATAAACAATTACTATTTTGATGAATTATATTATAATGAGCAACAAGCATATTTTGGAGTCAAATCACACATTTTATATCCAACATCAGATACTAGTTTTGAAACAAATGTAGCGCCTGGAGGAAATTATTATCAAGAAAATAGAATTCATTCAACTGGATACAACAGTAAAGTTGCCTTTAACTTTGCAGCACAATATTCTGATAAATGGTTATTTGGAATGAACTTAAATTCTCATTTTTTAGATTACCGTCAATCAAGTGGTTTTTACGAATCTAATAATAATCCAAAATATGTCACTGGATCAACAGTAGACATAATTAGATTTAGTAATGATTTATATACTTATGGTAGCGGATTTTCTTTTCAATTAGGAACTATTTTCAAACCAATAAAACAAGTTCGCCTTGGTTTAGCGTATGAATCTCCAACATGGTATAAATTAACTGATGAGCTTAGTCAACGAGTAACTACATCAGGATATGGATTGAATTCTACACAAAACAATACTTTGTATTCTTCGGTTACTATAGACCCTAACACAACCATGATTTTTGTTCCTTATAACCTACAATCTCCAGGAAAATGGA
Source organism: uncultured Bacteroidota bacterium (assembly GCA_903838055.1). Classification (GTDB taxonomy): domain Bacteria; phylum Bacteroidota; class Bacteroidia; order Flavobacteriales; family Flavobacteriaceae; genus Flavobacterium. The sequence goes on along the minus strand of CAILWV010000034.1, from coordinate 4,099 downwards.
CAGGTAGTTTTGCTTGTATCTTTGGCAAACGAGGATTAATAAGTATAGATCTTTCTTCTAAAAATTATAACAATACAACCTATCGCCCAAAAGGAGATTTTTCTAGCACGAACACCTACATGAATAACAACCTAACTTGCGCTAAAGAAGTTAGACTTGGCGGAGAATTTAAAATAAAAAAAGTCAGTCTTCGTAGTGGTTATCGATATGAACAAAGTCCATATAAAGATAGAACTACTGTTGGTGCCTTGTCAGGTTTTTCTGGTGGTTTGGGATACAATTTTGGAAGCACTAAATTAGATTTTGCTTATTCTCATACAAAACGTGATTATGACCAACAATTTTTTTCTCAAGGTCTAACAGATGCAGCACGTATTAAATCAGTAATCAATACATTTAGCCTAACTTTATTGTTTGAATTGTAATAAAATAAAATATACCATCTTAAACCATTCGTCCTTCGGATGGTTTTTTTATGAAATTAGATCCAGGCTTAGCCCCGAGTGAAGTGAAAATCCTGTAATTACCATACTAATAGTATCTCGCTAGCAAATGATTTGGTATGGTAATTACAGATTATAATGCAAAGCGGGAATATTTCTTACTAAAAAACACAAGCCAATCACTACAAAAAAAGAAAAATTGTAACAATTTCTTAAATAATATTACTAACAAAGCGTATGAATGAAAGTTTGGAACAACTATTTGTGAAGCAACTTAAGGATAATCAAAACATTATCCATAAGATTTGTCGCCTATATACTTCGGGTGAGGATGCTCATAAAGATTTGTTTCAAGAAATTACAATTCAATTATGGAAAGCTTTTCCGAAGTTCAGAGGGGAGTCTAAATTTTCAACTTGGGCATATCGAGTTGCATTAAATACAGCAATAACACTTTATAGAAAAAGTACGCGAAGTATTTCTACGGTTGATTATGAAAGTAAGAGTTATTTTATTAGCCAAGAGGATTACAACAGCGAGGAAGAAGAACAATTACTATTGATGTATAAGGCGATACATCAATTAAACGATATTGAAAAGGCATTAATTTATATGTATTTGGAAGATAAAGATTATACAGAAATTTCAGAAACATTAGGGATAAGTGAAGTTAATGCAAGGGTAAAAATGAACAGAATTAAAGGGAAATTAAAAAAAATATTAAATCCGTAAAACAATGAAAGAATTGGATTTATTAAAAAAAGATTGGAAAAAGGACACAAAAACCTTTGAACAATTATCGGAAGGTACTATTTATAAAATGATTCAAAAACACTCTTCTTCATTAGCAAAGTGGATTTTAATTATTAGTATATTAGAATTTTTAATATTAAATGGCATTAGTTTATTTATTAATGATGAAAAGATTGATGGATTTTTAATCAAACACCCCTATTTAGAAATAATAAATTATCTCAATTACCTTGTTGTAATTAGTTTTATCGTCATTTTTTATAAGAAATATAGATCTATATCCGTATTAGATTCTTCAAAAAATTTGATTGAACAAATAAAAACTACTAGACGAGTTGTTAATTATTATATCTTTTGGAACGTATTAATCGGGGGAGTTTTTGGTGTATTTGGAGCAATTGATGGTTTTAATAATGCACATTCTAAAGATAATTCTTTGAATACTAAAACTGAATATATAATTATTATTTTTATTGTACCTGTAATTATGATAATAATATGGGGGTTCTATAAACTACTTTATGGAGGACTTTTGAAAAAATTAAATAATAATTATAAGGAACTAATGAAAATAGATTTATAAGAATTTACTACCATATTTTAGACTAATTAAATCTGCTTTTTTTTAATTAATTTATTCTGTAGGAATAACTTTTAAAAATGAAGGATGTTGCTGAATTGCATATTCAATTTGTTCAACGATTTGATCAATAGTGTCATTTTCGTAATCAATTACCAAGGGTTCTTTAATAATAAAGGATTGAAGAATATTTTTCTTTTTCATCCTTAACCCTTTTTTATCAAAGGATCTCCTAAATCCGTCAATAACAATAGGAACCACAATAGGTTTATGCTGTTTTATAATGTGAGCAGTTCCTTTTCTTACAGGTTTAAACGATTTTGTTGTTCCTTGTGGAAAAGTAATTACCCAGCCATCATTAAGAGCAATTTTAATATTTTCAGTATCGTTTGGATTAACATCACGTTTTTCAGTAACATCCTTACCATCAGCGCGCCATGTTCTCTCCACAGTAATAGCTCCTACATAAGAAAGTATTCTAGGCAACAAACCAGCTTTCATAGTTTCACTTGCAGCAACATAATAAATATTCATTTTTGGACGCCAAATATATCCTACATTCTTGATGGTATTTTCTCGTCCAGATAAGCTTGCATTAAAAACGTGAAACATTGCTACAACATCGGCAAAATAAGTTTGATGATTGGAAATAAAAAGAACATTTTTATCAGGAAGTTCTCTTATAATATGAGAACCTTCTATCTGTAACTCATTAAATCCTCGATATCTTCTATGGGTAATACAACCAAAGATTCGAATTAACCATTTTTTAATAAAAAGTATATGTCCAAAAGGATTTCGTTTAAATAAACCCATATTAATTTAAAAAATAAAAAACAAACTTACAAAAAGTTAAGCTTTATAACACCATTTTTAAAACATCTTTTAACTCGCTAAGCATCATAGCGGTAGCTCCCCAAACTGTATGGTCGTGTATTTGAAAAACTGGAACTTTTATTGATTTAGCATATGAAGTGTCAATAGTTTTAAAAGTAATGATTGAATCATCTAATAACATTTTTAATGGTAATTCAATAATATCAGAAACTTCTTCATTTTGCAATACAAAATCCAATTCTGAAGTACAAACTCCCATATATGGGAATACTAAAAAGTTACTTGGAGGAATATAAATAGAAGAAAAACTTCTTATTACATTAATTTTATCTGAAGAAACTCCAATTTCTTCAAAAGTTTCTCTCAAAGCAGCTTTTTGAAAATTAGAATCTGTTTCTTCAACTTTGCCACCAGGAAAAGCTATTTGGGCTGAATGTACTCCAGGATAAGTATTCCGAACTATTAAAATTAAATGAGCATTATCCTCTTTTGGATAAAACAACATCATAACAGCTGCTTTTCTAGCAGATTCTCTATAATCTATCCTTTTTTCTAATGAATCAATTCGTTCCAAAGGAGCCATTTTAATATGAGATGAAATAGATGGTAAAACAACATCCGAAATAGTAGAAATTGAATTTAAAAAGAGATTAAAATTCATAGCAATTCGCTTATATTATTTATAAATTTACAAAAAAAATTAGGACCACAAAATTTACAATCCAAGATGTATAGCAAAGAAGAAAGTTTAAAAATAAAAAAAGAATTTTGGGTTCAATTTGCTGAAACATTTCCCCGAAAATGGATTTTATATGATACTAAAATTAAAGATGTTACCTTTAAGTTTTATGTAGACAATAAAAAAGCACAGGTTTTACTAGATATTGAACCTAAAGAAGAAGAAAAAAGAAAAATTTACTTCGAAAAAATTCAATCATTACAAACCATACTCCTAGAAAATTATCTTCCAGAAGCTATTCTAGAAAGAAATCATTATTTAGAAAGCGGAAAAGTCATAAGCCGAATATGGATAGAAAAACTTAACGTAAGTTTGAATAATAAAAATAATTGGCAGGAAATTTTCGCATTCTTTAACGAAACTATGTCACAATTTGAGCTGTTTTTCTATGAATATGAAGATTATATCAAAGATTTAGAAATAAATACATAATTCTTTCTTTATAACCTACCACTACGGGTCGGACTGTTCGTTAATCTTAGTTTTTTTGACCTAAATAAAAAACTAAGACATCCCACACATAGGATGTTTAGTTTTAATAGAAGTTTTATTTACTTTACAAACTGGTGCTGCCTAACTTTCCTAAATAACCAAACAAACTCGCCGCAGCAATAAAACAAAAAACCCCAATCTTTACAGATTGGGGTTTTAATAAAAAAAGGCGGCGACATACTCTCCCACAAATTGCAGTACCATCTGCGCAATCGGGCTTAACTTCTCTGTTCGGAATGGGAAGAGGTGAGCCCC
>CAILWV010000033.1 GCA_903838055.1 uncultured Bacteroidota bacterium | reverse complement strand
TTATACTTTGTAAGAATCAACAACTTTCAAAATTAATAAAATAATTATTAGAAATAAAAAAAGTAAAAAAAATATAATGTTATAGTAACATGAAATTTAATCGGAAAATCATATCAAAAAAAATCCGTTTTAAAAAACGGATTAATAATTAATTTGAAAGAATCTATTCGGATTCATCCATAGTATGATACACGTTCATTACATCATCGTCTTCTTCGATTTTTTCTATTAATTTTTCTACATCTGCAATTTCTGCTTCAGTAAGTTTTTTTGTAATTTGTGGAATTCTTTCAAATCCAGAAGATAATATTTCAATTCCTCGTGATTCTAGTTCTTTTTGAATGGCACCAAAACTTTCAAATGGAGCATAGATTAATATACCATCTTCATCTGCAAAAATTTCTTCGGCACCAAAATCAATGAATTCTAATTCCATTTCCTCAATATCTACATTGGTATTTGGAATTCGGAAGTTACAAGTATGGTCGAACATAAATTCAACAGACCCCTGTGTTCCCATTGTTCCGTTACATTTATTAAAATAACTTCTAATGTTTGCAACAGTTCTGTTGTTATTATCGGTAGCAGTTTCTATTAATAGAGCAATTCCATGCGGTGCATATCCTTCAAAAAGCTGCTCTTTATAATTTGCAGTATCTTTATCAGTTGCTTTTTTAATTGCACGTTCAACATTTTCTTTAGGCATATTTGCTGCCTTAGCATTTTGAATAACAGCACGTAATCTAGAGTTGGCATCCGGATTTGGACCACCTTCTTTAACCGCCATTACTATATCTTTTCCAATTCTTGTAAACGCTTTAGCCATTGCTGACCAACGTTTCATTTTTCTACCTTTTCTAAATTCGAATGCTCTTCCCATTTCTATATAATTCTATAACTTAAATAAATTTTTAGTCCGCAAATATACCAATTTCAATACCAAAAATCAATAGTAATAATGGCAACTTCTACTAAATATTTTTAGCAATAATAAATAAATAAGATGTTATTTTGTTGGTTTTTTAGTCAAAATTGCATTATCAACAAATCGTTTCATTTCAATTTTTTGATCACCATATAATTGTATTTCCGATTTGCCAGAGGCATCAATGGATAACGTTCCATTTACTAATAGATTTACATTAGAATAAGCTTCGCAGGTAAGTTCTGCATTTTTAACTAATAATCCTTTAGCTTCTAATGAAGAATTGTTATCCAATCTAACTTTCAAATGGTCCGAACTACCAGTAATTACAGCATCACTTTTTTGATACAAATCCAATGTAAGATTGGTAGTTGTAGTTTGTGCCTTTAAAGAAGCATTTTTACTTAAATTGATAATGGTATTTTCTCCTTGATTTTTTAATTCTCCCTGAGATTTATCATCCATAAACATAGAAAAACTCTTTGACTTAGATGATAAAATCAATTTTGAATAATCAAAACTTTTAAAAGTAATAGTATCTAATTCAATATCTGCAATTGCACTGACTATAGACTCGTTTCTGGAAACTACTTGATTAAAATCACTTGTATAAGTTACTCTTATACTAAGTTTTTTGTAGCCCGAAATGCTTTTCAGGGTTGATAATCTTAATATTGATCCACTTATAGTTGCATCAATAGCTTCATGTAAATTATCATCTGCTTCAATTTCTAGTCCACATTCATTCCCTTTAACTAAAAAAACTTCTAAATTATCAGCAACTTCTAGTGATTTAAAATTTTCTATTTTTTTTATCTCCGTGGTAACAATTTTAGATCCTTTTATTTTATCTTTCTTTTGAGAATAAGTAATTGAAGTAAAAAATACAATAGCAATTAGTAGGATAGTTTTTTTCATTTTATGTTAAAATTTAGTAGACAAATTTAATAAAAATATTGATTTATTTTCTATTTTATTGTTTTATTCGAATGCTCCATTCAAAATCCATTTCCGAAACAATATCTCCGTGCTCATCAATTCCAATTGATTTTAACCAGAAGGTTTGCCCTTCATTTGAAGCACTGGTTTTTTGAATTGCTTGTTCTATTACTTCTCCATCATAACAAGTAAAATAAATTTTTCCTTTAGCTTTTTTTGAAAAATTTCCTTTAATATTCGTAACCAACATGGAGATTTTATTATTGCTTTTCTTAATTTGATACATGACTAATACACCAGTTGTAAGTTCAGCAGCCATAGCTTGAACAGCAAAATAAATCGAGTTAAAAGGATTTTGATTTAACCAGCGGTACTTTACTGAAACGATACAAATAGAAGTAGTTATTGATTTTACTCTTACGCCACACAAAAAAGCGGAGGGGAGCTTAAAAAATAAATAGAAGTTCAATTTATTTGGAGAGAAGTCCATTAAATATTGATTTTCTTGTAAATATACAAATATTGAAGAAGTTTCAATATTTCATGTTTTGTTAATATATTGTTAAATTATAGTACTTTGCTTTACATAATACCTTTTTAAATTTATATCTTTGCATAAGAAATTAATAGTCTAACTATAGTAATCTAAAAAAACATAATAATTGAAATTAGTCAAATTTGAAATAAAAAAAATATGAATATTGAAAACACAAAGGCTCAAATGCGAAAAGGAGTTTTAGAGTTTTGTATCTTATCTGTTTTGAAAGAAAAAGAAGCTTACACATCAGAAATATTAGATACATTAAAAAACGCAAAACTATTAGTGGTAGAAGGTACAATTTATCCGCTTCTTACAAGGTTAAAAAATGATGGTTTACTTAATTATAGATGGGAAGAATCTACATCAGGGCCACCAAGAAAATACTACGAGTTAACTGAATTAGGAAAAACATTTTTGAACGAATTAAGCGGCACATGGATTGAATTATCAGATGCTGTAAACATAATAACAAATTAAATTAATAATCATGAATAAAACAGTAAATATTAACGTAGGTGGATTATTTTTTCATATTGATGAAGATGCATACCAAAAGTTATCTAAATATTTTGAAGCGATAAAACGTTCACTTTCTAATTCTTCTGGACAAGATGAAATCATGAAAGATATTGAAATTCGAGTTGCAGAACTTTTTACAGATAGACAAAAAAGCGACAAACATGTAATTAATAGTATTGATGTTGAAGAGGTTGTAAAGGTTATGGGGCAACCGGAAGACTATATTATAGGTGATGATTCTGTAGAAAAAACAACTATTACATATGCTTCAAAAGGGAGTAAAAAATTATATCGCGATAAAGAACGTGGGTCAATAGCTGGAGTATGCACTGGTTTGGGTTATTATTTTGGAGTTGATTCCGCTTGGATTAAAATTGCATTTTTAGCTACTGCTTTTGCTGGATTTGGCTTTGGAATAGTTATTTATTTGATATTTTGGATTGTACTTCCAGAGGCTTTAACGACCTCTGAAAAATTAGAAATGAGAGGAGAACCAATTACTATTTCTAATATAGAAAAAAAAGTAAGAGCAGAATTTGATAGCGTTTCTGATAAAATAAAAAATGCAAATTATAATGAATTAGGAAGCCAAGTGAAAAATGGCGCAGAATCAGTAGGGAATAAATTAGGAGACATTTTTCAAACTGTTTTCAAAGCTTTTGCTAAAGTTATAGGGATTATTATTTTAATTTTTTCTTCACTTGCTCTGTTTGGAACCTTCGTAATATCTGGGGTTGCAATCTTTTCTAGTTCTTTACCACAAAACACTTTGATTAATCATTTTAGAACTCCATTAGGGTTAGAAACACCACTTTGGATTCAAGGTGTTTTGTTTTTATTAACCTTAGGTATTCCGTTTTTTTTCTTACTAATTTTAGGATTAAAATTAGTAGTTACCAAATATAAATCAATTGGAAATATAGCAAAATACACTTTGATTGCTTTATGGAGTATAGCAATATCACTTTTAATTACTTTAGGAATAAAAGAGTTTACTCAAATTTCTTCAGAAGGTAAAGATGTAAAAAAAGAAGTAATTACTATACTTCCTACAGATACTTTAAAAGTTAGCTTTAAAAATAATATTTATTATGATAAAGAAATTAGTAATCATACCGATTTTAAATTAACACAAGATGAAACTAATCATGATGTTATTTATTCCAATAATGTTTCTATTAAAATTTTGAAAACTAATGAGAAATTACCATTCCTTCAGATAGAAAAATTGGCTTATGGAAAATCAGGAACTGAAGCTAAAATTAGAGCTGAAAAAATTAAATATTGTTATAAAATCCAAGGAAATCAATTGATTTTAGATAATTACTTATTGAGTGAAGTAGCTTCAAAATTCCGTAATCAAAAAGTAGAATTATTTTTATATCTGCCTGAAGGAACAATATTTAAAATGGATGAAAATGTGCGAGATTTTGATACCTCAGACAATAACTTTTTTAACTTACATTTTAGCGCTAAAGATTATATTTACAAAGTTAGTTCAACCAATGTTAAATGTTTAAATTGTCCTGAAAATGAGAACGAATTCAATGATGTGGAGGTTAAAACTGAAGATATCAATGAAATTCAAGGAGATACTGTGAAAACCGTAATAGTTAAAGTTAATGGTAAAGAAATTATTAAAACTGAAACTAAAAAAATATAGTGAACTAGTAAGCATTAATTAAACAAAAAATCATGGCTAAACTAATAATATTATGTACTAAACTGTTAATTGCAGTTACACTTGCACTTTTCTTTATTAAGAATTAATACATAAAAAAGACTAAGCGAAAACTTAGTCTTTTTTGTTTTTACTACTTCCCATCATAAGAAAGATGGCTCCAACTAACCCTATAATAACTAAAGCAAAAACGCCTATCATTATAAATGCTCCATTATCCCAGGAGTATAAAGGAATTACTAATTTATTCATGAGATTTTGGTTTTAAGTTTTACCAAATATAAAAATATCAAATCTCATTATTTATGATAATTATCATAAATAGAAAGTAGTTGTATAAAAATGATTTTGAGTATTAATATTTTCCACTTAGCAATTCACCACCAATAGTAGACTTAGGTTCAATTCCTAATTTCTTCATCATTTCATATGTAGTACAAACAGCTGCCGAAGTTACAGGAATTCCGCATTCTGCTTGAATTAGATCGATTGCTTCTAGCGATGGCATTTGCACACAAGCTGAAGCTACTAAAACATCCACATCGGTTAAATCTAATTGTTTGTAGATTTCTAATAAATTCAAAGGGTTTTGTGCTGCAACTTCTAAATTATCAGGAATTTCCAAAGCAATACTTTGTTTTACTTTGATGCCTTGGTGTTCAATATAATCCACTACCATATCAGTTAATGGTCGCATGTAAGGAGTGATGATAGAGATTTGTTTCGCACCTAAAACTTTCAATCCATTAATTAAAGCTCCTGCCGAAGTTACAATAGGAGTAGGGAAGTCGTTGGCAACCGTTTCTTGGTGTAAATTTACTTCCGATACGCAATGGTAACCGCGCCCCATGCTCATAATAGCAACCAAACAAGCATATCCCATAACGTCTACATGAGCATCCGAAAGTTCTTGAGCACATTTTAAACTCATGGCATCCATGGCTTCCAATTCTTCTTTGGTTACTTTTTTCATTCGCATTCTACTGCTATGGAAAGTAAAACGCTCAGGCAAAATGGATTCTCTTGCTTTAAATATCGCTGGTATTTCGGTTTCCATCGTCACATTGGAGGAGGGAACTATTTGTCCTATTCTGTATTTCATTTTAAAGTATTTTTATAAACATAATCAAAAATCTGTTCTAAAAAATCATGTGATTGTTGATTCGCCAAAATTACAATTCCTATTTTGTTTTTTTTATCAAATCCTATAATTGATGAATTTCCAAAAGTATCACCTTGCATGTAATAAACTTCATTATCTTTAATTTTAAATATATGCCAACCAAAAGCCGTGTTTAATTCAGTATTTTCATAAAGTATTTTTTGTGATAGATTGATGCTTTTTTGCAATTTACTATTGTTATTATATATTTGGTTATAAATGAATTTTGACATATCAACAATATTCGATTTTATTATTCCAGCAGGTTCAAATTCTCCCAAAATAATATTATTTGTTGAAATATCATTTTCGTCATATAGTCCTGCAATATTGTTATTAGGAAATTTATTACAATAGGAATTGTTCATCATTAATGGTTCAAATATTCTTTTTTTAATAAGATTTTCGTATTTCTGATGTTCTAAATTATTTAGAATAAATCCTAAAAGAGCAAAGTTATAGTTAGAATATTCATATTCTTGTTTTCCTAAACTATCATTTTCAGTTAATACTTTTAATAATTGTTTTTTTGTTACCAATTTATATGGTTGAACAGAATCAATTTTATTCATTTGGATATCATATTTATCACCATGAAAAGTTGGTAACCCAGAAGTATAAGATAGTAAATTTTTTATAGTAACTTTATTCCTAATATTCTTATTAACAATATCTTTTGGTAAATAAGTTTCTATATAATCATTAATTTTTAATTTGTTTTTTTCTATTTCATTTGCAATTAATAATCCAGTAAATATTTTTGTAACCGAACCAATCTCAAAAATTGTATTCTCATTTGTTTTTTCTGAAGAATCATGATTTAACTTTCCGCATGAATAGTAAAAAGTATTATTGTTTTTGATTATTCCTATTGAAATTCCAATATTAGGTTTTAAGACGGAAATACTATTTTTTTTTGCATAAAATAAAGAGTCAATATCATTCTTTATGTTTTGGCAATAAGTATTACTAATAAAAAAAAGAATAAATATTGGAATTATATTTAATTTCTTCATAAACTCTTTTATATTTCCTTAACGGTATTCACGATCGAACCAATTCCTTCCACAGTTGCTTCCACAACATCTCCATTGCTTAACCATTCTTGAGGAGTTCGTCCTGCGCCAACGCCTGAGGGTGTTCCTGTGGCAATGATATCACCTGGTTCTAAAGTAAACACGATGCTTAAATCTTCAATTAAATCATTTATATTGAAAAGTAAAAACTTGGTATTAGAGTTTTGTTTTTCTATTCCGTTTACTTTTAAAGATAAGTTCAAGTTGTGCGGATTTTCAATTTCGTCTTTGGTAACTAAAATTGGTCCCATTGGTGCAAAAGTATCTTGCCCTTTAGAAACAATCCATTGTCCTTCGCGACGGCAATCTCTTGCGGAAATATCATTTATAACGCTATACCCAAAAACATAATCCATGGCATCGGCATTAGCAACGTATTTTCCTTTTTTGCCAATAACTACTGCCAATTCTACTTCCCAGTCCAATTGAGAAGTTAGTTTGGTGTTTTTTATGATATTTGTATTAGTAGCCGTAACCGTTGTTGGTGGTTTAGAAAAGATAATCGGTTTTTGTGGTAATTTACCTGTTGTATCCAATGTTCTTGCGCTTTCGGCAACGTGTTCAGTATAGTTTAATCCTATTCCGATGATGTTTTTTCTTGGTTTTTCAATAGGAGCGAGGATGGTAACTTCGTCCATATTATAGAATATTTCTTCAAAGAAATTTTCTGGAGTTTCGTTCACCATTTCGGTGATTTCCTGAATTATTTCAAATCCAAGGTCAATTAAATCCAACATGTCGTTTGGTAATGGAAAATTAGATATTTCTCCAAAATCTTCCATGTCGATTACTTGATTGTTGTGGATAAATCCTAAACGAGGTTCAGTGTCGGCTGTTTTGTATGTAAGTAGTTTCATTTTTTTTTAAGTTTCTAAGTTGCTAAGGAACTAAGCTTTATTTTTTTTAATTAATTTATAAAACGCAAATAGCAATAATACGGACCAAAAGCAAATATTTACATAGCCAATAATAACTGCCATTTTATCTGTCTTTTGTACTAAATAAGAGCCCATCATAATAAAACCAATAGGTCCAATAAAAGCTTTAATTAATTTTAATTTATTCATTATTGTTTTTTTTAAATTCTTGAAGAGGCGATTAATTAATTTTCTATTTTAAGTGTTATAATTTGATTGTCTTTAGATTTTACTTCCATTTCATAAGAAGTCAAGTTATCTAATTCCTTTTTTATATGAAGAATATCGCAAAAATCCATTTCAGAAAATCTGTAATTAGCAATTCGAATAATTTCGTCTCCATAATGTAATTGTTCAAGTAAATTTTTATCCCAAACGAACCCAATAGCAAATTTATTATTTACTATTGTAGGGGTAAATACTGGAGGTCTTTCATTAAAAGTTATTTTTTTATCGCTTTCAAAATAAAAATTTTCATTTTTAAAATCAAGAATGATTGATCCATACTTCAGCAAATCAAATCCTAATCTAGAATTATTATCATCGGTAGTGTTGAAAATAAGGTTTTCGAATGTAGTTCCATTAATTTTAATTCCTTTAGTTTTTAAAAGCACTTGCTCTTTCATAGGTGTTGAACCAAATAACCCAATAGTTCCACTACCACTGCTTCTAGATAATTCTTCAAATATGTTTTCTTTAGAAAAAATTCCGTAAGCTCTATTTGACATTTCATAAAAACCATCCATTCCGGTATCTATTAGAAGTTCTTCAGTAGCTTTCTTTTTATCATTATCGAAACTGATTTTAATGTATGGCGCATTTTGCGACCCAACAAGTTTCATTTTTTTTGGTTTTGTACTTTTTTCTAGTTTTTTAATATTATCGGTAATAATGATTTTTTTGTTTTCCATATCTATTTTAAGAATTGAATTCTTAAAAAAATTACTTCCAATAAATCCATCAAATTTATAGCACTTTAAAATAAAGTGATTTTCCAAATCAGTTATTAATACAAAGTTATCTTTTCGTTCAATTGAACCTAAAGTTATGGAAGGAATCAAAACGGTTTCCATAGTGCTTGATTGATTATTTGCATCCTGAATCTTTGCTGAATTAGAAGCAGTAATATTCAATTCATTTAATATACGTTTAGAAACCAAATTAGGCGCACCTGTATCCAATAAGAACTTATAACTTTTTCCATTAATAGTTACTGGGATAATAATTTTATCTTGTACAAGTTCAAATGTAATTTCTTCATAATAGTCATTTTGAACAATTCTACCATTATCAAAATCTTGTGAAAACAAATTAGTTATTATAAAAAAGAATATCCAAATATATTGTAGTCGAAACATTTTAAAGTTTATTAAATTGATTGATAACCATTATTTTCTTCTAATTCTCGGCTTTGATATAATCCTAAACTTTCAATAACGGGTAAATCGTTAAATGAAAATAGGCAGGCATCTTCGGTGTCTGATAAATTGTGGTGTTCGTGCCACGCCCATGATGGGACGCAAAAAATATCTCGCTCTTTCCAGTCAAAACGTTTTCCGTTGATAATGGAATATCCTTTTCCTTTGGCACATTGGTACACAAAAGATCCAGTGTGTTTGTGAGCCTTACCTTTAAATCCTTCGGGTAACAATTGCATGGCTGCCCCCATAGTTTGCATCACATGACCACCAGTTAATGGATTTGAATATTGCATTAATATTCCGTCAAACGAATTGATTTCATTGACTTTAGCAACTTCTAATAAGGTTGGATATACATTTTTCCATGAATATTTGAACAATGGAGAATAGGGTTTGTTCCATGTTTTATCTGCCGGAATTAAACCTGCACCACCAAAGGTAATTGGCGAATGATTAATAGCAGTAACTAAAGGTTGTTTACCATCATAAACAGCATAATCATTAGCTTCTAGTGCATTTACAAGTGGAATATCTAAACCATCCTGCCAAATGCAAGTTTGTCCATCGGCCTCAACGCCATGTTCATGCCAAGTAGAATTTGGAGTAATCACAAAATCATTAACTTCTAACATAATTTTGTTTCCATCAACAACAGTATAGCCTTTACTGCCTTCCATAATGAAACGCAAAGCAGATGCCCTATGACGATGTGCAGAAGTACTTTCTCCTGGGCGAGTAACCTGAATTCCAGTATACAACCAACCCACAGCAGCAGAAACATCTTTACGTTTGTCGTTTACCAAATATACCACACGGCGACCTGCTTGTTCAGGAGTTACTAATTCAGATGATTTTAAAACCAAATCTCTTAAATCATCGTATTTCCATAGCATCGGAACAGAAGAACTTCTTGGTTCCCATGGTTCGATATCATTAGCAACGGTCCAAAGTGCACCCGCTCCTAGAGTTTCTAACTCTTTGTAATATGCTTCTAATTCTGGTGTGTCTTGTACACGTGCACGACCAATTACATCGTCTGAATGTTTCGTTTCTTTCATGTTTTATTTTTATGTTCAACTCCGACAGACTTCAAAGCTCTGTTGGAATTTAAAAATATTTTCTACTATTTCTTATTAAACTCCTCGTGGTTATCAATAAATGTAATCTTCCTTGTAGGAGCGGTATTAACTCTTAAATCAAAAATATCAAATCTATTATAATGTCCTAAAATATCATGCATTTGCTTTGGTTGGATACATTTTTCCAAATCGATGTCCGCATAAACCATTCCATCTTTATCAATAAGTGGCTCCCCAATAACTGCGCCATTAGGACCGATAAATCCAGAGAAAGCAGAATTCTTTCTAGTTAATAATTCATCTACATTTGGCACATCTTCTCTAAGTGCATCTTTTATTTCTTGAGAGATTGTAGAACACGAAACAATAGTAAATAATTTTCCTTCAAAAGAATGTGCTGCTGCCCGAATTTTAATTGCTTCAGCCATATCATAATCAGGTGGTGCCACAGGCAACGAAATATAATTAGCGATATGAATTAACTCGCCTTGCGACAATAAAGTGAATCGTGCTAAAGTATTTGTATTTTCACCACATGCCAAGGTACCAATAGGACCAATTTCAGTATCATATACTTTTAAAGAAGAACCATCACCAGAAGTCCATGTTAGTTTTTCAGCCCATGTTGGCACTAATTTTCGGTGTTTTCCAATTAGGATTCCGTTGTTATCAATAATCAAATTGGTGTTGTAAATTTCACCATAACTATCACCACGTTCGTTTATCCCAATTACAATATGTATGTTATATTCTTTTGCAGCCTGAAATAATGGTTGCAAAGACACATCGGTTATAGCAACCGAACACTTATACAATTCTTCATACCATTTACTACCTTGAACAGGTGTCATGATCCAGTTCCAATAGGGATAACCTGCAACGAAAACTTCTGGAAAGGCTATTAATTGCGCGCCATTAGTACTTGCTTCTTTGATAAAAGTGATTGCTTTCTCAATAGTTTTTTCTACATTTAAAAAAACTGGAGAAGTTTGAACTGTTGCGGCTTTGAATTTTTTAAAGTCCATATTTTGTTTAATTACGAATTTGGAATTACGAATTTAGGAATTGAAAACGAATATTAACTCGTAATTCATAATTTGTAATTACTAATTTTATTTTTCATTTCTTCATTAAAAGGTTCGGCTTTAATGTCGTTTTTGTTTTCTTGAAAGGCAACGTTTACTAATGTTACCTCTCCTTCAAGACAGGTTTTCCCTTGTTCATCCTCAAACGAAAATCCGCAAAGAATAGAAGCTCCCCCTAAATTTTTCACCCAAAGTTTTTTTGTTAGAACATCTCCTAATCGGGCAGCTTTTTTAAATTGTATTTTCAAATCTACCGTTGGGATTCCGTTAGTTTCGTGCATTTTAGAAAAAGGACGATCAAGAGCTTCTTCAAACCAATCCTCGACTAAGCAATTAAGCATTTCAAGAAATCTAGGATAAAATACAATTCCAGCATAATCTACATGTTGGAAACGAACTTTTTCTTGTTTAATAAATGTTTGATTCATAATTACTTAAGATTAAATATTTTCTTTAATTTCATTAAAATTTTTCCTCACTAGCTTTATTCCAAAAATATAAAAATTCATTTGGAACAGTAGTTTTGTTTGTTAAACAACCTGCTTCAAGTTCTGGGAAAATTTGAGCATAGGTTTCTACTTTATTTCTTTCAACTCTTGTGCTTACAGCATCTCGAGTTACATTGTCTGGATGATTAATTCCTGCAGAGGCCATTAAATCGACAGCACTTTTAACTGTTTCGTTGTGATACCTCGTGACACGAATACTTTTATCTTCAGGAACTAAACCTTTCATTAGTTTTGCATCTTGTGTTGCAACACCTGTAGGACAGGTATTTGCATGACATTCTAATGCTTGTATACATCCTAAAGCAAACATCATTCCGCGAGCAGAATTGCATAAGTCGGCACCAATAGAAAGATTTTTAATAATATCAAATCCAGAAATTACTTTTCCGCTGGCAATAATTTTAATTTGATCTTTTATTCCGAAGCCATTTAATGTGTCATAAACAAAAGCCAAAGCTTCTCTCAACGGCATTCCTACATGGTCAGAATATTCAGGTGGAGCAGCACCAGTTCCGCCTTCACCTCCGTCAACAGTAATAAAATCAAGATAGGTTTTGGTTGCAACCATGGCTTTACAAATGGATAGGAATTCCGATTTATTACCAATACAAATTTTCATCCCTACTGGTTTTCCTCCAGAACCTTTTCTCAATAATTTTACAAATTCCATTAATTCTAAAGGAGTTGTAAATGCAGAATGAGTGGGTGGAGAAACGATATCTTGCCCTTTAGAAACTAACCTAATTGCTGCAATTTCATCCGTTACTTTTTCTTTTGGTAAGATTCCGCCATGTCCTGGTTTAGCACCTTGTGAGAATTTAATCTCTATCATTTTCACATTTTCTAAAACTGCTCTTTTTGCATATTCATCATAAGAGAATTTTCCATCATCGGTTCTACAACTAAAATATCCTGTCCCAATATTCCAAACTACATCTCCGCCATTTTGCAAATGATATGGTGAAAGTCCGCCTTCACCAGTATTATGATAAAAATTACCTCCTTTAGCTCCTGCATTTAAAGCAAGTATTGCATTTTTACTCAAAGCTCCAAAACTCATCGCGCTTATATTAAATATACTTGCTTCGTATGGTTTTTCACATTGTGAGGAACCAATTTTTACTCGAGGATTTTCGTCAATTTGAGAAAATGATATAGCACTAATACTATGATTAATCCACTCATATCCAATATCATAAACATTTAATTGAGTCCCAAATGGCTGTGAATCAATTTGTTTTTTACTTCTTGCATAAACCATTCTTCTTTGTAATCGATCAAAAGGTTTTCCTTCGGTATCTGTTTCAATAAAATATTGACGCATTTCTGGGCCTATAGATTCTAAAAGATAGCGCATTCGTCCTAAAAGCGGAAAATTTCTTCTAATGGTGTGTATTGATTGGTACATGTCATATAATCCCATCAAAATCAAAGGAATAAATATTAATAGTAGAAAACTAAATTTCCAATTAACGTAAATTAAAATCCCTGTTAAGGATAAAACAGTGATACTTATAACTAAAAATGCTTTTCTCATTTTGTTTAAATCTTACTAATTAATATATTATGATTTTTTGAAACTATTTCAACTTAAATCTTTGAATTTTACCTGTTTCTGTTTTTGGTAATTCCTCCGTAAAATAAATCACTCTTGGATATTTATAAGGAGCCGCTACTTCTTTGAACCAATGTTGAATACGGTTCTTCATTGCGTCCGTTGCTTTAGACATGTCTTTTAAAACAATATGAGCACAAACTAACATTCCTCGTTCCTCATCGGGTAGTCCTACAACAGCACATTCCAAAATATCTTCATGAGTCAAAAGTACGCTTTCTACTTCAATTGCTGCAATATTATATCCAGATGAAATAATCATATCATCGCCACGGGCAACAAACCAAAGATAACCTTCATCATCTTTTCGGAATATATCTCCAGTAATATTCCAACCCTTTTCAACATATTCTATTTGCTTGTCTTCTCTATTCAAATACTTGCAACCTGTAATCCCTCTAACGGCTAATCTACCTGACACATTTGTTGGAAGTTCGTTTCCATCCTCGTCAATAATTTTAGCTTCATAACCAGTTATTGCAAGTCCAGTTGCTCCGGGCTTCATATTCTCTTCATTGGAAGAAATAAAAATATGTAATATTTCGGTTGAGCCAATTCCGTCAATAATTTTCAAACCTGTTGCATCGTGCCAATCTTGCCAAACCTTTAATGGTAAGGTTTCTCCGGCAGACACACATTTGCGTAAGCTAGAAATATTGTATTCTTTGACTTTAGTTGTGATTACTCGCCATGCAGTTGGTGCTGTAAAACAAATGGTTATTTTATAATCTTGAATAGCTTGTAATAAATGATCAGGACTTGGTTTTTCTATCAAAAATGTAGAAGCACCATAATACATTGGAAATAATACTAACCCACCTAAACCAAAAGTAAAACCTAGTGGCGGACTTCCTGTAAAAATATCATTTTGTGTTGGTTGCAAGGAATACTGAGGAAAACATTCGCAAATATTCAAGATGTCTTTATGATAATGCGAAGTCATTTTAGGCAAACCAGTAGTGCCAGAAGTAAAACCAATTAAAGCTACACTATCTGACTTGCTGTGATAATTAGAAAAGGTTTTTGGTTTAGATTGCATTAAATCTTCCAATTGAGAATTACCATATAAACTGATTTTCTTTAGAAAGGAAGATTTTACCAAATGAATTTCTTCTTCTAGCGTTGCATCGCAAAAACAATGGGAGATTTCGGCACAATCTATAATAGTTGTCAATTCTTTTGCTCGAAGTAGTGGCATAGTAGCGACTACAATCCCCCCAGCTTTTAAAACAGCATACCAACAAGCTACCATCATTGGGTTATTGGCAGAACGAATTAATACTCGATTTCCTGATATTAAACCTAAATCTTCTACAAGAACATGTGCGATTTGATTTGCTTTTTCAAACAATTCTTTATAAGTCCAAGTTGCATCAAATGTTCGAATACAAATGTTATGTCCACGACCTTCATTTATATGATTATCCAACAACTTATCTACACAATTCAGCATTTCTGAATGTTGAAATTGAGGGGAATTCAAAAAGTTATAATCTGGCATTAAATCCTGTGATGGCAAACTATTGTGGGCAAAATTGTCTTCAAAATGTTTCATAAAATAATTACGAATTAAGAATTAGGAAATACGAAGTGTTTTCTGAATAGAACCAATTATTTTTAATAATTCTGTTACATCAATTAATAAACTTTCGCTTTGTTCGGTCGTTAAATATTTATTCTTTTTCTCATCACTTAAAAACTGATATACTTTTACTATTCTAACTGCAAAAGCATAACTCTTGATTTGAATAATAGTGTCTTTTTTCATAATTCGTAATTCAAAATTCGTAATTATTTTTTATTACTTTTAGGCTTCAACGCTTTTTTCATTCCTTCCATTTGCTTTCTTTCTGCTGCTTTTAAAGGATATAAATGCGAAATTCCTGCTTTATATTGATTTGGTATATCGTTAGATTCAAATTGTTCATATGCTTGAGCATTGCGAACAAAATTAGCATCCAACAACAATGGTCTTCCAAGTGCAACTAAATCGGCTCTTCCGTTAAGGATAATTGTATTGATTTGATCAATATCCTGAATGTAACCTGCTGTTATGGTTGGAATATTAACTGTATTACGAACCGAATCTGCAAAAGGCGTTTGCCACATTCTGCCTGTTTGTGGTTTTTGATTTACTACTGAATTACCTGTAGAAACGTTTATAATATCCGCTCCAGCTTTTTTAAATTCAGTTGCAATAGCGATTACATCTTCTTCAGAAATCCCTTTTTCAGCCCAATCAGTCGCAGAAATTCGAACTGACATTGGTTTTTCTTTTGGAAATACTTTTCGGATTTCTTTAAAAACTCGAATTGGGAATTTCAATCGATTTTCTATGCTTCCACCAAATTCGTCGGTTCTTATATTAGTAAGTGGAGATAAAAAAGAAGCCAATAAAAATCCGTGATGGGACTGTAATTCAATCATATCAAATCCTGCTTTGTTAGCATTATTAGCTGCATTAACAAATTGTGATACAATTAAATCCATATCAGCAATAGACATTTCTTTAGGAGTTGCAAATTTTTCGTTAAATGACATTGGAGATGCAGAAAGCAATTCCCAGCTATTTTCAAGTGGTTCATTACCTTCCCATGGTTTTTTAGTAGCGCCTTTTCGTCCAGAATGGCCTAGCTGAATTCCGATTTTAGTAGTTGTATTTTCGTGAATAAAATCATTTATTCTTTTCCATGCAATAATTTGATTTTCATTATATATACCTGCACAACCTAAAGTTATACGTGCAGTTTCGGAAATAGCAGTCATTTCCGTTAAAATCAATCCTAATCCACCAATAGCCCGCGAAGTATAATGTTGAAAATGCCAATCGTTAACAAGACCATCTTCAGCCGAATATTGCCCCATGGGAGACATAACAATTCGGTTTTGCAATTCTAAATCTCTTAATTTGAATTTAGAAAATGCTGCTAATTGATTTTTATTATTATTGTTGGTATCATTGAATTCTTCTAGTACTTTATCTGTAAAGGTTTTATCACGTAATCTTAAATTTTCAAAAGTTACTTTTTTTGATCTTGTCATACATCCGAAAGCAAACTGATAAAATGGATGCTGGTTGTTTCTATCCATATTTTCAAACCAATCTAAAGAAACCAGGGCAGCATGCTGAATCATTTCAACAGTATTTCTTCTAGTTTTATCGTATTGTAGAAAAGCTGCTTGCACATCATTTGGATTAGCAATGACAGCATCTGACAAACCGATAGCGCAATCCATAGCTAATTTAGTTCCTGAACCAATAGAATAATGTGCTGTAGCTTTAGCATCACCAAGCAATACAATATTATTATGAAACCAATTCTCATTTGTAACATGAGGAAATTGTCGCCAATGTGATTTATTAGAAATTAGTGGATGTCCATCTAATTCCTCCTTGAAAATTTCTGTAATTTTAGATATGGTGTCAGTCTCGTTGGTAATCTCAAAACCATGTTTTTCCCAAGTTTCATTGCTACATTCAAAGATCCATGTACTCATACCGGATTCATATTGATAGGAATGCGCAACAATAGAACCGTGAGGTGTAGTTCGGAAAAAGTAGGTAAAAGCATCTAATGGTTTAGTAGAACCAAGCCATACAAAACGGTTTTTCTTTAGAGCAATTTTAGTTCCGAATTCTTTTTGGAATTTTGTTCGAATCCCACTTGCAATGCCATCGGATGCTAAAATAATATCTGCTTGACTGTATTGTGATAAATCATCAATATTTTGTTCGAAATGCAAATTAACACCTTCTTCTAGACAACGTTGTTGCAGTAATTGTAATAAAGTTTTTCGAGAACATCCACAAAATCCGTTACCTGCAATACTAACCTGATCACCATCTCGCGCCACAACAATATCATCCCAATAGGCAAATTTGCTGCGAATTAACTCATACGATTGCATATCACGTTTCAAGAATTCACCTAAAGTTTCATCAGAAAAAACTACACCAAAACCAAAACTATCGTCGGGTTTATTGCGTTCGTAAATGTCAATCTGGCAATCTGGCATTGCTTTTTTTGTCAATATCGAAAAATATAATCCACCTGGACCACCACCAATAACTGCTATTTTCATATTTTAACGGAACACGAATGAAACCGATGCTTTGCAACAATGACATTCGCTGATTTAATAATTTAACTTCTTTTTATTGAAAAAACTTCACCGATTTTGCTGTAATTAGAGCCTGCTAATCGAGCTATTGGTTTGTAGATTTCCATGTTGATTTTATAATCTTCAAGTAAGACACTTTCATCAAAATGCATTCGTACTACACGACCTATAATTACACATGCACCTCCTTGTTTATGATCTTCAAGAAAATAATGATGTACTAATTCACATTCAAAATTCACGAGACTTTCCTTTACAAGCATAGGCTTGACAAGAGATGATGCAATAGGGGTAACTCCAACCATATCAAATTCATCTATTTCTTCAGGTACGGCTTGAGCAGAACTATTCATTTGTTCAACTAATGGTTCGGTAACCATATTAACCACGAATTGTTTTACAGATAATACATTATTCAAGGTGTCTTTATTGGAATTATTATCTCTTCTAGTAGAAAACATAACATGAGGAGGGTCATCTCCAACCATATTGAAATAAGAAAAAGGAGCAAGATTATTAATTCCAGCCTCATTAATTGTAGATATCCAAGCAATTGGCCTAGGAATAATAGCACCTGTAAGTAATTTGTATATAGCTCTTGTATCTAATATTTCAGGATTGAATTCCATTCTTTATTGTGTTTGTACAAATTAAAGATATTTTTTTGGAATTTTTTTATTGATTTCTTAATTTAAACTGATATTATATTTGAAAAAAATAAAAAAATCAATAAAACTTAAATTATTATTATTTGGTATACTATTATCCGACGGGAGATCATAGATTTTTCTATTATCAAAATAAAATAGGATTTATATAATAATTACGTGTTATTTTTATTGACTATGTAAATTTATGCAATAAAAAATAAATAAAATGTTTTTATTTAATTGCTAATTTAGTATATTTATGCAAAATTTATATATATGGAGATATTAGCATGCCCAAAATGTCAAAATGATTCTATAGTAAAAAGCGGTGTGATTAAAGATAGGCAGCGCTATTTATGCAAAAAATGTAAGTACTACTTTACAGTAAATAAACTCGGAAAAAAGATCGATAGCTACTATGTAACTAAAGCATTACAATTATTTCTAGAAGGGTTGAGTTATAGAGAAATAGAACGAATAATTGGTGTTTCACATGTTACCATTAGCAACTGGGTTAGAGAGTTTAAAGTAACCAAACCAAGTCATACGGACTATCACCCTACATACAAGATATATAATCACTTAGAATTGGTTGAATTTCTTAAAAATAAGGATCAGCTAAAAGGTGCCGGTATGATTATCACAGAGCTTGGAGATAAGTTTATGTTAATAAAATGGGAACGTTTTAAAGATTAACTATAGTAATTTACAATATTATATACCATAATTTTTTTCATTGACAGATTTTTAGAATTTAGACGAGCAGAAATGTTAAACAAACCAATAAAAATCAACAATTATGAAAAAAATTATTTTGTTAAGTTTTGTAGCTTTTGCTACTTTGAGTAATGCGCAAACGGCTACTCAAGCCCCAGCTGCATCAACTCCTAAAGAATGGAATGTGAGTATGTTTGGATTTATAAGAACCGATTACATCTATGATTCTAGAAAATCAGCATCAGTAAGAGAAGATCAATTAAATTTATACCCATTGGATGTAGTAAAAGATTTTAACGGGAATGATGTTAATGCAGTAGAACAATCTAATTTTCTTGCAATAACTTCTAGATTGGGAGCTAAAGTTAAAGGTCCAGATGTGTGGGGTGCTAAAATGAGCGGTACTCTTGAAGGTGACTTTTATGGCAATACAGAAGCTACTATTGGAACTTTTCGATTAAGACATGCATATGTTAACATGGATTGGTCTAAAACATCTTTAACTATTGGTCAAACCTGGTATCCAACTTTTATACCTGAAGTTTTTCCTGGGGTAGCTAATTTTAACACAGGAATTTTATTTAATCCATTTGGATGGGCAACTCAGGTAAAATTCAAACAAAATTTCACTAAAGATTTCTCTGCAGCATTTACCGCTTATAAAGAACGTGAATTTGTAGCTCCAGGTCCTGGATCTCAAAATTCTGCTTCAATAAATTCAAATGTACCGTCTGTAAATCTATTATTTCAATATAAAAATAAAAATTGGATTGCAGGGGTAGGAGCAGAATACAAGCAATTAGTTCCACTTACCGATAATGGATTAACTCCCAAATTAATTACATCCGAAAAAGTAAAAAGCTCTTCAGTTTTTGGATATGCAAAATTTTCAAACGATAAATTTTTAGTTAAAATATATGGTATTTCAGGAGGAAATTTAAATAATTTTGTAATGCTAGGAGGTTATACAGGAACAACAATAAACGGAATTCAAACTTTTGATCCAACTAAAACAACTGCTTTTTGGATTGACATAGCAAGTACTGGTAAAAAAGTAGCACCTGGAATATTCTTTGGATCTACCAAAAACAATGGATCTAGTATTGCTGCAACTTCTTTGTCTAGTATTTATATGAAAGGACTAAGTAGTACAAGAGTTGTAGATAATGTTTGGAGAGCATCTGCAAGAGTAGATTTTAAACAAAATAATTTTAATGTAACTCCAGAAGTTGAATATACATCTGCTACATGGGGAGATACTGATTTTTATGGAAAAGCAGGAGATAACCAAACACAAGTAGGTAACTTAAGAGCAATGGTTTCTTGTTCTTATTCATTTTAAAAAATTAATTAACCAACCAATAAATAAATATTAAATATGAGTGAAAAATCAACAAAAGGAATTTGGAAAGTAATTTCGGCTTCCTCATTAGGTACGATGATAGAATGGTATGATTTCTACATCTTTGGAAGTTTAGCAGTAGTATTATCTACTAAATTCTTTCCATCAGACAATCCAACAGCTGCATTCTTATCAACACTTGCAACCTTCGCTGCAGGTTTCGTAGTTCGTCCGTTTGGAGCATTATTTTTCGGTAGATTAGGTGATTTGATTGGAAGAAAATACACTTTCATGGTTACATTAGTTTTAATGGGAGGGGCAACTTTTATGATAGGCTGTATTCCAAGTTATGAAACAATCGGATTTATGGCACCTTTATTAGTTTTGTTGCTACGTTTACTTCAAGGTTTGGCCTTAGGAGGCGAATATGGCGGTGCAGCAACCTATGTTGCAGAACATGCTCCAAGAGGGCAAAGAGGTTATTGGACTTCTTGGATTCAAACTACTGCAACCGTAGGCTTATTCATTTCATTAATGGTAATCTTAATTACTAAAGGATTATTATCTAAAGAAGATTTTGATGCTTGGGGATGGAGAGTTCCGTTTTGGGCATCAATAATTATGGTATTTGTTTCGTATTTGATTCGTAAAAACATGGATGAATCTCCAGTTTTTGCTAAAGCTAAAGCAGAAGGTAAAACTAGTGTGAACCCATTAAAAGAAAGTTTTGGTCATAAATTGAATTTAAAATTTGTCTTACTTGCATTATTTGGAGCAACAATGGGTCAAGGAGTTGTTTGGTATACTGGACAATTCTATGCGATGAGTTTTATGAAAACGGTTCAAAGTATTGATTCTTCTCAAGTAGATACTTTATTAGGAATTGCTTTATTATTTGGAACCCCATTCTTCGTATTATTTGGATGGTTAAGTGATAAAATAGGTAGAAAAACAATTATGATGTCAGGAATGTTATTAGCAATATTTTTATACCGCCCAATTTACCGTCAAATGTACCATTTAACTGATTCTAAAGAAATGGTAAAAAACAATATTACAATTATAAAAGACAGTTGTAAAGCAATAGGAACTTATGTAGCTACTATAAAAACAGAAAAAGATAAAAAAGATCCAACCATTAAAAACACCAAAATCTTTATTGATTTCAAAACGGATTCTTTGTATTCTAATGGAGCTAAATTTCATTATACAAAAACAGACACTTTATATTTAGCTAAAGAATTAGCTTATGACGCTAAAGAATCAGGTAAAAATGAAACTTGGATTAAATATGACTCAAAAGATAAAGCTGGTTTGGTAGTTCACAATGTCGTTAAAGTGAAAAATGATATTAAAGATGGGGAAACTGCAGCAAAAGTTGATACCCTTGCAACTTTAACATTAAAAACATTTAGCAGTGGAGAAGCAAAAGACAAATCACATATTGATGGGATAAGTATTAAACCAAACATAGCTGTAGTGAAAAATATTACAGATGATGTAAGATGGTACTTAATTTTCTTGATCTTTATTCAAGTACTATTTGTAACAATGGTTTATGGACCTATTGCAGCTTTCTTAGTTGAAATGTTTCCAGTGAAAATTAGATACACATCAATGTCCTTACCATACCATGTAGGAAATGGTATCTTTGGTGGATTACTACCTGCAATTTCAACCTATTTAGTTACAACTGCAAAGGGTACTGGACCAAAACCATTAAATCCTGAATTTTACTTAGAGGGATTATGGTATCCAATAATAATAGCAGCAATATGTTTTGTTATTGGAATGATCTACATTGATAAAAAAATTAATACACTACACGACTAAAAATATAGAAATTATGATGAACGCAATAAAAAAATATATAGGAATAATATGGATTGCATTAGCAGCTGTGGTTGCTTATTACTGCATCGGAATATTCGGCGGAAAATTAACCTCTGGAAAACAAGATGATTTAGTTTTTGGAATTATTATCTTTTTCGTCTTACTTCCATTAGTAGTAACTGGGCTAACCATTTTTGGATGGTATGCCATGACTAATGAATACGAAGATTAATTTTTCAAATTATTTTAACAAAAGCTCTTATTTATATAAGGGCTTTTGTTTTTTTGTGAGTTTATAAGTGTTAAAATAATTTCTTTACTTATTTAAAAAATGATTATTTTTAACAAAAATTACACAGGTTAATTTATAAATTAAGATTGCTTCAATGCAATAACAATGAAAAAAAGACACCAACAAAAAATGCTGATACTATCGGTTGTGCTTCTAATGGGGTTTAATATTCCACTAGTATTACTTTTCGATTCTTCTAAATGTTTGTTAGGATTTCCTGTTATTTACGTTTATATTTTTTCAATTAGCTTACTTTCGGTATTAATTTCACTTCTAATTGTAAATAGATACGATGAATAGTGCATTATTATTAGTAATTCTTGCCTTCTATCTAGCTGTACTTTTTTATGTTGCTCATTGGGCTGAGAAAAAAGGAAATAGCAATTGGACAAACAATCCTTACATATATACGTTATCATTAGGTGTTTATTGTACTGCATGGACCTATTACGGAAGTATTGGGGTTGCTGCCAATCAAGGAATAAGTTATTTACCTATTTATTTAGGTCCTATAATTATTGCTCCATCATGGATTTTAATTTTGAAAAAAATTATTAGAATATCAAGAGTAAATAAAATATCTAGTATTGCCGATTTTATTTCACTTCGTTATGGTAACAGCCGTTTTCTTGGAGCTATAGTAACCTTGATTTGCTTAACAGGAATTTTACCTTATATAGCCCTTCAACTTAAAGCCATTTCCGAAACTTTTTATATAGTTACTCAAACTAAAGCAAGTTTATTATTCTATAATGATACAACTACATACGTTGCCATAGCTTTAGCCCTTTTTGCATCCTATTACGGAACTCGATATGTTGATGCGTCTGAAAAACGAAAAGGAATAGTCACAGCAGTTGCTATGGAAAGTATAGTGAAATTAGTTTTTTTTGTCATAATAGGAATTTACGTTACCTACTTTGTTTTTGATGGCTTTAATGATATTTATCAAAAATCAATTCTATTAGAAAATTTCAAACAGAAAAACACCATTGGTGGGCTACCGCAAGCAATAAATTGGTTTTTATTATGTATCTTATCAATGTTTGCAATCTTTTTATTACCAAGACAATTTCAAGTTTCGGTAATTGAAAACAACAGAGAAAAACACATTAATACAGCAGTTTGGTTGTTCCCTTTGTATTTATTAATATTTAATATTTTTGTTTATCCAATAGCATGGGGAGGCAATATTTTATTTGCTGGGCAAAATGTGAATTCCGATGCCTATTCTTTGTTGATTCCACAATTTTTCAATAATAAATTACTAACTGTAATGGTTTTTCTTGGTGGATTTTCAGCTGCAATTTCTATGATTGTTGTTTCCTCAATTGGACTAGCAACCATGTTTACAAATAATATTTTGATTCCATATAATTTAATCGGTAAACTTAAAGGAAATGAAGAAACAATAAGTAGCAGAAAAATATTAAACACCCGAAAATCAAGTATCTTTTTCTTAATAATAATTTCTTACTTAATCTACCGTTTTTTTGAGTTGGATTATAGTTTGGTTTCTATTGGAATGGTTGCATTTGTTATTATAGCCCAACTCGCACCTGCATTTTTTGGTGCATTATTTTGGAGAAGAGGTTCACGTTTAGGTGCTATATATAGTATTATTATTGGGTTTATTATCTGCATATACACATTGTTAGCTCCATATTCAATTGGATTAAGTAATAGTTCAAGCACCTTTATTAATGAAGGTTTTATGGGAATTCATTTACTAAAACCTTTTCAACTATTTGGATTAGATTATCTAGAACCGGTTCCACATGCATTATTTTGGAGTTTACTATTTAATATAATGACTTATTTTTCTGTTTCTGTTAGTTTTAAAGGAAATTATCGCGAAAGAAACTATGCAGAGATGTTTGTGGATATTAGCAAATATATCACCAATCATGAAAATGCATTTATTTGGAAAGGAACTGCCTATAGAAATGACATTGAAAAAGTATTGATTCGTTTCCTCGGTGAAGAACGAACTAAACGTGCAATGAATATTTTTAATGTAAAATATAATGTTGATATTAATCAAGAATTGGCAGATGCTCGTTTAATAAAATTTTCTGAAAATTTACTTACAGGACATATAGGAACAGCTTCAGCAAGAATATTAATTTCAAGTGTAGTAAAAGAAGAAAAAATAAGTTTGCCAGAAGTATTAAAGATCTTAGAAGAATCGAAAGAAAATATTATTATTAATAAAAAACTTACCGAAACTTCTAATGAATTAAAAGAAATCACTGCTAAATTGCAAAATGCGAATATTTCATTAATGCAAAAAGATAAGCAAAAAGACGAATTTTTAGATACCATTACCCACGAACTAAGAACACCAATTACAGCTATTCGAGCCGCAAGTGAAATTTTACACGATGATGATGAAATTCCTGATGAAATAAAAAAACAATTTTTGCAGAATATTATTTCCGAATCAGATAGATTGAATAGATTAATTGATAAAATTTTAGATTTAGAGAAATTCGAAACTGGAAAACATGTAATTAATACAACTAATAGTAATTTAATTGAGACCATTGAAAAATCTGTGGGATCATTGCAGCAATTAATAAAAAATAAAGGCATTAAAATTGATATTGATAGTGCAAATAGTGTTTATGCCTACTTTGATGAGGATAGAATTTTTCAAGTAATTACAAATTTAATAGCTAATTCTATTAAATTTTGTCCTGAAAATAACGGTATCATTACTATTAAAGTTGAAATTTTAGATGATTATATTCAAACGTCCGTTCAAGATAACGGCAAAGGAATAAATGAAAATGACCACGAAGCAATTTTTGATAAGTTTTACCAATCCATAAATCAAAACATAAAAAAACCAGTTGGTAGTGGATTAGGTCTAGCTATTTGCAAACAAATTATAGAATACCATAAAGGCAAAATTTGGGTACAGCCAAGCCAATTAGGTGCCTGCGTAGTATTTACTTTACCAAAAAATAAAAATTCAGAAAATTAATTTATATGAAAAAAATATTAATAGTAGATGATGAACCTAACATAGTAATGTCATTAGAATACACTTTTAAGAAAAATAATTATGAAGTTTTCATTGCTCGTGATGGACAAGAAGCACTTGATATTTTAAAAAATAATTTTCCTGACGTTATTATCCTTGATGTAATGATGCCAATGGTAGACGGTTATGCAACATTGGAACATATAAAAAAAGATGATAATTTGAAGCACACAAAGGTTATTTTCCTATCGGCAAAAAATAAAGAAAGTGACATTGAAAAAGGTTTAGCTCTAGGAGCAGATTGTTATTTAACAAAACCATTTTCTATAAAAAAAGTAGTTGAACAAGTAGCTGATTTACTAAATTGAAACATTTAATTTTAGTTTTTATATAATTAGGTACTTTTTTTATTTTCATTTTTTTTATTAATAACACAAATTATCGTTTATATTACTGGCTTCACGAAAACGATTTCGTATATATTTATTTTGCAATAATATTTAATCTTGTAAATATTAATTATTTAAATTTACTTAACATAATTAAGCAAATGCAAAATTTATATACTATATGAATTATTTAGAATTTTACTCCAAAAGTATTCAAACTCCAGAAACTTTTTGGGAGGAACAAGCGAATCAAATTGATTGGTATAAAAAGCCAACTTCTATATTATCTAAAGATGAAAATAATTACCCGCTTTGGTTTAAAGATGGAGAATTAAACATTTGCTATTTAGCTCTTGATAAGCATATTCAAGATGGTTATGGAGAGGAAACAGCGCTGATTTATGATTCACCTGTTACCCAAAATATAAAAAAATACACCTTCCTTGATGTAAAAACAGAAGTTGCTAAATTGGCAGGCGGAATGATTTCTTTGGGTTTAAAAAAAGGCGATACTGCTGTTATTTATATGCCTATGATTCCCCAAGCAGCGTTTGCAATGTTAGCATGTGCAAGAATAGGAGTAACCCACTCCGTAGTTTTTGGTGGCTTTGCACCACACGAGTTAGCTATTAGAATAGATGATTGCAAGCCTAGAATAATATTAACAGCATCTTCAGGAATAGAGATTGATCGATTAATTGCCTACAAACCACTTGTAGATGAGGCAATAGCTCTTGCAACGCACAAGCCAAAAAAAGTAGTAGTTTTTAATAGGAAATTAGGGGCTAGAATTCCGTTTAAAAAATACGACGTAGATTATGATGCATTAGTTTATGGATCAGAAGAAACTCCATGTATTCCAGTAAATACAACCCATCCGTTATATGTTTTATATACTTCTGGAACAACCGGAAAACCAAAAGGAATTGTAAGAGATACAGGTGGTTATGCTACTGCACTTAAATTTTCAATGCAATACATATATGGAGTAAAACAAGGAGAGGTTTTTTGGGCTGCTTCCGATGTGGGTTGGGTAGTTGGACATAGTTTTATTGTTTATGGACCTCTAATTAATAGAAACACCTCAATAATATTTGAAGGAAAACCAATAAAAACTCCGGATGCAAGTACTTTTTGGAGAGTTATAGAAGAGCA
This sequence comes from uncultured Bacteroidota bacterium, assembly GCA_903838055.1. Taxonomy (GTDB): domain Bacteria; phylum Bacteroidota; class Bacteroidia; order Flavobacteriales; family Flavobacteriaceae; genus Flavobacterium. The sequence continues at coordinate 14,855 of CAILWV010000033.1, read as the reverse complement.
TAAAGTAAACGCAATGTTTACTGCTCCGACAGCACTTCGTGCAATAAAAAAAGAAGATCCAAACGGAGAATTTATAAAAAAATATAATTTATCGAGCTTGAGAACTCAATTCTTAGCAGGAGAAAGATGTGATGTAGCAACTTTAGAATGGTATAACAAGCATATACCTATACCAGCAATTGACCATTGGTGGCAAACCGAATCTGGATGGCCTATGATTTCCAATATGATGGGAGTTGAGTACTTACCGGTAAAACCAGGTTCTGCAGGTAAAGCAGTTTCAGGATATGATATTAGAATATTTAATGAAGATGGAAATGAATTAGGTCCTAATGAAGAAGGTTATGTAGTAATAAAACTCCCATTACCACCAGGAACTATGTTAGATTTATGGAAAGATAATAACAGATTTCAGGAAGGTTATTTAAATAAATTTCCTGGATATTATTTTTCTGGAGATGGAGGATTTAAAGATAACGACAACTATATTTTCATAACCGGAAGGGTAGATGATGTCATTAATGTAGCCGGGCATAGACTATCAACAGCTGAAATGGAAGAAATAGTATCCTCACATCATTCGGTTGCTGAGTGCGCAGTAGTTGGAATAAATGACTCGTTAAAAGGGCAAGTTCCATTAGCATTACTTGTAATAAAACATGGGGAAGATATTGAGCATTTTAAATTACAGCATGAAGTTATTCATTTAGTTAGAGATCAAATTGGAGCTGTGGCTTCACTAAGAGATATTGTTATTGTTGAGCGATTGCCAAAAACACGGTCTGGTAAAATTCTACGAAAATTACTAAGAAGTATAGCAGATGGAGAAAATTTCCAAATTCCATCTACAATAGATGATGAGGCAATAATTGAAGAAATTAAGGAAGAATTTGAAAAAGCCAAAATTGGTTCTTTTAAATAATTTTATTTATTGTACATATATATCAATTTAGCAAAAAAAAATTATATCAACATAATAGAATACTTATATTTACAAAAATTTAAGACTAATTACTAGTTACTATTAACTAATTATTAAATAAAGAGAATGAGTTACTATAAAATTGAAAGTTTAGAACATTACTTTAAAATGTATAAAAAATCGGTTCGCGAACCAAGAAAGTTTTGGGATCGTATTGCTGATGAAAATTTTACTTGGTATCAAAAATGGGAAAAAGTATTGGATTTTGATATGCAAGAATCAAAATTCAAATGGTTCGTTGATGCTAAAGTTAACATTACTAAAAACTGTATTGACAGACATCTAGCAAAAAGAGGGGAGAAAACAGCAATTATATTCGAACCGAATAATCCTAGTGAAGAAGCACAACATATTTCCTATAACGAATTATACGTTAGAGTTTCTAAAATGGCGAATGTTTTGCGGGAACAAGGAATAAAAAAAGGAGATAGAGTTTGTATTTATCTACCTATGATTCCTGAATTGGCAGTTTCCGTTTTGGCATGTGCTAGAATAGGAGCAATTCATTCTGTAGTTTTTGCAGGATTTTCTTCTTCAGCCGTATCTGCTAGAATAAATGATTCTGAATGTAAAATGGTTATTACTTCTGATGGCAGCTACCGTGGAAATAAATCTATTGATTTAAAAGGAATTATAGATGAAGCTCTAGAAAAATCTCCTTGTGTTGAAAAAGTATTGGTTGTTAATAGAACTAATACTCCCGTAAACATGAAAGAAGGTCGCGACCAATGGTTACAGCCATTAATGGATGCCGCTGTTTCTAATAATGTTGCTGAAATTATGGACGCTGAAGATCCGCTTTTTATTTTATATACTTCTGGTTCAACAGGAAAACCAAAAGGAATGGTGCATACCACTGCAGGTTACATGGTATATACTGCATATACATTTAAAAACATATTCAATTATGAGGAAAATGATGTTTATTGGTGTACTGCCGATATAGGCTGGATTACCGGACATTCTTATATTTTATACGGACCATTATTAAATGGCGCAACAACTGTAATTTTTGAAGGTGTACCTTCTTATCCAGATTTCAGTCGTTTTTGGGAAGTAATTGAAAAACATAAAGTAAATCAATTTTACACTGCTCCAACTGCTATTCGTGCATTGGCTAAAGAAAATTTAAGTTATGTTCAAAGATTTCCATTGAGTTCCTTAAAAGTTATTGGTTCAGTAGGAGAACCAATTAACGAAGAGGCTTGGCACTGGTATAATGATCATGTTGGCGGTAAACGCTGTCCATTAGTAGATACTTGGTGGCAAACTGAAACAGGTGGAATAATGATTTCGCCAATTCCATTTGTAACGCCAACAAAACCAACTTATGCTTCACTACCGTTACCTGGAATTCAACCAGTATTAATGGATGAATTGCGTAACGAAATTGAAGGAAATCAAGTTACTGGTAGTTTATGTATAAAATTCCCTTGGCCAGCTATGGCAAGAACCATTTGGGGAGATCATCAACGATATAAAGAAACTTATTTTTCTGCTTTTCCTGGTAAATATTTTACAGGCGATGGTGCATTACGTGATGAAGTTGGATATTATAGAATAACGGGTAGGGTAGATGACGTAATTATTGTTTCAGGACATAATTTAGGAACTGCTCCAATAGAAGACGCCATAAATGAACACCCAGCTGTTGCAGAAAGCGCTATTGTTGGTTTCCCTCACGATATTAAAGGAAATGCACTTTACGGATTTGTAATACTAAAAGAAGTAGGAGAAAGTAGAAATCACGATAATTTAGCCAAAGAGATTAACCAATTAATTTCAGATCAAATTGGACCAATTGCTAAATTAGATAAAATTCAGTTTGTAAATGGATTACCTAAAACTCGTTCAGGCAAAATTATGCGAAGAATATTACGTAAAATTGCTGAGGGAGATTTTTCAAACTTTGGTGATACATCGACACTTCTTAATCCAGAGATTGTAGACCAAATTAAAGAAGGAAAATTATAGTTTTTTTTTATTGAATAAGAAGATTATATTTGAATTAAAATTATATTCTTATGACTAATTTTTATAAAATTCCGTTTCTAATTTATTTCATTTTATTATTTCAAAATTTGTCTGCTCAGACTAATCCTGAAATAGGTTGTAGCGGAATAAATATTAAAATGCTTTTCCCTGAAGGAAAAACGAAAGCTTTAATTTTGAGTTATGATGACGGCAGAACTGAAGATAGGCAATTAGTGAAATTAATGAATAAGTACCACTTAATAGGAACTTTTCATTTAAATTCTAATAAATTAGGTTCCAAAGATTACCTAAATAAAGACGAGATAAATTCACTTTTTAAAGGACATGAAGTTTCGGTTCATTCAGCAAATCATCCAAATTTACCAGATCAATCTAAAATAGACGTAATATCTGAAATTATTGAAGACAGAAAAGAACTAGAAAGATTAGTGGATTATCCTGTTAGAGGAATGGCATATCCTTTTGGAAACACCAATGAGGAGGTAATTGAAGCCATGAATGGATTAGGAATCGAATATGCAAGAACAGTAGGGGATACCTATAATTTTGAAATTCCTAATGTGTTTTTGAGATGGCACCCAACGATGCATCAATTTGCAAAGGCTTTTTGGGAAGCTAACCAACCCGAAAAAGATGTTCAAGAAATGTCTCGTTTTAATAAAGTTATCACTGATTTTTTAAACACAAAAGAGCTTGCCTTAATGGATATTTGGGGACATAGTTGGGAAATGGGAAACGACGAAAACAAATGGAAAGAAACAGAAAAATTCTTTAAATTACTTTCTGATAATTCAACAATACATTACACCACACAAATAGCATTAGTGGATTATATCAAAGCATTTCAAAATTTGAGATTTTCAGTAAATAAAAAAAAGGTTACCAATTTATCTTCATTTGATATATACCTAAAGAAAGAAGATAAAACTATTAAAGTTCCTGCAGGATTAACTATTGATATCTGATAAGTTTATAAACAAAAAATCTCCACATTAATGGAGATTTTTGCTTTATTAAGAAGTATTAATTACCTAATATTTTATTTTTTTGTTGTTCAAAGTCCGATTCTGAGATTACTCCTGAATCTACAAGATCTTTTAGTTTCTTTAACTCATCTGCTACACTAGAAGTACTTCCTCCAGAAAGAGTTCCGCTTTTCACTGAAGATTTTCCTTTCTCAATCCCTTCTTTAATTTGTTTGACTTCAGCTTTAGTAAAGCCTGTTGCAGTCATTTGAGTTCCACCAGCAAAAATTGAAATAGTTGAAAATCCTATAAGTGGCGTATCTATTTCTACTGATGCAATGTGATTAAAATCAAATTGTTTGGTTTCGCCTTTAAATAATCCTGGTATTTTTATTGTAATTCCTGTTGACTCTAAATATATTTCAGTTGGAAACATTTTGTTTCCAGAAGAAAGTCTTGATGCAGTAAATTTCATTCGGTGCTATTTAATATGTTAATTTTTGTGTGGCAAAAATACAAAAACAGTTATGAAAAATCTGAAATTATACTATAATTAATATAAAATTACTTTGACATAAAGTTAATTATTCCAATTTTTACAAGATCTCCCATGACTTTATATCCCTCTAAATTAGGATGCACTCCATCATCACTATATTTTTTTGGCAATCCTTTTGTATCATCAACCATAACACCATAATAATCCACAAATGTTATATTGTTTTTAATAGCATAGTTAGAAATCAATTGATTTAATTCAATTACTTTTTCAGCTGGCTCGATTTTTGGATTCCAATAAAATCGATTGGAAGGCAAAACAGAGCAAAGAATAACTCCTATAGTATTAGCCTTGGCTAATTCCGACATCGATATGATATTGCCCATAATATCTTGAATAGAAATTGGACCTGTATTTTCAGCAATATCATTAATTCCTGCTAAAATTAAAACAACTGAAGGAATAAGTTCAATTACATCTTGTCGAAAACGCAATACCATTTGCGATGTAGTTTGACCACTTATTCCACGATTAATGTATGAATTGTTTATAAAAAAATCTTGATTAATGATTTTCCAAGATTCTGTTATAGAATCTCCCATAAATACAATTCTTTTAGAATTAGTGTTTATTTGACTATTTTCAATAGCATATTTATTTAAGTTAGCCCAATCTTTGTTCATAGTGTTTTGACCTTTATTAGGAAATATAGTAATAAATATTTTTTTTAAGATTTTCTTCATTACTTTGAATCAAATTAGGTAGATTATATAAATATTTATTGCAAATTCAATCTTGATTTTAATTTTAAAAAAATCAAAGCAGTAGTGTAAGCTTCATTTGTAGTTGAATTATTTTCGCTTTTTGGAATTTTATAAATAGCACTTAATTGATCTATAGTGAAATTAGCATTATTGATATCATTAAGTTTTTTATGCATTATTTCTACGTCAAGTGCTTCATTTTTAAGTCTACCGCAAGACAATTTTTCGAGTGCCTGATTTATCATTTCAACATCTAAATGTATTCTGTGTCCAACTAAAGTTGAATTACCAATGAAATCAATTAATTTTTCAATAGCTTGATTTTCGGATAATTTAGGTTGTTCTGATTCTAATAAAAAATCATTTGATAATCCATTATCATGCAAGAACTTATATTGAGGAATTGTCACTTCAAATAGTTCTCCTAATCGAATACTATCATCAATTACAGCTATCGCTCCAAAAGACAAAATCACATCTTTTTTAGGATTTAAGCCACTTGTATCAGTACATAATATTACATATCGATTGGATTTTTTTTCGAATTTCGTTAGGTAATTCCTCCAAAATTCTGGAGAATTTTTATTTATATTTTTCAACCAATCCATCATAAATTAAGAAAATTGAGTAAGTTGGAATTTGTCTTTTATTAATTCTTCTAATTCCTTCATAGGATTTAAAGCATTTTTCAATTTTTCTTTATCAATTTTAGATAATTCCTCTAAATTAATAAACTGACCATCATCATCATTTTTCATACCTTCTAATGTTCTAAATTTTGAAAGTACTAAAAAAGCATCAGCACAATTTAAATAAATCTCAGAAAATTTGGGATCTATCATAGCTAATTGTTTAAAGCGGAGATAAGTACTATTTACACCCTTAATATTATTACTCAAAACTAACATTCTAGCTCCATCAACTAAAGGCATTATTGCTCTTGTTTTAATGTCAAATTTTCCTTTATTTTCTCCTTCTTCCTCCACATTAAATTTTTTAAAGAAATTAAGTGGGGTAGGTTTTTTTAAGGTGTCATTTCCTAAATAATCAAAGAATAGAACTTTATTTTTTATGTTATTAAAAATGGTTTCAGTTATTGTATCCTCAATTTTTTGATCTCCAAAAGCCATTTCGTAATCAAAAAATATACTACTTATTTCATTTGAATTTTCACCCGGATTATTCAACCAACTGTTGTACTGCTTTATCCATTCGGACAATGACTTACACCACATCATATTGCTTGACATGTGTCCTTTTGGACAACTTCCAAATCCAACAATTTCAAGTAGTGCAGTTGCTTTTTTTGCTAATCTTAAAAAATAGTCTTTTACATCTCTATATTTTTCTTCAGTAACATCTTCAAATACCAATATACTATCTTGATCACTTAAAAGTAGTTGCTCTTTTCTACCTTGGCTTCCAATACTTAGCCATGCAAAACGAGCAGGAGGGGAGCCTAAATCTAAAATCGCTTGTTCTACAGCCCTTTTAACAATAGCTAAGGTAATTTCACCAACAATATTATTAATATGAGTAAGCGGAATATTTTTGTTTAATGAAGACTGAATAATATCTGTTAAATTATTTCGGACTGCCTTTAATTGTTTTGCAGTTTGTGAACGTTTAATTTCTTTAAGCAAAATACCAGGATTATTGGCTTGGGCAACAACCAAATCATGCTCAGAAATAATTCCTTTAACTTCAGATTTATCCGTTCCGTCTTTAGTAACACAAAGATGAGTAACACTATGCTTCAACATTACTAATTGGGCTTCTGCAACTGAAATGTTTTCTGTTACAGTAATTACTGGAGAAGCCATTATCTTATTAATCGTATTAGTCAATGGATATCTACCAGTTGCAACTTTAGAGCGAAAATCTTTATCCGTAACAATGCCAATAGGGTAACTTTGATCTGTGATTAATGCACTGTCAAACATGTTATCGGTAACCAACTGAGCGGCATCTTTAATTATGGTATCAAAACTAATTTTTAAAGGTGTTTTGTTATAATTTAAAGATTGAAAATATAACATATCCGACTGGTTATCCACATAATTCACATTATCTGAAATCAAACCATTGTTTTGAGAGTCTAAATTGTTTTTAGTATTAACTGCAAAACTCTCTAATAAAAAATCTAAAACATTAGAATTTTGAGCTACAAATGGCTTAAAAGAAACAATTGGAATTGCATAAACAATGCTTTCCTCACGTGCTTTAGCTGTCATTTGATAATTATTTTTGGCAAAGAAAGGACGTAACCCAAAAATATCTCCAGGATAACATTTATTTAGCAAAGTTTCTTCAGCATCTGATATTACAGTTAAATGAATACTTCCTGAAGCCACTACATAAAACGAATCATGTAAAGCATCATTAATTTGAAATAATGATTTATGTTTTTCTAAATTTAAAACACGAATAGTTGAAACAATTCTAATTAAATCATCATAATTTAAATAATTAAAAGGTTCATATTCTTTTAAAAAATTAGCTATACGTTGCGAAATAGCATTCTCCATATTCAATGTGATGTTGAAAATTATTAAAATAAATATAATACAAAATTAATAAAGTAGCAATAGAAAGAACTAACAATAAAATAAGTTTACTAACAATGATATAAACGATTAAAAAGAGTAATATGCAGAATATTATTATTATCTATTTTACATAATATAAATTATAGTGCAATAAAGATGCATTTTTTAATCTGCTTCGTTCATGACTTTTAACCTATAAACTCTGCCAATTCCAATTGTTAATTTTAAATTATAATCTTCAATTAACCAACTTCTATAGTTTTTAGTGACATTTCCTAAGCATTTACAATACTGCCGAATTCTAAACTCAATATCATCATTAAGTTCTTTTGATAATTTTCTTGCCGAAATTAAATCCTCAGAATTTTCAACACACATAGTAGCATGTTGTTCTAAAGATTTTTCTATTATAGTTTTGGCTTTTAAATTATTTTTAATTGTAAATTTAAATTCTTCCAAAACATCCAAATAAATGTCAATTGAATTTTTAAATTTCAATTTTAATTCTTCTGGCATTACATATTTAAAATTACTTTCAATTTCAGCATCTTCTCGAAGACTTTCTAAATAATATTCTGGAGATTTAAAAATATGTTGCCAATCGACAGGATTATTCCATAAACCAAAACGTAATGCATTATTTCCTAAATCAATAACTGAAAAACTATCTTTATTTGGTAATCTTCTTGAACCACGTCCAATCATCTGAAAATAAAGGGTTAATGACTTAGTTGCTCTATTTAATATTATACTTTCAACTGTAGGTTCATCAAAACCGGTTGTTAATATTCCTACAGAAGTTAAAATTGCGTCTGGTGTTTTCTTGAACCAATGAAGAATATCTTTTCTATCTTCTGCAGTTGTTGTATTATCAAGGTGCCTAATATTGAATCCGGCACTCCTAAAACTCTCATAAACATGAAGAGAAGTATTTATTCCGTTATTGAAAATTAAGGTTTTCTTTCCTAAGCATTTTTCGGTATAAGAATGTAATAATTTTTCTTGCATTACCATATTACTATACAAATCATCGGATGATTTTACAGTATAATCGCCATTAATTCCAACTTTTAATGAGGTTAACCCAACATCATAACTATAAGTCGTTGCATTAGCCAAAAATCCGTTATCAATAAGATTTTGAATAGTATCTCCTACAATCAATTCGTTGTAATTTTCATACATCGGTAATTTGATATTAGAACTTAGTGGAGTTGCAGTTACACCAAGAATAAAAGCATTACTAAAAGCACTAAACAACTTTCTGAATGAGTTGAAGTGAGCTTCGTCAATTATCACTAAACCAACATCTTCTATTTCTAGTTTTTCATCATTAAGTCGGTTTTTAAGTGTTTCAATCATTGCAACAAAACAAGAATATTCTTCTTGATCTGGCAATTCTTTTATTGTGCTATTAATGATTTTATTTTTTACATCAAAAGCCTTAAGCATCTTAGAAGTTTGTTTACAAAGCTCAATTCGGTGGGTTAAAACAACTACTTTTTTATTATGTTGTTTTATATAACGTCTTGTGATTTCGGAAAAAATGACGGTCTTCCCTCCTCCTGTTGGTAATTGGTAGAGTAAATGATAATTATGGGGTGCATTATCTAAACGTTCAAAGATTTTATCTATGTCACCAATTTGGTATCCATAAAGTTCTTTTTTTTCTTCTATTTCAGCAAGTAAATCTTTTTTTGGCATAGTAATTTATACAATTTTGCAAAATTACACCTAAAAAAAGGTTTCTCCATACTATTTTCCAATTATCTAATAAAATTAATAATTGAAGCGCTCGATAATGTTATTGAACTCTTGTTTGTTTATCCATTCTTGAGTATTAGTTTCTTCCTGAATGGCTACTACCCTACTTTTAAAATCTTCTAAAATCCCTTTTTCAATAATATAGCTAATAGCTTGTTGGAAAGAATTGAGCATGCTTTTAAAAAATGCTTCTAGTTTAATTTCTTTTTCTGATGAAAGGGCTTGAGCAATTTCTAAATTATAAAGCATTATGTCTGCAACTATATAATAATCAACACCCAACAATATAAAATGTTTAATAAATTTTTGAGCAGTAGATCTCCTCATTTTAGGCTTCTTTCCCCTTACAGGATAATACTCGTTTGTAATTTTGAGCTTAGCCTCTTTTACCAAATTATTTTCTTTGGGATTAAAAACAAAGTCATAATACACTTTTACTTCCTTGAATTTATCATATAATTCAACTATTTGCTCCTCTAATTGCTCCTTATTTAATTCGGAAATGTATTTTTTTAAATCTCGTTTGCTCATAACTAAATGCTAAATTATTGTAAAAGTAACACACTTTGTAGTTTAATTTTTAAGGTTATTGCTTAATTTTGCAATTCAAAATAATTATCATGATTAAATTTTTTAAATTTATTGCAATTGCAGAAGGGTTTTCCTATTTAATATTATTAGTAAATATGTTATTTATTAAACATAATAATTTAGAATTATACAAATCTCTTTTATTTCCAATCGGCATGAGCCATGGTTTACTTTTTATTATTTATCTTTATTTGAGTTTTTTTATTAAAAACAAGTTTAACTGGGCTATTAAAGATTTACTAGTTGTAATTTTAGGCTCATTGATTCCTTTTGGAGCATTTTATATTGAAAAGAAATACTTGAAAAATGCATGATTTTTTAGAAAAAATATTTAGTTGGTTATATCCCCTTTTACGAAAAGTTTCTTTGGGAGATCTTGCTGCGTCTTATATTAGCTTAATTGTCAATATTTTTATCTTATGTATTTTATCTTATATCATTTACATAATTTTCCGATTGGTATTGATTACTTCGATGGCTATTGTTGCTAAAAAAACTAAAACCAATTTTGATGATTTATTAGTTTCCAATCAAACGGCTAAATATATTGCCTATTTAATTCCATTTTTATTTATTTACAAATCGGTTCCTATAATTTTAGAAAAATATGATTATTGGGAATCTGTTTTTGGTAAAATGGTTGGAGTCTATATAGTATTATTATCTTTATGGATAGTTCGAAGTATTCTAAAAGCAACTAGAGATTTTTTAAAAGAGCAACCTCGTTTTAGTGACAAGCCTATAGATAGTTACATTCAGGTAATTATGATAGTACTTTGGATATTTAGTGGCGGAGAAATTATTTCACAAATTTTTGATATAAATAAAAACACGTTATTAGGAATATTAGGAGCAATTTCTGCTATCGTTATATTAATTTTTAGAGATACAATATTAGGATTTGTAGCAAGTGTTCAAGTTTCTTTAAACGATATGGTTCGAATTGGAGATTGGATAACCTTTGATAAATTTGGTGCTGATGGTGATGTAATAGAAATTAATTTGGCAACTGTAAAAGTTAGAAATTTTGATAATACTACAACAACAATTCCTACTTATAGTTTAATTTCAGATTCTTTTAGAAATTGGCGAGGTATGCTTAAATCTGATGGAAGAAGAATTAAGAGACATATATTAATTAAGGCAAAAAGTATTCGATTTCTTAATAATGAGGAATTGAATAAAATGAAAAAAATCCAATTAATATCAAAGTATATTGATAGTAAACAGTTGGAAATTAATAAATATAATACTACCTATAACATTGATAAATCCTTACCAATTAACGGAAGGAATATTACGAATTTTGGTTTATTTAGGAAATATATAACTAACTATTTGGAAAATTATCCAGGTATAAATAAAAATATGATATTAATTTGCAGACAGTTGCAGCCAACTGCGCAAGGAATTCCTTTAGAAATTTATGCTTTCTCTAAAGACCAAAGATTTGAACAATATGAATATTTAATGGCTGATATTTTTGACCATATTATCTCGTCAATAGCCTATTTTGATTTAGAGATTTATGAAATTTCTACAGATAAAAATTTATAAAATTATTTTTTCAATCGGTCTTTTACATATTCTATTTTAGTTTTGCCATGTGCTTGTGGTTTCCCTTCCAAACTAACACTAACCATTGTTATTTGATCAATAGTAATAATAGTTTCCTTTGTCATCATATTTCTAACTTCACAGGTTAATGTTAAGGATGTATTTCCGAATTTTATTACATCAATTCCTATTTCAATAATATCTCCTTGTTTTGCAGAACTTCTAAAATTTATTTCAGACATATGTTTAGTTACAATTCTTGGACTTTCTAGTTGAATAATAGCGTACAAAGCAATTTCTTCGTCAATCCAAGCAAGTAATCGGCCACCAAACAAAGTACTATTAGGGTTTAAATCTTCGGGTTTAACCCACTTTCTAGTATGAAATCTCATTTTATTTTATATTTAGATCTTGCAAAATTAATGATTTCATCATGATCAAAAGCTAAATTTGGCAAATCATTAACCGAAAACCATTTTGCTTCTTTAGCATCATCATTTGCAATTGCAATAGTATCAGTAGAAACGAAACCTATATATGCAATAGATACCAAATGACTTCTAGGATCTCTATGTGGTTTTCCAAAGGCTTTAAGTTGTTCTAAACTTTTTATGTTAATTTGAGTTTCTTCGTTAAGTTCTCTAATTGCAGCAACTTCCAAATCTTCATTTTCATCTACAAAACCTCCTGGTAAAGCCCAAAAATCTTTAAATGGATCATTTTTTCGTTTTATTAATAGAATTGAGTTAGTGGGTTGAATTTCTTTAAAAATTAGTATATCAACGGTTAAAAAAATTAAAGAAGTTCTCATTAATATGTTTTTTTTTAACAAATTTAATAATTAATATAGAATTTACATTAAAAAAGTTGTTGCATTAAATTAAACAATTATATTTGTGTGAATTTTCCCAAATCTTTAAAAATTAACTTATATCATGAAAAAAGTTTTTGTTCTTGCAATTTTAATATTTACATCTGCTTCATTAGAAGCTCAAGAAAAAAAAGGTAAAAAAGAAGTTCCCTTCTCTAATATTAACAAATGGACAGTTGAATTAAGTACTGGACAGGCTAAAGGAATTAGACCATATACTGAAGGATATTATGATTTTCATGAGTTTGGAACTGTTATTACTAATTCAATTAATGTAGGGGCTAGATACATGTTTAGTCCTACTTACGGTACTAAACTTGATTTTGGTTATTTTAACTTAAAAAACAATCCTAAATCTACAAGTAAACCATTTGAACAAGATGCTTTTACAGTAAGTTTACAAGGTGTTATTAATACTTCAAGATTATTTAATATTGAAAGACCAATGGGGAAATTTAATATTTTACTTCATGGTGGTATTCATTTGTCCAAATTAAATTCTCAGATTTATCCTAAAAAAGATAATAACATAGGTTTAATGGTTGGATTTTCTCCAGAAATCAAATTATTCAACAAACTATCTTTAACTACTGATGTAACAGTTGTTGAAAATTTTAAACAATATAATAATTGGGATGGTAATTTAGCTGATCGCTCTTTAAACCAATCTGGATTCATGGTATACACAAGTTTAGGATTATCTTATTCAATCGGTAAAAACAAATCACATGGAGATTGGCAAGAAATAAAAGATGAGAAATTACAAAAAATAGATTCATTAAACAATAAGGTTAGTGAATTTGAAGCTCAGATGAAAGATAAAGATAATGATGGAATTCCTGATTATTTAGACAAAGAAAACAATTCTAATTCTGGAGTTGCTGTAGATAGCAAAGGCAAAACCATACAAATTAACAAAGATGGAATCCCTGTTGAATTTGAAAAATATATCGCTCAAAAAACTAACGAAAACAATAAAATTTCTACCTTAAACTTGACAAAAGGATTTATTAATGAAAGATATATTTCTGTAAGTTTTGAAACAGGAAAAGATGTAATTATCAAATCTTCTATAAAGGATATTAACTACATTAAAAATTACTTGCTTAATAACCCTAATGAATCTATAACTATCATAGGTCATGCAGATACAGCGGTTCTTAATCCAAAAAACACTAAGCTTTCTAATAGCCGTGCCGAAGTTGTAAAATCAACTTTAATTAAATTAGGTGTTGAAGCAGCAAGATTGAATATTATTTCTTCCGAAAAAGAAACTGTTGAAGAAATGGTGGATTCATTAAATAAAGTTATTTTCAAAGCAAATTAATACTTAACATACACTATTACAAACCTTTGTTTTATTTTAAAACAAAGGTTTTTTTATTTAATATAATCATGAAGGATAGAGATCGTATAATCAAAGAGATAAGAATTGATAAAATAGGCACGATAACTGAAGGTATTTCTACTGAAGAGTTTTTTCAAAATAACACCTTACGCCCTATCTTAAAATTTCAAAATGATTTATTGATTGAACTATTTATTAATTATGCATCTAAAAATAAAAATGTGTTTTTTGAATTAAGCCAAGATAAAAAATGCACTTATATAGATAAAGTAACTATTTCAGATACCGCATTTAGAAACCAATTATTAGGAATAGTTGTTGGCCTATTTTCAACAGAAGAATATTTGGAGTATATAAAAAACTCTTCCAACTTTAATAAACGTATTATAAATATGCTTATTGAAAGATGGAAGAGTCAATTACAATTATTAGTAAAAAAAGCTAATTAGTCGTTATCTTCATTTTCGTCAGATATCATTACAGCTGAAGCATTAGATGTAGTTCTAATTTCAGTATGTCGAATTTTTCCACCTGTAGTTCCTGTTTTTTGAGCTAAATAAATACCTAAAATACCTATAGCAATTGCTAAAACCGAAATTAAATAAGATTTAGAATGCTTTTTTATATTTAAATATAATCCAGTAACTGAAATAAATCCTAAAACATACAATACTAAAGCTAATTTCTCAGCAATTTCTTCGTGCTCATGAATAATCTTTTTACCAATACTAGGAAAATCTTCAACCATTTCTTCAGCTACATCCCCTGTAGCCATGCTAATTGCTGCAAAAATTGCAGATACAATTAATAATCCATATGCGGTATTTATTATGGTACTGTTTTTAAGTAAAAAACCAATAATTAATACTCCTAATCCTAAAATAATTCCAATAATTGGAAAGTGGTTTACCACCATATGTAAATGTGCATCGTTCATAATTTCTTTAATTTAATATATATTAAATTCAGT
>CAILWV010000032.1 GCA_903838055.1 uncultured Bacteroidota bacterium | reverse complement strand
CATCTAGCGCAACAGACAATACAATATGTGCTGGAACAAGTGTAACCTTTACAGCAAGTCCAGTTCATGGAGGAGATGCACCAACTTACCAATGGAAGAAAAATGATTCTGTTGTTGATGGAGAAACAACTGCAAGTTATACAACTAATTCACTATTAGATACCGATAAAGTAACAGTAGTAATGACTTCTAATGAAACAGGATGTCATTCTACATTAGAAGCGACTTCTAATGAGATAGAGACTATAGTAAATGAAAATTTACCTGTAAGTGTAGCTATTACATCTGATGCAACAGACAATACAATATGTGCTGGAACAAGTGTGATCTTTACAGCTGCTCCAACAAATGGTGGAGATGCACCAACATACCAATGGAAAATAAATGGAGCTGATGTTGATAGTGCAACAGAAGATACTTTTACTCCAACCAACATATCTAACGGACAAATTGTTTCAGTTGTTATGACTTCAAGTGAGGCAAGTTCATGTTTGACTAGTCCTACGGCATCTTCAAATAACATCACGTTTGTTGTTAAACCAGTACTTGAGATAGCTACACAACCAGTGCCTACAAATATTTGTATTTCATCAGGTACAGCAACTATTTCGGTGATTGCAACTGGTGCTTCAACTTCTGGATTGTCTTATGAATGGCAAGTGAAATCAAGCGCAGATAATTCGTCTTGGACTACTATTAGCAATGATTCTGTTTATAATAATTCAAATACCGCGAATTTAACAATTACAAATGAAGAAGGTTCTTTAGCTTTGGATGGTAATTTATATAAAGTTATTATTACTGATTTAAGTGATGCTGCTTGTATTGCCACTCTTACTTCGGATGAAATTGCTTTAACTGTAAATGCAATGCCAGTCGCAGGTGCTGTTTTTGGAAAATATGGAGAAATTTGTCCAGGTACATCTAAGACATTAAGTAATTACAACGGAAGAGGTTCAATACAATGGCAAGAATCTTTAGATAATAGTACATACAATCCAATTCCTGATGTAAATACCTACTTATATACATCTCAATATTCTCAAAACAAATATATTAGAGTTGTTAGATCAAGTGGGGCTTGTCCGAATGCAATTACTAATCCATATATAGTTGGTGTAAGTAGTACAACCGTTGCAGGGACTATTTCCGGTGGAGATATTACAATTTGTTCTGGTGAAAATTTTGCGTTAACTCTAACTAATTCTTCAGGAAATGTACAATGGCAACAAGCAATAGTAACGAATGGTGTTCCAGGAAATTATACGGATACTAGCTATACAGATGTAACATTTTCAAATGCTTATTCGGCATCAACAGCGCAATCTGTTAGACTTGTAAGAGCAAAAGTGTCTGTTGGTGGAGGTTGTTCTACGACAGAATATACAGATCCTGTTACCATAACTATTTTAAAATCTGTTGCTGGGTCTATATCAGGATCAGGAAGTATCTGTGAAGGAGATTCAAAATTATTAACATTAGGAAAGCATGTTGGTTCAGTTCAATGGCAGTCATTTGATGGCGCAACTTGGAATGATATAGCTCAAGCTAATGGAAACAGTTATTCTGCTCATCCTTCAATAACTACTTCATATAGAGTGAAAGTAACTAGTGGTAGTTGTACTCCTGCTTACAGTAAAGCAGTTATAGTAAATGTTAATTCTCAAATCAATGCAGGAACTATTACAGAGGGTGATTTTTCAGTATGTTCTGGTGTTTCTTCTTTTATTAATTTACAAGACAATACTAGTAATGCAATCTCATGGTATAAATCAGTTAATGGTGATGCATCAACTCCAGTTTGGACAAAAATTATTAATACTACTACTTTAACTCTAATTACAAATGATGGAACTACATTAAAAACTGGTAATTTAACAGTTTCTACTTGGTACAAAGCAACTATGACAAACGGAACATGTAGTGCATCTACACCAGTTATAAAAGCTACAGTTACACCGGTTGCTAAAGCTGGTACTATTTCTACAAATACTATTTCAGTATGTTTAGGAAGTGACATTACTTTTACTTTAAATAATAATGTAGGTTCTACTATTCAATGGCAATCCGCACCAATAGCATCTGGTACTTTTAACGATATTACTGATGCAACTTCATCATCATATACTTTAACAAATGCAACTTCTACTTCTAATAAAAGTTACAAAGCAATCGTGACAAGTTCAAACGAAAATGGAGTTTGTTCAACTGCTTCAGTTGTTAAGACAATAACTGTAAATCCACTGCCAGTTGGTGGTAATGTTATAGGTGGCGGTACTTTATGTTCAGGTAGTTCAAGCACATTAAAAATATCTGGATCTGTTGGAACTATTCAATGGGAATATTCAACTACAGGTGCTGATAATAGTTACCAACCTGTTCCAGTTGGAGTGGATAGTGCAGCAAGTACTTTTACTTCTAATTCATCGACAAGAACAAGTACTACTTATTTAATAAAAAATATTACGGATACAACTTATTTTAGAGCTAGACTAACTAGTGGAGTTTGTACTGTGGCTTACTCTAATGAAGTTCATTATACTGTAGGGGATGCTTTGGCAGGAGATTTATTAGCTGCAGAATCTACAGTTTGTTCAGCTAACGGCGGAACTAATTTAACTTTAGGTGCGTCAACAGGAATTGTTGCTTGGTATAAATCAACAAATTATGTAAATACAGCTGGAACATCCGCAGTTTGGACTTTAGTTCCATTATCTTCTACAGTAACTTCTACAGCATTAGCAACTGGAAACTTAACTTATTATGCAGCTACACCAAAAATATGGTATAAAGCTGTTGCTACTGCCGGTTCTTGTAGTTCTACTTCTAATATTGTATCGGTTACAATTAGTCGTTCAGCTGTTGCAACTGCAGTAAGTGGAAATGCTGGAGCTACTACATTAGCAAAAGCAGTTTGTAGCGGAGTTAAAACATTGTCTTTAGCTACAGGTTCTGTAGGGACTATACAATGGCAATTTTACAATGCAGTAACTAGTACTACCTCAGTTACTAATTCTACATCTGTAAGTTGGACAGATATTGATAGCGCTACAGCAACTACTTTAAGTGTAGTTAGTTCTGATGCAGGAAATATCTGGTTCCGTGCTAAATTAACAAATAGTCCATGTGCAACATCTGCTTATAGTACTCCTGTAAATGTTTGGATTAAAGCATGTGGAAGTTCAGTTAGAGTAGATGATTCAGCTATAGAATTTAAAGCATCGGCTTATCCAAACCCATTTGCAGAGAACTTCAAACTAGATGTTAAAACTAGTAGTGAAGAAGCTTTACAAATTAAAGTGTATGATATGCTGGGTAAATTAGTTGATAACAGAATTCTAGAAACTTCGGAAGTTGAAGGATTAGAAATAGGGTCAAATTATACAACTGGAGTTTATAATGTTATTGTAACCCAAGGTGATAATGTGAAATCTCTTAGAGTGATTAAGAGATAATTCTTATCAAATAAATTTTAAAAAACCTGTCCAAGAAATTGGACAGGTTTTTTTGAAATTTTGTTATCCGATGTAAATTTGTTCAATAACAAAAAAGGCTCCGTTATCGGAGCCTTTTTTATGTTTTGGATGAAAGTAAATTATCTTTAATAACCATCCTTAATTTTACAAATAATTTTATTTAAACGCTGGAATGCCTGTTATGTCTGCGCCTGTAATTAATAAATGGATGTCATGTGTGCCTTCATAAGTAATTACCGACTCAAGATTCATACTGTGTCTCATAATCGAATATTCACCTGTAATTCCCATTCCACCTAAAATTTGTCTAGCTTCACGAGCTATATGAATTGCCATATCTACATTATTTCTTTTTGCCATAGAGATTTGAGCAGTTGTAGCGCGACCTTCATTTCTTAATACTCCTAATCTCCAAGTCAACAATTGTGCTTTGGTGATTTCGGTAATCATTTCAGCTAATTTTTTTTGTTGTAATTGAGTTCCTGCAATAGGTTTGTCAAATTGGATTCTTTCTTTTGCATAGCGAAGAGCTGTATCGTAGCAATCCATTGCAGCTCCAATAGCACCCCATGCAATTCCGTAACGTGCAGAGTCCAAACACATCATTGGTGCTCCAAGTCCTGATTTGCCAGGTAAAAGGTTTTCTTTAGGAACTTTTACATTATCAAAAATTAATTCACCAGTTGCTGATGCACGTAATGACCATTTGTTATGTGTTTCAGGAGTTGTAAATCCTTCCATTCCACGCTCTACAATAAGACCATGAATTCTACCTGTTTCGTCTTTTGCCCATACAACAGCAACATCTGCAAACGGCGCATTTGAAATCCACATTTTAGCACCATTTAATAAATAATGGTCGCCCATATCTTTAAAATTAGTAACCATTCCGCTTGGATTAGAACCATGGTCTGGTTCCGTTAATCCAAAACATCCCATGAATTCCCCTGTCGCTAATTTTGGTAAATATTTTTGTCTTTGTTCTTCTGTTCCAAATTTCCATATAGGATACATTACTAAAGAAGATTGTACAGAAGAAGTGGAACGAACTCCAGAATCTCCTCTTTCAATTTCTTGCATAATTAAACCATAAGATATTTGGTCTAATCCTGCTCCTCCATATTCTTCAGGAATATAAGGGCCAAAACCACCAATTTCTCCCAAACCTTTTATTATTTGTTTAGGGAATTCAGCGCGTTGGGCGTAGTCTTCAATAATTGGGGAAACTTCACGTTTTACCCATGCACGTGCAGAATCGCGAACTAATTTATGTTCTTCGGTTAGTAAATCATCTAACAAGTAATAATCGGGTGCTTGAAATAAATCTGGTTTCATAGTTTAATTTTTGGTTTACGAACACTTCGGCAAATTTACATAAACATATTTAGTATTTCGTTCAACGAATGTTATAAATTTTATGGATATGATAATTAATTAGGAAAAAAAGAGGTTTAATTTGATAAATAGAAAATCTACATTTTAAGATAAAATGCTTTAGTAAGTTCTATATATTCTGTGGTGTATTGGTGTCTTGAAGTTTCTATAACCAATTCATCGGCTATTAAAGTGCTAAGTTCATAACGTTTAAATGCTAATAAACTTCTTTTTATTTCGGTTGTCGGAGAGCCTTTTACTCGCGTTACTTTAATAGGAAACAATTCTACAGCAGCACACAAATCAATAAATTTTTCTTCTTCTTTAAATGGAATAATTACTGCAAAAACCCCATTTTCAGAAAGCAGTAAATCTGCAGCTTCAATTAAATCTTCAAAAGGCAAGGCGTCTTGAAATCGAGCTAAATCACGTTGTTTATTCTCGGTTTTATAATCTTCTGAATAAAAAGGGGGGTTGGATAGTATTATGTCATACTCATCTTCTGGCTCTTCTACAAACTCATCCAAACCTGCATGAAAACAAAATAAGCGATCACCCCATGGAGAATTTTCAAAATTTTCGACACATTGTTCGTAGGCGTCTTCATCAATTTCTAAAGCATCAATTTGCTGTGCATTACTTCTTTGAGCAAGCATCAGAGACACTATTCCTGTTCCAGCTCCAATATCTAAAATTGAGAAAGGGTTATTTTCAATTGGGCACCATGCACCAAGTAATACTCCGTCCGTGCCTATTTTCATAGCACAGCGATCTTGTGAAACAACGAATTGTTTGAATTGGAAATTAGACAATTTAGACTTTTTTGAATATTAGACAATTTAGAATTTTATAAAGCCACATAAGTTTCTAACTATCTAAAAGTGAAGCGAATATAAAAATTTACAAATACATTTCAACAAGTCCTTCAGGTAAATCCATAATTACTTTCTTGTTTTCTCTGTCGATTTTAACCAAGAATTGATCAATCATTGGAACAAGAATTTCCACATTTCCATTTAGCACTTCAAATAATGGCTGTGCCGAAGTATCGTTTATGGAAACAATTTTCCCAAAAACACCTAATCGTTGGTCTTCAATTTCAAAACCGACTACTTCGTGGAAATAAAATTTGTTGCCTTCTAGTTTTGGCAACATTGATATTGGAAGATATATATCACAATTCAGAATGCTATCTGCCTCTGCTTCGTCATCTACATCTTCAAATTTAACTCGGAGAAAGTCATTTTTGTGTAATGAAGAATTTTCAATAAAAAATGGAACCAAGTTTTTGTTGAATTCAACAAAAACCGATTCCATATTTTCATATAACTCAGGCTCGTCTGTATCTAAGTAAATTAGAACTTCGCCTTTGAAACTAAATTTTTTTGCAATTTTGCCTAAGTAGAAACAATCTTCTTTACGCATTATTGCATTTTTATTAAGCCTCTGTAGCTTCGTTATTTTCTTCTGCAGCAGGAGCTTCTTCTGTTGTAGCTTCAGCAACTGGAGCTTCTTCAACTACTACTTCAGCAACTTCTTCTGTTGCAGCTTCAGCAACTGGAGTTTCTTCAACTACTACTTCAGCAACTTCTTCAACTGGAGTTTCCTCAGCAACAACTTCTTCAACTTCTTCTGTTACTTCAGCAGCTTTCAAAGCTTCAGCAGCAGCATTAACACGTTTTTCATTAGCAACTTTTTCTGCTTTTAAAGCTTTAGCTTTAGCATCTTGTTGTGCTTTTGTCAAACCTTCTTTTTTAGCATTTACTTTTCCAGCTTTGTCTTCAATCCAAGCCGCTAATTTAGCATCTGCTTGTTCTTGAGTTAAAGCTCCTTTACGAATACCTCCATCAAGGTGGTGTTTCAATAAAGCTCCTTTGTAAGAAAGAATTGCTCTAGCAGTATCAGTTGGTTGTGCTCCATTGTGTAACCATTGAACCGCTTGGTCAAGGTTTAATTCAATAGTTGCAGGATTTGTGTTTGGATTGTAAGTTCCTAATTTTTCAAGGAATCTACCATCTCTTTTTGCGCGAGCATCTGCCGCTACGATCCAGTAAAAAGGTTTTTGTTTTTTACCGTGTCTTTGTAATCTAATTTTTACTGACATAATCTTGTGATTAAATTGAGGTTCTCGACCTCGGTTAATTAAGTTTGCAAAGATATAAAACTTTTCCATTTTAACTAATATCAAATAAAAAAAATACTTTAACTTGGAATTATAGTGAAAAAAACTATTTTTGTATTTATAAATTTAGTTTGAAATGAAAAAATTAGTTTCCCTTATTGTAATTTTAGTATCATTTATATCATGTACTACAGATGTAAAATTTAATAATCCAGGTTTTCAAGCCTATAGAGACGGAGTATTATTTAGAGCATTAGACATTAAAGCATATAAATCAGCATCTACAGGAGCGCTTTCTTTTGTTGCAGTAGCGCAAGACGAGCAATTAAATTTAAATGTAGCAAGTAGTAATTTAGGAACCTATTACTTTGGAACTCCTGATACTTCAACAAATGCTACTTATAGTTCTACTTTCAATTCTGTTTCTTTATTATATAAAACTAATATTATTTATGGGCCAGTTGCCAAAATGTATGGTTACATGAATAATGGCGGTTCTGGCTATGTTTCCGATTGTACTTTAGTAAATGGTCAATACGTTTGCCAAAATTCACATCCTACAACTAATTCTGGAACTGGAAGCGGTCTTACCCTTTCAGTAATTTCCAATGCAACAGGTGTTGTAACATCTGTTAAAGTTGCATCTCCAGGTAATGGTTATAAAGCAGGAGATGTAGTAACTATAGTAGGCGGCAATGGACTAGCTTCAATAACTGTTTTAAATGTTGAAGGCAGTAATGGAGAAATTAGTGTAACTGAAAATACTGGAGATACTGTTTCTGGAAATTTTAAATTTAATGCTATTAATTCTAATGGGAATGCTTTAGGTGGCGAACAAGTTAATTTTCAATATGGAACTTTTTATAAAGTGCCAGTTATTGCTGCTCCTTAAAACAATATTTAAACATTATATTATTAAAATCCATTTGCTCAATCAAATGGATTTTTTGTTAAATATGAATTAAAGTCTAATTTATAATAGATTACGCATTTTTTTGAGTATCTTTGACATGAATTTTAAAATAAAATTATGAATATTTTTGTTGGAAGTCTTCCTTGGAGTATTGAGGAAGCAGATTTAAGAGAGTCTTTTGAAGTGTACGGATCTGTAAGTTCTGTTAAAATCATTACTGATAAATTTACTGGAAGAAGTAAAGGATTTGGTTTTGTTGAAATGGAAAATGATGCGGAAGCTGAAAAAGCAATAGCTGAATTGAACGGTGCAACTGTTGATGGTCGTACAATTGTAGTTAACAAATCAGAACCAAAACCAGAAGGAGAAAGAAAATCTTTTTCTAACAACCGCTCAGGTGGTGGTTACAATGGTGGTGGTAATTCTCGTGGTGGCGGTGGTTACAACGATAGAAACAGTGGTGAAGGTAACAGAGGAAGATACTAGTTTTTCAAACTTATTATACTACAGAAACCATTCGATAATTCGAATGGTTTTTTTTTGTTTAAAGCAAATGGCTCTGGGCCTATTCCAAACAAATCCCCGTTTTTCGTTACAATCTGGTAGTGTGAAGAATTAAACAATAAATAACATTATTTTTAATTCACAATTCCAGGATTTTCTCCTCAACTGGGGCTATTAAGCCTTCCTTTTTTATTATTGTTAATAACTAAAATTGACAATTTGTTCCTTAAAATGTACTTTTGAAAATAGAATAAAGTTTCGATTTTTTATTTAGAATCCACTTCATAAATCAAAAATCATAAATCAAAAATCTTCAATTTAAATGTATTTAATATTCGATACCGAAACTACAGGACTTCCTAAAAAATGGGCAGCGCCAATTTCTGACACCGATAACTGGCCTAGATGTGTTCAAATTGCCTGGCAGTTGCACGACGAAATGGGAAATCTCTTGGAGCATCAAGATTATTTAATACAACCAGAGGGTTTTAATATTCCGTATGATGCCGAAAGTATACACGGAATTTCTACCGAATTAGCCCAGCAAAACGGAATTGCATTAAGGGAAATGTTGGAGAAATTTAATACAGCATTATCCAAAGCTAAATTTATTGTTGGTCAAAACTTAGGTTTTGATGTTAATATAATGGGTTGTGAGTTTTATCGAATGGGAATACAATCGCAAATGTCTTCTATGCCAATTTTAGACACTTGTACCGAAGTTACCGCATCCTTATTAAAACTACCAGGAGGAAGAGGAGGAAAGTTTAAACTGCCAACCTTAACCGAATTACACCAATACCTTTTCAACCAGCCATTTGCAGAAGCGCATAATGCCACTGCCGATGTTGAGGCAACAACTCGTTGCTTTTTGGAATTAATTCGAACCGAAGTTTTTACTAAATCAGAACTTCAAGTAGAACAAGAATTCTTTGAAGATTTTCAATTAAAAAATCCTAGGGAATTTGAATTAATTGGCTTAAAACATATTAATCTTAAAGAAGCATCCGATAAAATTCGGCAGCAATTTGGCGACAAAGGAAATGTGCCAATTTCTAATGAAACACTTTCAGAAAATAAGCAAATCCTTCTTGATACCGATTTTGTTCATTTGCACAACCATACACAATTTTCAGTTTTACAATCTACCGTTTCTGTTAAAAATTTGGTAGCTGCAGCAGTTCAAAATAAAATGCCTGCAGTTGCAATGACAGATATCGGTAATATGATGGGAGTTTTTCATTTTGTACGTGATATTTTATCCCATAACAAAGCAGCAGAAACTAAAAATAATGCTGCTATTGAGGCTGGTGAAACTCCAACAGAAACTATCATCAAGCCAATCGTAGGTTGTGAGTTTTTTGTTTGTGATAACCACAAGGATAAAAACAGAAAAGATAATGGCTTTCAAATAGTATTTCTTGCTAAAAATAAAAACGGTTACCACAATTTGGCCAAAATGGCTTCTATTGCATATACAGATGGTTTTTATTACGTTCCAAGAATTGACAGAGAAATAGTAAAGCAATTCAAAGAAGACATTATTGTTCTTTCGGGTAGTTTGTATGGTGAAGTTCCTAATAAAGTACTTAATCTGGGAGAAAATCAAGCAGAAGAAGCTCTACTTTGGTGGAAAGAACAATTTGGGACAGATTTTTATATTGAGTTAATGCGACATAATCAAGAAGATGAAAACCGTGTAAATTCGTCTTTAATTACTTTGGCTAGAAAGCATAATGTTAAAACTGTTGCTACTAACAATTCGTTTTATATCAATAAAAAAGATGCAAACGCACACGATATTTTGCTTTGTGTTCGCGATGGCGAAAAACAATCTACACCCATAGGCCGAGGTCGTGGCTATAGATATGGTTTGCCAAATCAGGAATATTATTTCAAGTCGAGTGAGGAAATGAAAAAACTTTTCTCCGACTTGCCTGAGGCAATTTCAAATAGTATTGAAATTGTAGATAAGATTGAAATTTTCAATTTGGCAAGGGAAGTATTATTGCCAAAATTTGGCATTCCTGAAGAATTTCTAGTTGCCCAGGATAATGAAGATGGAGGAAAAAGAGGTGAAAATAAGTTTCTTAATTATTTAACTTATGAGGGTGCTAAAAGAAGGTATAAAGAGATAACACCTGAAATTCAAGAGCGTATTGATTTTGAATTGTTAACCATTCAAAATTCAGGGTATCCAGGATACTTTTTAATTGTACAAGATTTCATTGCTGAAGCACGTAAAATGGGAGTTTCAGTAGGTCCAGGGCGTGGTTCTGCAGCGGGTTCAGTAGTTGCTTATTGCCTCGGAATCACCAATATTGATCCACTTTTATATAATCTCCTTTTTGAGAGATTTCTTAATCCTGATAGGGTTTCTCTTCCCGATATTGATATTGATTTTGATGATGAAGGACGAAGTAAAGTAATGGATTATGTGATTCAAAAATATGGTTCTAAACAAGTTGCTCAAATAATAACTTATGGAACCATGGCTGCTAAATCGTCAGTTCGTGATACTGCCCGTGTATTAGATTTACCATTATTTGAAGCAGATAAAATTGCCAAATTAATTCCCATTAATTTAAATTTGGCTAAGATATTTTCTATGGACGATTCAAGTCTTAAAAAAGCACTCCGTCCTGAAGATTTTGATAAAGTTAAAGAATTAATTGCCCTAGGAAATGCTTCCGATTTAGGTGGGGAAACCATTCAGCAAGCACAAATTCTAGAAGGAAATTTAAGAAATACCGGAATTCATGCTTGTGGCGTTATTATAACCCCAGACGATATTACAAATTTCGTCCCTGTTTCAACTGCTAAAGATTCCGATCTATATGTTACCCAATTCGATAACTCGGTAGTTGAAAGTGCAGGATTATTAAAGATGGATTTCTTGGGTTTAAAGACCCTAACATTAATTAAAGATACTGTTAAATTAGTAAAATATAGAACCGGTAAAGACATAAATCCAGATGAATTCCCTATTGATGATATAAAAACCTATGAGCTTTTCCAACGAGGAGAAACTGTAGGTATTTTCCAATATGAAAGTCCAGGAATGCAAAAATATATGAAGGAATTAAAGCCAACGGTTTTTCCGGATTTGATTGCTATGAACGCGCTTTATCGCCCAGGTCCAATTGCTTATATTCCTAGTTTCATTAAACGAAAAAATGGAGAAGAAGAAATTGTTTACGATATTGATGCTTGCGAAGAATTGCTTAAAGATACCTACGGAATTACAGTCTATCAAGAGCAGGTAATGCTTTTGTCACAAAAACTAGCTGATTTTTCTAAAGGTGACGCCGATGTTTTGCGTAAAGCAATGGGAAAAAAACAAAGGGATGTTCTAGATAAAATGAAACCTAAATTTATTTCTCAAGCCGAAGCTAAAGGTCATGCAGCAGATAAATTAGAAAAAATATGGAAAGATTGGGAAGCATTTGCAGAATATGCTTTTAATAAATCGCACTCTACTTGTTATGCTTGGATTGCCTATCAAACGGCCTATCTTAAAGCTAATTATCCAGCAGAATATATGGCTGCAGTTTTATCTAACAATATGAACGACATCAAGCAAGTTTCCTTTTTTATGGAAGAGTGCAAACGCATGGGATTAACCGTTCTTGGACCTGATGTTAATGAATCTTTTTACAAGTTTACAGTAAATGATAACTACGCAGTTCGTTTTGGGATGGGTGCTGTAAAAGGAGTTGGTGCCAATGCAGTGGATACAATTGTACAAAATAGAAAGGATGTTCCCTATAAATCTATTTTTGATTTGGCTAAAAAAATCGATTTGCGTGCTGCCAATAAAAAGGCCTTTGAAAGTTTAGCTTATGCAGGCGGTTTTGATTGTTTTGACGGTACCCATCGTGCTCAATATTTTCATATTGAAGGCGAGGGAATTACGTTTTTAGAAAAAGCAATTCGTTATGGATCTAAATTTCAAGAAAATGAAAACTCCTCTCAAGTAAGTTTATTTGGAGAAGCCAGCGAAGTTCAAATTGCAGAGCCTATAGTGCCTCCATGCGAAGATTGGAGTACTATGGAAAAATTAGCTAAAGAAAAAGAAGTGGTTGGTATTTACATTTCAGGGCATCCATTAGACGATTACCGATTTGAGATGAAATATTTCTGTAATGTCCGTTTGGCGAATCTAAAAAGTTTGGAGACTTTAGTTGGTAAAACATTAACCTTTGGAGGAATCGTAACAAACGTGCAATACCGTACAGGGAAAAACGGAAAAGATTGGGCGATGTTTACTTTAGAAGGTTATGACGAAAGCCATGATTTTAGAATATTTGACGAAGAGTATTTAAAATTCCGCCATTTTTTGGTTAACAACCAATTTATATATTTCAAAATCAATATTAAAGATGGTTGGGTTAATCGTGAAACAGGAAAAAAATCGGAACCAAGAATTACCTTTCATGATGCCAAATTATTAGCTGACGTTTTACCAACATTTGCAAAAAAACTTTCCATACAGTTGAATATTAAAGATCTAAATCCTGGTTTAATTCAAAAATTAAACGAAATTTTCAAAGCAAATAGTGGTGATAATCCAGTGAATTTTGAGGTTATGGAAATAGAAAAAATAATAAAAGTTATAGAACCATCCATAAAGAAAGAAATAGACATTCAAGAAATTTCAATTGAAAATGAAATAGATATAGATAATTTAGATGTAGATCAAGAAATTGAACAAACAGTTATTGAAGAAGAGATTCCAGTTGAAGTGGATGAAAACCGAGTAATAACTAGGCTTTCAATGCCAAGTAGAAAGTTAAAAGTTAAAATAACTAAAGAACTTTTAGATGAATTAAATAAGATTCAAGTTAATTTTAAACTCAATTAATCAATTAAATCAATTAAAAAATAACTAAAAGTAATGTAAGTTACATTTCGTAAGTGAAATGTTTCTTTATCTTTGTAATTCAAAAAATAATAAAAATGTTGAGAAGTTTAAAATAATGAACTTTTAAACACATAATCTTATAAATAAAAAAATTATGGCATTAGCAATAACAGACGCTACTTTTGATGAAGTAGTATTAAAATCAGACAAACCAGTAGTAGTAGATTTTTGGGCAGCATGGTGTGGACCTTGCAGAATGGTTGGACCAGTAATTGACGAAATTCATGGTGAATACGAAGGAAAAGCAATTGTAGGAAAAGTTGATGTAGATGCAAACCAAGAATTTGCTGCAAAATACGGTGTTAGAAACATTCCAACGGTCCTTATTTTTCAAAACGGTGAAGTAGTAGGGCGTCAAGTTGGGGTTGCTCCTAAAAAGACTTATACCGATGCAATAGACGCATTGTTGTAGTATTCAACTGAAAAAAGTAAATTAAGTCTGGCAATTGCTAGACTTTTTTTATGTCTGATTTTTTTAGGAGCTAAACTTTTGGCTTTTTCTGTATTGGTAATTCCTGCTTTCGCCTTTAGTCTCGTTGCGTACCTCCACGAGAGCTATCGCCTCTATCAGGGCTAGTTAGGATTCCAATTCTATGAAATTTAATTTTAACATTACTTAACTTATAAACTTTCTAAACCCTAAACTTTTTTTTCATTACTTTTGAAATATGAAGATAGAAGAACAAAAAGAACTCATTTCTGGTTTCAAACATTTAGAATTATTAGCCAATCAAGTGGTGGAAGGCTTTATTTCAGGTATGCATAAATCGCCTTTTCATGGTTTTTCTGCCGAATTTGCCGAGCATAAAACCTATAACATGGGGGAAAGTACCAAACATATCGATTGGAAATTATTTGCCAAAACAGATAGATTGTATACTAAGCGATTTGAAGAAGAAACTAATCTTAGATGTCACTTAATTATTGACAATTCATCGTCTATGCATTATCCTAAACTAGAATCCTCCCAGCCTTTTTATGAAAGTAAAATAGGGTTTTCAGTATTGGCTTCAGCGGTGCTTATGAGTTTGCTTAAAAAGCAACGTGATGCAGTTGGACTGAGTGTATTTTCGGATAATTACGAGTATTATGCACCTGAAAAAGGGAGTGATCGCCACCATAGAATGTTATTGCATAAATTAGAAGATTTATTAACTTCACCAAAGCAGGCCAAATCTACCGATACAATAACCTTTTTACATCAAATAGCTGAAAAAATGCACCGTCGTTCGATGATCGTTATTTTTACAGACATGTTTCAGTCAGAAAATCAAGAAGCATTGTTTAACGCTCTTCAACATTTAAAGCACAACAAGCATAAAGTAGTATTATTTCATGTAATTGATGAAAAAAGGGAATTAAACTTTGATTTTGATAACTCTCCACGCAAGTTTATAGATGTTGAAACTGGAGAAATAGTGAATTTATTTGCTGAAAATGTAAAAGCAGAATACGAAATAAAACTTCAAAGTTATTTTAAAAGTTTGTCAATGGCTTGTGCACAAAACAAAATAAAATATGTTCCTGTAAATGTGGGAGCAAATTTTGAAAAAATTCTCACAACTTACTTGGCTGAAAAACAAATGTTTGGTTGATTTGAGAAAAATTAACTAAAAAAATCCACAAAAACACTTGCGAATTTAGAAAATGGGTGTATATTTGCAACCGCAATAAAGCGATGGTTTGGTAGTTCAGTTGGTTAGAATACATGCCTGTCACGCATGGGGTCGCGGGTTCGAGTCCCGTCCAGACCGCTAAAATTGGGAAAAAGCACTTCAGAAATGAAGTGCTTTTTTGCCCAAAAAAGCAAATGAAATGCAATTGCTGAATAGCATTTAAATTCAGAAATTCATTCAAAATTAGTTGTGTTGTTTTCGCTATGGATTTGTAACCCATAGCATGGTTTAGTAGTTAGACCAATGAAAAGCTTTCCACTTTATTGTGGATGGCTTTTTTGCTTTTAGGAGGGTTTGTAAACTAAAATATCACTCCATTTATTTTATTGTTTTTCCTTTTAAAACACTATATCAAAAATGTGCTTTTATATGTTATCATCTTAATAGCGGTTTTTTTAAATTTTAATTCTTTAATTAAGTTCAAATTCTGAATAAGTATATTATTTTTGACATAACTAAATTGTTGTAATGTTTGATATTCAAAAATTCATAGAAGACAGAAAAGTAGAAAAATTTGAAAATTTTAAGTTTCAATACAATTCAGGATTTTCACAATTTAATACAAATGATACTATGGTTATTTTCTTTGATTTAGTAAATAACCCTATCATTAATCAATACATTAAATCCAATATTGAATCTATAAAGCATAGATTTAATGAGCAATATAAAAATTTTGTGTATTTGCCAAATATTGAATTTTCTAAAATAAATCAAGAACTACTAAATTTTTATGTTCCCTATTTAGATGCTAATGCTTTTAATTTTCGTTTACTTGAGAATGAGATTGGAAAAGTATTTAACGATGATCCTAAAATTAGTTACAAAACTGATTATCAAAACATTTTAGATTATTTTGGATATAGTGAAGATATAAAATGTGGATTACTATTTTTTGATTATTGTAATGCATATTGTATCGACTGTAGCGATTTAACACTTAAAAACAATCAGGATAGTTTCTTTATAGATTTACTTTTGTATTTCAAAACAGCAAGGGTAGAAGAAGGGCAAGTTGATTATATGATTTGCAACCTTCCCAATCCTTATGAAAATCTTGATGAAGGCGCATTCGCCAAAATAAAAGAAATTCAAAAGCAGTTATACGAATTAAAAAAAAATGGTCAGTTGCTTTTTGCTCTGCCCGTTTTAAAAGAATTACTTGAAAACGAAACCAATGCAATTGACATTGACTCAGAAAACAATTTATTAATTGATAGAGATTTTAGAATACTTTTACCCAATTTTAACAACATTGAGATTCCATTAAGTCATTTAACAAAAGCTATTTACGTACTGTTTTACAAAAATCCACAAGGTATAAATATCAAGCAACTTTACGTCTTTAAAAAGGAAATAATTTCTATTTACGCAGGCATTTCCAATCAGTTGGACTATGATAAAATGCTTCAAAGTATTGAGGATTTGGTTAAACCCGATAGCAAAGCAATTTACACCCATATATCAAGAATAAAAGCAGCATTTTACAAACAAATGGATTATAAGTTTGCGGATAAATTTATTGTAACCAGTGCCAATTTTGGAAATGACTATAAATTTATACCAATATTAAAAAACAAAATTGACCCAGAAAAAGAATTTCATCCCAACGTTACTTATGATTTGTAGACTTGCAAATTTGCAACTCTGAAAATTAGATTTTTTTTGTAGTTATATTTGTTGGAAAATATAAGCTTATTTTCATAGTATTAATTATTTAAAGTTTTAATTTTATTCTCATTTAACAAATTATGAAAAACATTATTTTTAATATAGGAATTATTACATTTTTTTACATCGTGTATAAACTAGTAATGTATTATAATGATAGAAAAGAGAAAAAGCATAATCTATTTAAACAGAAAGTCATAGCCTTACATAGATGGAGTTTTGAAGGTCATACTAACGAGATAAAAAAACTATTTGAAGATTTTAATAAAAGTGAACGGTGCAAGTTAAGTCAAAGGCTTAAGCCAAGAGAATACGGTTATGATGATGATGATGATGATAACCAATGGGGTCAATATGATTTTGATATTTTTGGAGTGTTAGTATATTGTGATGGTCGTGGTATAGGTAGTTTGAAATACAATATTCGTAGAGAAATTAAAGAATTAGAAGCAAATGATATAGGCAAGAAAATGATTGAAATTGCTTTGAAAGAAAATGAAAAATATGAAAATGATTTGAAAGCAATTCAGAGGTTTTATTTCTTAAAACTGGAAGAAAATGATATAAAATATTCACATATATTACGCAGTTTATTTCCTCTTAACGAATATTTTACCTTATCGAAAGAACAATTTATTTCAAAATTGCAAAGCATTCAATTTTTTAAAGATGAGAATATTGATAATATTTACCATACAATTACACATAAAACTTATGGTATTGTTTATAAAGATAATCAAAGTTATAAGTTGATGGACATTAAAAGTGATAGCGGTAAAATAATGTTTAAAAGTGGAATTTCTTATGGATCAGAGTTACAATTTTATATTTTAAATAGCCAAAATAGAAAATTAAATATTTTATAGATTTTTGGATTTTAATAAGAAATTGTAATATTGATATGAACATGTTATCAGAGATTTTTTAGAACTATGGAAAACAACAGCGACATTTATTATATTGTAATTCAAAATCGATCATATCGAAGGGAATACGGAAAAGATGATTATCACCTTGAAAGGGTTTTTTCAAGAGAAGAAATTATTAAAATTATTGATAAAGAAGTACTTGATAATTTTGATCATAGTTATTTTATTATTGTAACAAATGATAAAACATTTTTAAATAAATATCTTTTTACTATTAACATCGATGAACTTAAAATGATTTGTAGTAATAACGATTACAACAAAAAGAATATTCGCATAAATCCAAGTTTTTACTTTGATTTTAACAACGTGAATTTTATCTATTTTCAAAAAATTTTAGACAATGAAATAATTACTGCATCTATGCAATGGATTCGTGAAACTGACTACCCGTATGAAGACAAATCTATTGGAATTACAGATGATACTTTCAAAGGATGGATAGAAAATAAAGAATTCGTCTATTTTAAAACTCCATTGAGATATAGGATAGATATCAATGAGGATAGTGTTTTCAGTTTTAGAGATTATTCAAAAGGAAATATAGAAACCTTTAAAAAAATGGTTAATATCAATATTTTAGAAATTGGAACTGATTATTCATCAAATTTAAATTGGAGTCGTAGTAATGGATTTTTAAAATATTACGATAGAATTTCCTGCACACGTCTATATATTTATGAGAATTTATTTCAATCTTTAAAAGAAGATAACAATATAAATTTTCATGTTGAAACAAAACTTGATAAAAATCTTTACATAGAATACTATGTGACTGGGGTAGAACTTCCAAAGCAATATGACAACGATGATTCAGATTTGGTATCCGATGATGAAAGCGGATATAGCTTTAACAAATACAATGGTGCATACGGATACGATGATAACACTATAGATAATGCGTTTGAAGGCGATCCAGAAAATTATTGGAATATCGATTAAAATATCAATGAAAATAGTGATTGTAGAATGTGCAAAACTTGTAATTTAAAGTCTTGCAAATTTGCAACTCTCAAACTTCAATCATTATTGCCTTTATATTTGCTGAAATAAAATTCGCAAATGCAATTAACAGCAACTTTAACGCAACTTCTACCAATACAATCAGGAGAATCCAAAAGTGGCACTTGGAAAAAGCAAGACATTATTGTTTCAACAAATGGGCAATATCCAAAAAAAATATGTGTAAGTATTTGGGGCGATAAAATAAACTAAAGTCAGCTTCAAATTGGAAATGTGCTAACTATTTTCTACGAATTAGAAAGCAGTGAATACAACAACAAATGGTACACCGATATAAAAGCTTGGAAGATTGAAAATGCTTCTTCAGTATCAACACCCACTGCAAACACTTATATTCCAATTCCTCAAAACTTTGATACACCAGAACAGGAAGATGAGGATTTGCCTTTTTAGCATAAGTTTTTATTATTCGATAAATAATAGTTTCCAAAAAAGAATAATTTTAAGTATTTAATAATAATTAACATGAACCAACTACAAGCATTTATATATTACTTAATACGAATGGATATTGTTATATTAAATGACATTCTAACTGAAGACATTTCCTATTGCGGGATTCCAAAAAAATTGTTTCTCGAAAAATTAGGAGATGTTTTTGAGTATAATACTTCCCTAAATAATAAAACCCTAGCTGTTCAAAGGTCTCCAAAAAACCCTAATTGTATCGAATTCTTTTGTTGGCAAAATGGATATTGGGAAAACTCCTTAATGGTTAAAGAAAACAAAGGTTCTATTATTTCATTTATTAGAAAACAGAAAGGCGATTCGCACAATCCTTTTTGTTTTAGAATATATCAGGATGAAGAAATTGGTTTTGTAAAAAGTCCCGATTTTATTATGACACAACAAAAATGTAAAGAAGCTATTGATTTAGTCAAAGGTAAAATACTTACCACAGAAATAATACTAAAATGGCTGAGTGAATATGAATTATTATATGAAGAACTTAATGATGAAAATAATGATGTTTCAATAATTGAAAACATTAAATATTTAGAAGAATTTGTTGGTTTATGGGAATGTCGGGATTGGGACAAAAGGCTAATATTAAATTATACTTTAGCAGAAGAAGCTTTAAATGAATACAATACAATAGATGAACAAGAATGGATTAAAAAACATTTAAACATTTTTTCCTGTGAATTAATCCCTGGTAATACTTTGGCTCAATTTATTTGTGATGAAAAACACAGATTTAAGGAAGGTACAGATTTATACGAATCGAAAGAACTCTATATAGTTCATAAATTCACAGATTTATACTATAAAAGATACCACTATCATCAAAATTATGATACACTAGAAGAAGAAGATGATGGCTTGCCTTTTTAACTTAAATTTTAAATATTCGATAAATAATGGCTACCAAAAAGAATTTAATATAGCACTTCAGAAATGAAGTGCTTTTTTGCCCAAAAAAGCAAATGAAATGCAATTGCTGAATAGAATTAAAATTCAGAAATTCATTCAAAATTAGTTGTGTTGTTTTCGCTATGGATTTGTAACCCATAGCTTGGTTTAGTAGTTAGACCAATGAAAAGCTTTCCACTTTATTGTGGATGGCTTTTTTGCTTTTAGGAAACTTTGTTATTTTTTTACTATTTTTGATGTTCCGTTTAAATACAAACAATTGAAACAGTTCAGTTTATTTTTTTTATTTTTAATTTTTCAATCTTGTCAATATTTTGAGAAGCAAGTACCTTCTGAAAAAGAATTGCTAGACCAACAAATAAAAGAAATCAATTGGAAAGAAGTAGATCAATATCCATCTATTTCGGATTGCGAACAATTAACTAATAATGAACAAAGAAAAAATTGCTTTTTTGAGTTTATGGCGAATGCTATTCAACAAAAATTAAGTGTTGATACTCTAAAAATATTATTTCCAAAGCTAGATACTATAGAAGTTAAAGTGACTGTAAATTCAGATTCTAGTATGCTATTTGAGCCCCAATTTCCAAAAGATTCGGTTGCCTACGATACTATTAAAATAGATAGTATCTTAAAACTAAAATTAGTAGATTTTCCAAAAGTAAATCCTGCAATCAAACGTGGAATACCAGTCAAAACACAGTTTATCTTGCCTGTTATTATTAAATCGGAAACTAAAAAATAAGGTAAGTTATTTTTTCACTATTTTATAATGTTCCGTTTTTCCGCAATAATTTACATCCATAAAATAAAATCCTGTTCTTTCAGAACTCAAATCTATTGAACATGCGTTTAAAGAAGTAAATTGCTTTTCAAAAATTAGCTTTCCGATAACATCATATAGATGAACATCTAAATCATTAATTGCCTCATTTGAAACAATTTCAAAAATTCCATTAGTAGGATTTGGAATAATTTTTAATAAACTCGCCTCACTTCTATTATTTTCAATAGTAAATAAAGGAGAATTGATTGTCCCGCCTGCTAATTGATACAAAAATGCAAAAGCTTGAAAATATTGATTTGTAATATTTGCATCGTGAACAATTAATGTATTTTCATCATTTTTAGTTTCTGCTGCCGTACTCCAATTATGAGAACCTGTCAGCACCTGGGGATCTGAATTGTTGTCAAAATTATCTACAACCATAAATTTATGGTGCATAATTCCTGACGCAGAATCTACTAAAGCATGATTTGGAAGCAATCCTGATTGCAAAGTTGTAATTTGATTTCCAGAGGGATTACTGCTGTCTAATAATACATTTATATTCGTAAATCCATTATTTTGCCGGTTTAATATTGCGCTACTTATATCAGTTCTTGTGAAATTCATTACTGCAATTTCAATATCAGAATTTGCAGAATTAATGGCATTTACAATCTTGGAAGTGGTGCCGTCTGAAGGGCTAAAATAACTCTCTACCGTTTTGCCACCAATAATAAAATTATGAGGAGTGTTATTTGTTTTGTATGGGCCAAATTTTGAATTTGTAGAATTTGGTAGTGCAGTAGAACTTCCCCACATTTCTTCGAATTCTAATGTATAAGCAGCAGCTAAAGTTTGATCTTGAACAACTATAGCATTGTTTTTATCTGGGCCGTCAATTTGAGCTACTGTCCAATTTGTAGAACCTGTCCATACATATGAAAGAAATGGATTATTACAAATTGCATCAATTAGCACAAATTTATTGTGCATAATTCCATAACTAGAACTTGTTGGACTAGCTAAAGTTGGAATGGCACTATTTAATAACGGAATCATTGCACTGCTTGTACTTCCATCATAAATTACTCTTACTTGAATTCCTCTTGCATATGCAGCATTAATGGCTCCGGCAATACCTGCAACTGATGACGGAGAATAGGAATTATAAATAGCAATATCTAATGTTGCAACACAATTGTTAATATAACTAATAAGCATGTCATCAAGTGTGTCTGCTAAGTTTACTGCAGCTTGAGTTTGACTAAAAGTAGTATCTACAGTATGATTAAAATACACATTTATAGTTCCACTTGATGCCGATTTAGATGCAATGGTAACAGTTGATGGAATTGTTTCAGAATCTATAAAAGTATATTCAACTTTGAAAAACTGAGAAGGTTTCACAGAATTTAGAATAAAAAAATTTGGGTTAGTTGCTTTCTCTACAGGTACTTCTACATTAGTAAAAACATCTGTGACTTTAATGGAACTTGGAGATTTTGATTTTTCAAATTCAATCTCTAATTTCGTTGGGAAATAATGCACCTTGAAATCTTTTTCAGTAGTAATTTCCTGTGAAAATCCAGAAAAAACAGTAAACAGAAAAAAGATTAAGATAGATAAGGGGAAATATCTAATCATTTTTTTTCTCAAAAATAAAGAATTATAAGTATATTCTTATAAAAAATAGAATTTTTGTGACAATATTACAATATCAATTTGAAAACCGTCTTTGTTTCCATGTGAAACTGCCAAACAAAGAGTAAATACCAACAATAGATGAAAAAACGGGATAAATCAAACTGCTAGCAAGTGGTAATAGATACTTGCCTTTATTTAAATAATGATTGGATTTATAAAGTAATAAGTAATCTACAACATATTTAACTAAAAAAATACTACTTAAATTCCAAATTTCAATTTTTCCAATAGCCCATAAACCAAAACCTACAACCAAAGAAATATTCATTAACAAAACAACAACTGCAAGTGATTTAGCATATATGTTCTTGTAACTTGTAGTTTTGCTCGCCCAACGAACGCGTTGCATAAAAAGCAAGAACAAATCGTTTTCTGGTTTTGTTTTAACAATAAAATCTACACTTTTTAAGTAGTGAACTTTATCTATTTTAGAGGCAACTGCTTTCTGCAGAAGCAATACATCATCACCGCTGGCAGTAGAATTAATTCCGCCAAAACCTCCAAGTTCAAGGAAGAATTTTTTAGTATAAGCAAAATTGGCTCCGTTGCACATGAATGGTTTTCCTATTCCGAAACTGCCAATTGTGGCACCTTGCAAACTCATTAAATCTAATTGCTGGAAATGATGGAACCAGTTATTTTTAGTTTTATAAACCACAGCTCCAACCACCATTTCGGGATTGTTATTTTGAATAAAATTATCTAAGGTTAAGAGCCAATCTCTACTCACAACACAATCAGCATCGGTGGTAAGCATCCATTGATGTTTTAAGATGGGAACTGCCCTAGAAATAGCATCCTTTTTAGGCGAATTTGAAAGCCTTAAATTTTCTAATAAAGTAGATTCAATAAGGCCATTAGCAATCCTCCATTGAATGCAAATTTTTTCGGACGTATCACTTGAAAAATCATCTACTAATATAATTTCAAATAACTCTTTAGGATAATTAAGATTTGAAATCGACTTTAATAGTTTAGGCAAATTTTTTGCTTCATTTCGAAATGGGACGATTATGGAAAAAGAAGTTTTAGGTTTTAATTCTGTTTTTTCAAAAGTTTTCACTTTGTTAAATCCATATATTAATTGGACAATAAATAGTACGTAAACTATCAAAATTAAAAGCAAAACAATTTCAATCATATTTTATTAATTAATATTAATATTCAAATTTAAGGCATACTATCCGAAATTAATGGCTTAGATATTTTAAATGCCAAAACGTAATAACTACCAATAATAACTGGCAATGCTATATTTAAAAACCACATTAAAGCCGTAACAAAAATAATTATCCATTCATTAACTCCAAGTAATCCGAAGAAATATACAGCTAAACTCCCTTTTAATGCGAAATCTAAAAATTGAAAACTAGGAATAATTGATGCAAGAAAATAAACCGTTGTAATGGTCGCCATTAATACTACATAGGGTAAATTAACATCAAATGCTAAAAACAAAAAAAAGTATTGGTGCGAAAAAACAATATATCTACAGAATCCTAAAATCAAATTTTTATTGTGGATATTTCTCGGAATTTCCTTTATTCGTTCCAAAAAGGTTTCAATAGAATACTCTTTGATTTTAATTTTTTTTGTCAAAAATGAAATCAATACAAAAGCAATCGTTATTAGAATAATACCAATACTCCAAATCCAATATCCTAGAATGAACATGCCAATTATTCCAAAAAAACCAGTTGCTAGAACCTGAATTCCGTTGCAAAGTAAATTTAAAAAAATAATTTTTTTAGTGTCTTTTTTTTCAAAATACAATGCTTTTCCTGCATATTCTCCAACCCCAATCGGAGTAAAAACACCTAATGTTAAGGCGGCAAGTACTTGTTTAGTAGCTTCTGTTATTGAAATTGGTTTTACTACTTGAGCTAAATTTTGCCATTTTAAAATTTCAAAAAAACGGTTCAAAAAACTAAAAAATAAAATAAAGGATATTCCGGCTATAGATTCATTTTTTTTAAACAAAATCAAAAACTTATCCCAATCTAGTTGGTCATTACTAGCCATTTGATTGTAAATAAAATAAAATGCAGTAATAACAATCAAAAGTTTGATTATAAAAACGCTTAATTGTTTAGTTTTGTGAGAAATTGAAATCATTGTTGCAAAGAAACAGAAAACTTTGAACAT
Organism: uncultured Bacteroidota bacterium; assembly: GCA_903838055.1. Taxonomy (GTDB): domain Bacteria; phylum Bacteroidota; class Bacteroidia; order Flavobacteriales; family Flavobacteriaceae; genus Flavobacterium. The sequence goes on along the minus strand of CAILWV010000032.1, from coordinate 26,225 downwards.
GTACCTTAACTTGAAACTAAATAATTGGCAAACGAACGTATCATATTAGGAATCGACCCTGGAACTACTATTATGGGATTTGGATTGATAAAAGTTGTAAATAAGAAAATGGAATTCGTCCAGTTGAATGAATTGATTTTGAGTAAATATGACAACCATTATCAAAAACTAAAAGTCATTTTTGAACGAACTATAGAACTCATTGACACCCATCATCCAGATGAAATAGCTATTGAAGCTCCTTTTTTTGGTAAAAATGTACAATCAATGTTAAAACTTGGAAGAGCACAAGGTGTAGCAATGGCCGCTGGACTCTCTAGAGATATTCCTATTACCGAATACGAACCAAAAAAAATAAAAATGGCCATCACAGGAAATGGAAATGCCACCAAAGAACAAGTAGCAAAAATGCTCCAACAACTATTAGGATTGAAGGAATTGCCGAAAAATCTTGATTCAACAGATGGATTGGCAGCTGCGGTTTGTCATTTTTTTAATTCTGGAAAAGTCACCGGTGAAAAAAGTTATTCTGGTTGGGATGCTTTCGTGAAAGATAATGAGAAAAGAGTTAAGAAATAGTGCTCAGTAAATACTGAGAAACTGAACACCAAAAAATGAGCGGCATATACATCCATATTCCTTTTTGCAAACAAGCGTGTCATTATTGCGACTTTCATTTTTCTACATCAATGAAGAAGAAAGCCGAGATGGTAACTGCATTGGCCAAAGAAATGAAAATGCGAAAAACTGAATTCGATGATGAGGTAATTGAGACTATTTATTTTGGAGGAGGAACACCTTCACTTTTAACGATTGAAGATTTAAGATTTTTAATTGATGAAGTTTATTCGAATTATAATGTTGGAGCGAATCCAGAGATAACTATTGAGGCCAATCCGGATGATTTATCAAAAGAAAGAATAGTTAACTTGTCCAATATCAGGATTAATAGACTTTCAATAGGAATTCAATCTTTTTTTGAAGACGATTTAAAAATGATGAATCGAGCACATAATTCAGAGGACGCCAAAGAATGTTTAAAAATAGCAACTCAATATTTCGATAATATTTCGATCGATTTAATTTATGGAATTTCTGGAATGAGCAACGAAAAATGGTTGCAAAATATAGAAATGGCATTATCTTACAATGTGCCACATATTTCTAGTTATGCATTAACAGTAGAGCCAAAAACGGCTTTGCATTCTTTTATTCAAAAAGGAATTATATCACAACCTGAGGATGAGGTAGCGCAAGAGCATTTTCATATTTTGGTTGATAAATTAACTGAGAATGGTTTTATCCATTATGAATTGTCCAATTTTGGACGGGAAAATTATTTTTCTAAAAATAATTCGAGTTATTGGTTGGGAAAGAAATACATAGGTATTGGGCCTTCTGCACATAGTTATGATGGAGAAAAAAGAGGTTGGAATGTGTCGAATAATGCTTTGTATATAAAATCTATTTCGGATAATAAAGTGCCAATTGAAATCGAAACTCTAACTAAAACGGACCGATATAACGAATATATTATGACTGGTTTACGTACAATTTGGGGTATTTCTTTAGATAGAATTGCAGCTGAATTTGGCGAATCGTATCTAAATTATTTAAACCAACAAGCAGCAAAATATATTGAAGACAAGCTACTTTGTGTACATGAAAATATTTTGAGAACCACTAAAAATGGAAAGTTCTTAAGTGACGGAATCGCAAGTGATTTGTTTTTATTAAATTTGGAGTAAATTGAACTCTGATAAAATCCGCGTGCCATTATGATAGCAAGAATAAATAATAATATAGAAATCGATTTATCAAAACCAATTGATATTTCTATTCCTTTATCCAATACCGATGCTAATCCAATAGCATGGTATATTGAAAAACCAGAAATTAAACCTGTAGTTTTTGGAGATTGGATAGGAAAAGTATCTAAAGGAAGTTCGACAAATTTCAATAACATTTTCTTTAATCCCCACGGACATGGCACCCACACGGAATGTCTCGGACATATTACTCGTGAATTTTATAGTGTTAATAAATCTTTAAAACAGTTTTTCTTTACTGCCGAATTAATTTCGATTACCCCTCAAAGAATTGTTGATGATACTATTATTACTAAATTTCAAATAGAAAATGCTTTAAACGGGAAAACTCCCGAAGCAATAATCATAAGAACACTTCCTAATTTAGAAAGCAAAAAAAATCAAAATTATTCTAAAACCAATCCGGCGTATATGGCTGAAGATGCTGCTATTTATCTCCGAGAAATTGGAATTCAACATTTATTAATTGATTTACCAAGTGTTGATAGGGAAGAAGATGAAGGAAAATTATTGGCACATAAAGCCTTTTGGAATGTTAAAAATGTAGAAGTTTTAAATAAGGATGCGCGATTGAATTGTACTATTACCGAAATGATTTATGTTGAAAATGCAGTTGCTGACGGGCGTTATATATTAAATCTTCAAATTGCCTCATTTGAAAATGATGCCTCCCCATCTAAACCAATATTATTTAAGATTAATGCTTTTTGATTTCTTATATTAGAGATTCAAAATTTAATTCGATAAAAAAATCATTAATAAAATGATAACTGTTTCAACCGACAAAAGTAAGTTAGATATTCCATTTCTTTTAAGTGAATTAAAGCAAGTAAGTTGGATAGCTCCAAGAAATTTAGAAGAAATTCAAACCACAATTGAAGCTTCTTTTTGCTTCGGAATTTATTTAAAGGATAAACAAATTGGCTTTTGCAGAGTCATTACAGATTATGTGGTTTTTGCCTACGTCATGGATGTTATTATTACTGAAGAACAACGCGGTAAAGGTTATTCGTCTATATTAATAAATGCAATGTTGAAAGAACCGAAATTGCAACAAGTGAAAATTTGGAGATTAGCAACTACGGATGCTCATTTTTTGTATGATAAATTTGGTTTTAATGCATTATCACATCCTGAAAAAATGATGGAAAAAATCTCAAGCGATCATTAATTAGAAAATAAATATAAAAATATAGGTCTATTTAATTTATTGAAAACTTAAAACTGCACATTTATTATTTAATATCATGAATATTCAACAATTTTACGAATTCTGCCTTTCTAAAAAAGGAGTTACGGAACACTTTCCATTTGATGAAGAAACTTTGGTTTTTAAAGTTGGTTGTAAAATGTTTTGTCTAACTTCTTTAAAAGAGTGGGAAAATGGCACCCCGTCATTAAATTTAAAGTGTGATCCTGAACGCGCCGAAGAACTTCGTTCCGAATATGAGGCTATAATTCCTGGATGGCACATGAGTAAAAAGCATTGGAATACCGTTGCATTTAATAGCGATGTTTCGGATAAAATGATGCGAGAACTAATAAATCATTCTTATGAATTGGTATTTAATAGTTTGACTAAAAAAAATCAAAAGGAAATTATCGATTTAGAAAATTAGGCATTACTTTTGTTGAGACCATAAAGAAAAAATAAATAAAATCATGATTGACAATCTAAAAAAAATATTAAACGAAGATCAAGATCCAAAAGCTATTGAAAAAATAACTGCTAAATTGGAAAATCTTTTAATGTCCAACGAGGAAATTGGATATATAGCAGTTCAGAAAAAACCTGCTGTAAATATTCTTCCTGATAGTATAGTGGTTACAAACAAACGTATAATTTTATGCAAACCTAAAAACTTGGGTTTGTCAATGGAATTTGTTGATTATGATTGGGAAGATATTGTTGCAAGTTTTGTAAAAGAAGGAATTCTTGGCGCCGATTATACCTTTACAACCAAATCAGATTTAACACACACAGTTGACTATTTGCCTAAAAATCAAGCTAGAAAATTATATACCTATGCAAAAGAGCAATTAGATTTACTAAAAAATCCTAGAGCTGTTGTTTCTGATGGAGCTAAAATGCCTGAACAACAATTAGTTATTTCAGATGATATAGAAGAAGTTGCAACAGAAGAAGTAACAAATTTTGCAGAAATTCTTCCGGCTACAACGTATGCTTCATACGATGAACCTAAATTAGAAGCTGCAACTGGTGAACGAAAATTAAGTGAATTATCGCAAGATGAATTATTTGAAAAACTTCAAAACTATAAAAAATTACTCGATAATGGCTTGATTCTTCAAGGGGAGTATGATAATTATAAAAAGGAAATTTTGAGCTATATGTAGTTTTCTATTTTCAATAGTATTAAATGCCTCCAAATTTTTTTGGAGGCATTTTTTTTCAAAATTTCTTACAAAAGTAAGAAATAATTCATTTTTCATCTATAATAAATGTTTTTTTAACGATTAAAGGATTGCGAATAAAATTGAATAAAAATAATGTGTAATATTTGATTAATTAAATTTTGTCAAATAAATGGTTAAGTTGTTAAATATTCTTTTTGTTGAAGATGATTCTATTGAAGTGATGATGTTTAATAGAGTTATTAAAAAAATTGGCGTTAATCACAAATTAATAGAAGCCAATAATGGAGAAAACGCATTAGAGATTTTATTTGCAAAAGAAATTATTCCAGATATAATATTATTAGATTTAAATATGCCAAAATTAAATGGCATTGAATTTTTAAAAATCCTAAAAAATAATGCGGATTTAAATCATATTCCTACTATTATTTTCACTACCTCAAATAATCATAGGGATATTTCTGAATGTTATAAAATAGGTATTTCAGGATATATTATTAAGCCTCTAAAATATGATGATTATTTAATTTTAGTTCAAAAAACTTTAGAATATTGGTCTTGTAACGAACTAATGTAGTTGTAACAATTACAGATCAGTTTTTATTATTTCTAACTATAGAAATACTTCTAAAAACAGCAAAATTCAAAGGGAAATAATAAAGAAACTTTATAGATTTTATTATTTACCAAAATTAAATTATTACAACAATTACCTCTTCTTTAGATATTAATTCTAGAGTCACTAATTTATCTGAGTTTAATATGACAGAGAATAAATCAATAATCACTAGCGAATTTATAAATCAAGATTCCATTGGGCTTACTTATGAATTAATAGGAAAAAATGAAACTTATAAATCAGTGAGTAATGACAAAAATATAGTTTCATATGAACAGAATGGTTTATTATTAATAAATACCAAAGGGATTGTTTTTTGGACTGAAAGCAACTATTTAAAATTAACAGATTTTGAAAATTCAGAAGTAATAAATACTGCTTTAGTAGATTTAGTTGCCACTAATGAATCGAATTTAGGAGAACTAAAAAAAATCACAAATTCCATAAATAACGGCGGTGATTTTGATGTTGAAGTTTTTCATAGAAAAAATAATACTTTCCCTTTTTGGGCAAGAATTACGGGAAAGGCAGTTGTGGATAATCAAGGAGATTTATTTCAATATGTTGTTTCTGTTCAGGTTATTACTAAAGAAAATGGCATTTTAGATAGATTGAAAGAATCTGAAAGCACCCTTTTTTCCTTTTTAATGAATTTGCAAAAAGGAATTTTGCTTGAAGATGAAAACCGAAAAATAGTTGCGGTTAATAAAGAGTTTTGTTCCATGTTTTCCCTTGAAATGGATCCTAATTTAATAGTCGGTTTGGATTGTAATGAATTTGATGAACAGAATAAGGTTTATTTTAAAAATAGCGATCAATATGTTTTAAGAGTTAAACAGTTACTAGAAAAAAAAGAAATTGTAATAAACGATGAATTAGAATTAGTAGATGGAAGATATTTTGAAAGAACTTTCATTCCGATAATTAAAGAAGGGATTAATAAAGGAAGGCTTTGGAGCTATAATGACTCTACGATAAACAAAAATTATAAGGAAAATCTTAATTACGAAAAAGGAAAATATCGAAGAATCATTGCTAATATGAATATTGGTTTGTTGGAGGTAGATAATGAGGATACAATTATATTGGCTAATCAAAGTTTTTCAGAAATGTCAGGGTATACTATTGACGAGCTAATTGGAAAGAAAGGAGCTGAATTATTTTTAGATGCAGCTGCCAAAGAAAAATTGATAGAAAAAGGAATTGATAGAAAAGTTGGGAAGTCGGATTCCTATGAAATTGTAATAAAAAACAAAAATGGGGATTTAAAAAATTGGTTAATTAGTGGTGCTCCAAATTATAATATAAATGGAGAAGTAATTGGTTCTATTGGAATTCATTTAAATATAACCGAACAAAAAAATCAAGAAGAGCAACTTATATTGTTATCTTTAATTGCTGAAAAAAATATTAATTCAGTAATAATATGTGATAGTCAAGGTAAGATTGAGTGGGTAAATGATAGTTTTATTTCTATGTCAGAATATACTTTTGAGGAAGCAGTCGGAAAAAAACCAGGACATTTATTGCAAGGAAAAGATTCTGATTTAGAACAAATTGATTATTTAAGAACCCAAATTCGCCATGGCTTACCTTTTAAATGTGAACTAATAAATTACAAGAAATCTGGAGAAAAATATTGGGTTTATCTACAAGGTCAAGCTTTGTATAATAAAGAGGGAAAAATCTTGAAGTATTTTGCAATAGAAGAAGATATTACCAATACTATTAATTTGAAATCGCAAAAAGAAGAATTAGTTAATAGCGCTGCTAAAACCAACAAGGATTTAGAAAGTTATGCATTTATTGCTTCCCATGATTTAAAAGCTCCAATAAGAAGTGTCTACTCACTAGTTACTTGTATTAAAGAAGATAATGACCTTAATGAACAAACAAAAGAGTATTTTTCTATTATAGAAAATAAGCTAGAAAAAATGGACCATCAAATTGAAGGAATATTAGAATACGCTAAAATAGATAAAGAGGATTTTTTTTATGAAGAAGTAAATTGTAATGAAATTATAAAAATTAGTTTAGAAAATTTATTAATTCCAGAAAATATAAAAGTTTCAATAGTTAAGGAATTACCAATAATAAAAGCCGATAGATTTAGATTACAACAATTGTTTCAAAATGTTATTTCAAACGCTGTTAATTTCATTGAAAAACCAAAAGGCATCGTAGAAATTGATTGCAAAGAAGAGAGAAACACATATATTTTTTCTGTAAAGGATAATGGGCGTGGAGTTGCAAAAGAAAACCAACATCAAATATTTAATATTTCTAAATATTTTAATAATAATAATAGATCTACTGGCTTAGGATTATCTATTGCAAAAAAAATAGTCGAGATTTGTAATGGTAGTATTTGGATAGAAAGTGAATTAGGAGTAGGAACCACTTTTTTTATCGAGTTAAAAAAATAACCATATGAAAATTATTCAAGCGTTTAAAAATGGATCCGATGAATGGCATTATTTGCAAGAAAAAATGCAATTAGAAAATCCATTAGTATTAGTTTTTGGCAACCGATATTTATTAGAAGACCAGAACATAATAATAAACATTAGAAAGGAATTTAATTATGAAAATATTATTTTTGGATCTTCCTCTGGAGAAATTTTAGATGGAGGAATGCAAGATAATTCTATTTCAGTAACCGCAATAGAACTAGAAAAAAGTACCTTTGTTATTGAAAGAGAAAACATTGCTAATTTCAATATGAAAGCTGATTTATTAGCAGAATCTCTTTTAGACAAATTTCCAAAAGAAAAATTAAAACATCTTTTTGTTTTGTCAGACGGTTTGCTTGATGGAAAAAAATTAATTGAAGGCTTAGAAAAAAAAATAAATAATATAGTTGCTATAACTGGAGGATTGTGTGGTGATGATGCACGGTTTGAAAAAACACTAACCTCTTTTAATGAGAATCCTAAAACTGGAGAAATTGTGCTAATTGGCCTTTATGGAGAGACTTTAGAAATTTCCTATGCAAGTGCCGGAGGGTGGTTTCCTTTTGGCCCAGAGCGAAAAATAACCAAGTCAAAAGATAATATTATTTTTGAAATTGATAATAAGCCTGCATTGGATGTTTACAAAAATCATTTAGCTCATAGAGCATTAGGATTGCCTTCGGCTTCGTTATCCTTTCCTTTAAATATCACCTGTGAAGGAAAAAAACATCCAGTTGTAAGAACAATATTAGGGGTAGATGAAACACAAAAAACGTTGATATTAGCTGGAGATGCTCCTGAAAACGCCAAAGTACAAATGTTAATGGCATCTGTTGATGCAATCATCGACGGAGCTCAATTTGCAGGAGAATTGGCAATGAAAAATAGACTTAAAAAAGCTGAAATTGCAATATTAGTAAGTTGTATTGGCAGAAAATTAGTGATGAATAAAAGGGTAGGAGAAGAATCGGAATATATGAAAGAAACCCTTGGTGAACCTACGGTAATAACCGGATTTTATTCTTACGGACAAATAGCGCCTTTTGACAAAAACGACACTGCAAATCTTCATAATCAAACAATGACTGTAACTCTTATAAGCGAATAATGAATTCATTACTAAAAAGACAGATAGGAAAACACTTAAAAAACGGTTTAAATCATTTAGATCGCTTTTTGGAATCTATAAATGATTCCTATAGTAATTATGAAGACCAAATTGCAATTTTGCAGCATTCAATTAAAATTAGCTCGGATGAACTATATGAAGCTAATAAAAAACTAAGAGACGAGGCAGATAGTTTAAAGGAAATAAATAAAAACTTAGAATCCATATTGATTTCAATGAATCTAGATAGTTCTAATTTAGAGACATTAAATAATTTCAATACTACAGACTATATTAAACAGCAAACAATTGAAATAATAAAAATTAATAAACAAAGGGAAGAGTTGCTTGTAAGTCTAGAAAAGCAAAACCAGTCCCTAAATGAATATGCTCACATAGTTTCTCACGATTTGAAGTCTCCATTGCGAAGTATTCATTCTTTGATAACATGGATAAAAGAGGATAATGAAGACAATTTTAATGAAAAAACGAACGACTATTTTTCGTTAATTCAAAAGAAAGTCGAGAAAATGAACCACCTCATTCAGGGAATCCTAACCTATACTAAAATAGATAAAGTCAATATTATTAAAGAAGATGTTGAATTAAATGATTTGGTGAATAACATAATTAATATGATTTTTATTCCTTCTCATATTCAAGTCTTAGTAAAAAATAAATTACCGATAATACGCAACGATGTATTTAGGATGCAACAATTGTTTCAAAATTTAATAAGTAACGCAATAAATTTTAACGACAAGCCTAACGGAATAGTTGAAATAGATTATATTGAACAGGAAGATCACTTCATTTTTTCAGTCAAAGATAATGGCATAGGAATTTCAATTAAAGATCAAGAAAAGATATTTCAAATTTTCGAATCTGTGAATAATAATGATATCTCTACAGGAATTGGACTTTCTATTGTTAAAAGAATTTTAGACAATAGCAACGAAAAAATATGGGTTGAGAGCCAAGAAAATAGTGGTACAACATTTTACTTTACTTTACATAAACAATAATATGGAAGAACAACCTAATTTAGATTATTTCAATCAAATTGCCGATGGCGATGAAGTGATAATTAATACCTTAACTTCAATATTAATAAACGAATTTCCGGAGCAATTAGATAGCTACAATAAATGCATTTCCGATTTAAATTATGAAGAAGCTGCAGAAGCATTGCATAAATTAAAACATAAAATCGGACTTTTAGGTCTTGAGAATGGGTATAAAATAGCAAACGATTACGAGCATAATTTAAGAGAACATAATTTACAAAATAAAACTGAGTTTGAAGCTATTTTAAAAAATATAACTAACTTTATCAAAAAATTATAAGTTTATACTTTATGATTAAATGTATTATTGTTGACGACGAAAAATTGGCAAGAGAAGTTCTGTCGGTTTTAATTTTAAAATCGGATAAGCTTGTTTTATTAGAACAATTTTCTAATGCTATTGATGCTATAAAATATCTTAATGCTAATAAGGTAGATTTAGTATTTTTAGACATTCATATGCCTAATTTTTCTGGTTTTGATTTCGTACAAACAATAAAAGATCCACCGAAAGTTATCTTGGTAACTGTCGATAAAAACTTTGCCCTTGAGGCTTTTAATTATAATTGTATCTCTGATTATTTAATAAAGCCACTTGTTGAAGAACGATTTAATAAAGCAATAAATAGAATTAGTATTAAAAGAGAGAAATCTCTTGTTCCACTAAATTCAAATGATTCATCGGTTAAAGAAATCTATGTTAACATTGATAAACGATTAATTAAAATTGATACGTCTTCAATAAATTTTATTCAAGCTAACGGAGATTATATATTGATTAGAACTGAAGGTACCAATTATACCGTTCACACTACCTTAAAAAAAATTGAAGATAAGTTGCCAAAAACTTCCTTTTTAAAAATTCACAGATCTTATATTATCAATGTGAATAAAATTATTGATATTCAGGATTCAACCGTGCTTATTGGAAAGGATTTGATTCCTGTAAGTAAAAATAATCGTCCTATATTAATGGAGTCTTTAAATCTCGTTTAAAATCTCTATTATTTTCAAATAGTATTACTTTTAAAATCAACTCTGTTAGAGTTATTCTTATACTTATATTTTTTTATTAGACAACTTCTGTTTAATAATGCTTCATAGCTTCCTTTAATAGCTATTAGATTACCATTTTTCGTTTTAGGTTATTAAAATCTTTTTAAACTTATAAAAAAGAGCATTGTCGAAATAAATTTTAGTCGACAACAAACAAACTTTCAACTATTAAATTAACCCATTGAGCGAATAAAAAAGCAATAAACAGGTTAATAAATTATTTTTACTATACAGGTTTGATAAATAGTAAATCACCTCTTTTTATTAGTGTAAAATTACTTTTTTTTAAAAAAATATTCACCAAAATATTAAGTCCTAATTTCTTTAATAGGATTGAATAGTTTGAGTTTTTCTGTTTTTTTAGGTATAAAAATTATTAGATAACGACATTTAAAAATGAATAAAAAAACATTTATCTACGATACGTCTAAAGGTTTTTCTTCCTTAATAAAGCACTACTATTCTACGAAGCTTAATATTGAAGCATGCACTAACAAGAAAAAGTTTTTATTAGAAAACATTAAAGATTATGACGTTTGTTTTTTTGTAGTAAATGACATGGATGATTTATCAAATTTGATTAAAATATATTATAAGATAGAACACTTTATTATTGGCTCCCCAAATAAAATTATTGAAGAGAAAATTCTCTCTTTGAATTATGAGGATGTAGTGATTTTGGATTTTAATAGCAGTAAGCATGAAATATTAAAAGTCATAAATCAAAATTTAGAATCAAAAGAATTGTTAGAAAATTAAAGATTAATAAATTAAACTAAATTTTAGATGAAACTAGAATTAATGAAGCCTATTCGGATTTACCCAAATGAAGAATTCAGGGAAATTATAGTGGAAGATAAATTAAAATTACGTTATGCTGTTTCCAATAAAGGGAGATTAGTAAGTTTTGTTAATGATATAAATATTTGCCGAGAATTAAAAGGAGGTTCATCGGATGGGTATCGTTTATTTAAATACAAGATTTTTAATAATGGAGTAATAAAAAACAAGCATTTGTTTATTTCTAAATTGGTTGCTGAATATTTTTTAACTAAAACCTCAGAAGATCAAACTTATGTATTGCATTTAGATAGAAAACGGGATAATGACGATTATCGGAATTTGAAATGGGCTACTAAAGAAGAAATGGAAGCGCATAGCAGAAAAAGTCCTTTTGTAATAGAGGCACAAAAAAAATTAATTGAACACAACTTAAATTCGGATGGCAGAAAATTAACCGTTACCAAGGTAATGCTTATAAAAAAATTGCTAGCTAAACCAGATCAAAAAACGCGATTGAAAATGATTGCAAAACAATTTGGAGTAAGTGAAATGCAAATTAGAAGAATTAAAAGTGGTGAAAACTGGTCCCAGATTAAAATTTAATATACTTAACCAACGAAAAACGGAGCTTAATGCTCCGTTTTTTTATCCTTAAATTTTAATAGATTAATTATTTGTTCAGCTCTACAAAATATTTGTAAAATAATGGAATTGTTTCTATTCCTTTCAAGTAATTAAATATTCCAAAATGTTCGTTAGGAGAGTGAATAGCATCCGAATCTAAGCCAAATCCCATTAAAATAGTTTTTGATTTTAATTCTTTTTCAAATAAAGCTACAATAGGAATACTTCCCCCTGAACGAACAGGAATTGCGGGAACTCCAAAGGTTTCTGTATATGCTTTGTTGGCAGCTTTGTAGCCAATACTATCAATTGGGGTTACATAACCTTGACCTCCATGATGTGGTGTAACTTTTACCTTAACCGATTTTGGAGCGATGCTAATAAAATGTTTAGAGAATAATTCTGTTATTTCTTCCCAATCTTGATTTGGAACTAAACGCATCGAAATTTTAGCAAATGCCTTACTTGCAATAACCGTTTTAGCCCCTTCGCCGGTGTAACCTCCCCATATTCCGTTTACGTCTAATGTTGGTCTAATAGAATTTCTTTCGTTAGTAACATATCCAGTTTCACCATAAACATCTTCAATTTCTAATGCTTTTTTGTAATTTTCTAAACTAAATGGTGCTTTAGCCATTTCGGCTCTTTCGGCAGCAGAAAGTTCTTCAACGTTATCATAAAACCCCGGAATTGTAATGTGATTATTTTCATCGTGTAGCGATGCAATCATTTTAGTTAATACATTTATCGGATTCGCTACAGCACCTCCATACAAACCTGAATGCAAATCTCTATTAGGTCCAGTAACTTCCACTTCTACATAACTTAAACCACGCAAACCTGTAGTAATTGATGGTTGTTGGTTGGATATCATCCCGGTATCAGAAATTAAAATCACATCGTTAGCCAATTTTTCTTGGTTGCGTTCTACAAACCAACTTAATGATTTAGAGCCCACCTCTTCTTCACCTTCAATCATGAATTTAACATTACAAGGCAAGTTATTGCTAGCAATCATGTATTCAAAAGCTTTAACATGCATGTACATTTGCCCTTTATCATCACAAGCGCCACGAGCAAAAATAGCTCCTTCTGGATGAATATCTGTTGTTTTAATAACCGGCTCAAATGGCGGAGAAGTCCAAAGCTCTATTGGATCTGGCGGTTGCACATCATAATGGCCATAAACTAATACTGTTGGCAAGTTGGTGTCTATAATATGTTCCCCATAAACAATTGGATAACCTGGAGTTTCACAAATTTCAACTTTGTTACAACCCGCTTTTTCAAGGCTTTCTTTTACGGCATTTGCAGTTTCTATAACATCATGAGCATATGCAGAATCGGCACTTACGGATGGAATCCTTAATAGTTCTATTAACTCCTTTATGAAACGCTCTTTATTTTCTTGAACGTAATTTTTTATAGTATCCATTTTTAAATTAAAATTAATTGTATTCAAAAATACTAAAAAAATATTTTTAAAAAAATCTATAATTCATAATTTATAATTCATAATTAGTTTTATATTTGCACTCACAATTTTCGCGGGTATGGTGAAATTGGTAGACATGCCAGACTTAGGATCTGGTGCCGCAAGGCGTGTAGGTTCGAGTCCTATTACCCGCACAATAAAAAAACCCTAACCTCTTTAAATAAAGAAGTTAGGGTTTTTTAATTCTTGAAATTCCCCTATTATTCCCCAGTCCTTGCTAAATCTCTGGGCTTTGTGCCATTTATTATTTACTTTAGGATTATTGTTTGCCTTTACTGCTTATTTAAGCCATGTGTGTGTTTTCTTTTTTAATAAATTCATTCGAAAAAGAATCATTCAGAGTTATTTTTTCTTTTTTTCTTTTTTGAATTGCATTTGTTTTTGCGCTATTAACCGATTTATAGTCAATAATTTCCATTAAAGTAATGCCTAAAGCATCTTCAAGTTTTCCAATCGTTCCAAAAGTTAGATTTTGTTGGCCTTTCACAATTTTATTGATTTGTTGCGCTGAAACATTCATTTTTTCAGCCAAATCTTTTTGAGTCATTTTTTTTGCTCTTAATGCTTCTAGTACATTAACTGCAACTTTAGAAGAATTATCAAGCATTTTTTGATTGCTCTTATAGTGTAAAAATTTACCTAACCAACCGGATTCTTCCTTTGAAACTAATTTTTGAAAATTTTCTAAATTTTTAGTTTTCATTTTTTAGAGTATAAATTCGTAAAAAAAATCTGCATCATAAACTTCGTTATCTAGCAAATAGTTTCTACATTTTTCAATTGTTTGTTTTTCTTCTATTGTAAGTTCACTTTGTCTCATCTTATGAACAAGCTTTATTGCTCCGCCTGTAATCACATAATGATTGGTTTCTATTTTAATGGCATAAAGTCTAAGCCAGAATTGTTTTGATTTTTGTTTGGATAATATTCTTTCATGGTATTCATTATCGTCTAAATTTTGGAATAACTCATCCAGGTTTTTAGTACCATCTTGAACATATTCATAAAGTTTCTCTTGAATAAGTCGAGCTTGTTTAATTGTTTTTAAAACCGCCTCCTTTATTGTATATACTTTAAAAAAGGCCAAATATTCTTCGTTCTTCTCAAAAAAGGTGAACAAGTACTTTTCATCTGTCCATAAATCTAGATTTCGCTCTAACTCATCTTTAGAATGAAATTTAAAAGCGGTTAATCGTGGTACAAATGTATTAATAATTTTCATTAAATCAACTTATAGGTTTATTTTTTAGCAAAATTATAGTATTTTGATTTTGCTTAAAATGATATGTTTATTAATAATCCTAACCATTTAAAATAAAGCTACAACAATTTTTTGATAATGCGAAATGTCTTCACAACTTAATTCACGGTCTTTTCGGTATTTTAGTCATTTTTGGCATGGTTGGTAACCCCAATGTAAAAGTTCCAAGCCACTTCGGGAACATTGGCAAAGTATTGCGTTTCGTTAATGTAAACGCTACCTAAACCTGACAGGTTTTCAAAACCTGTCAGTGTAATTAAGTTTTTTCTTAATCTTTAAATTATTACTTTTTTTTGCTACTTTTGTTTTGTGAATTCAAATGAAGTCACAAATTTTATTGAAAAAAATATTAGCGTTTGCTTTATTTTCTGTTGTAGAAATCGACCAATTTTAATACCTAACAGGAAAGTATATGTAAATGCTCACGTCAAGGCGTGGGCTTTGCTTTACTTTGTTAGGTGGGTTCTTGGTCGAACCTCTACAACAAGTTCTGCAACTGTCCCACGCTGACTTTTTATAAATAAATCTGTAAAGGGACATTACAGGTTGAAATATAAAAAAGATGATTGATTTTCCTCAATTAGAATACCCGAAAGAAGTCCCCCCTCTGGAACATTCTGAACGTTTGGAAAAAAGTATTAAAGGAATGAAAACCCTTTTTAATACTAAGAAAATCCCAATTGATAAAGATAAATTCATTAATAATCAAACAAATGATTACGGAACAGCTGTGCAAAATATTGAAGAATATATAGCTTCTTTAATTTATGAATTTTTAGATAAAAAGAAAGATGAAACTTTAGTTTCCATTTTCCACTACATTCATTTTTGGGGTGGAATTACCGGAAGAGCTATCTACATTAGAAATGGGGGATTTGACAATAACTTCAATTTAGATACTTACAAAAAAATTGTTGAAAAAATTATTGTTTTAAAACAAGACACACTTTGTGAAGACCTTTTAGAAATTGAGAAATTAATTATTTCTATGCCATATTTAGGAGTAGCGTACGGCACAAAACATTTACGGTTCTGGTCTATTAATGCAAATAAAAATGAAATAGAACTTCCTATTTTAGATAGTATTATTGCGAAAAAATTATTAAAAAAAACCTATTTTTCTTGGAGACACTATTGTCCATATGTTAAACTAATTCAAAAAGAAGCTAATTCAAAAAGGGTATCTATAACCACAATAGAGAGAACATTATATAACCAATTTAATAAAAAGTAATTATGAAAAAAATCTTTACAATTTTAACCTTTTTTTCGGTGACTAGCATATTTGCTACCGACCGTTATGTTGATCCCAACCTTTCATCAGGAAATGGTACAACTTTATTTACTAATATCGCTTCTGCTGTTGCTGCTGCCGTCAATGGCGACCGAATTATTGTTTCTTCAAACACCTATAATGAACAAACATTAACTATAGATAAATCATTAAAAATAATTCCTCAAATATCAGGTTCTGTAATTAATCTTAATGCTGATATAAATATTATTGGCTTATCTGGGATGAAATTAGAATTAATAGGTCTAAATTTAGGTATTTATTCAATAGGTACAAGCCCAATTTCTAATGGAAGTAATACAAATAGAGCAAAAGTTTCCATAATAAACTGCTCAACTGCAAATATTGGATTTGACAATGATAATTATGAATTAAATTTAATTAAGACAAACGTAACTTCAGATGTAAATTTTAGGTTTGGAAATATTATATCAAATAGTATGTTGAATTGCTATTTGTGGGATGAAGGCTCAACAAATGTAAATGGTTCAATTAAAAATTTTATTGTTGGAAATTCTATAGGGAACAATACTTTTATCTATAATGATGATTATAAGTTCATTATAGCAAATAATACTCTTAAAAATCTATTTATAAGCAAATGGGTTCTTAATTCTAATTTAACTAACTATATTGAAAACAATGAATTTAACTCAAATTGTAAATTGTATTTTGCAATACTAAGTGGTTCTGCACCTTATAATGGAAACGTAAACGATTATTTTGCTTGGAATTCATCACTTACTTATAATTTCAAATTTGTTAATAATAAATTTTTAGGCTCGGTTTTATATGCAAATAGAAATACATCTTTAACTTATCCAGGAGCATTTGGTTGTTTGTTTTATGGAAGTGACCTAAATTCAGTAACTCAAAGTGCAACATATTCAGCAAATTCGGAGTGGCCGAATGTTAATGCTGCTGGATTTTACGATTGGTCTTATAATGGATTTAATTTACCTCATAATTACACGGGCGGGCTAGTATATACAAATGTTTCTGGTCCTTCAAGTGATATTGATGGAGGCAATCCAAATCACGATTATTACGATATTGATTTAACTATTAATGACAGAGGTATTAATGGTGGACCATATTCTCAATTGAATTATAATCCAACATCTAATCCAAACAATAGTAAGGCATTTATTTTTGATTTAGATATGCCTACAGATTTGTTTCCTAATCAAACGGTAAATATTAAAGCCAAAGGGTACCATAAAAACTAATCTACTATGAAAAAGATATTATACATTTTTTTGATAGTAAGCTGTAGTGTTTTAGCACAGCCTAAAATAACAGCTAGTGAGTATTTTTGGGGTACTAATGACCCAGGTACTGGAAATGGTGTTTCATTGTCTGTAGAAGATGGTGTTTTTGATGAAGTTGTTGAAAGTGTTATTACTACATTTATTAACTCACAAACAACTATAGGACCTTTACTTTTTAATATCAGAGTTAAAGATGTTAATAATCAATGGGGGCCTACTTTTAAAAAAGTTGTTTTTATATTACCAAGTGCAACTGGTTCATTTCGTCAAGTTAATTTAACAAAGTTTGAATATTTCTTTGGTAATTTTGACCCAGGAGAAGGGCTAGGAACAACAATTATTGCTTTTGATGGAGAATTAGATGAAGCCGTTGAAACGGTTTTTAGAAGCCAAGTTACTTGGGATGTAGCATCAGGACCAATATTATTTAATATTAGAGCAAAAGACTCTGAAAACAAATGGGGGCCTTTGTTTAGAAAGACTGTTTTTCCTTATGGTGCTAATCCAAATGCTAGTTTAGTTCAAGAAGGCGATGCTATTCAAATATGTCCTGGCAGTAGTGTAACACTAAATTATGCAGGTCCTAATGGATTTATACCAACTTGGTTTGATGGTTCACAAGGACAGTCAATTACTTTTATTCCAACAACCGCGGGAGATTATAGTGTTTCATCAACTTTAGACAATACAACCTATACAGATGCTGTAAACATTACATTCAAACCATTACCAACAGCTACCATAACACCATCGGGACAAGTTTTAGTTTGTGCTTCGAGTAATTTTAATTTGGTTGCTAATTCTGGTGCTAATTTAACCTATCAATGGGCTTTAAATGGTAATAATATTGTAGGTGGAACTAATGCTAATTATTTACCTACAGCTACGGGTAGTTATACTCTTAAGGTTACTGATAGTTCAACAGGTTGTACAAAAACATCTGATGTAACAGTATTATCAAGTTCTTTTGTTATGAGTCCTAACGGAACAAATTCTTTTTGTGGGTCTCAACTACTTACAGTTCCTTTGGGGTCGTCTAATGGTTATCAGTGGAAAAAGGACGGAGTGATTATTTCAGGAGCAAATTCATCTACTTATTCGGCGACTACTTCGGGAAGTTATACTTGTGTAATTACTAATGGTTCGTGTTCTTCAACTACAAGTGCTACAATACTAAACACAACGAGTGCTCCTACAGGTACTTCAAGTCAGAGTTTAGCACCTGGGTCAACTTTAAATTCTATAATCGTTACAGGAACAAATATTCAATGGTATTCAAGTTTAACAAGTTCAACTCCATTAGCCAATACTACATTGTTAGTAAATGGTACAACTTATTACGCTAGTCAAACTATAAATGGCTGTGAAGGACCTCGATTGGCAGTAACAGTTCAAGTTCAATTAGGAATAGATAATTTTAATACTATTAAAATTTCCTATAGTCCTAATCCCGTGACTAATTTTTTAGATGTAAAGTCAAACGAAATTCTTAAAAGTGTATCTATTATGAATGCTTTAGGACAAATTGTATATTTCAAAAACTTCAATAATACAGACTTGCAATTGGATTTAGCTAATCTTTCAGCAGGAAGTTATTTTGTAAAAGTTCAAAGTGACGAAAGACAGAATGTATTTAAAATAATAAAAAATTAAAGAGTATTTTTGACTAGTCCTAAATAATCTGTATCGACTATTTGGGACTAGTCACTTTTTATTCAATATGAAAACTTCTTCCTATACCAATCGTAAATAGGTTTTTCAAATCCGTAGTATAAAGCTATGGCAACAAGCCAAAGTAAAATGAAATTTCGGTCACTAAAAAACACCCAAGATTTTATTTTTAGGTTTACATAACTAATATGTATGAGGTAAAAAGCAAAGGAGGCATTACCTAACAATACCATGATTTTAGAGGATAAAAAGCGTTGCAAATAGGTGCGTTGTGTAATCAATCCTTGAAATAAAAATACTATAAATAGTGGCAAAACAATGAAAAAAAGCAGTTTCCCTTGCCAATGGTTGGTGCCATGATCTATTCTAGTTTCTTGAAAATAACCAATAGCAAATAGGGTAGTAACAAAACCGAGGCTTCCTATAGTAGATAGATGTTTTTTAAAAGGTAAATTTTCTAAATAGTTGGAATATTTTGCTAAACACATTCCTGCAACAAACAATAAAGATTGCCCTGCAAAAGTGCTCATGACTACAAAATCAATAGGATAAAAATAGCCATCTGGATTTCCTGTAAACGAATGTAATAAAATCCCTGAAAGCACTGCGATTCCTATTAAAGCTCCAAGAAACAGAATTAAATAAGTCCATTTTTTTTCTAATAATAAAAATAAAAATGGGGCAAAAGCATAAAAAGTCATTTCTACAGTTAATGACCACGATTGCGATATTGCATCTAATGAAAGGTTAGACGAAAATCCTTGTAACAAGAGATAATGAAGTAATGAAAAATGGTAGTTTCCAAATTTCGCATCCAAGTAATAAAGAGTTAGCAAGAGCCAATACAAAGGCATGATACGCATAATACGTTGGGAGAAATAACTTATAAAAGTGGTAAAAGATTGCAAAGGTTTCGCTCCGTAACTTTTAGCAATGAGAAAGCCACTAAGTACAAAAAACAATTGAACTCCCAAATTGAATTCGTTGCACAATCGTAAAAGTTCTGGATGGAGGTCGTTTTTCCAGTACTTTCTGTTGTGATACACAAATATCATGATGGCAGCTATAGCACGAATTCCGGTAAGTGATTTGAAATATGTTGGTTTGATTTGGGCAGCTATCATGCAGACAACAAATTACATTATTTTAAATTTATAATCTTGTGTGGTCTTTTGTCTTTCCTACGAAGGAGGAATCACAAAATAAAAACTTGAAATGCGATTCTTCCTTCGTCAGAATGACAAGGAGTGCGATAAAAAAAACCGCGCGCGATAAAATTTAGCCTTTATTTACTTGACCGAATCCAAGTATTAATTTTCTTTTCTAGTAAGGCCAATGGCATCACGCCTGATTCTAAAACTATGGCATGGAATTTTTTAATATCGAATTTTGTTCCCAATTCTTTGGTTGCTTTTTTACGTAATTCTATAATTTTTAATTGTCCAATTTTATACGACAATGCTTGCCCTGGAATTGCCATGTAGCGTTCTACTTCGCTGGTTATACTAGCTTCACTTTCGGCTTCATTGTCTAATGAATATTGAATTGCTTGTTCGCGTGTCCACCCTTTAGAGTGAATTCCGGTATCTACCACCAATCGAATGGCGCGGTGAATTTCGTCGTTTAACATTCCTAAATATTGGTATGGATCGTTGTATAAACCTAGTTCTTTTCCGAGACTTTCAGTATATAACGCCCACCCTTCGCCATAAGCACCAAACCAATTGTATCTTCTAAAGTTTGGTAAATTAGTATTTTCTTGTTGTAATGACATTTGAAAATGATGCCCAGGAATAGCTTCATGCAAGAATAAATCTTCATCTTCTAGCACATTATATTCTTTGGCATTTGGAATTGGAACATAAAAAATTCCTGGTCTAGAACCATCAACAGCACCTTGAATATATTCGGCACTAGCAGTTTTTTCTCGGAAGGCTTCTGTTCTTCGTATTTCAAATTTTGTTTTTGGTTGCAACGAAAATAATTTATCTACGTTTGGTTTTATGGTTGCGTAAATCTTTTGAAAATTCGCAATAACTTGTTCAGGAGTAGTAAATGGTTTTAGTTCTTTTTTATTTCGAACATCATTTAGGAATTCTTTTAAGGTGCCTTTAAAACCAACTTGCACTTTTACTTTTTCCATTTCGGCATTCAATCGGGCTACTTCTTTGAGTCCGATTTCGTGAATTTCATCAGGAGTTTTATTGGTTGTAGTCCATTGTTTTACGTAGGCTGCATAAATTTCTTTTCCGTTTGGAATACTGCCAATGCCACTTGTGTTTCTTGATGCCGGAAGGTATTCTGTTTTAAGAAAGGCAATCATTTTTTTATATTGTGGCATCAATTTTTCTTGAATGGCAGCCGCATATTCTTTAGATAAACTACTTTTTTGGGCTTCTGTAAAATTAGATGGAAATGTTTTTATAGTAGAATAAAATAAGTTGTCTTCTACTTTTAGAGTAATAATTTCTTCAAATTGTGGAATTACTTTAACCGTTAATGATTTTGGTAATACCATGCCTTTATCTATTCCTTTTTTCATGTAAACTACTGCCGAGTCAATCCAAACAGAATATAACTCCATTCTTTTTAAGAAATTTCGGTAGTCTTTTTCGGTTTTAAAGGGTTGCGCTGCGGTACCACTTGCAAATTGTGACATGGTTAAATGGGTTCCCCAAAATTGTTGCAACGGCATTAAATTGGTTGGTTGTTTTAAGATTTGTTTACCAACTTCTACTTCCCATTTTATGATTTCATAACTGTTTTTTTCTTCTGCCGATAGATTTTCAAAATCCACTTTAGCAAGTTCCGTTTGGTATTTATCGAAAAATTGAGATTGTTGTTTTCTATAAGAATCGGTCATTTCAAAAACTAATTGATCGTTGTATTGATTTTGACCGTTTAGAGTCGCATCGAATGGGCTAAGCGCATTTTTATCGTCAAAGTAACTGTCTGTTAATTTGCTGAAATCTAATGTTTTATCTTTGGTTTTGCAGTTTGCCAAAAGAAGGGAAAGCAGGATAATAGAAAGGATTATCTTTATTTTTTTCATGGTGTTTTTTGGTTGGTTAGAAATTTTATTTTCATACAATTTGCTTACTGTATAGCCCTGATTGAGCCGATAGCTCTCGTGGAGGAACGGAACGAGACTAAAGGCGAAAGCGGGAATTATTTTTACTATAATGCCCTAGGCTTTCGCTCCTTAAAATATTAAGCATTAAGGGCTTCTACGATTATTGCAGGGTCGTTAAGCATGTCTTTAAGCATATTTTCGATACCGTTTTTAAGGGTAAAAGTTGATGATGGGCAACCATTACAAGAGCCTTGTAAGATTACTTTCACACGTTTTTCATTTTCATCGTAGGAATCGAAAAGAATATTTCCGCCATCGGCAGCAACAGCTGGCTTAACATATTCTTCTAAAATATTGATAATTTGTTGGGAAGTTGTGTCAAGATTATCGAAATTTTTTATTTGTTGTTTCTCTTGTTTAGTGTCGGCAACAACCAAAGTTTCGTCTATAACGGTTCCTCCATTTTCAATATATTCTTTGATAAAAGTACGAATTTCAATGGTGATTTCCTCCCAAGTAGCCACTTCATATTTGGTAACCGAAATATAATTTTCATCGATAAAAACTTCTTTTACAAAAGGGAATTGAAAAAGTTCTTTAGCCAATGGGGAAGGGGCTGTCTCATCGATATTCTTGAATTCGACTGCTGTTTTAGTAAGGCGTCTGCTCACAACAAACTTAAGTGTAGCTGGGTTTGGCGTGGTTTCTCCATAAACGGTAAGCGCCGTTTTACTAGGTTTTGAAGTGTCTTCAATTAGAATTTTCCCACCAGATTTTACATATTCTTCAATTTGTTCGGCAACGGCATCTTTAACATCATTCCAATCTACAATACTGAATCTTTCTATAGCTATGAAATTTCCTGAAATGTATACTGTTTTTACAAATGGAAGATAAAATAATTGTTGTGCCAACGGAGAATTTTTGGCTTCATCAATGTTTTTGAATTCGAAACTTTCGTTTTGAGTAATAAAGTCAGGGAATTCAAATTTTATTATGGTTGGGTTTTGGGTTTCTTTTATTGAAATTTTCATTGTTTGGTTTTATCTAATTTTTCAACAAATTTAACGAAGTTATTCGTTGGTAATTATTATATTTGGGCTTTTAAACAATAAATTAACATTTTTTTCGTAATTATTATAGCTTTATTGCTTATTTATCTAATTCAATAAATGAAAAAGACTTTACTTATTTTGGCACTGACGACGATGAATTTCATTCATGCTCAGCTGATTGTCAATAATACAACACAAACCCCAGCTCAATTAGTGCAAAATGTACTTTTAGGAAATGGGATTACCGTTTCTAATATTAAATTTAATGGAACAACTGCTGGTGCTAATGCAGTTCGTGATCAAGTTGGAAGATTTTCTAACGGAAACTCTACGAATATAGGACTTAATACCGGGATAATTTTGGCTACAGGAAAAGCTAGTGTTGCTATTGGTCCCAATAGTCAGGGAGGTGCGTCGCAAGCGCCAACTACTCCAACTGCCGGAGATGCCGATTTAGCATTGCTTACCACAGGAACAGTTAAGAACATAGGTATTTTAGAATTTGATTTTATTCCGAATGGTGCTAGTTTACAATTTAATTTTGTTTTTGCATCTGAAGAATATCCAGAGTTTGTTAATTCAACTTTAAATGTAAATGATGTTTTTGGATTTTTTATTAGCGGACCAGGAATTACGGGTCCCTATAGCGGAAATGCAAAAAATATTGCGTTAATACCTTCAACAACTACTGCAATTACGATTAATAATGTTAATGCAACTACCAATTCTACCTATTATATTAGTAATGGTACTGGTACAACTCCTTTAGTAAATACTACCATTCAGTACGATGGATTTACAAAAGTAATTGCTGCTTTGAGTAATGTTCAATGCGGACAAACCTATCATATTAAATTGGCAATTGCCAATGTAGGAGATAACCTATATGATTCTGCCGTATTTTTAGATGCAGGAAGTTTTAATACTACTCCGCCATTATCTTTGCCACCAGATTTAACTGTTGCCGACGGATTAGCTCCATGTTTTGCAACTTCAAAGCAAATTTGTTCCGGTTTAGCAAATACAGTTGTTCATACATGGACATTAAATGGAGTGGTGATTCCAGGTGCTACGGGACCTTGTGTTTCAGTAAGTCAACCAGGCCAACTATGTGCAACAGTTTATCCATTTGGTAGTGCATGTCCATTTACCGATTGTATGACGGTGGAGTTTTTGCCTCATATGCCAATTGCCGATCCAATAACGGTTCAAGCATGTGTTGGATCTACATTTAACTTATCTACAAATACTCCTATTATTCTTAATGGTTATACAACAAGTGATTATGATATTAATTATTATCATTCACAGGCAGATGCTGAAAACACTGCTAATTCAATTGCAGATATTGCTAATTATCCTGGAGTTGAAGGGGAAACTATATGGGTAGGAATTACAGATAATGCTTCGGGTTCGGGCTGTGTTGAAACACGTTCATTTACCTTAACTTTTGTTAATGCAATTACACCAGCAATTAATTGCGGAACACCAACAGGTTCTTCGGTAACATTTAGTTGGCCTTCTTTGTCTGGTGCTACAGATCATAATGTCTCTTATCAAGTTAATTCAGGTACTCCTGTTGCTGTAGGTTTAATCGGAAATGTTAACAATTATCTAGTTCCTGGATTGTCACCAGGAGATAATGTACAAATTACAGTAACTCCTATTGGGGCGACAGGAACATGTTTTGCTCCTTCAACTAGCAATTGTATTGCGGCCTCTTGTCCAACAATTACGACACCATCATCTGCTCAGAATTTGTGTTTTTTTGGTGACCCAAGTCCATTTTCTGTAAATACAATTTTTACAGGCAGTAATGCGATAAGTTATGTGTATTTTAATACACTTCAAACCGGAAGTAATATGTATACTGGTGGAACTCCTCTTGGCTTTTCTACTCCAACAGCTGGAGTTGCTACATTGGATCTTCCTGCATTAGGAATTACAGGTTCATTGCCAAATGTTCCTGGTACTTATTATGTTTATGCTATTGCGAATCCTGCTCCTGCAGATGCTACATGTAGACCTTATGAACTTATTGAGGTAACAGTTAATGCTACTCCTGCATTGCCAGTCGTAGCCCCTGTAACCTATTGCCAAAACGCTGTTTCTACTCCATTAAGTGCAATAGGAACTGGTTTGTTATGGTATACCGCTTCAGTCGGTGGTGTAGGTTCTGCTACCGCTCCAACCCCTAGTACAGCAACTGTTGGTTCTACCAATTATTATGTTTCTCAAACAATTTCAGGATGTGAAGGACCAAGAGCTTCTATTACTGTAAATATTATTCCGGTTCCTACGGTTACTGTAAATAATTCAACAGTTTGTCAAGGACAATTAGCCACTGTAACTGCTACAGTTGTTTCCCCTGGAACATATAATTATTCTTGGACAGTCCCTACAGGAGTTACTAATCCTGGTAATGTTTCTAGTTTTACTACTACTGTGGCAGGAACCTATTCTGTAATTGTTAGTAATGTTTCTAGTTTGTGTAATTTAGATTTTGAAGATCCTTGTGGACTTCCACCAGCTAGTGTGTTAACTGTAAATCAGTCAGTTTTTTCTTGCTGGCAAACTACGGCAACCGATGGTATGATAGAGGCTTGGTCAAGCGGTTCAGAGGGAGTTACAGCATATTCAGGAAATCAATTTGTTGAATTAAATGCCAATCAAGTTTCTACTTTATTTCAAAACATAAATGTATTACCAGGTACAACAGCAAGTATTTCATTTGCCCATAGAGGTCGTCTTATTGGTACAGACGTAATGGAATTACAGATAGGACCAGTTGGGGGTCCATATATTAGCTTAGGTCAATTTTCAGCTCAGCCAACAAATTGGGTTTACAATACTGTTTCTTATACCTTTCCAAACAATGGTGTGTCAAATTATTCCTTACGTTTTGTTTCTGTAAGTTCTGGCTCAGGTGATTTAACAGTAGGTAATTTTTTAGATGATATTTCCATTACTCCATTCAATTGTCCGTCAATTAGTACTTCTGGTACTGTAACTGTTAATGCTACTCCGGTTGCACCAACAGTAGCATCACTTACTTATTGCCAAAATGCTATTGCGCCTGCTTTAACAGCTACGGGTTCAAATTTACTTTGGTACACTGCTGCAACAGGAGGTGTTGGTTCAGCAACTGCTCCAACTCCTAGTACTTTAGCAGCAGGAACTACTGATT
>CAILWV010000031.1 GCA_903838055.1 uncultured Bacteroidota bacterium | reverse complement strand
TCTGGTAAGCTGAGTTGAATCTTTTGGGTTAAATCAGAATTATTCCCGCATGAACTTAATTGAAGAATGCATATAAGACAAAACCAAACGTCTAAGACAAATAAATATTGCGATCTAAATTTCTTTTTTAATAACATTTATATTGTCTCAAGTGAAAATTCACCAATCAAATCATAAGCAGTCAAATCTTCTTGCAGCGGTAGGCTATTGAAATATAAAACCAATCCAATAGCAATCAAGATTTCCGATAGAAAAATTATTTTTCTTCTTTGGTTATTGAATCTAAAGTGACCTATTGACGTGAGCCAGTTGTGCTTTACTTGTGAAGATGCTATTTGATCAATACTTTTTTCAATCAGCAAGGTTTCAAATTGCCTTTGTGAATAGTCTGCACTTACATGAGAGATTATTTTTTTAAAGCGATTTTTCATTTCGTAATCGTTCAAATCCTGTTTCATTTGTCATTCTCACCAAAATAATGTTTTAAATGTTGCTTACTTCTAAATAGAAGTTGATCAACTGCATTTTTATTAGAACCCATAATTTCAGCAATTTCCTGCGATGAGTAATCAAAGTAAGCCCAGAGAATGATTGCAGTTCTTTGACTTGGAACAAGCATTGACAGAGCCTTTTCAACGTCTATAGAGCTCAAAATGCGATCAAAACTCTCATCAAAAATTGTAGAGTTTATATTCAAATTTAATATTTCGTTGTAGTTCTCTAAATCATGCCAAATCGTCTCTTTACGTTTTTTCAAAATTAAAAACGAAGAGTTGAATACAAATCTGAAAAAATATGTTTTTAGGCTTGATTTGGCCTGGAATTGATTATTTGAACGCCATAGTTGATAAAACGATTCTTGAACACAGTCTTCTGCATCTTCAACGTTCAACAAAGTTTTGTAAGCCAGATGAAATCCTGGTTTAGCGAGTTTTGTGACAATTCTTTTAATAGAACGAACGTCTCCCCTCAATGCGCATTGCAACTCTTCTTTCTCTCCTAGCCAAGATAACTCACTCAAACTAGAGTACCTTGTAAACAAATGTAAAAAGGCTTCATATCCTTTTATCTGCGCTTATCCCATTCTTTTCTCTCTTCTGGCGTCAGATGCTTCAAAATTTCTTCACGTCTTTTTTTCATTTCTTGTCTTTCCTCAGGGGTCAGCATCTGAATAAACTGTTTTCTCTCTTCACGCATCATGTTTCTTTGCTCTGGTGTGATTCGTTGATTTTGAAGCTCCATTTTTAGTCTAACGGCTCTTCGTTCCTCTGCATTTAAAGAAGACATCTTTTGATGTACTTGTTCTCTATAGGCTTTTCTTTCATCAGGACTTAATTTAAGCAGTTCCGTATGCAGTTTCTTGGTTGCCTCAAATCTTTCCTCAAAATTTAAGTTCGCCAACTCAATAGGATTGGGAGCCACTGGCATAGCTTTGACCCCATTTGAAAAGGCCAACAAAAAGCATAGATGTACTATTTTGATATTAATTTTCACCATCGTTCTCCGTCAGAAATATTTTGAAAGGTTATAAAGTAAAAAAACTAAAGACTTAGATGTTCAAAGTGTGGAAAAACTTACGGTGTGTGCACA
Source organism: uncultured Bacteroidota bacterium (assembly GCA_903838055.1). Taxonomy (GTDB): domain Bacteria; phylum Bacteroidota; class Bacteroidia; order Flavobacteriales; family Flavobacteriaceae; genus Flavobacterium. The sequence goes on along the minus strand of CAILWV010000031.1, from coordinate 310 downwards.
AAATAAAACAAGTTGGAGTTTATAAAAGAAAATGATTAGAGTTTTTTTATGAACATTAAGATCTGTTTTGTTGTCGTTCTTTGTGAACTCTGAATTTATCGTGATTCACCTATTTTGATTGGGATCCGAAAAATGTATATGTTTTTTTCTGCTGGCTTTTATTTTCGAGGCTTTGAAAATAAAAGTGTAAAAACCCTTTACGTTGGGTTTCCTGTAAGTTCAAATATTTATAAATAAATTACTACTAAAATACACATAAGTATATTGCTTTGTGACTTTTCAATACTGTTAGGTTTTTAATTTTTAAGGG
>CAILWV010000030.1 GCA_903838055.1 uncultured Bacteroidota bacterium | reverse complement strand
TTCTTCCTTGCTCGATTTCTTGAACAATTTGTAATTTAAAAGACATGGTATAATCTTTTTGTGTGCGCTTTATATAGCGACTTTCTTCATGTTTTTCCATAAGGATACTTTTTATGTATCGCTATTTCAGGACAAGACAATAGATTGAAATTAATTCAATAAACTATCTAATTTATCTTGTAATTGTTGTTCTGATGGCCTCGGAGCATCCGAATTAATAACGACTCCTTTAGGATCAATTAAAATAAATCTAGGGATTGAATTAATTCCAAAAGCAGTAATAAATTCTGAGTTCCAGTTTTTATCAGCAAACAATTGAATTCCTCCTAATTGCTTATCCGCAACAAATTTTTTCCATTTATTAAAGTCTTTATCTTCATCAACAGAAATACTTACAAAAGCAATATTTTTTTCTTTATATTTTTCTTCAACTTTAGCTAAATAAGGAATTTCTCCTCTACACGGCCCACACCATGTTGCCCATACATCTATATAAACATACTTGCCTCTTAAGTCTTCCAATTTAACTTTTTCTCCAGCAATAGTAACATAATTAAAGGTTGGAGCAACCGAACCATTAATTTTTGACAATTTCAAAACTATTGCAAATCGATATTGCATTTTTTCACTTTCCTTCTCTACTATTCTATTAGCTTCTTTAACGAAATCAGCATCATACCCTCCAACATCTAGTTTATCTTTAAATTCTTTTTTAAAACTAGCAATCAAATCTGCAAAAGCATTTTCGTCTTTAATATCGCCTATTTTGCTTTCATATTTTTCATTAATAAGCGATTTTTGAGCCAAATAATTATTTTCTTTTTCTCCTTTTCCAGTATATGTAATACTTTCATCAAAATTTTTCGCATCCATTTTCAGAGAAAGATCAAACCCGTTTTTCAGATATACAATAGTATATTCGGATCCATCAAATAAAAGATATAAACCCGTTTCAACAGAAAATGAACTATTGAATATCCCTTTGTCATCTACTTTTATTTCTTTAAGAATCTTACCAGCAGGAGTTTTAATAAAAATTGCATCCCCATTTCTATTGGCGATATCCGCACGTAAAGCAACCATTTCTTGAGCAAAGCCAGTATTTGCCATAATTATAGCAAATAAAACAAACACTAATTTCTTCATATTTTAATTTTATTAATTTGTTATTTCAAATGTAACTAATTTTATTTAGTTGCAATTCATCATTATGAAGTTTTTAGTATTTATTTCGTTGGAAGTTTTTTACTTTTGCAAAAATTAATTTTCAATGTATAGAAGTCATAATTGTGGCGAATTAAACGCTACTCATGTTAATACCGAAGTTACCCTTGCAGGATGGGTTCAAAAATCAAGAGATAAAGGATTCATGAATTGGGTAGATTTGCGCGATCGCTATGGAATAACACAGTTATTATTTGACGAAAGTCGTTCTGAAAAAACAGTTTTTGAATTGGCTAAAACTCTTGGGAGAGAATTTGTAGTTCAAGTAAAAGGTACTGTTATTGAGCGTGAAGCCAAAAATAAAAATATCCCAACAGGTGAAATTGAAATTTTGGTTACTGAAATGACTATACTTAATGCTTCATTAACTCCTCCGTTCACAATTGAAGATGAAACAGATGGAGGTGAAGATATCCGAATGAAATACCGTTATTTGGACATTAGAAGAAATCCTGTGAAAAACAGTTTGTTATTCCGTCATAAAGTAGCACAAGCAGTTAGAAATTACCTTTCAGATTTAGATTTTTGCGAAGTTGAAACTCCTTATTTAATAAAATCAACTCCTGAAGGAGCTAGAGATTTTGTAGTACCTAGTAGAATGAATGAAGGGCAATTTTATGCACTTCCGCAATCACCCCAAACCTTCAAACAATTATTAATGGTTGGCGGTATGGATAAATATTTCCAAATTGTGAAATGTTTCCGAGATGAAGATTTACGTGCCGATAGACAACCTGAATTTACACAAATCGATTGTGAAATGGCGTTTGTAGAACAAGAAGACATACTAAATGTATTTGAAGGTTTAACCCGTCATTTATTAAAAGAAATAAAAGGTGTTGACGTGGAGAAATTTCCTAGAATGACCTATGATCACGCAATGAAAACTTACGGAAACGATAAGCCAGACATCCGTTTCGGAATGGAATTTGGAGAGTTGAATGCAGTCGCACAAAACAAAGATTTTTCAGTATTTAATAGTGCCGAACTTGTAGTTGGAATTGCTGCACCAAATTGCGCAACATACACTAGAAAAGAGATAGATGCATTAATTGACTGGGTAAAAAGACCTCAAATTGGGGCCTCGGGAATGGTGTATGTAAAATGTGAAGAAGATGGAAGCTACAAATCCTCAGTAGATAAATTTTACGATCAAAACGATTTAGCACAATGGGCTAAAGTTACAGGCGCTAAAGCAGGGGATATGATTTTTGTGCTTTCTGGTCCTGCCGATAAAACAAGAACACAACTTTCGGCACTTAGAATGGAATTAGCAACTCGATTAGGATTAAGAAATCCTACCGAATTTGCACCACTATGGGTAGTGGATTTTCCATTATTAGAACTAGATGAAGAAAGCGGAAGATGGCATGCTATGCACCACCCATTTACATCTCCTAAACCAGAAGACATGGAATTATTAGCCACTAATCCTGGCAAAGTTCGTGCTAATGCCTATGATATGGTGTTAAACGGTAATGAAATTGGAGGTGGTTCTATTCGTATTCATGATAAAGCTACACAACAACTAATGTTTAAATATTTAGGCTTCACAGAAGAAGAAGCACGCAACCAATTTGGTTTCTTAATGGATGCTTTCCAATTTGGAGCACCACCTCACGGAGGTTTAGCTTTCGGATTAGACAGATTAGTTGCTATTTTAGGTGGTCAAGAAACTATTAGAGATTTCATTGCTTTCCCAAAAAACAATTCTGGAAGAGACGTTATGATTGATGCTCCATCTATTATAGATGACATTCAATTAAACGAATTACATATCAAAGTAGACTTAAAGTAATTAATATTAAATTCTCAACTAATTAAAAAGCAGCTATTTAAAAAATTAATAAATAGCAGCTTTTTCAGCACTTTAGCAAGGATAATTCAAATATTTATCTGAAAATCATTTGTTTATAAATTCAGTTTGTTAAAAATATTTTAATTTTTTATTGAATTTTTGTTTGCTATGTGATAAATAAGTATATCTTTGGGCATTATTAATTTTTTTACATTACAAAATGCGCACAGGTACAGTTAAATTTTTCAATGAATCTAAAGGTTACGGATTCATTACAGATGATGAAAATGGAAAAGACATTTTCGTTCACGCAACAGGTATTAAAGCTGAATCACTAAATGAAGGTGATAAAGTTTCTTACGAAGAAGAAGAAGGAAGAAAAGGTAAAGTGGCTGCTCAAGTAGTAGTTATCGAAGACTAATATATATTATTTTTTGGTTACCTCAATGTTTAAACGTCTCGAATAATTCGAGACGTTTTTTTTATGCTCAATATCTTAATTTAGAATTATTTTAAATAAGTGTATTTAAGTAATAAATAAGAAACGTTTAAGCCTAGGTTTTTGCGAATTAAATAATGCAATGTATATTTGTACGATATTAGAAAAAGATTAAAAATTTAAGAATATGCAATCTACACAACACGATTATTTACCAATACTAATGCAAGCACTTCTTGCTGTAGGATTTGTTGTTGCAACTATCATTGGATCAAGCTATTTAGGTCCAAAAAGACATTCTAAAAGCAAAGATAAAAATTTTGAGTGTGGGATTGAATCTGTAGGAAATGCCCGTATTCCATTCTCTGTAAAATACTTTCTTGTTGCAATACTTTTTGTGCTTTTTGATGTAGAGGTTATCTTCTTATATCCATGGGCAGTAAATTTTAAAGAATTAGGCATCGATGGAATGATTAAGATGGTTGTTTTCATGTTATTATTATTAGTTGGTTTCTTTTATATTTTAAAGAAAAAGGCGTTAGAGTGGGAATAATAAATTACGAATTGTAAATTACGAATTATAAATGAGTGATTCTAAAATAAATATGGTTGCTCCGCCAGAAGGAGTTACTGGAGAAGGATTTTTTGCAACTAAACTAAATGATGTTGTAGGTATGGCACGAGCTAATTCGCTTTGGCCTCTTCCATTTGCTACATCATGTTGTGGAATAGAATTTATGGCCACAATGGCTTCCCATTATGATTTAGCGAGATTTGGAATGGAACGTGTGAGTTTTTCTCCTCGCCAAGCAGACATGCTTATGGTTATGGGAACTATTTCTAAAAAAATGGCTCCTATTTTACGTCAAGTTTACGAGCAAATGAGTGAACCGAGATGGGTTATAGCTGTTGGAGCTTGTGCAAGTTCAGGTGGTGTTTTCGATACCTATTCTGTTTTGCAAGGAATTGACAAAGTTATTCCAGTTGACGTATATGTTCCAGGATGCCCACCAAGACCAGAACAAATTGTAGATGGTGTTATGCAATTACAAGAATTAGTAAGAAACGAATCTGTTCGCAGAAGAAGTTCTCCAGAATATGTTGAATTATTAGCTTCTTATAATTTATAGTATGGCTTTAGAAACGACCTTCATTCAAGATAAAATATCACAAAAATTTGGCGCTAAAGTGCTGAATTTTAAAATGAGCAGAGATGTATTTTCATTCGAAGCTACTCCAGAAGCAATTCATGAAGTAATTCGAACTTTGAAAACAGAAGAAGATTTAAATTTTCATTTTCTTACCGATTTATGTGGAGTTCACTACCCAGAAAATGATGCAAACCATCAATTTGCTGTAGTCTATCATTTACATAATTGGGTTGAAAATATAAGATTAAGAGTTACAACTTATTTATCTGGCGAAAATCCGGAAGTGAATACTGTAACTGATTTATTCCTTTGTTCCAATTGGATGGAAAGAGAAACATGGGATTTTTATGGAATCAATTTCATAGGACACCCTCAATTAAAGAGAATTTTAAATATGGAGGAAATGGTTTCTCACCCTCTGCGAAAAGAATTTCCAATGGAAGACCAAGGAAGGACCGACAAAGACGATCGATTCTTTGGGAGAACAAGTTGTAATTAAAATTAAGAATTACAAATCTGAAATTCTAATTTAAAACATAAAATTAATTGTCCATTTGCGATTAAATTTTTTTAATTCGTAATTCGTAATTCGTAATTGAATATATGTCAGACTTATTATTATTACCGGAGCATCGTTATGCCAAAGTTATTGAACAAACTCGCAACGAAGATGGAAGCGAACTTTCAATATTAAATCTTGGGCCAACTCACCCTGCAACACATGGTATTTTTCAAAATATCTTATTGATGGATGGGGAACGTATTCTTGATGCTGAACCTACAATTGGTTACATTCATCGCGCATTTGAAAAAATTGCTGAAAACCGTCCGTTTTATCAAGTAAATGTCTTGACAGATCGAATGAATTATTGCTCTTCGCCTATCAACAATATGGCTTGGTGGATGACTGTTGAAAAACTACTAGAAATTGAAGTTCCAAAACGCGCTCAATATTTGAGAGTTATAGTAATGGAATTAGCTAGAATTGCAGATCATTTAATTTGTAATTCCATTTTAGGAGTAGATACTGGAGCCTATACCGGTTTCCTTTATGTTTTTCAATTTAGAGAAAAAATATATGAAATCTACGAAGAAATCTGTGGCGCGCGTCTTACAACAAATATGGGCAGAATTGGCGGTTTCGAAAGAGATTGGTCTGAAGCAGCTTTCAAAAAATTAGATACTTTTTTAACTGATTTTCCAATTGCTTGGAAAGAATTTGAAAACCTATTTGAAAGAAATAGAATATTTATTGATAGAACAGTTAATGTTGGTCCGATTACAGCTGAATTAGCAATGCAATATGGATTAACAGGTCCTAATTTACGTGCGGCAGGAATAGATTATGACGTTAGAAAAGCACAACCCTATTCTTCTTACGAAGATTTTGAATTTGATATTCCTGTAGGAAAATCAGGCGATACTTACGATCGCTTTTGTGTCAGAAATGCTGAAGTTTGGGAAAGTATAAGTATCATCCGTCAGGCATTAGCAAAATTACCAGAAGGCCCAATTCATGCAGATGTTCCCGATTATTATTTGCCTCCAAAAGAAGATGTATATCACAATATGGAAAGCTTAATTTATCACTTTAAGATTGTGATGGGTGAAGTTCCGGTTCCTGTTGCAGAAATATATCATCCTGTTGAAGGTGGAAATGGAGAATTAGGATTTTATTTAGTTACCGACGGAAGTAGAACACCATATCGTTTACATTTTAGAAGACCTTGTTTTATCTACTACCAAGCATATACCGAAATGATTAAAGGCGGAATGCTATCGGATGCTATTGTAATATTATCCAGTTTAAATGTAATCGCAGGAGAATTAGACGCATAAAGATTTCAGATTTAAAGAAATAAAATGGAAAAATCGCATATCAAACAAGAAATAAACATGACCGAATCCTTGATGACCCGCATCAATGAATTAATCAGTCATTATCCTGAAGGAAAACAAAAATCGGCTTTATTGCCAGTTCTACATGAAGTACAAGATGCTCATGATAACTGGTTGAGCACTGATTTACAAATAAAAGTAGCTGAAATTTTAAAAATCCAACCTATTGAAGTTTTTGAAGTAGTAACATTTTACACCATGTTCAATCAAAGACCAATAGGAAAATACATGTTTGAATTCTGTCAAACTTCACCTTGTTGTCAAAATGGAGTTGAAGATTTAATGGATTACACTTGTTCAAAACTTGGAGTAAAGGTTGGAGAACCAACTGCAGACGGACAATTTGAAGTTCGAGGAGTAGAATGCCTTGGTGCTTGTGGATATGCTCCAATGATGCAATTGGGAGATTTCTATCAAGAGCATTTGACGAAAGAAAAAATCGATCAGTTAGTAACTGATTGCAAGGATGGAAAAATCACTTTACACGATAAATAGTATCATGGGAAGAAAAATATTATTAGACAAGATCAATGTTCCAGGCATTAAAACTTACGAGGTATATCGCAAAGAAGGCGGTTATGCATCTGTAGAAAAAGCCTTGAAAAAAATGACACCTGATGAAGTTGTAGAAGAAGTTAAAACTTCAGGACTTCGTGGTCGTGGTGGTGCAGGATTTCCAGCTGGAATGAAATGGAGTTTTATCGATAAAAAATCGGGAAACCCTCGTCATTTAGTTTGTAATGCAGACGAATCTGAACCAGGTACTTTTAAAGACCGTTATTTAATGGAGTACATTCCGCACCTATTAATAGAGGGAATGATTACTTCAAGTTACGCTTTGGGAGCTAACTTATCCTACATCTACATTCGTGGAGAGTATATGTGGGTATATAAAATATTAGAAAGAGCCATCGCCGAAGCAAAAGCAGCTGGTTGGTTGGGTAAAAATATCTTAGGTTCTGGCTACGATTTAGAACTTTATGTTCAAATTGGTGGTGGAGCTTATATCTGCGGAGAAGAAACTGCGCTTTTAGAAAGTTTAGAAGGAAATCGAGGTAATCCTCGTTTGAAACCACCCTTTCCTGCTGTTAAAGGACTTTGGCAAAATCCTACTGTAGTAAATAACGTAGAAACCATTGCTGCTGTGCCTTGGATTGTAAACAATTCTGGAGCTGATTATGCTGGAATAGGAATCGGTCGTTCTACAGGAACAAAATTAATTTCGGCTTCTGGGAACATCAAAAATCAGGGAGTTTACGAAATCGAATTAGGATTATCTGTATATGAATTCATGAATTCTGACGAATATTGTGGTGGAATGCAAACCGATAGACCCTTAAAGGCTTTAGTACCTGGAGGAAGTTCGGTGCCAATTTTACCAGCCAATTTAATTTATAAAACTGCTGCTGGTGAAGACCGATTAATGACCTACGAAAGTCTTTCAGATGGTGGGTTCGCAACCGGATCTATGTTAGGTTCTGGAGGATTCATAGTTTATGATGATAGAGCTTGTATTGTTCGTAACACTTGGAATTTTTCTCGTTTTTACCACCATGAATCTTGCGGTCAATGTACGCCATGTAGAGAAGGAACTGGTTGGTTAGAAAAAGTATTGTGGAGAATAGAAAACGGTCAAGGTCGCGAAGAAGACATCGATTTGTTGTGGAGCATCCAATCTAAAATTGAAGGAAATACCATCTGCCCATTAGGAGATGCGGCTTCCTGGCCTGTTGCTGCGGCAATTCGCCATTTTAGAGATGAGTTTGAATACCACATTCGTTTCCCAGAAAAAGTTAAAAACAGAGATCACTTTGTTGCAGAGCCTTTTGAAAAAGTAAAGCATTTAATAACAAAGCAAGAAGTTTAAAAATAGTTTCAGGTTTCAAGTTATTTTAGTTTCAAGTTGTAAAACATGAAACTTTAAACTTTAAACTAAAAAAACAAAAATTATAATGAAAGTAACCATAGACGGTCAAGAAATTGAAGTAGCACCAGGAACAACCATTCTGCAAGCTGCTCGTATGATTGGTGGAGAATCTGTTCCACCAGCCATGTGTTATTATTCTAAACTAAAAGGAACAGGTGGAAAATGCCGTTGTTGTTTAGTTGACGTTACAAAAGGTAGCGAAGCTGATCCAAGACCAATGCCAAAATTAGTAGCATCTTGTGTTACTGGTTGTCAAGACGGAATGGAAATAGCTAGCAAATCTTCTGAAAGAGTGACTGAAGCTAGAAAAGCAGTAACCGAATTCCTTTTGATAAATCACCCTTTAGATTGTCCAGTTTGTGATCAAGCAGGAGAATGTGATTTGCAAAATCTAAGTTTCGAACACGGAAAATCGGAAACTCGTTTTATAGAAGAAAAAAGAACTTTCGAACCAGAAGATATCGGTCCGCATATTCAATTACACATGAACCGTTGTATTGTTTGCCAACGTTGCGTAGAAGTTGCTGATCAATTAACCGATGGTAGAGTGCACGGAGTATTAAATCGTGGCGATCACTCACAAATATCTACTTGTATCTCTACTGCAATCGATAATGAGTTCTCTGGAAATATGATTGATGTATGTCCTGTTGGAGCATTAACAGATAAAACTTTCCGTTTCAAATCGAGAGTTTGGTTTAACAAACCATTCAATGCACATAGAGAATGTACTACCCCTGGTTGTTGCGGAAAAACAACACTTTGGATGTTTGGAAACGAAATCCAAAGAGTAACCGCAAGAAAAGACGAATACCACGAAGTAGAAGATTTCATTTGCAACACCTGTCGTTTTGATAAAAAAGACGTTGCAGATTGGATCATTGAAGGACCAAGAAAATTCGAAAAAGATTCGGTTATCAATCAAAATAAACATTTCGGAAAATTAGATAAAGTTGTAATTGAAACCGAAAAAGGAATTCTTCAAGGTAGAGATATTGATAGAAAAAAAATCAGTATGTCAGAAATTGATTACAATGAAAAAATAGATGGTAACCCTGTAAATTCTAAAAACAATGGATAGTTCTACTACCTTTATTATAGAAAAAAGCGTCTTGATATTAGTCGTATTCGCAGTAACTATGGTTATGGCTATGTATTCCACTTGGGCTGAACGTAAAGTAGCAGCTTTTCTTCAAGATAGAGTTGGTCCAAATCGTGCTGGTTGGGGAGGTTTATTACAACCTCTTGCGGATGGAATGAAATTATTTGCAAAAGAGGAATTTGAACCAGATACTAAAAATAGATTTCTGTTTTTTGTAGGTCCAGCGATAGCGATGAGCGCCGCGTTAATGACAAGTGCCGTAATTCCGTGGGGAGATAAATTACATATTTTTGGAAGAGATGTACTACTTCAAGCAACAGATACCGATAGTGCTTTACTATATATTTTTGCAGTTGTATCTATTGGAGTTTACGGAATAATGATAGGTGGATGGGCATCTAATAATAAATTCTCATTAATGGGAGCTGTTCGTGCAGCATCGCAAATGGTTTCCTATGAAGTTGCTATGGGATTTTCGATGATTGCTTTATTGATGATGACTGGAACTTTAAGCTTAAAAGAAATTTCAGTACAGCAACATGGTTTGCATTGGAATGTATTTTACCAACCACTATCCTTTTTAATCTTTTTAATTTGTGCTTTTGCAGAAACAAACAGAACACCTTTTGACTTAGCCGAATGTGAATCGGAATTAATTGGTGGATACCACACCGAGTATTCTTCCATGAAAATGGGATTCTACTTATTTGCTGAATATGCTAATATGTTTATCTCATCTACAATAATTTCTGTTTTATTTTTTGGAGGATATAATTATCCAGGAATGAGTTGGGTAGTAGAACATTGGGGAGTAAATCTTGGAAATGTAATAGGTATGGGAGCATTATTTGCTAAACTTTGCTTTTTCATATTTTTCTTTATGTGGATAAGATGGACAATTCCGAGATTTAGATACGATCAATTGATGAATTTAGGTTGGAAAATATTAATTCCGCTTTCTATTGTCAATATCATGATAACAGGAATAGTAATTTTGAGAGGAGAGATTTTAGCATTTTTTGGATTTTAATTAGGAAAAGAAAATATGTCATCAATACAAAGTATTTCGTTATCCGGTAAGAAGAAACAAGTTTCCAATAAGGAAATGACGTTTTTAGAGAAACTATACCTGATAGCCATTGTAAAAGGTTTGTGGATTACCATTAAACACTTTTTTAGAAAAAAGGCAACTATTCATTACCCGGAACAAGTAAGGGAATTTAGTCCTGTATATCGCGGACAACACATGTTGAAACGTGATGAGCAAGGTCGTGAAAACTGCACCGCTTGCGGATTATGCGCCCTTTCATGTCCTGCAGAAGCAATTACGATGAAAGCTGCAGAACGCAAAGCAGATGAAAAACATTTGTACCGCGAGGAAAAATATGCTGAGATATATGAAATCAATATGTTGCGTTGTATTTTCTGTGGTTTATGTGAAGAAGCATGTCCAAAAGACGCAATCTATTTGACAATTTCTAAAGAATTAGTTCCTGCAAATTACGATAGAGAAGATTTCATTTTTGGAAAAGATAAATTAGTAATGCCTTTAGAAATGGCTATGGCAAATACTAAAAAACTGAATTAATTATGGCTCCAATACTTATTATATTTTACATTTTGTCAGCGTTTACTTTGTCAACAGCATTTTTGACAATTTACAGTAGAAACCCAATTCATAGTGCTATTTATTTAGTGTTGTGTTTTTTCTCAATTGCAGGTCATTATTTATTATTTAACGCACAATTTTTAGCTATTGTTCATATCATCGTTTATTCGGGAGCCATTATGGTACTCTTTTTATTCACGATCATGTTGATGAATTTAAATAAGGAAGACGAGGTGCATAAGCCCAGAATTACAAGACTTGGCGCAATAACAGTTTTCATATTATTGAGTTCTGCTTTGGTAGTAATCTTCATGTATTCTAAACCATTTGTTGGAGAATATTATACAAGTCATACCGATTTTCAATCGATAAAAAAATTAGGAACCGTTTTATTGGATGATAAAGATGGCTTTATGGTTCCATTTGAATTTGCTTCAGTATTGCTTTTAGTTGCAATGATTGGCGCGGTTTTATTGTCTAAAAAAGAAAAAACAGGTAAATAATATGGAGAATATTTTAAATCAAATAGGTATAGAAAATTACATTTTCCTTTCCGTTTTACTATTTTGTATCGGAATCTTTGGAGTGTTGTATAGACGAAATGCCATCATCGTTTTTATGTCAATAGAAATTATGTTGAATGCCGTGAATTTATTATTTGTAGCATTTGCAACCTACTGGCAAGATCCAAAAGGGGAAGTTTTCGTTTTCTTCTCAATGGCTGTTGCTGCTGCCGAAGTTGCCGTTGGATTGGCATTACTAGTTTCGGTTTTCCGAAATATTGGTTCGGTAGATATCTCAAATTTAAAAAACTTAAAAGGATAATCCCTAATGGAGAATAATTTAGTTTTACTCTTACTTCTAGCCCCATTCGTTGGGTTCTTATTTAATGTTTTCTTCGGAAAGAAAGCAGGAAAAAGCATTTCTGGTGCTATCGGAACTATTGCTGTTGCAATTTCTTTTGGAATGAGTTTGTATTTTTTCTTGCAATTAAATTCTACTGGAAAACCAACATCAGTTACTTTATTTGATTGGATTCAAATAGGAAAACTTAAAGTAGATTTCGGAATTTTATTAGACCAGTTGTCTTTATTGTGGTTGCTTTTTGTTACCGGAATTGGTTCTCTGATTCACTTATATTCTATCAGCTACATGCACGAAGATGAAAATATGCACAAGTTTTTTGCATATCTAAATTTGTTCATCTTTTTTATGATCACTTTAGTAGTTGGAAGCAACTTACTAGTTATGTTTATAGGATGGGAAGGCGTAGGACTTTGCTCTTACTTACTTATCGGATTTTGGCATAAAAACCAAGATTATAATGATGCCGCAAAAAAAGCTTTCATCATGAACCGAATTGGAGATTTAGGTTTCTTGATTGGAATTTTTATATTGGCGTATGCATTCAATACTCTTGATTTTGTTAAGATGAGTAATATGATGTTGTCCGTATTTGCTAATTATACTGGACCATTTCCAAATACAACACACTGGTCATTGCTTTCAATAGCTGCTTTATGCTTATTCATCGGAGCAACCGGAAAATCTGCGCAATTACCACTTTACACTTGGTTACCAGATGCAATGGCAGGACCAACTCCAGTTTCAGCATTAATTCACGCTGCAACAATGGTAACGGCTGGTATTTTTATGATTACTAGAATGAACTTCTTGTTTGATTTAACTCCCGAAGTTCAAAACATCATAGCCATTATTGGAGGAATTACTGCTTTAGTAGCAGCTTCTATCGGATTATTACAAAATGATATTAAAAAGGTTTTGGCCTATTCTACCGTTTCTCAATTAGGCTTAATGTTTTTAGCCTTAGGAATGGGTGCTTATAATGTTGCCGTGTTCCACGTAATTACTCATGCTTTCTTTAAGGCTTGTTTGTTCTTGGGTTCTGGATCGGTTATTCATGCTTTGCATGGCAAACAAGATATGCGCAAAATGGGTGGTTTAAGAAAATACATGCCTATCACATTTGCAACTATGTTAATCTCTACTTTAGCTATTGCAGGTATTTTTCCTTTCGCTGGATTCTGGTCAAAAGATGAAATATTAATGGTAGCATTTGAACACAATAAAGCGTTATGGATTATTGGTTCTATTGCATCTATCATGACGGCTTTTTATATGTTTAGATTAATGTATTTGACTTTCTTTAGAGATTTTAGAGGAACCGAAGAACAAAAACACCATTTATACGAAAGTCCGAGTTTAATTACTTTGCCTTTAATAATCTTAGCAGCATTAGCAACCGTTGGTGGTTTAATAAACTTACCAGGAAGCAATTGGTTGAATCATTTCTTGGAACCAATTTTAGCTGGAAAACACGAAGAGCACGCTCTTGGAAGTCAAGAATACATGCTAATGGGAATTGCTTTAACGGGTGCCATTATCGGAATTGTTTGGGCGTATGCTAAATACATCAAACAAGGATTTGTACCAAAACAAGATTCTGAAATTGTAGGTATCTCTAAAACTATTTACAATAAATATTATGTAGATGAAATTTACACTGCTATTATTATCAAACCTATAAACTCTCTTTCAAATTTCTTTAGAACTACACTGGAACCAGCACTTGGGAATGTAGTTTACGGATTTGGAACAGTAGCAAACGGGCTAAGTAATCAAGGTAAAAAATTACAAAGTGGAAGTATTGGTTTATATCTTTTTGCATTTGTAATTGGAGTATTAGCAGTAGTTAGTTATTTATTTTTAGCACAATAATTTAAAGAAAATGAACGTATCCCTTATATTAATTGTCCTTTTTATTGGTGCATTAGCTACCTTCCTTTCTGGAGATAAAATAGCATCCAAAGTGGCATTATTTTTTAGTCTATTGGCATTAGGATGTACAACAGTATTAGTAAATCACCATCTTGGCGGAGTAGACATAAGCCTTAACAACCCTTGGATTTTACAACCAAATATTTCTTTTGCTTTAAAAGCAGATGGTTTGGCTCTAGCAATGGTTTTGCTAACTGTTTCATTAACTCCAATAATCATTTTATCTTCCTTCGGAAATAATTTTAATAAATCTAAAAACTTCTATTCTCTAATATTATTCATGGCATTTGCAATGACTGGAACTTTTCTTGCTGCAGATGGTTTATTATATTATATTTTCTGGGAACTATCTTTAATTCCAATCTATTTTATAGCTTTAGTTTGGGGTAACGGAGATTTAGAAGAACGTAAAAAAGCAGTAGTGAAATTCTTTATTTACACACTTGCTGGTTCGTTATTTATGTTAGTTGCTTTTGCATATTTATATACTAAAGCAGGTAGTTTTATGTTATCTGATTTAACTAAATTAAAGTTAACTCCAACGGAACAATTCTGGATTTTCTTTGCCTTCTTTTTAGCGTATGCTATTAAAATCCCTATAATTCCTTTCCATACTTGGCAAGCAAAAGTATATCAAAAGGCACCAACAGTTGGAACCATGCTTTTATCTGGTATTATGCTAAAAATGGGATTGTACAGCGTTATCCGTTGGCAAATTCCTATTGCACCATTAGCTGCTAAAACTTACATGCCAACCTTAATCGGATTAAGTATTGCCGGAGTAATTTATGGATCAATTGTTGCTTTACGTCAAAAAGATCTAAAAAAATTATTAGCTTATTCTTCTCTTGCACACGTTGGATTAATTGCTGCTGGTTGTTATACTTTAACTGCCGATGGTTTAAGCGGAGCTGTTTCGCAAATGATTGCACACGGGTTTGTAATCGTTGGTTTGTTCTTTGCTGCCGAAGTAATTAATAGAAGATTTGAAAGTCATCAAATGGAAGATTTAGGTGGAATTCGTACGCAAGCACCAAAATTCACTTCGATGTTTATGATGTTAGTTTTAGCCTCAGTAGCTTTACCTGGAACCTTTAACTTTATTGGAGAATTTACCGTTTTATACAGCTTATCTCAAGTAAATATTTGGTATGCCATTCTTGGTGGTTCAACAATTATTTTAGGAGCATACTATATGTTGAAAATGTTTCAAAATGTAATGCTTGGAGAAACTAATACAAAAGTCTTTGCTGATGTAAGCCTTAACGAAACAATAGTTTTTGTGATTCTGATTGCCTTTTTATTGTTCTACGGATTACATCCAAAACCAATTGTAGATTTGGTTAACCCAAGTATTGTTGAAATTCTGAAACAAATTAATAGATAAATTGATTTGGGATTAAGGAATTTTTGATTAAGGATTATAGAATACGCATAAAACAAAATAAGCATGACAAAGGAAGAATTAAAAGCTAGAACGAAAAAATTTGCAATTGATACGTTTAAATTTTTAAATGAAATTGAAAAAAATAAAGCTGTTGACGTTATATCCTATCAACTATTTAAATCTTCGTCTTCTGTTGCTGCAAATTATAGAGCGGTTTGTAAAGGAAAATCAGATGCTGATTTTTTAAATAAGTTAAAAGTGGTAGATGAAGAGGCCGACGAAAGTTTATTTTGGTTAGAATTTATCAAGGATTTAAACATTAGTTGTAATACAATAGAATTAGAAAAACTAATAAAAGAAGCTGACGAATTAGTTGCAATTTTTTCAGCGGGAATAAAAACAATAAAATCAAGAAACAAGTAAACAAGGACAATGAATTTAAAATAAGTATTTCCGCAAGCCAAGAAATCCTAAATCGAAATTCGTAAATCCTAAATAATTAAATAAATGAATACACTAATAGCAATATCAGGTTTAGGCGTTTTTTGCCTCATAGCTGAAATCTTTAATTTAAGAAAAGCAATTGTTCCAGTAGTAATTTTAGGATTATTAGCAGTATTAGGAACCACTTTAAATCTGTATTCTTTCGGATCTGTATTAGATGGAAAATACAGCAATATGCTTGTCGTAGATAAATTTACTTCTGCGTTCGTATCGCTTTTTATTTTGCTAACCGTTTTTATTATTGCAATGGGACACGATGTGTATAAAGACCATCCAACTAAAATCTCGGATTATATTGCAATAAAGATTTTTCTTTTAGCGGGAGCCGTAGCAATGGTTTCTTTTAGCAACTTAGCGATGTTCTTTTTAGGAATTGAAACACTTTCTATCGCTCTATATATTCTTGCTGGAAGCAGCCGTTTAGATATTAAAAGCAACGAAGCGGGAATGAAATATTTCCTGATGGGTTCTTTTGCATCGGGAATAATATTGTTTGGAATTTGCTTAATTTATGGAGCAATGGGAAGTTTTGATGTAAACGAAATATCTAATGCATCACTTTCAGCAGAACTACCATCTTGGTTTCCTATTGGCGTAGTTTTAGTAGTAGTTGGAATGTTGTTTAAAATAGCAGCTGTTCCGTTTCACTTTTGGGCACCAGACGTTTATGAAGGTTCTCCATCACTAGTTACTGCAACCATGAGCACCTTGGTAAAAGTGGTAGCCATTGCCACTTTATACAAATTAGTTACCGTATTGAATTTAAATTTATCTTTTGCTAATCAAGATATATTAATCTCATTCCAATTAATTGTAGTACTAATTTCTATTGCTTCTATGACTATTGGAAATATCATGGCATTGCGTCAAAATAATGTAAAACGTATGTTGGCATTCTCTGGGATCTCCCATGCAGGATTTATGCTAATGGCATTATTAACCGTTGCAAATTCTTCTACAACTTTACTGTATTACACTAGTGCTTATGCCTTGGCGGGAATTGCAGCTTTTGCAGTAATCATAACAGTTACTAAAAATAAAGACAACGAAGACATAGTAAATTTCAATGGATTAGGAAAAAGCAATCCTTTAATGGCGGCAATTTTAACAGGGGCATTATTGTCAATGGCTGGAATACCAATTTTCTCAGGATTCTTTGCTAAGTTTATGTTGTTTACTCAAACCATTCAGGCTGGATATTTAGTTGTTGTTATTGCTGGAGTTATAAATTCGATCATAAGTGTTGGATATTACTTCAAATTGATTTTGGCAATGTATACTAGAGAACCAAATGAAGAAAAACAACCAACTCCATTTGTGTATTATGCTGTGGGTGGAGTTTCAATTCTGTTGAATGTACTTATCGGATTGTATCCTTCATTAGTAACTAATTTATTGAAATAATAGAAGTTTCTCTTTGTAAAAATAATTTATACTGTAACACAAAGAGCCACAAAGGCTGCACGAAGAAGCACAAAGATTCTACTTTTAAAATAACAGAAACCATCAAAAGTAATTTTGGTGGTTTTTTGTTTTTAAATGGATTATCCTACTAGGTTTCCAAAACCTTGAAGGAATACTTAATTAGAATATTAAACCTAAAAGGTCAAAAAAGAGACCTTGCAGGAGAAATAATAAAAATAAATACAGTCAAATAATATCGGAAAATATAGTTTCTTATAATATTTGCAACTCAAATAAAGTTAATTTTAGATATTTGAGTTTTATTATATCTTAGTCCCAATACTACATAAACATGCGTGCAATTCCATTATTAATACTACTTACTTGCCTAGCACCTCTATCTACAAAAGCACAAAAACTAGAATTCAACGGAGAATTTCTTTTGTTTAGAGAAGCCAAAACCAAACAACCTGTTCTTATTATTAACGACTCATTAGTTTACAAAGGCAATGCAATGAAACGAATTGCATTTAAACACACCGATTACCCTGCTAAACTACAAGAGTATAAGTTTTTTAATATTGGAACAAAAACCTATTTAGTACATGAAGGTTGTGGACCAGTTTTAGAATATAGAAATGACTCTATTGTTCGTATTGACAATTCCTTTTTACACCGAAACCAGTTTGGTGCTGTTCGGTTTGTGTACAATGAGGAGATTTACTTTTATGGTGGTTATGGCTTGTTTACATTTAAAAATATTTTAACCAAATACGATTTTAAAACCCGTGAATGGATTGAAGTGAGAACTTTTAGTGAAGTACCAATGGAAACTAGAGAAAGTGCTTTTAGTTATTTAATTAATAATGATTTATATGTTTTTGGGGGCAATACAAAAGATGAGAATAAAACTCAATGTGGAAAACAATTAGATACTACCATATGGAAACTTCATTTACCAACTATGAAATGGACTGTTAAAGGACGAATAAGTGGAGACTCAAATTTAAAATGTGTAGAAAATAAATTATTTAATAATAATAATCAAGAAAATTTATATTTTATAACAGATGCTTATTATGAAATTTTTTTAAACAAAAACAATATAAAAAAATCAGAATTGAATTTTTGTCCAAGAATTATTTCTAATTATTTTGAAGGAAATAACATAATTTGTGTTATACAAAATGAATTAAATAAAAATCAATATTTTACAATATTCCCTATTAATTTAGCTAAGGGCAAACTATTGGGAACGTATAGTTTTATAGTGCCTTTGACTCCCGATTATAAAATCACTTATATACTATTGTGTATAGTTATTGTTGTTTTATTTTTTGTATTGTATTTTCATGAAAAAATAACTTCTAAACTGAAACCATTTAATGGTATCCATTACAATCTACAAAAAGAATTGTTTTTATATAAGAGCAAACCTATTTCTGTTTTTGATGAGCAGGAAAAACGATTATTACTATATCTATTAGAACAAAATAACCAATTTGTATCACTAAATAATCTTAATCAATTATTTGAAAATAGTAACCAACCCGAAACCATTTCGGCAACAGTAAAAAGAAGAGAACAAACCGTATCTCGTTTACTTGCAAAAGTCTCTAAAATTACTGGAATAGACGAAAAGGAATTGATTGTAGAGCGTAAAAATAGCGAGGACAAACGCATTAAAGATTTAAAAATACTCCCAAACCTACTAAAAATGGAATAAGAATTTCATTTATAAGATAATTAATATAAATAAAAACACCTTTATAGACTGCACCCAAAAGTTTAGACAAATTTATAATTAATTTTGATAATAATGAGTTCGATATTTTATCGGACTCATTTTGTTTAAATTTGATTTGATTCTTTCGTTATTGTAATATCTTATATATTGTTTGATTTCATTT
>CAILWV010000029.1 GCA_903838055.1 uncultured Bacteroidota bacterium | reverse complement strand
GGGGCTCACCTCTTCCCATTCCGAACAGAGAAGTTAAGCCCGATTGCGCAGATGGTACTGCAATTTGTGGGAGAGTATGTCGCCGCCTTTTTTTATTAAAACCCCAATCTGTAAAGATTGGGGTTTTTTGTTTTATTGCTGTGGCGTGTATGATTGGTTATTCAGGAAATTGGAATAAAAAGATTAACAGAATAGTTTAATAGAGAATATTTTAGTTATATTTGAGTATAAAAAAATGACAATGAACAAATCTAAAATACTATTTAGTGTACTTGCTTTATTTATAGTAATTTCATGTGCGAAAAATCCGTTTACAGGGAAAAATACTTTAGCATTAGTACCAAATAGTGAAATTTTACCGTCTGCATTTCAACAATATAATCAATTTTTAACAGAGAATAAAGTGATTACAGGATCTTCGGATGCACGAAATGTTGAAGTTGTAGGGAAAAAGATTAAAGATGCCGCCGAAAAATGGCTTAATGCCAATGGTTATCAAGGTTATCTAAAAGATTATCAATGGGAATATAAATTGGTAATTAATAAGGAAGTAAATGCTTGGTGTATGCCTGGAGGTAAGATTGTGGTTTATTCGGGAATCTTGCCAATAACAAAAGATGAAGCTGGCTTAGCAACAGTATTAGGTCATGAGGTTTCGCACGCACTTGCTAATCATGGACAGCAACGAATGAGTGCAGGATTATTACAGGAGCTTGGAGCTGCTGGAGTAGATGCAGCTATTGGAACAAAAAGTGCGCAAACGCAACAAATAGCTATGACAGCATATGGTGCGGTTACACAATATGGTGGAATGTTACCTTTTAGTAGAAGTCATGAAAGTGAGGCCGACAAAATTGGTTTGACATTAATGGCAATTGCAGGATATAACCCAGATCAAGCTGTTGTTTTTTGGGAAAGAATGGCTGCAAATTCGGCTGCTTCTGGTAAAGCACCACCGGAATTTGCAAGTACTCACCCATCTGACGCAACTAGAATCGCTGATTTAAAAAATTTGATTCCACAAGCAAAAGCGGAGGCTGCAAAATTTGGAGTTATCTTTAAATAATATAATCCAATTATAAAAAATAGTATATTTGAAACCATTCTAGTTATTAGAATGGTTTTTTAATATTTTTATTATGCCAAATTTACCTAAAGGACATTCAAAACTGCTCAATGCTTGGGCATTTTACGATTGGGCTAATTCTGTTTATAGCTTAGTTATTGCTTCTGCTGTATTTCCAATATTTTATGAATTACTATTTAAGGAGTCTGGAAAAAATTATGTTTTATTTTTTGGAATGAAATGCAAAGACACTGCAATGATAAGTTTTGTAACTGCCTTTGCTTTCTTAATAGTTGCGATTTGTTCTCCTATTCTATCTGGAATCTCGGATTATTTAGGAAATAAGAAAGCATTCATGCGTTTTTTTTGCTATTTAGGAGGATTATCTTGTATCGGTTTGTATTGGTTTAATCTAGATAATTTATTTTGGAGTTATACTGCTTATTTCTTAGGATTAATTGGTTTTTGGTCTAGCTTGGTTTTTTATAATTCCTATTTGCCTGATATTGCTTTCCCAGAACAGCAAGATAAGATTAGCGCTAGAGGTTTTTCTATGGGGTATATAGGAAGTACTATTTTGTTAGTTATTAACTTATTAATGGTTATGTTTCCGCATACTTTTGGAATTGAAAATTCTAAAATTGCAATGCGAATTTCATTTGTAATGGTTGGTGTTTGGTGGATAGGTTTTAGTCATGTGACCTATTATTATTTACCTAAAGGAAATAGAAATAATGTAGTACTAACAAGAGATTTTATTTTTAATGGATTTCATGAATTAAAACTAGTTTGGAATCTATTAAAACAAAATTTGGCACTTAAAAGATTTTTGTATAGCTATTTTGTTTTCAGTATGGCGGTTCAAACTGTTATGTTAATAGCAACTTATTTTGGTGCAACTGAAATAGATTGGGGGAAAGAGGATAAAACAATGGGTTTGATAATAAGTATACTATTGATTCAGTTAGTTGCTGTTATTGGAGCTACTATTACATCTAAGGTGTCTGAAAAATATGGTAATATTAATACGTTAATTTTTTTGAATGGCATCTGGGCAATACTTTGTGCTTTTGCATACTTCGTTCATAAACCTATTGAATTTTATGCTACAGCAGGATTTGTCGGATTAGTTATGGGAGGAATTCAATCAATAGCACGGTCTACTTATTCTAAATTATTGCCTGAAACAGAAGATACTGCTTCTTTTTTTAGTTTTTATGATGTTACTGAAAAGATTGGAATTGTAATAGGTATGTCCATTTATGGTACAATAGATTTAATTACGGGTTCTATGCGAAATGCAATAGTATTTTTAGGAGCATTTTTCATTATTGGATTAATTCTATTAACACGAGTGCCGCAAAAAAATAATTTAGTTTTAAAATAATAATAATTATATTTGAAGAAATTTAGTATTATGATTAAGCAACAATTTTCTTTAGCAATTATTCTAATTGCCTCAATTTTTATTTTTTCTTCTTGTAACAACGAGCCAATAGATACAGTTTTGGCAGCGCAATTAGCTGAATACAATTCAAATACAGGTGCTGGTGGAGGCGGAGGTACAGGAGGTAATTCTGGTACCGGATTTTTTAAAGCGGATTTTAATGGTCAAAATTGGGTTGCAACAGCTGCTTCAGCAAATATTTATAATGGAAAAATTGAATTAGTTGGAATGAAAGGAGGTCAAAATGAAGGTTTTGGTTTTATTTTGAATGGAACTACAGCAGGAACTTATTCCTCATCAACTAATTTACTTTCTTTTTCACCAGCAAATTCTACAGATGCCTATATTGGTATTAATCCAAATAATGCAAATGAGGTTGCGGGTTCTGTAGTTATTAATGGTATAGACACCGTGAATCATACCATTTCTGGAATTTTTAATTTTAAAGGATATTGGTCAGATACAACAGTTAGTAATGTAGCCCCAATTAATTTTACTAATGGTGTTTTTATGAATATTCCATATACAACGACAAATCCTGTAACAGATACATTTTATGCAAAAGTAGATGGTGTTGAATTTGTTGAAAACACTATAGATGTAGCAACGACTATTTCTTCTGGATTTCCGGATTCTTACAGTATAGTTGCTTCCAAAACTAATGGAGATAGAATAGGAATTAGTATTGCACAATCTTTACCTGTTGGTACTTATCAATTTGCTGGGGCTTTTGGCCAACAAATTAATTCTTCTTGTTTGTTAAATAATGTTTTATATAATGGGGATACAGGCTCTATAACTATTACTTCAAAAACTGCTACACACATGGAAGGAACTTTTAATGTAATAGAAAAAAACTTTACTACTAATCAAACTAAGGCTGTTACAGAAGGAGCATTTAGTGTTGATTTACCATAAATAGTATAGATGAATTTATTAAAATCCGTCTATATGGCGGATTTTTTTTAGTGGCATAATCATTGACTATTAATGAATGTAAAATAAAATAATTCAAACACTACTTTTTTTAAGTATACGATTCAAATTATTTTATTAATACGAAATTTAACCAAATAATTACTAATCTATAAATGTCAAATTGACTTAATATATTCTATGTCAAATCAAAAAATAATAACTTTTGACAGTTTGTCACTTCAAGAATTTGATTCGGAAGCCGAATTAATTCCCCTATTAACACCTGAAGATGAAGAGGAAATGACCAATGAAGAACTTCCAAAATCATTGCCTATTTTACCTTTACGAAATACTGTTTTATTTCCAGGTGTTGTAATTCCGATTACTGCTGGAAGGGATAAATCCATTAAGTTAATAAATGAAGCTTACGCTGGAAATAAAATCATTGGAGTAGTTGCTCAAATAAACGAAGAAGATGAAGATCCTACTAAAAACGATATCCATCATGTAGGAACGGTGGCAAGAATCCTTCGTGTATTAAAAATGCCAGACGGGAATATTACTGTTATTCTT
Organism: uncultured Bacteroidota bacterium; assembly: GCA_903838055.1. Taxonomy (GTDB): domain Bacteria; phylum Bacteroidota; class Bacteroidia; order Flavobacteriales; family Flavobacteriaceae; genus Flavobacterium. The sequence goes on along the minus strand of CAILWV010000029.1, from coordinate 32,290 downwards.
CAAGGCAAGAAGCGGTTTGAAATTGATTCTGTAATTTCAGAAACACCTTATATAACTGCAGCTATTAAGGAGGTTCCTGAAAAACGTCCTAAAAAAAATGACAAAGAATTTTCAGCAATAGTAGATTCTATTAAGGAATTAGCAATTGAAATAATTAGAGAAAGTCCGAATATCCCTACAGAGGCTACTTTTGCTATTAAAAATATTGAGAGTCAATCGTTTCTTATCAATTTTGTTTCTTCTAACATGAATCTTTCTGTAGAAGAAAAACAGAATTTATTAATGATGCATGTTCTCAAAGAAAGAGCTCTAGAAACCCTACGTTTCATGAATGTAGAGGTCCAAAAATTAGAGTTAAAAAACGATATTCAATCTAAAGTTCGATTTGATTTAGACCAACAACAACGAGAATATTTCTTGCACCAACAAATGAAAACCATTCAAGAAGAATTGGGAGGTGTATCTAATGAGCAAGAATTTGAAGAAATGCGTCAACGTGCTAAAGCGCAGAACTGGGATGAAAAAACGCAAAAACATTTTGAAAAAGAATTTTCAAAAATGCAACGCATGAATCCACAAGCACCTGATTTTGGTATTCAAAGAAACTATTTAGATTTGTTTTTGGATTTACCTTGGAACAAATTTTCGAAAGATAATTTTGACTTAAAACACGCTCAAAAAATTCTAGATCGAGATCATTTTGGCTTGGAAGATGTAAAAAAACGAATGATTGAGCATTTGGCAGTTTTAAAATTGCGAAACGATATGAAATCACCAATTATCTGCTTGACAGGCCCTCCTGGAGTTGGAAAAACTTCCATTGGAAAATCTGTTGCCGAAGCATTAGGTAGAGAATACGTTCGAATTTCTTTAGGAGGTTTGCGTGATGAAGCAGAGATTAGAGGTCACAGAAAAACCTATATTGGTGCTATGCCTGGAAGAATTATTCAAAGTATAAAGAAAGCAACTACATCAAATCCTGTATTTATATTAGACGAAATAGATAAACTTTCTGTAAGCAATCAAGGAGATCCTTCTTCGGCATTATTGGAAGTATTAGATCCTGAGCAAAACAATTCTTTTTATGATAATTTCCTTGAAATGGGTTATGATTTATCAAAAGTAATGTTTATTGCTACTTCCAATTCTATGTCCACCATTCAACCGGCATTGAGGGATAGGATGGAAGTTATCAAAATGACTGGATATACAACGGAAGAAAAAATTGAAATTGCCCGTCAACATTTATTTCCAAAACAATTAAAAGAACACGGACTAACTTCCAAAGATTTAACAATTGGTAAAAAACAATTTGAAAAAATTGTAGAAGGATATACTCGTGAATCTGGCGTTAGAAGTTTAGAACAAAAAATTGCTCAGGTAATTAGATATGCTGCCAAATCTGTTGCAATGGAGGAGGAATACAATAAAAAAGTTACGGATGAAGATATTGTAAAAATCTTGGGAGCTCCAAAATTAGAGCGTGATAAATCAGAAGGAAATGAGGTTGCAGGAGTTGTTACTGGTTTAGCTTGGACATCTGTTGGTGGAGATATACTTTTTATTGAATCTTTAATTTCTAAAGGAAAAGGTGCTCTTACCTTAACGGGTAATTTAGGAACAGTGATGAAAGAATCGGCAACAATTGCATTAGAATATATAAAAGCAAATGCTGAAATTTTTGGATTAAATCCAGATATTATTTCTAAATATAACATACATCTTCATGTGCCAGAAGGAGCAACTCCAAAAGACGGTCCAAGTGCTGGAATTGCAATGTTAACCTCTTTAGTATCTCTTTATACACAACGTAAAATAAAAAAAGGTATAGCTATGACAGGCGAAATAACTCTTCGAGGAAAAGTATTGCCAGTTGGTGGAATTAAAGAAAAAATACTAGCTGCAAAAAGAGCAAATATCAAAGAAATTATTCTTTGCCATGAAAATAAAAGCGATATTGATGAAATAAAATCGGATTATCTTGTAGGTTTGACTTTTCATTACGTAAAAGAAATGAGTGAAGTTATTGCGATTGCTTTAACTACAGAAAAAGTGAAAAATGCTAAAATATTAGATTAAAAAATAAATTAGGATTTGAAAAGGCATGTGAATTTACTTACATGCCTTTTTTATTTAGACTTTTGTCTTAATTTTAAAAATAATATCTTCGCATTCTCGTTATAGGTTAAGTTTGTACCGATTTAATATGATTAATAAAATATTTATCTCCTATTTATTGCTTTTTTGCTCCACAACTTTTGGGCAAATTGGAGGTAAGTCGGTATACCAATTTCTAAATTTAGTTACCTCACCTAGGCAAGCAGCATTAGGAGGAAAAGTCTTAACTATTTTTGATGAAGATGTTAATCAAGCTCATTTTAATCCTGCAACAATTAATCCTGAAATGGATAACCATTTGGCAGTTAATTATGGTAGTTATTTTGGTGCAGTGACATATGGTACAGCAGCTTACGCTTATACATATGATCGTCATTTGCAAACATTACATGTAGGTGTGAACTATGTAAATTATGGCAAATTTGATGGATATGATGAAAATGGAACGGCAACTTCCTCGTTTACAGGAAGTGAAATGGCGCTTTCAATGGGGTATTCTTATAATGTACCTCATACAGATTTTTATTTTGGCGCAAATGCAAAATTAATTTCATCTACCTTAGAAAGTTATACATCTTATGGAACTGCTGCAGATTTAGGTGCTTTATTTATTGATCAACGAAACGACGTAAACTGGGCTTTGGTAGTCCGTAATATTGGAACACAAATAACAACTTATTCAGGAACTCAAGAAAAGTTGCCTTTAGAAGTTTTAATAGGAATTTCTCAAGAAGTAGACAATGTTCCCTTGAGATGGCATTTAACTTTAGAAAATCTACAGCAATGGAATATTGCATTCTCTAATCCTAATAGAGCAATTAGTAGTATTGATGGTTCGGCTACTCCAGAAAAAGTAGGATTTATGAATAATGCGTTGCGGCATGTTGTTTTTGGAGCTGAATTATTTCCTAAAAAAGGATTTAATTTGAGATTGGGATATAATTTCCGAAGAGCAGAGGAATTAAGGGTAATAGACCAACGTAACTTTTCAGGAATATCCGTAGGTTTTGGATTAAAAATGGGGAATGTCAAATTTAATTATTCGCATTCTAGATATTCATTAGCAGGAAATACAAGTTTATTTGGTCTTACAATGAATTTTCAAGATTAGAATTAATTTTCATAAATCGTCACCTATATTTGTATTGATAAACGTAATCATCTAGAGCCTTTATGGCAGAATAAATATGAAAAACATTACCATTGCCATTGACGGTTTTTCGTCTACTGGAAAAAGTACTTTAGCTAAAGAATTAGCCAAACATTTAGGATATATATATGTTGATACAGGTGCAATGTATCGAGCGGTTACTTTATTTTCAATGCAAAACGGATTCATATCTAAAGATTCTCTAGATAAAGATTCTTTAATAAATAGTCTGTCCAATATAAAAATATATTTTCAGTTCAATTCAGAATTAGGATTTGCAGAAATGTATTTAAATTCCGAAAATGTTGAAAAAGAAATTAGAACTATTGAGGTTTCTAGTTTTGTTAGTAAGATTGCTGAAATTTCGGAAGTTCGTTCCAAGTTGGTAGAACAGCAACAAGAAATGGGCAAGAATAAAGCCATTGTAATGGATGGAAGAGATATTGGAACTGTAGTTTTCCCAGATGCGGAGTTGAAAATATTCATGACTGCTAGCCCAGAAACCCGCGCTCAAAGAAGATTTGATGAATTGCAAGCTAAAGGCGATGATGTTTCTTATCAAGAAGTATTAGCAAATGTTCAGGAACGTGATTACATAGACACCCATAGAGTCGATTCTCCGTTAGTGATGGCTGAGGACGCTATAGAAATTGATAATTCTTATTTAACCCGTGAGGAACAATTTGAAGTAGTTTTAGAATTAGCAAATGAAATAATCAATATATAAAATTAATTATTTTGAATTTGTGAATTGTCATTTGGAAATTTAGATAATAATAGTAGATTTACAATCTATTTACAATAAACTAACATTATTATGTCTATAAAGTTCAAATTAACTCTAATGAGTTTTCTCCAATTCTTTGTTTGGGGAGCTTGGTTGATTACGATTGCAAATTATTGGTTTGGTACTAAACATTGGAGTGGTGCCGAATTTGGAGCTATTTTTTCAACTTTAGGATTGTCTTCAATTGTAATGCCTGCAATAACAGGTATTATTGCTGATAAATGGATTAATGCAGAAAAGCTTTATGGAATTTTACATATATTAGGAGGTATTGCCTTGTTGTACCTTCCTCAAGTTGAAGACCCTACTACTTTTTATTATGTTATTTTTGCCGCAATGTTGTGTTACATGCCAACTATTTCGTTGTCAAATTCTATTGCTTATAACATATTAAAAACAAATAATTTTGATGTAGTAAAAGTTTTCCCTCCTATTCGAGTATGGGGAACAGTTGGATTTATTGCTGCTATGTGGATTACTAACTTAACAGGAAATAAAGCATCTTTCAATATGTTTTATTTATCCGCTTTTGCTGCATTTGTATTAGGTATTTACTCCTTTACATTACCTAAATGTCCTCCTCAAAAATTAATTGCAACCGATGCTACTTTAGGTGAAAAATTAGGATTAAATGCGTTTAAATTATTCGGAACATACAAAATGGCACTTTTCTTTATTTTTTCTATGTTTCTAGGAGGTGCATTACAATTGACTAATATGTATGGAGATGTATACCTATCAGAATTTTCTAAAGTCCCTCAATATGCCGATTCATTTGTAGTAAAATATTCTACTATTATTATGTCTATTTCTCAAATATCGGAAACCTTATTTATCTTAGCAATCCCATTTTTTCTAAAGCGCTTCGGAATTAAGCAAGTAATGTTAATTTCAATGTTAGCGTGGGTATTGCGTTTTGGATTATTTGCTTTCGGAAATCCAGTTGATGGTTTATGGATGATTATTATGTCGTGTATAGTATACGGAATGGCATTTGATTTCTTTAATATTTCGGGGTCTTTATTTGTAGAAACTACTACCGATTCTAAAATTCGTTCATCAGCACAAGGCTTGTTCATGATGATGTCCAACGGATTTGGAGCTTTCTTTGGTGGTTTGTTTAGTGGTATTGTAATAGATAAATTCTTTACCCACGATGGTATTCGAGATTGGCACAACATTTGGTTTGCTTTTTCTGGCTATGCTTTAGTAATTGCAATATTGTTTGCTATCTTCTTTAAGCACAAACACAATCCTGAGGAAATCGCAAATTTGAATCATTAATAATTAAAATCCCGATAATATCTAGATTATCGGGATTTTAAATATATAACTTAATGGTGTAAATTTTACAATTCATAAACCATTAAGCCGCTTCTGAATTTAGGTTCTATATAAGTGCTTTTCGGTGGCATAATTAAATTATTATCAGCAAGAGCTTTGATTTCTGATACATCACTAGGAAAAAGCATAAATCCAACTTCAAATTCACCTTCATCTACTAATTCTTTTAGAGTTAATATAGATTGTTTACCAGGTAAATATTCAATCCGTTCATCGTTTCGTAAATCTTCAATTCCAAGTATTGGTTTTAGAACTTTATTGTACAAAATTTGAGCGTCAAGATTTTCTAAAATTTCATTTTTTCTATTAGTTTCTGTATTGAAATTAATATTATTTCCTTGTTTGAAGAATAATGCATAAAAACTACCATCTAAATACATTCCAAATTCAAACTTACTTTGGGGTTTCCATAGTTCTTGATCTTTAGGAATTAATATAAAATTTTCATCTAATTTATTCAGAAATTCTTCTTTAGAATTACCATTTAGATCCCTAATAATTCTATTAAATTCATAAATCTTGACATTACTTTCGGCAATTAAAAAACTCATAAAATAATTTAGTTTTTCATTTTTTAAAGTTATGTTTTGGTCATACAATAATTCTGCCGATGCCGACCTGTGATGTCCATCAGCAATATACAACTCGGAAATAGATTCAAATTGTTTTTGTAACCAATTTATTTCCGTTTCTTCATTTACTCTCCAAAGAGTATGTTTTTCTTTATTTGTAGTAGAAAAATGGTATATGGGTTGTTCCTTTTTCTTTTCAGAAATCCAATTGTTTATCTCTAAATTATCGGGATAGGTTATTAAAACAGGTTCTGTATTAAATCCTGTTTGAAGCAAATAATCTTTAAATAGTTCAACTCGATACTGTAGGGTATCTTCATGTTTTTTTATGACATTATTTTTATAATCTTCAATAGTGGTTCCAGCTACAATTCCAATAAAAGATTGGGATTTAGTTTGAATTTGATATAAATAAAAGGCGGGACTTTTATCGTCTATTAATATGTTTTCGTTTTTGAAATCTTGATATTTATGAGAAACTCCTTTAAAACGTTTATCTAAAGTAATTTTTTGCGAATGCACATAAGCGGGATTAATTACGTGCAAAAAAGAATATGGATTGAAATTCAACCAAGAAGCAAGTTCGGCAGGCGAATAATCGTCATAATTTCTGCAGGTTACTAACGCTACTTTATCTGGGGCTGGACGAACTGCTTGGAATGGAATTATTTTAGACATTATTAACTTCAGATGTTAATTATTTAGAGAATTGTTTAGAAACTTTCTCCGCTTTTTTACTTTCAGAATAATCATAAAATCCTTCCCCAGATTTAACTCCGAGTTTTCCTGCCATTACCATATTTACCAATAGAGGACAAGGTGCATATTTCGGATTTTTGAAACCATCGTACATAACATTTAATATAGAAAGACACACATCTAGTCCTATGAAATCTGCTAATTGTAAAGGTCCCATTGGGTGACCCATCCCTAGTTTCATTACAGTATCTATTTCATTTACTCCAGCAACTTTATTATACAATGTTTCAATAGCTTCATTAATCATTGGCATTAGAATTCTATTGGCAACAAAACCTGGATAATCATTAACTTCTGTAGGAGTTTTTCCTAATTTTAAAGATAATTCCATAATAATGTTAGTTACATAATCGGAAGTTGAATACCCACGAATAATTTCTACTAGTTTCATTATTGGCACCGGATTCATAAAGTGCATTCCGATTACTCTTTCAGGATGTACTACTTGAGCGGCAATTTGTGTAATAGAAATAGATGAAGTATTCGTTGCCAAAATTACATTGTGGTCGCAAATTTCACTTAATTGCTTGAATATATTAAGTTTTAAAGCTACATTTTCGGTAGCAGCTTCTACAACTAAATCCGTCCCAACTACACCATCCTTTACATCAGTATATGTTATGATATTCCCAATAGTATTATGTTTATCGACTTCAGTAATAGTTCCTTTTGCAACCATTCTGTCTAAGTTAGAAGCAATTGTTGCCATTCCTTTTTCAAGAGATTTTTCAGAAATATCGATAAGCTTAACGGTGAATCCACTTTGCGCAAAAGTATGAGCAATTCCGTTACCCATAGTTCCTGCACCAATTACTGCTATTGTTTTCATTATTTATTATTATTATTTTTTGGTTATATGTTTATACAAACTATATTCTTGTATCTAATTATTTGCTATTCATACTATCTATTATCATATAAGCCACTCTCAATGCTTCCGTTCCGTCTTGTAAAGTAACAACTGGAGTAGTATTATTTGTAATTGCATCTGCAAATGATTCCAATTCGTCTAAAATAGCATTGTTAGGTTCAACTTCTGGATTTGCAAAGTAAATTTGTTTCTTTTCTCCTTCTGCATTTTGTAAAATCATATCAAAATCTCCTGGAACTTCAGGTGCTTCTTTCATTTTTACTACTTCGCAAATTTTATCTAAATAGTCTACAGAAATGTAGGCGTCTTTTTGAAAAAATCTAGATTTACGCATGTTTTTCATAGAAATTCTACTAGACGTAATATTGGCCACACATCCGTTTTCAAATTCAATTCGAGCATTTGCTATATCAGGAGATTGACTTAAAACCGAAACTCCACTAGCATGAACTGCTTTCACTTTAGAATTTACGACACTTAATATCGCATCAATATCATGAATCATTAAATCTAAAACTACTGGAACATCAGTACCACGTGGATTAAATTCGGCTAATCTATGGGTTTCAATAAACATTGGACTTTCAATCATGTTTTTCACAGCCGTAAATGCTGGATTGAAACGCTCCACATGACCAACTTGACCTTTTACATTAAATTCGTTTGATAAAGCTATGATTTCTTCTGCTTCAGCAACAGTCGTTGCAATTGGTTTTTCAATAAAAACATGTTTCCCACTTTTGATAGAAACTTTGGCACATTTGTAATGAGAAAGAGTAGGTGTAACTATATCTATAACATCTACAGCATGTATTAATTTAGCTATGGTTTCAAATTGTTTATATCCAAATTCCGCAGCAATTTTGGCACCGTTTTCTTGATTTTCGTCATAAAAACCAACCAATTCATATTTGTCAGATTGTTGTAATAATCGTAAATGTATTTTTCCTAGGTGTCCGGCACCTAAAACGCCAACTTTAAGCATAAAAATATTTTTTATCAAAAATAGTAATTAATTGATAATTGGTAATTGATAATTGATAATTTGTTTTCTATTTTTACAAAAATATTATAACATCCCAATTGAAAGATACGAATAAGCACAAAGGACTTCGAAACCAATTAGCTAAAATTCTTGAAGACAAAGGCATAATTGATAAAAATGTATTGGAAGCAATTAAAACTATTCCACGTCATTTATTTTTAAATTCTAGCTTTGAGGATTTTGCCTATCAAGATAAAGCGTTTCCTATTGGTGCAGGTCAGACTATTTCACAACCTCACACGGTTGCTTTTCAGAGCCAACTTTTGGAAGTGAAAAAAGATCAGAAGATATTAGAAATAGGTACAGGTAGTGGTTATCAAACAGCTGTTTTATGTTTGCTTGGCGCAAAAGTATATTCTGTAGAGCGTCAAAATGAATTATTTAAAGCGACCTCTGTGTTATTGCCAAAATTAGGAATTAGACCAAAACATTTATCGTTTGGAGACGGCTATAAAGGTCTTCCAAATCACGCTCCTTTTGACAGTATTATTGTCACCGCTGGAGCTCCAATTATTCCACAAGCATTAATGGCGCAGTTAAAAATAGGAGGTAGACTTGTAATTCCTGTTGGCGATAAAGAGCAAATAATGACAATGCTTATTCGTAAAAATGAAACCCAATTTGAAAGACATGAATTTGGAGATTTTAAATTTGTTCCTCTTTTAGAAAATAAAACTTAAGACATAACCCATTACAATAATTTTTTTGATAGGTTTATTATTTACTAATAATATCTAAATAACGTTGCATGCACTCTTTCTCAGTCTGTGCAATTAGAAGAATAAAATCTTCTTTATTACCAGAAGCTTGTGCTGTTTCAAGTGTTTGATAATATTTCATTTTAGTTTCATAATCCCCTTTGATATTGGCAATTACATAACCATTTTGTAATAATATCAAGTTCATTATCAACCTAGAAGTCTTGCCATTACCATCAATAAACGGATGAATAGTAGCCAATCGCTCGTGCATTTCAGCTGCTAAAATAACTGGGTGTAACTTATTTTTGTTTTCTTCCATCCAGATGAAATAATCTTCCATTTGTTTAGGTACAATAAATGGCTGTGGTGGAGTGTAATTGCTTTCTTTTATTACTACTTGCACTTTTCTATAACGACCGGCATCCTCTGGAATGATACCCCTTAATATCAAGTTATGAATCGAAAGTAGTTCTCGTTCGTTAAATGAAAAATTCCGTTCAATTAATTGTTTTATATAAGTAACAGCTTCAACGTGATTGATAGCTTCTAGATGCTCCCGCATGCTTTTACCAGAAATTGTTATCCCTTGGTTTATTACCAAATCAGTTTCTCTAAGCGTAAGTGTATTTCCTTCTATTCGATTACTTTCAAAGGTATATTCTAACTCTAAAGCTTGGGCTATTTTAAAGCTGTCCAATACTCTAAATTTATTTAAACTATCTTTTAAGATGTCTATTTCATCTAATATATTTTTTAAGCTGTTAGAAATTGTTGATTTTTGGTAAATTGTATTTTTTTCTATATCATCTCTTACCAATTCCATGGCTTTCAGGGTTAAATTATCATCCCCAATTTCATAAAGAATTCTTTCTTTAAGCCAAGATATCATGAGGGTTTCATAATCAATTTCTAATATATTTGCTAGTTTAGCGACTTGATCTCTAGTAGGTTTTCTTGAACCATTTTCAAATTTACTTATCAATGCTTGATCAATTCCGATAAGTTGAGCTAACTCACGAGTTTTAATTCCCTTTCTCTCTCTGGCATTTTTTAATATTATTCTCACCTTGATGACTTTTTATTCTTGACGAATTTAGTCATAAATCTTAAATAATATCAGATTTTTAAATGATAATTAATTAAATTCTTTTTTTATTCGTGCTAAGTCGCGTTTAGTATCTTGCTCTTTTAAGGACTCACGTTTGTCATAGGTTTTTTTACCTCTACAAAGTCCTATTTCGAGCTTTGCAAGACCTTTTTCATTTGTAAAAAGGCGAAGTGGTATAATTGTTAATCCTTTCGATTCAACGCTTCGAGCAAGTGATTTTAGTTCTTTTTTATTTAACAAAAGTTTGCGTTCGCTTCTAGATTTATGGTTAAATTGATTTCCGAAAGCGTATTCTTCAATATAGGTATTGATTGCAAAAAGTTCATTATTGCTAAACTCGCAAAAACTTTCAGCAATTTGAGCTTTTCCTAATCGAATAGATTTAATTTCAGTTCCTGTTAAAACTATTCCAGCTGAGTAGGTTTCGATTATTTCGTAATCAAATTTAGCTCTCTTATTAAGTATGTTGGCAACTTTTATCATTATGGACAAAGATACTTACAAATTCGTGAAACAAAAAAAAGTTCAATAAATTTTCTAATTACAACAAAATAATATTCCATTATTTCATTTAAATAAAAAATTGATAATAAACTTTTGAAAAATAAATGACATTTTGACATTTTTACATAAATGGCAGTACTTTTGCAATCCGAATAGCGGAATAAAATAAGATATGAACTTCAAAGATATATTTAAAAACAAAAGCACAATGAGTACGGATAAAACGGAAAAAGAAATTCTTGAAAATGATATTAATCTTCCAACAAATGAAAACGAAACTGAAGAAAATACTTCGGAAAACGGGACTTCAGGAGTTGAAAATGCTGTAGAATTAAGTATTGAGCAACAATTAGAAGCAGATTTAGCAAATGAAAAAGACAAACATTTACGTCTTTTTGCTGAATTCGAAAATTATAAAAGACGTACAACGAAAGAACGTATCGAATCCTTTAGAACTGCCAATCAAGAAGTTTTACAAGCCATGTTGCCAGTTCTTGACGATTTTGACAGAGCGCTAAATGAAATTTCTAAATCTGAAGATAAAGCATTATTGCTAGGAGTAGAGTTAATTCATGAAAAATTTAAATCAACTCTTGTTTCTAAAGGGTTAGAAGAAGTTGAAGTTAGAAAAGGGGATGCATTTAATGCAGATTATGCAGAAGCAATTACTCAAATTCCTGCTCCAAGTGAAGATTTGAAAGGTAAAATTGTAGATGTACTCGAAAAAGGTTACAAATTAGGAGACAAAATTATTCGTTATCCTAAAGTTGTATTGGGTAATTAGTACCTACAGATTCTATTCCAAACATTAGTGAGGGAATTTAATTCAATATTAAATTATGAAAAAAGATTTTTACGAAATATTAGGTATCTCAAAAAGTGCCACACCTGAAGAAATAAAGAAAGCTTATCGCAAAAAAGCTTTAGAATTTCACCCTGATAAAAATCCAGGTGATGCTGCTGCAGAAGAAAATTTTAAAGCATGTGCTGAAGCTTATGAGATATTAAGTGACGCAAGTAAAAAAGCCAAATACGATCAATATGGTCACCAAGCTTTTGATGGCGGTGGCGGTGGTGGCGGACATCATATGAATATGGACGATATCTTCAGTCAGTTTGGAGATATTTTTGGCGGAGGCGGATTTGGTGGTGGATTCGGTGGATTTGGCGGTAACTCAGGCGGTCAACGTCGTGTAAAAGGAAGTAATCTCCGTATTAAAGTCAAGCTTACGCTTGAAGAAGTTGCTAATGGTGTTGAGAAAAAAGTTAAAGTAAAACGTAAAATTCAAGCTCCAGGAGTTAAATATAAAACATGTTCTACATGTAATGGGCAAGGGCAAGTTTTAAGAGTAACTAATACTATTTTAGGTAGAATGCAAACTGCAGCAACCTGTAATGTTTGTGGTGGATCAGGACAAATTATAGAAAGTAAACCGGCAAATGCAGATGGTTATGGGATGATAATGGAAGACGAAACTGTCTCCATAAAAATTCCTGCAGGAGTAGTAGATGGTATGCAATTAAAAGTTTCTAGTAAAGGTAATGATGCCCCTGGAAATGGTATTCCAGGAGATTTAATTGTTGCTATTGAAGAATTAGAACATGAATTTTTGAAACGTGAAGGTGAAAATCTTCATTTTGATTTATATATTAGTTTTCCTGAGGCGGCACTAGGAGTTTCGAAAGAAATTGAAGCTGTGAACGGAAAAGTACGTATTAAACTAGAAGAAGGAATCCAATCTGGTAAAATATTGCGTTTAAAAGGAAAAGGGATTCCGAGTCTTAATAGTTACGGAAGTGGCGATTTATTGGTGCATGTAAATGTATGGACGCCTAAGACGTTAAATAAGGAACAACGTGTTTTCTTTGAAAATTCACTTAAAGAGGAAAATTTTATACCACATCCTGAAAAGGGAGATAAATCTTTTTTTGATAAAGTAAAAGATATGTTCTCATAATTTTTTTTGCAAATAGAAATGCTTAACGGCATTATTACTTGCAATTTTTTCCCATCCTTGTTTAGTAATAAGGGTGGGTTTTTTGTAACAAAACATTTGATTTTAATACTAATTATATACTTTTACAAATCGCTAATAGCTAAATAGCGTGATCATTAAATTTGAAATTTAATACTATTTATGAGCAATATACTCGAAGTACACAAAGTAGTTAAGCAATATGGTAATTTTACTGCTCTTAATGAAGTATCTTTATCTATTCCAGAAGGAAGTATTTATGGTTTATTAGGACCTAATGGTGCCGGAAAAACCTCCTTAATTCGTATTATTAACCAAATAACTATGCCAGATAGTGGCGAGATTATTTTGGATGGTAAATTACTAAAACCCGAAGATGTTCAATATATCGGATACATGCCCGAAGAACGTGGATTGTACAAATCGATGAAAGTAGGCGAGCAATGTTTGTATTTGGCACAACTAAAAGGGTTGTCCAAACAAGATGCTAAAATCCAACTCGATTATTGGTTTGAACGTTTGGAAATTAAAGGATGGTGGAACAAAAAAATCCAAGAACTTTCTAAGGGAATGGCACAAAAAATTCAGTTTGTGGTTACCGTTTTGCATAAACCTAAATTGCTTATTCTAGATGAGCCTTTTTCCGGTTTTGATCCTGTAAATGCTAATTTAATTAAAGATGAGATTATAGAATTAAATAAGCAAGGTACTTCCGTTATTTTTTCAACACACAGAATGGAAAGTGTGGAAGAAATGTGTGATCACATCGCCTTAATTCACAAATCTAATAAATTGATTGAGGGTAAATTGACGGATGTTAAAAAACAGTTTCGTACCAATAGTTATGAAGTAGGAATACTTAGTGAAAACAATGATATTTTAATTAAAGAATTGTCAGAAAAGTTCACACTTTCTACAACCGATTTTAAATCTTTAAACGACGAATTAAAACTAGAAATTCAACTCGGAATAATAGCTCCTAATGAATTATTACAATTTTTAATTCAACGTGGCCAAGTAACTCATTTTATGGAAAAAATTCCTAGTGTAAACGATATTTTTATTAAAACAGTAACGGATTAATAAAACTAAAATACTAAAAATCATAAACCTTCTAAACTAATTAAATGAGCAAATTAGCACTAATAATAAGAAGAGAATTTATTGCCAAAGTCCGCAATAAATCATTTATCGTGATGACGTTTTTAAGTCCGTTATTGTTTGTGGGAATAGCAGTTTTTGTGGGCTATTTAAGCAACATGAAATCTGAAATGAAAACTATAGTAATTCACGATGCTACAGGCAGATTTGTAAACGAATTCAAAAGCGATAAAGAATATAAATATCTTAATTTATCTAACGTAGATTTAAAGATTCTAAAAGACAGCATTGTTAAAGAAAGTTACCAAGGACTATTAGTAATTCCAAATAGTCCTAATAATGCTTCCTTACAAAACAAGGTGCAATACATTTCTAGCGACAGTCCTAGTGTTACTTATATTAACGATTTAGAAGATGTTATAGCAAAGAAAATAACCTCTGAAAACTTACAAATAGAGGGTCTAGATACTCTTAAAATCAATAAGGCCAAAGCTAATGTTTCCATAAGTCTAACAAAAGCCTCGGGTGAAGCTGCTCTGAAAGGACTAAACGAAATAAAAATTATTATTGGTGGCGCTTTTGGATACCTTATTATGATGTTTATTATTTTGTACGGAAATATGGTAATGCGAAGTGTGATTGAAGAAAAAACCTCTAGAATTATCGAGGTTATTATCTCCTCAGTAAAACCATTTCAATTAATGATGGGGAAAATCATCGGCACCTCCTTAGCAGGAATCCTGCAATTTCTTATATGGGCGCTACTTGGTTTGTCAGCAATGTTCATCTTGTCTTCTGTTTTCGGAGTCCAAATGGGGGCTTCAAGTGGAGCTCAAAGCCAAGCGTTACATTCTGCTCAACACCAGATGGGAGGTGAATTACAATTATATTTAAAAGAAATATGGAATCTTCCAATAGCAACTATCTTAATTTCATTCATCATTTATTTTATTGGTGGTTACTTTCTATATAGTTCCTTTTATGCATCAATCGGAGCCGCCGTTGATAATGAAACCGATTCACAGCAATTCCTTTTACCAATCATCATGCCTTTAGTTTTAGGAGTATACATTGGTTTTTTTACAGTTATGAATGATCCCCATGGCACTATGGCAACTGTATTCTCGATGGTTCCATTAACATCTCCAATCGTTATGATGATGCGAATTCCATTTGGAGTTCCTTGGTGGCAAATTGCAATTTCCATAACTTTATTATTTGGCACCTTCCTTGGAGTAGTTTGGTTTGCATCTAAAATTTACCGTGTTGGAATTTTAATGTACGGAAAAAAACCATCTTGGAAAGAATTATATAAATGGCTTAAATATTAATTAGAAGCGAATGGCTTGGGATTTATAGACAATGTTTATTCCCGCTATACATTACAACAAAAAATGTCCCGAAACAATCGGGACATTTTTTGTTTTTATTTCTATCGGGGCTAAATTGGTTATATAATGTTTGAAATATCAGTTTCTAATATAAGTGTACTTTTCTTACAAATAAAAAGATAATGTATATATTTGTAGAAGAATGTTAGGAAATTGTTTTCTTAAATATTTAATAAATAAACAGATTAAGGAATATTTTTATTGAGTTTTTATGTTAGCTAAATAATAGATACTTCTCATTAAAATAGAAGTGAAATTTGTTTTTTTTTATTGAGATTTTCACGTTTGAAAATTGTTAATTTATTAATATATTGATTTTATGCTTTTCAATAGTTTTATTTTTTTGGGATTAGTTTTTCTTACTTTTATATTATATTATTTACCGTTTCTTTCTAAATTTCAAATTTCAATTTTAATAATTTCAAGTTTAGTTTTTTATGCTTTCAACCAACCTATATTAGTATTATTATTGCTATTTTCTGTAAGCATAAATATTGTGTCTAGTTATTTTATTGTTTATGGTAAGGATAAGTACAAAAAAGCATATGCAATTGCTGGGGTAGTATTAAATTTATCAATACTTCTTTTTTTTAAATACAGTCCATTATTTTCAAAAACTTTTTTCAAAGAGAGTAGTTCAATAGGAGAATTTCTTCTTAATATGCCTTTGCCAATAGGGATTTCTTTTTTTACTTTTCAAGGAATAAGCTTAGTTGTTGATATTTACAAAGAAAAATATTTCAATAATAAAGATATTGTTCCAAAATCATTTTTAAAACATTCAGAACGCGTGCTTTTTTTTAAAGGTTTTTTTCCGCAATTAATATCTGGTCCAATTGTTAAAGCACACGATTTTATTCCACAGATTGGAAAAAAACAAATGAATCAAATTAAATGGGAATCTTTTTTTAAAAACATAATTACCGGTTATTTTTTGAAAATGGTAGTAGCAGATAACTTAAAAGATTTTACTTTTTGGATTGCTTTTCCATATTTTCAAGGTCAATCATCTATAACACTTCTTGTAATGCTTTTTGGATATTCTATTCAAATTTTTGCTGACTTTGCAGGATACTCCTTGATAGCCATCGGATTAGCTAAGCTTTTTGGTTATGATTTTAATGATAATTTTAATTTCCCTTATATTTCAACATCTTTCAAAGAATTTTGGAAAAGGTGGCATATTTCATTATCAACTTTTTTAATGGAATACTTATATATTCCATTAGGAGGAAACAAGAAAGGCAAGATTAGAACCTATATTAATTTGATGATTGTTATGTTTTTAGGAGGTCTGTGGCATGGTGCCGCATGGAGTTATGCTATTTGGGGTAGCTTTCATGGTTTAGCTTTAGCATTAGAAAGATTTTTCAGTGATAAAATTATAGTAAAGACTACACAATTTACAAAATTCATTAAATTTCTTTTGGTTTTTGGCTTTGTAACATTAGCTTGGTTGCTTTTTAAATTGCCTAATATTGAACACGTTGTTGAATATATTCGTTGTATTTTTAATAATTTTAGAATAGGTATTGATATTAAAAAAGCGATATATATTTTGTTATATTCCTCTCCAGTAATAGCATACCACGTTCTTTATTTACTGAAAAAAAGATCTAAATATGAATCATTCTTTAAATATGATTATATCTTATATGGAATTATGCTTTTTTTAATTATTTTTAATAGTGGTTCTTCAGGTGCTTTTATTTATTTTCAATTTTAAAACTTTATGATAAAGAGAACTATTTTAACAACAATAATTTTATTTGTATCCTATACATTATTTGTCATTTATGCTCCTAAATGGTGGTACGCTTCTCAAAATCAATGGCAGAACAATGTTATTAAAGCACAAAAATTTATTTATAATCAAAATGATTCTATTCAAAATCTGATAATAGGATCCTCTCTTTCTTCTAGATTAATATATGAAAACTTACCTAATACCTATAATTTATCATTTGTAGGTCAAAGTATTTTTGATGGTTTAAAATTAGTAGATAATAAACCAACTCCTCCAAAGAATATTTTTATTGAAATGAATTTTGTTTTACGACCTGAAAGTGTTGATTTTACAAATTCAATAAATTCTCCCATTTTGTATTACCCTAGAGAATATATAAATTCATTAAGAGAAGACAAGCAGCCAATTGCGGTTTTAGGCAAAATTTCTATAATGACAATAGATGAAATAAAATCTATTTTTTCTTCTAAACATAACTATATAAAAAAAGACTCAATTGTAAATAAATCAATATCGAACAATGTTTTATTTTCAAAGATGTTAGCACTTAAAATTAAGGAATATTCACAAGTGCCAAGTGAAGAAATTTTACAGGAATCATTTGATATTTTGCGGGATAATGTTCGTAAATTGGAATCAAAAGGCGTTAATGTCATTTTTTTTGAAATGCCCATTAATAATAAATTAGAAAATTTACCTAAATCCAAAGCCATAAGAGAAACATTTTATAAATATTTTTCCCCAACTAAATATAAATACATTTCATTGCCTAAATTATCTAAATATGAAACTACCGATGGTATTCATTTAAACAAATTGGAAGCAATAAAATATACTACATATTTTAAATCTTTTTATAAAAATCACACCCAATAGTGGTTTCTATATAGATAATTATCTTTAATTACAATAATGAAGAGTTGATCCATTTTTTATGTAATCTATAAAAAAAAATATTAGAATTTCAAATGATTTACATGAAAATAGGGCGTACTTTTCTTACAAAGAAAAAAATATATGTTTGTAAATATAGGTATGATAGAATGCTGTATAATAATATTTATAATGTAAAATATAAATTACTAAGGGATTTTTGTAAAATATAAACAAAATTAATAATGGTACAAATAAAAAATATTGAAGGGCTATCGGTTGATGACATTAATAAAGAGTTAAGAAATGGGGCGAAATTTGTAGTTTTTCAATACTGCTTTTCAATAGTTGTAATGACTTTTAAAAGGGGGAGTGATATTTATTTCGTAAAAGCAGATGAGTCAACAGTAAAGCATAGTATTGGCTATACTTTAATAACAATCTTGTTTGGTTGGTGGGGATTTCCTTGGGGGCCTATATATAGTGTAGGAGTATTATACACAAACCTTTCAGGAGGAAAAGATATTACTCAGGAAGTTTTAAATTCAATGAATTCTAAGAGTTAATTCATTAAAAGATATTGTATATATTTGTTAAGTTAAATGTTTAAGAATCAAATATAATAAGATGAAAAAAATATATTTAATTTTATTAATTAGTCTAGCAAACTTTTCCTACTCGCAAGATTCTCGTCTTTTTGATAATTATTGGTATCTAACCAATTTTATTGAAAATGGTGTTACTAATATCCCACCAACTTCCACCATGGGAATTAGTTTTAACTCCCAGATGCTATATGCACATGCTTGTCTTGATTTATCTGCAAATGTTACTTTTGAGAATAATGTAACAAATTTTTCGGCAACAAATTTTTCTTATTGTTTATGTATTTGTACTTATCCCCCAGCCGAAGCATATGAAAACAACAAGTACTTCCCATTTCTAAACCATTTAAATGGAAATCCATCTACAACTAGTAATTTTACCTACACTATTGCTGAATTACAAGGTGGCGCAAAGTCTTTAATTATCAATTCAGAATTTAATTCACAAGCAATCTATTCAAGTGTTCCTTTGTCAAATGCTAATTTTGAAAAAATTGATTTTAGTATTTATCCAAATCCAACCCAAGATTATGTAACTATTCAGCTAATTAATGAATATTCAACCGATGCGCTTGTCGAGTTTTATAATGAAATAGGAATCATTTGCAAATCAGATAAAATCACTACAACTAATTATAAAATCGAAACAAAAGATTTAGCTTCTGGAGTTTATTTTGTTAAAATAAAAACTATAAATGAAACTCTTGTAAAGAAATTAATAAAGGAATAACTTTCAATTAAACTCCCACTTTGCACGAACCCGATAGCGGATTTGCAATCCTTGCCAACAAAAAAAATATAACTAAAACCACATTTTTACAATGTGGTTTTTTGTATATCTAAAGAAGCTCTTTCTGTATCATAATTGTTAATTAATATGATCTTTTTAGTATTAAAAATACCAAAAACTTTGCGAACTTTGCAATTAATAACATTGTATGAAAGATTTAAGTAATTATAGAAAATCCTACGAGAAAAGTGAACTTCTCGAGAATAATATTCCTGAAGACCCTATTAATTTATTTAATAGATGGTTTCATGAAACCGAAGATTTTGGCGGAGTAGAAGAGGTTAATGCTATGACAGTTGCTACTATTGGATTGGATGGTTTTCCTAAATCGCGTGTTGTCTTACTTAAGAAATTCAACGAAGAAGGATTTATATTTTATACTAATTATAATTCCGAAAAAGGGAAAGCAATTGCAAATAATCCAAATATCTGTCTTTCTTTTTTTTGGACAAGTCTTGAACGACAAGTAATAATTAAAGGAGTAGCCGAAAAAACTCCCGAAGTAATTTCGGATAATTATTTTTCTTCTCGTCCCAACGGAAGCAAACTTGGAGCAATTGTTTCTCCTCAAAGTGAAATTATTCCAAATAGAGAATATTTAGAAACTAACTTACTTTTATTGGAGCAAGAATATGAGGAAATAGAAATTCCCCGACCAAAAAATTGGGGAGGTTATTTAGTTAGACCTCAAGAAGTAGAATTTTGGCAAGGAAGAGCCAATAGACTTCACGACAGAATTCGTTTTCAATTGCAATCCGACTTTACTTGGAAAATAGATAGACTTTCGCCATAAATTTCATAAAATGAAAAACATTATCCTTATTCGACACGCAAAATCAAGCTGGGAGTTTCCTATTCCAGATAAAGAAAGAGAGTTAACTAGTAAGGGAATAAAAAAAGCTATTGAGATTGCAAAGAAATCATTGTCATTTATATCACCTTCAGCAACAATTTGGAGCAGTAGTTCTAAAAGAACACTTTTAACAGCCAAAATATTTTTGGAAATTTGGAGTCTAGACACCAATAAAATTATTGTAAAAGACGATTTATATACTTTTGAATGTTCCGAACTTAAAGAAATTGTTAAATCTTGCCCTAATCAATGTGAAAACTTAATTCTTTTTGGTCATAATGGTGCAATTACAGATTTTGTTAATAAATTTGGCAATAAATATATTTCCAATGTGCCAACATCGGGAATGGTATCTATTAATTTTGATACGGATTGTTGGTCTGAAATTACAAAAGGAACAACCCAAACCCTACTATTTCCAAGTAAGAATTAACTTATGAGTACAGAAACCAATTATAGATATATCGATCGAGAAAAAAGTTGGTTAGCATTTAATGCTAGAGTTTTACAAGAAGCAGCTGACGAATCGGTTCCTCTTTTAGATAGACTTCGTTTTTTAGGAATTTTTTCCAATAATCTTGATGAGTTTTTTAGAGTTCGTTTTGCAGCAATTCGTAGATTAAGTTTATCTGGTAAAACAGGAGAAAAAATCTTAGGAGGAATAAGCGCTCAGCAATTGGTAAAAGACATTACTACAATTGTAATTCAACAACAATTAGAAAGTTTACGAGTACTTAGTATAATAGAAAAACAACTAGAAAAGGAGAATATTATAATTGTTAATGAAAGTCAATTATGCCAAGAACATCAAGAGTTTGTTCATGATTTTTTTATTGAAAAAGTAAGTCCGGAATTAGTAACTATCATATTAAATGACTTAGCAGAATTTCCTTTATTAAAAGATGCTGCAGGTTATTTGGCGATAAAATTGGTTATGAAAACCGATGAAAAGCCAAGGATTTTAGGGTTGGTAAAACCAAAAAATGAAGTTCGTTATGCGATAATAGAAATCCCTAAAAATATTAATAGGATTGTAGTTCTTCCATCTATTGGTGAAAAGCAATATATTATGTTATTGGATGATGTTATTCGATATAATCTTAATAATATTTTCAATATTTTCGACTACGAAAGTATATCTGCTCATATGATAAAAATTACTAGAGATGCCCAATTGGACATCGATAGTGATATGAGTAAGAGTATGTTGCAAAAGATTGCGACATCAGTAAAAGATAGGAGGATAGGGGAGCCAGTTCGTTTTGTGTATGATAAAACTATAGATAAAGACACTTTAGCCTTTTTCTTAAACAGAATGAAAATTGAATCTACAGATAGTATAATTCCGGGAGGACGTTACCATAATCGTAGAGATTATATGAGTTTTCCTAATTTAGGAAGATTTGATTTGTTATACCAGCAAAAAAAACCATTAGACGTCGTTGGATTGTCGTTTGAAGGAAGTATTTTACAAAAAATTTCTCAAAAAGATTATCTAATTTGTGCGCCCTATCAATCCTTTTCATATGTAATAAAATTTTTGCGAGAAGCAGCACTAGATCCCAAAGTGACTTCAATTAAAATTACATTATATCGATTAGCAAAAAACTCTCAAATTATTAGTTCCTTAATAAATGCAGCGAAGAACGGAAAAAGAGTAGTGGTTCAAATAGAACTTCAAGCCCGTTTTGATGAGGCAAGTAATATTTCTTATGCTGAACAAATGCAACAAGAAGGTATTGAACTGATTTTTGGAATAAAAGGGCTAAAAGTACACAGCAAAATTTGTGTTATTGAAAGATTAGAAGAAAACAAATTAGTTCGTTATGGTTTTATTTCTACAGGAAATTTCAACGAATCTACCGCCAAAGTATATACAGATGTTACTCTGCTTACTAGCCACCAACAAATTTTAAAAGATGCTAATAAAATTTTTGAATTTTTTGACATTAATTATCGTTTGCATCGCTATAAGCATTTAATTGTTTCTCCTCATTATTCTCGATCTAAAATTTATAAACTTATAGATAGAGAAATTCATAATGCAGAAGCAGGAAGACCAGCATATATAAATTTGAAAATGAATAGTTTATCTGATTTTGCGATGATTGATAAATTGTATGCTGCAAGCAATGCTGGAGTGAAAATGAAATTACAAATTAGAGGTATTTGTTCATTAATTCCTGGTGTAAAGGGAATGAGTGAAAATATTGAAGCTATTAGTATTGTAGATAATTTTCTTGAGCATACTAGAGTTTTTATTTTTTGTAATGATGATAAACCAGCAGTTTATATATCTTCAGCCGATTTTATGACTAGAAATCTTGACGGAAGAGTAGAAGTTACTTGCCCTATTTACCAAGAAGATATTAAAAAACAATTAATTGATTCATTTGAAGTTGGTTGGAAAGGAAATGTAAAAGCACGATACCATTCTGAAAAGCTGGACAATAAATACAGAATTAGAAAAGAGAATGAACCTGTTTTTAGAGCACAACTAGAAACTTATAATTATTACAAAGACCTTCAGCAAAACTCAGACGAGAATATGTTTTAACTTGCTAATTTAGCGCCGAAAATTAAATGATTTCAATAAAAAAATATGCCGCAATTGATATTGGTTCTAATGCCATGAGGTTGCTTATTTCTAACGTAGTAGAACAAAATGGAAAAGAAACTCAGTTCAATAAATCTTCATTTATTAGGGTGCCAATTCGGTTAGGTCAAGATGCGTTTACAGTTGGAGAAATTACATCAGAAAATATTGATAGAATGGTAGATGCAATGGATGCATTTCGACTATTAATGAAAGTTTACAAAGTAGATAAATATAAAGCCTGTGCCACTTCTGCAATGCGAGAGGCATATAACGGTAAAGAAGTTGTTGATATTATTTTAGAAAAATCAAAAATTGAAATTGAAATTATAGATGGAAAACAAGAAGCAGCAATAATAGCATCTTCTGATTTACATAATTTTATTGTAACCGATAAAACTTATTTATATGTGGACGTTGGTGGAGGAAGTACCGAATTTTCACTTTTTTCAGATGGAAAAATGGTGGCTTCCAAATCCTTTAAAAATGGAACAGTTCGATTGCTAAATGAAATGGTGAATGAAGTGGTTTGGCAAGAAATTGAAAAATGGATTACTACTAATTGCGAACCGTATGAAAATATTACACTCATTGGTTCAGGCGGAAATATAAATAAATTATTTAAACTTTCTGGAAAAAGACAAGATAAACCATTGTCATTTTTGTATTTAAATGCGCAATACCAATATTTAAATTCTTTAACATATGAACAACGCATTGCAGAACTAGGATTAAATACTGACCGTGCTGATGTTATTATTCCTGCAACTAGAATTTATCTTAATGCAATGAAATGGAGTGGCGCTCGCCAAATATATGTGCCTAAAATTGGTCTTTCCGATGGTATTGTGAAAGCAATGTATAATGGTAAAATCTAAACTTAAATCCCAAACTTATATCATGAAAAAAATAATTTTATTTTTAATGTTTTTATCTTTAGTTTCTTGTAAACAAGAAGAAAAATCGTGTGCTTATTTTCAATCGGAAGTTGCAGGAATGCAAAATGGAGGTGAAAAAAAGATTGCTATTGAAACTCCAAAAGGAAAGTTTAATGTTTGGACTAAACGTTTTGGAAATAATCCTAAAATAAAAGTACTTCTACTTAATGGTGGTCCAGGATTGTCACATGAATATTTTGAATGTATGGAAAGTTTTCTCCCAAAAGAAGGGATTGAATTTATTTATTACGATCAGTTAGGTACTGGTTTTTCTGATAATCCAAATGATACAACTATGTGGGATTTGCCTCGATATGTAGAAGAAGTAGAACAAGTTAGAGTAGCTTTAAATCTAAATAAAGATAATTTTTATTTACTAGGGCATTCTTGGGGTGGTATTCTAGCAATGCAATATTCTTTGAAATACCAAAATAATTTAAAAGGATTAGTTGTTTCTAATATGATGGCAAGTTGTCCAAAATATGGTGAATATTCTAAAGTATTAGAAAAACAAATGGATCCAAATGTTTTGAAAACAATTAAAGATTTGGAATATAAAAAAGATTTTGGCAATCCTAAATACATGGAATTATTGATGGCGAATTTTTATAACCAGCATATTCTAAGAAAACCCGTTTCTGAATGGCCTGAACCCGTGACTCGATCAATGGGTAGATTGAACCAATCTTTATATATAACAATGCAAGGTCCAAGTGAATTAGGCCTTTCTGGTAAGCTAACAAAGTGGGATGTATCTAAAGAATTAAAAAATATTGCTGTTCCAACTTTAGTTATTGGAGGGAAATATGATACAATGAATCCAGAATATATGAAATGGATGTCAACTCAATTTCCAAAAGGAACCTATTTATATTGTTCAAATGGAAGCCATATGAGTATGTATGACGATCAAAAAACATATATGAATGGATTAATTAATTTCTTGAAAAAAGAAAATTAATTGTATCGATGATTTTAGTTAATAGAAAATAAATCTACTACTTATTTTATTTAATTGATTTTTTTGCGGTAAATAAAAAGTATATTCCGACTAATATAAAGGGGATGCTAAGCCATTGTCCTGTAGTGAAAATTGTAGAATCTCCAAATCCTCCTTGGCTTTCTTTTACATATTCAACTACAAAACGGACGCTCCATAATAAGATTAAGAAAAGTCCGAAAAGTAAACCTTGTTTTTCTGATGTTTTTGTTTTCCAATATAGAAATAAGAGTAATAAAAACACAAATATATAGCTAAATGATTCGTATAATTGTGCAGGATGTTTTAAGGGAACTTGCATCAATAAGTTGCTAAATTGTGGATCTGTAGCTATTGCATTATAAGCAGAATCTGGATCACTAATATGAGTTTTTGTTACGGCATCTTGTTGACTAAAATAATCTCTAATGAATTTAATTCCAAACGTAGTATTTGTGGTTACTTTACCTACAATTTCTGAATTAAAAAAGTTTCCAATTCTAACAAAAATAGCACCGCAAGCAACTGAAATTACTACTCTATCTAATACCCATAATATAGGTTTCTTAATTATATTTTTGCTGTAAAAGTACATTACAATAATTATTGAAATCGCTGCTCCATGACTTGCAAGACCTGCAAAACCAGTGAATTTAAATTCAGGTTCAAATTTAAAAGGCAACAATATTTCTAGTAAATGGTTTCTAAAATACTCCCAGTCGTAGAAAAAAACATGTCCTAATCTAGCTCCTAAAAGAGTTGCTATAACTGTCCATACAAATAAGGTGTCTAATTTTTCTAACGATTCTTTTTCATTTAGAAAAATCTTTTTCATTAGGTACCAGCCTAACCCAAAGGCAATAACGAACATTAAACTATAGAATCTAATAAATAGTGGTCCTAAATGTATTCCTTCAGATGGATTCCAAATCATGGTTGGTATGTTTTTTATATTTTTCAAAAATAGTAAGAATAATTTCATACTATTTTAAAATTATGTTATTTATGATTACATTTTTTTTCAGGGACAGGATCATAACCACTTTTTCCCCATGGATTGCAACTTAATATTCTCTTTACACCTAGATAGCAACCTCGTAAAAGGCCATGTGTTTTTAGAGCTTCTAGAAAATAAGCGGAACATGTAGGTTGAAATCTGCAAGTAGAAGGCGTAAAGGGGGAAATGGCTTCTCTATAAAAATATATTATTCCGAGTAAAGGAGCAATTAATATTTTTTTAAAAGTTTCCATGTTAAAAACTAAAAGAAGTTCCTTCTTTACCGTCTTTTAACTGAATATCTATAGCTAAAAGTTTATCTCTTATTTCATCTGACAAAGCCCAGTTTTTATTTTCACGAGCTGTCTTTCTCATCTCAATAAGCATTTCAATTACACCTTCTAATTTTTGAGTGGTGTCATTGGAAGTTTTCTCATTTTTAATTCCAAGAACTTCAAATGTGAAAACTTCTAGTGTATTTTTTAATTCGGATAAATCATCAGTGGTAATTGTTTCTCTTTTATCATTTAAAACATTCACAAATCGAATTCCTTCAAAAAGTTGAGCAATTAATATTGGAGTATTAAAATCGTCGTTCATTGCATCATAACAATTTTGTTTCCAAGTTAAAATATCCAATGAAGAAGTAGCACTTGTTTTTATTTCAGTACAAAGTTGAATACCTTCCATCAATCTGTTAAAACCCTTTTCAGCGGCAAGAATTGCATCATTTGAAAAATCTAAAACACTTCTATAATGTGCTTGAAGCATAAAAAAACGTGCTACGTTAGGGGAGAATGCCTTGCTTAGAAATGGACTGTCTCCTGTAAAAATTTCTCCAGGAAGTATATTGTTTCCTGTAGATTTAGCCATTTTTTTTCCATTTAAAGTCAGCATGTTGGCGTGCATCCAATAATTCACAGGACTGTGACCTGTACATGCTTCATTTTGTGCGATTTCACATTCGTGGTGCGGAAATTTTAAATCCATACCGCCTCCATGAATATCAAAGGTTTCACCAAGATATTTTGTACTCATAGCAGTACATTCTAAATGCCAACCCGGAAAACCAATTCCCCAAGGTGAAGGCCAACGCATAATGTGTTCTGGTTCGGCTTTTTTCCACAAGGCAAAATCTTGCGTGTTTTTTTTGTCGCTTTGCCCTTCGGTATCCCTTGTGTTAGCTAGCATATCTTCAATATTCCGGCCACTTAACTTTCCGTAATGGTTAGTTTTATTAAATTTAATAATATCAAAATAAACTGAACCGTTAGTTTCATAGGCAAATCCTTTATCAATAATTTGCTGTACTATTTCTATTTGTTCTATAATATGTCCAGTTGCCGTAGGTTCTATGCTTGGAGGTAAAAAATTATATTTGTTTAAAATCGAATGAAAATCTACTGTATATCGCTGAACAATCTCCATTGGTTCAAGTTTTTCTATACGTGCTTTTTTTGCAATTTTATCTTCACCTTCATCTACATCATCAACTACATGACCAACATCTGTAATATTTCTTACATACCTAACTTTATATTCTAAATGTCTTAAATATCTAAAAATAACATCAAAACTCATAAAAGTTCTTACGTTTCCTAAGTGCACATTACTGTAAACAGTTGGGCCGCATACATACATACCAACGTTACCTTCATTGATAGGATTAAAAATTTCTTTTTCACCTGAAAGTGAATTATATATTTTAAGCGTTTGATTTTTGTAAAGTGGCATATTGATTCTATTGATAATGGTTTTGGTTGTTTACCAATTTTATTATTTTAAAAGGAAGTCTCTAATTTTACATAATCTAAAAATTCTCTTTTTACAGATTCTTCTTTAAATTTACCTCCAAATTCAGCAGTTACCGTACTACTTTCGATATCTCTAATTCCACGAGAATTCACACATAAATGTTTGGCATCGATTATACAAGCAACATTATCGGTGTTCAAAACTTTTTGAAGTTCCTTAACAATTTGAATAGTTAATCTTTCTTGTACTTGAGGTCTTTTTGCAAAATAATCAACAATACGATTCATTTTAGATAAACCTACAACTGTTCCATTAGAGATATAAGCAACATGAGCTCTTCCTACAATAGGAAGTAGGTGATGCTCACAAGTAGAGTAAACAGTGATGTTTTTTTCTACTAACATTTCATTGTATTTGTATTTATTTTCGAATGTAGAAGAACTTGGTTTTTTAATCGGATTTAATCCTCCAAAAATTTCTTTTACATACATTTTAGCAACACGATCTGGCGTTTTCTTAAGACTATCGTCTGTCAAGTCCATTCCTAGTGTTGTTAATATATTTTCAATATTTTGTTTTATAATTTCTATCTTCTCCTCGTCTGTTTTTTCAAATGCATCTTCTCTTAAAGGAGTTTGATCACTTGTTCCAATATGGTTATTTCCTAAATCGTCAGTATAGTCTTCGTGATTAGTCATTTTTAATGATAAGTTTATAATAAGTAATAACTGCAAAGATAATTATTAAAAAATTATTAATGCATAAGAATTTAAATTTTTAAAAATTGCAAATTTTATAATAAATTATGGTTAAATTTATGTATATTTCGCACCTTAAATTATATTCCCAAATGAGAAAAAATATACTATTTACATTGCTAAGCTTATTGTTTTTCAATATTATAACAGCTAATAATTTATCTAGTAATCGGAATTTCATTTCTGATTTTGTAGGTTCGGATACAAATAATTCTATAAAAAACGTAGTGCTAGATTATAGTTCTACACCTCCATTATCATTAGCATTAACCTATTCGGTTCATAATACTTCTTGTTCAAGTGTAGCGGATGGTTCGATAGTTGGATATGCATCTGGTGGTACTGCCCCATATACCTATTCAATTTCTGGAATTGTATTGCCATCCAATACAAATGGAGTATTTAGTAATTTACCTGCTGGAAACTATACAATTTCCGTTTTAGATAGTGCATCAAATACAATTAGTCAAAACAATATTACGGTAGCAAATCCTGCCAATCCTTTAATAGTATCCTCTAATAACACTATTTGTAACGGTAGCCCAACTACACTTTCGGTAAACGGAAGCACCGATCCATATTCTTGGGTTGCTTCGCCAGCTGATCCTTCATTAACAGCTACAACAAGTGCTACACCTACTGTTAGTCCTATTGTTAATACAAATTATACCGTTACTTCCACAATATCTACAACTAAAAATTTAGTATATAATGGTGATTTTAGTTCGGGTAATGTTGGTTTTGGAACCGATTATCAATATTTAGCAACTTCCCCTAACGTAGGAGCTCAAAAGGCATATGGAATAGTTTCTAACCCAAATACATGGTTTACACCTTTTAGTATTTGTACGGATCACACCTCTGGAACGGGTAATATGATGGTTTTAGACGGATCTTCTTCTAATGGTGGGAATGATAAATTTTGGAGTCAAACTATACCTACAATTGCTGGTCAAAATTATACCTTTAGCTATTGGGTTCAATCACTCACTTCCTCAAGTCCTGCTTCTATTCAAGTTACTATTAATGGTGTTGCTTTAGGAGGCCTTAGTTTTGCACCTAACGTTACCACATGCGGTAACTGGACTCAATATACATTTATTTGGAGTTCAGGAGCTAGTACTTCTGCTAAAATTGAAATGTACGATACAAATGTATCTGCGTCAGGTAATGATTTTGCAATTGATGATATTACTTTTTCTACAACAATAACTTGTTCTTTTTCAAAAACAATTAGTATTACTGTAAATTCATTATCAATTACAGTTCCTTCAAATCAAGTAGTTTGCAATGGTTCTACTATTGCTGCTTTAAACTTTACAAGTAATTTACCAGGAGCTACTTTTTCATGGACAAATAGTAATACATTATTGCCTATAGGTAGTTCTGGAATAGGCAACATTACTAACTTGTTGGCAAATAACAATACTTCAAGTCCAATAGTTTCGACTATTACTGTAACAGGTTCATTGAGTGGTTGTACCAATGATGTAAAACAGTTTACCATAACAATAAACCCCACTCCAAAAGTAATTGTTAATAATGTTCAAAAATGTACAGGTGATTTAACACCAGCAGTTATTACTGCTACACCAGCATTTCCAGGGACTTATAGTTATGCATGGACAGTGCCGGCTACAGTGGCTCCTCCAGGAAATGTCTCGAGTATAGCTAACGCAACTGTCGCTGGGAATTATTCGGTAGTAATAACGAATACAACTACAGGATGTGTGAGTGCTCAAGCAACTGGTACATTGCAATATATTATTAATTGTTGTCCAAGTGATATTGCAATTCCAATTCCAGAAACTTTATGTAACAATACAAGCTGTACCACATTAACAGCTTCTTACGTTGATGTTAGAAACACCAATACTTATACAGTAAGCTCTATTCCTTATGTGCCTGCAGTTCCATCTGGAAATGCATCTTCGGGTTCATTATGTACGATAGATGATACTTTTTCTGACCCTCAAACTTTACCATTTAAATTTAGTTTTTTTGGAGCTTGTTATGATAAATTCCAAATAGGAACTAATACTTTTTTAACTTTTAATGCTACCCATGGTTTGTGTAATGCAAATGGAAGTGGTTATGTTATTCCAGCAGGTCAAACTATTCCAAGTACAGCAATGAATTCGCTTTGGCGTAATTCTATTTATTTTCCAATGCAGGATACATACCCAGGGGTATTATCAACACCTGCAGTAGTTATCACTTATACAATTGATGGTCTTTCACCATGTAGAAGAGCAATTATAGATGTTAAAAATATGCCATTGTATAGATGTAATCCAGTTCAAAGTGCAACTACTGATCAAGGCCTTCAGCAGAGTCAACTAGTTTTATATGAAGGAACCAATATTATTGATATTTATGTAAAAAGAAGATCCGTTTGTACTACCTGGAATGATGGAAGTGGTGTGATTGGCATTCAAAATGCTACTGCTACAGCTGCTTTTGCACCTCCAGGAAGAAATACAGGTACTTGGACAACAACAAATGAAGCTTGGCGTTTTACTCCTGCAGGACCATCTTTAACTTCATTTCAATGGTTAGATTCTAATGGTGCAACTGTTGGAACTACTCCTTCAATATCAGTATGTCCAAGCGCTACTTCAACTTATACCGCCCAAGTTAAATATAATAATACTTGTACACCATTATTACCAGTACGAACAATAACAAAGCCAGTTACTGTTGAGGTTAATCCTGATGATACTTTATCGCCTGTCGATATTGTTCATTGTGCTTCTAATAATTTATTTGATTTAACTACTAATGAAACTGTAGTATTAGCTAGTGTAACTCCGGGTGATTATACTGTTACTTATCATACTTCACTAGCAGATGCTCAAAATATTGCAAATCCTATTGTTGACTTTACAAATTATTCTATACCTAGTGGATCTAACCAAACTATTTACATGAGTATGCAAAGTAATAATAATATTTGTGTACGAGTAAAACCATTTAATTTAATTTTAAATCCATGTGTTGCTTGCCCTACAATTTCTAATCCATCATCAAGTCAAACATTATGCTTAAATGCAGATCCGTCACCTTTCTCAGTTGCAACAACTTTTGCAGGAACTGATGCTATTAGTTATGTATATTTCACGACTCCTCAAGTTGGTAACAATATGTATTCAGGCGGAGTACTTTTGGGTAATGTAACACCTTCTGTTGGGGGTATTGCAAATTTAGATTTGTCTGTTTTGGGTTCTGGATCATTACCTAATATTGCTGGTACTTATTATGTCTATGCTATTGCAAATCCGGCTCCTGCAGACGCAACATGTAGGCCTTATCAATTAATTCAAGTAACTGTAAATGCTACTCCAGTAGCTCCTACAGTAGCTCCACTTACTTATTGTCAGAATGCTATTGCACCTGCTTTAACAGCTACGGGTTCAAATTTGCTTTGGTATACTGCTGCAACTGGAGGTGTTGGTTCTTCAACTGCTCCAACTCCTGGTACTACAACTGCAGGAACTACTGATTATTTTGTTTCACAAACCATCTCAGGATGTGAAAGTCCTAGAGCTACACTAACAATTACTGTTAATGCTACTCCATTAGCACCAACAGTAGCACCACTTACTTATTGCCAAAATGCTATTGCACCTGCTTTAACAGCTACGGGTTCAAATTTACTTTGGTACACTGCTGCAACAGGCGGCGTTGGTTCATCAACCGCTCCAACTCCGAGTACTACTACCGCTTTAAATACAACTTTTTATGTTTCACAAACTGTTTTAGGATGTGAGAGTCCTAGAGCTTCTATATTAGTAACTGTTAATGCTACTCCGGTTGCACCAACAGTAGCACCACTTACTTATTGCCAAAATGCTATTGCGCCTGCTTTAACAGCTACGGGTTCAAATTTACTTTGGTACACTGCTGCAACAGGAGGTGTTGGTTCAGCAACTGCTCCAACTCCTAGTACTTTAGCAGCAGGAACTACTGATT
>CAILWV010000028.1 GCA_903838055.1 uncultured Bacteroidota bacterium | reverse complement strand
CTTTGATACAGTGTATTATATATTAATAAAAAAAATGTTATCAAAAGAAATATAAAAGAATTCTTTTTTATAAGTTATGAAAATCCCTTACAGTAATTGGTTTTTATTAAATAAAAATTTAAGTTATTAACAATTTTTTTAAGTTTATTTTTTTTTGATTTAAGGCAATAATTATTAATATCATTTTTATTTAATAGTTTTGTTGTGTTATTAACAATAATTTAAGTTAATGATAAGGTAAAGTGGAGGTCAGAAACCACTTTAATAAACGAGGCGTTACTGAAAAGCCATACGAGTAAGAAAACTAATTTATTTAATTAATTATGGAAAATCAAGAAAAACAATTTGCTGTAGAATTAAAAACAGGAGAATTTGACTTTAAGGAACATGCACTTAAAGCAATTTTAGGAGCACTATATTATTTATTTATTTACATTCCATTTATTTTACCATTTAAAATATGGGGAAAAGCTGCAACAAGGGTTAGTAGTTTATGGGATACTAAATCATTAGCCTATAACGAAAATAATTCAAATTATCCTATTTATTTGTTTTATTTTGAATACATGATTAATTTTATTTTTGATGCTGTAACTGTATTAATTTGGCCTATAGGATTTATTTATATTACTTACACCTTTATGCATGTAATGGAATTCAATAATTTCATGGATAATTACGTTAAACTATTATTAGGATTATATACTTCAGTTATATTTGTTCGTGCAGGAAAAGAAACTTTGTTTTTTGTAATCAATAACCTTGTTATATGGGTATTAGGCGTTTTAGTTAACATAGGTAAATTCATTAAGAATTTATGGCTATTAAATTTTGTGATGAAAAAATAAAACAAAAATTAATTTGCTGACTTAATGCAAAAAAAATAGACCCAAAACCAAATCTTATAGAAAAGATAGGTTTGGGTCTTTTTTTTGTATAATTGTTTGATTTCTAGATCATCCGTGTTTAAAGATTTCTTTAACGGTTTCTTCATAATTACGGATGCTCTTTGCTTTTTTTATGTTTTTCGCTACTTTATGCGGATTGGAAAAAGTAGTGGAAAAGTATTCCCATAAATGGTGCATTTTCAATAGTATATGCGTGGCTCCCGATAAAGATTCGCTATATCCTTGATAAAGTGTTTCATGAAAGTCACTAAACAATTCCATTTTATTTTTTGGATATTCTAACGTGTCGTTTTTAATCATGCTTGGCAAAAAAGGATCCGAAATTAATCCTCTGCCTATCATCCAATGGTCTATGGTAGGAAATCGCTCTTGCATTTCTCTAAACTTTGCTACGGATGTAATATCGCCATTGTAATACAATTTATGTTTTGTATTGTCAATGCAATGTTGAAAAGCATCTAAGTGGACTCCTCCTTTGTAAAGTTGTTTCCCAATTCGAGCATGAATTGCAATATTTTTAATTGGATAGGTATCTAATATTGGTAAAACATTAAGGATTTCATCGTTAGTATCATATCCCAACCGCATTTTCATAGATACAATTATGTCTGATTCGGAATGTACTTTGTTAAGAATAGCATTAATTTTTTCGGAATCACTTATTAATCCAGATCCCATTCCGCATTTTGTAACCATTGGATATGGGCATCCCAAGTTCCAATTCAATTCCTTATAGCCAAGTTCTTGAACATATTTTGCTACAAATAAAAATTCGTCGGCATCATTAGTTATTATTTGAGGAATTACCTCCAAACTGGAGTTGTTTTCAGGAAGCAGGTCGCGTTCATAAGAGGATTTGATAATCAACTTTCCGTTTAAGCGAATATAAGGAGAATAATAGGTGTCAATTCCGCCAAAATACTTGTTTTGGGCATTTCTAAAACGAAAGTCTGTAAATCCTTGTAAAGGTGAAGATAGTAGTGTGTAACTCATGAAATTTCTTGTTGTACAAACTTAATAATCTTTTACTAAGTAATTGGAAGTTGTTGCTATTTTTAATGAATACTTATCTACCTACTGATTTTTATCATATTTATCTCGTTTTAACTGTTGTAATTTTAAGGAATAAAATATAAAAAATAAAATATGAAACAGATAGTTCCTGTGTCAACCATAATGACCAAAAATGTAGTTAAGTTATTATTAAGTGATGATTTAACTAGAGCAGAAAGTTTGTTTAAAAATCACCAGATTCGCCATATTCCGGTAGTAAATGGAAACAGTATTGTTGGAATGTTGAGTTATACCGATTTACTCAGAATATCTATTGCTGATGCTATTGATGAGGAAGAACAAGAAATTGATGTTACTGTTTATAATATGTTTTCGATAGAACAAGTTATGGCAAGAAATTTAGTAAAAGTAACTCCCGAAACTAGTATTAGAGAAGTAGCTCAAATATTGTCAAAAAGCGAATTTCATGCTTTGCCTGTTGTAGAAGGGGAATTGTTAGTTGGTATTGTAACTACTACCGATTTAATAAAATATTTATTAGAACAATACTAAAAAAAATGCTCCGTTAGGAGCATTTTTTATATAGAGGTAATTTTTTTCAAATCGCTTATCGTGGCAATTGGATCTTCTGCTTTAAAAACATAATTTCCGGCTACTAATACATCCGCGCCAGCTTCAACTAAAGCAACAGCATTTTTGTTTGTAACTCCACCATCAATTTCTATTATTGTGTGGGCATTGTTTCTTACAATCATTTCTTTTAATTCTTTGATTTTCTTGTAGGTGTTTTCAATGAATGATTGCCCTCCAAATCCTGGGTTAACGCTCATTAAACAAACCATATCAATATCTGTGATTACGTCTTCTAATAGGCTAATGTTAGTATGCGGATTTAATGCAACTCCAGCTTTCATGCCTTCGGCTTTGATGGCTTGGAGTGTTCTATGCAGGTGGGTGCAAGCTTCATAATGTACTGTAAGGATGTTAGATCCCAAGGCAGCAAATGTTTTAATATATCTATCTGGATCTACAATCATTAAATGAACATCGATAGTTTTTTTAGCATGTTTAGAAATGGCTTCTAAAACTGGCATTCCAAAAGAAATATTCGGAACAAAAACGCCATCCATAATGTCAATATGAAACCAATCTGCTTCACTTGAATTGACCATTTCTATGTCGCGTTGTAAATTAGCAAAATCGGCTGCAAGAACTGATGGTGCAATAAGGGTATTTTTAATCATTGTGTTGTTGTTTTGGCAAAGGTAAAATATTTAGTCCAATTGAATGAATAAAAATGTAACACGAATTGTGAGATTTTTCAGTATTGGGAAATTGTAAATGTTTTGCGTGAAGGATAGTAGCGGCATCCTTTTGTGCAGCGTAGTGGAACAAAAGATATAGCGGATAGCCTGACCCCATTGGGACACGCCAAAAAAAAACTCCGAAAATAATTTCGGAGTTACTATATTGAGTAAAGATTAAAATTATCCTAAATAGGTTTTTAATATTTTACTTCTTGAAGTATGTTTTAATCTACGGATTGCTTTTTCTTTAATTTGACGAACACGCTCACGAGTTAAGTCGAAAGTTTCACCAATTTCCTCTAATGTCATTGGATGCTGATCGCCTAAACCAAAATACAAACGAACGACATCGGCTTCTCTTGGTGTTAGGGTTTCTAATGAACGTTCGATTTCGGTACGTAACGATTCGTGAATTAATTCTCTGTCAGGATTTGGAGATTCCCCAGAACGCAAAACGTCGTATAGGTTAGAATCTTCACCTTCAACAAGAGGTGCATCCATAGAAAGGTGACGTCCAGAGTTTTTCATAGACTCTTTAACATCGTTAACAGTCATGTCTAATTCTTTAGCAATTTCTTCAGCAGAAGGTGGTCTTTCGTTAGATTGCTCTAATAAAGCGTACATTTTGTTGATTTTATTGATAGAACCAATTTTGTTTAATGGCAAACGAACGATACGAGATTGTTCCGCTAGTGCTTGAAGAATCGATTGACGAATCCACCAAACAGCATAAGATATAAATTTGAATCCACGAGTTTCATCAAAACGTTGCGCTGCTTTTATTAATCCTAAATTTCCTTCGTTAATTAAATCGGGAAGTGTAAGTCCTTGATTTTGGTATTGTTTAGCAACAGAAACCACAAAACGTAAATTGGCTTTAGTTAATTTTTCAAGAGCACGTTGGTCTCCGGCTTTGATTCGTTGTGCTAATTCTACCTCCTCATCGGCAGTAATCAAATCAACTTTTCCAATTTCTTGTAGGTATTTGTCTAAGGAAGCAGTTTCACGATTAGTTACCTGCTTGGTGATTTTGAGTTGTCTCATTTAATTTCCTTTGCTTTTTTATGTGTTCAGGTTGTTATACGCAATAAAGTAAAAAAAAGTTACATAAAATATATAAAATAAATTCTGTCTTTTGAAATAATTCATATGTTAGTAATATTGCTTAATTTTACCGATCATTAGTATATAAAGGATTAATAGTGTTACAAGCTTAATTAAAATAATTGAAAATGAACTTTAATTTTTTTTTAAATTTTTCTAAATATGAAAAGGTAATTCTAATTATTATTGTTTCTGTTTTTATCAATAATCTATTTATAGATATAATGAATATTGATGCGGCCCAATATGCATCAATATCTTTAGAAATGCTTAATAACCATTCCTATTTGCAAGTGAAGGATTTGCAGGGGGATTATTTAGATAAACCACCACTTTTATTTTGGATTTCAAGTTTAAGTTTGGGGTTGTTTGGGGTATGCAATTTTGCTTATAAAATAGGTGCAGTATTAATGTTATTTCTATCGCTATATTCGGTTTATAGATTTACATCACTATATTATAGTCAGCAAGTAGCTAAAAACGCAGTACTTATTTTTGGGACTTGTCAAGCCTTTTTTCTAATGACAAACGATGTTAGAACAGATGGAATATTAACTTCAAGTGTAATAACAGCAATATGGCTTCTTACAGAATATTTATTAAATAATAAAGTAAAACACCTCGTTTTGGCGGCGGTCTTTACGGCTTGTGCAATGATGGCTAAAGGACCAATTGGCTTAATTGCTGTGTTAATGCCTGTGGGATTGCAATTAGTATACAAAAGAAAGTGGAACCAGATTTTCAGTTTTTCATGGATTTTTTATGTAATAGTAATTTGCTTGTTATTAATTCCAATGTCCTACGGATTGTATACTCAATATGATTTACATCCAGAAAAATTAATAAATGGAAAGCATAACCAAAGCGGACTTTATTTTTATTATTGGTTACAAAGTTTTGGAAGAATTACAGGTGAAAGTGTTTGGGATAACGGACTTCCTTGGCATTTTTTCATTGGAACAATAAGTTGGGATTTTTTCCCTTGGATTTTAATTTTATATTTTGGATTATTTTTTCAAATAAAGAAATTGCTAAATAAAAAACTCCCTGAAATCATTACCGCTAGCGGATTTCTTTTGCTATTTGCATTACTTTCAATGTCACGCTATAAGTTGCCTCATTATATATTTGTAACCTTACCTTTTGCTAGTGTTATTTGCGCAGGATATTTAGATTCTTTAACCACTAAACAATGGAAAAATTGGAATAAAATCTATTTTGGTTTTGGATGTATTATATTCATTCTATTACTAATTTATCAAGTTTTATTCTTTACAGAATTAAATATTATTTTGATATTGTTGCTCTTATTGCAACTATTTTTACTTATTAGAATGAACAAATTTCCTCTTGATGGGAAAAGCAAAATGATAGGATATGTGCTTGTATTAAATTTGTTTTTGAGTTTTGTTTTCTATCCTAAATTGTTGACATTTCAAGCAGATTCAATGGCAGGCAAATGGTTTTATAATAACACCAATAACGAAAAGGTATATTTATTTGATGAAAATTCACATGCTTTTAATTTTTATACTAAAAATACCGATAATAAATTAATTACAATAAAGGATGTAGATACTATTCAAAAAACTTGTTGGTTATATACTAAACAAGATTATCTAAGTCAAATAGAATCGAAAGTTCAAATAATTGAAAAAAAGAAATTTGAAAACTATCCAATAACTCGATTAAAATTACCATTTTTGTTGCAACAAAAAAGGGCTGAAACTTTAGAATATTATTATTTAATAAAAATTAAAACAAGATTATAGTCGTGAAAAAATTATCCATAATAGTCCCTGCATATAACGAAGGAAAAACGATCCATTTAATATTAGATAAAATAAAAAATGTTGAGTTAATTAATGCCATTGAAAAGGAAATAATAATTGTAAATGATTGTTCAAAAGACAATACGGAAGAAGCAATAAAAAATTATATTGTAGGGCATCCCGAATTAAATATTCAATATTTTAAACACGAAATAAATAAAGGAAAAGGTGCCGCTCTTCATACTGGGATTCAAAAAGCAACTGGTGATTTCACAATCATTCAAGATGCCGATTTAGAGTACAACCCTTCTGAATACAACTTATTATTGCAACCTTTTATTGATGGATTTGCAGATGTTGTTTATGGCTCAAGATTTATGGGAGGTAATCCTCATCGAATTCTGTTTTATTGGCATACTATAGGGAATAAATTTTTAACAAATTTATCTAATATGTTTTCCAATTTGAATTTAACAGATATGGAAACATGTTACAAAATGTTCAAAACAGAAATTATTCAAGGTATTAAACTTAATGAAAAACGATTTGGTTTT
The DNA here is from genome assembly GCA_903838055.1 of uncultured Bacteroidota bacterium. GTDB lineage: Bacteria > Bacteroidota > Bacteroidia > Flavobacteriales > Flavobacteriaceae > Flavobacterium. The sequence continues at coordinate 62,087 of CAILWV010000028.1, read as the reverse complement.
GAGCCAGAAGTAACCGCTAAGATTTCAAGAATTTCTAAAATCAGAATCTACGAAGTGGGTATTTCATATTATGGAAGAACATATGAGGAAGGTAAAAAAATAGGATGGAAAGATGGAGTTAGAGCTTTGTATTGTATTGTGAAATACGGATTGTTAAAGTTACAGTAGAGTAACTAATTACCATTCATTAACCTTATTTGCGTCCATTTTTAAGAAAATAAACAGTAAAATAGTGAATCCCCAAAGTCCTGATCCACCATAGGAAAAGAAAGGCAACGGAATTCCAACTGTAGGAAATATACCTACTACCATGGCGATATTTACAAAGAAGTGAATAAATAATATTCCGCCAACACAATAGCCATAAACCCTGCTGAATTTTGTTTTTTGTCTTTCGGCTAAATAAATAATCCGAAGTACTAATACTACAAACAGACCAATAACAATAATAGAACCTATAAATCCCCATTCTTCACCTACAGTAGTAAAAATATAATCGGTATGTTGCTCTGGAACGAATCCACCTTTGGTTTGTGTACCTTCTAGATATCCTTTGCCAATCCATCCTCCAGATCCAATAGCAATCTCCGATTGGTGAATATTATATCCAATCCCTTTCATGTCCACTTGTTTTCCAAGAAGAATATTGAAACGGTCTCTATGGTGTTGTTTAAAAACATTATTAAACACGAAACTTACAGAAAACGAAAAAATAGTTACTAAGACTAATATTATAGAGCTTGCTATAATATTTCTGTCAATTAGTCTGCTTCTGAAATAATTAATTACTAAAACAACGGCTGAAATTCCAATTACTATAAAAGGATTGTTGGTGATTAGCATTAATATGAATAATAATATTGCTGAAAATCCTGTAAATAAATACCAACCAGGTAAGCCTTCTCTATAAAGTACCACAAAGAAAATCATATAAATTAATGCACTCCCAGGGTCATGAATTGCGATTAAAAGAACCGGAAAGAACACAATTGCTAAGGCAATAATTTGATCTTTCAAAATTCTAAGATTTACTTGAACATCCGATAAATATTTTGCCAATGCTAATGCGGTGGCCGCTTTAGCAAATTCGGATGGTTGAATACCGAATGAGCCAAAGGAATACCAGTTGGCTTGCCCTTTTACGGATTTTCCAAAAACGAACAATCCCGCAATAGATAAAACAGAAATTATATAAATTACTGAGGCATATTTTTCGTAAAATTTTCCTTCTACGAAGAGTATAACTAATATTAAAGGAACTGTAAGAGCAATATATAACAATTGTTTGCCATAAAATTGAGATAAATCAAATAGTGAACCATCCCCAGTTACTGAAGATAAGGAAGAGGAGTATATGTTTAGCCAGCCCATTATTACCAATGTAATAAAGAGAACTACACTTATCCAGTCGATATGGTTAGTGATACTCTGGTTTCTCATTTTACTTTTTTCTTAATTGTATCTAATTTTACAGCTTTTTTTGGTTTTCCAAGTATTGAATCATTTCCATTTTTGGATTTAGCAATACTGTCTTTTACTTTAGAATTAAGAATAGCAATGCTATCTTGGTGTTTTTTTGGATAAAGTTTACTGTATTGGTCTTTCAAACTACCTTCTAACATACGTTTCTCAAAATCAACTTTAGTAATTTTTCTTCTTAAATATTTTTCAATCATTAAAGTTGTAATTGGTCCAGCCCATCTCTTTCCCCAGTAACCGTTTTCTACAAATACTGCAATAGCAATTTTCGGATTTTCTTTTGGTGCGAAAGCAACAAAAATAGAGTGATCCTGAAGTTTCACTCGTTTGCCGTTAACTTTTAAATAGTTTTCTGCAGTTCCTGTTTTTCCACATATTTCTATGCCAGTTACACCAAGTCCAGATGCGGTCCCTCCAGGTCCATAAACTGCATTCATTCCGTTAATTACAGGTTCAAAGTATTTTCTATTAATAGAAGTAATATGCTTTGTTCTAAATTTTTTATCTAATAATTCTCCTTTGATTTTTTTAGCAATGTGAGGAGTGTAATAGTAACCTCTATTAGCAACGGTTGCCATTAAATTTGCCAACTGAATTGGCGTCATTAAAACCTCTCCTTGCCCAATAGCATTTGAAACAATTGTCTTGCTATCCCAATGCCAGCCCGGGTATAATTTTTTATAAGTTTTAGAAGTTGGTATTTTTCCTCGTTTTCCAATAGGTAAATCACATCCCATAAAATTACCTAATCCAAAACTCTTTAAATGATTACTCCAAACATCAACAGCATAAGAAGGGCTATTGTACTTGTTGATAGTTTTCATATAAATATTAGAAAAATAAGTATTACAGGATTGGTAAATACCACTATTTAATTCTCTTGCTCCGCCACTACAGTGACATCTCATAAATCTACCGCGCGCATAACTAAAGCCATGGTTGCAGTAAAAAGTAGTATTTTCATCAATAACACCTTCTTGAAGTGCAACTAAAGCGGTTAAAATTTTAAATGGAGATCCCGGAGGATATTCTGCAAGAAGCCCTCTGTCATACAATGGTTTTGCTATTGAATCATTATGTAATAGCGAATAATTTTTAGATCTTTGTCTTCCAACTAATAGGGCAGGATCAAAATTTGGTGCGCTAACCATCGCTAATATTTCACCAGACTTTGGTTCAATTGCAACAATTCCACCCCATTTATTTACCATTAATTCTTCTCCATATTTTTGGAGTTCGCCATCAATTGTTAGAGTAATATCATTCCCTTGTTTGGCGATTGTATCATATTTTCCTTCTTTGTAGGAACCAATTTCTCTATTAAATTTGTCTTTAAGAAGATATTTAACCCCTTTTTGACCTCTTAAATATGTTTCGTAACTTTCTTCTATACCTTGTTTTCCAATTAAGTCTCCGCCTACATAATAGGGATTCTTCTTTACTATGTTTTCATTTACTTGAGTAATAAACCCAAATACATTTGCCCCATAATCTACCTGATAATCTCTTAATGATCTTTTTTGAATATAAAAACCTGAAAATCTTCTAATTTTTTCTTGAAAGGCAGCATATTCTAATTTGTTTAATTGAGGTAGAAAAACCGAAGGTAACATTGGGCTGTAAACCCTAGCTTTTTTCATTTTTGTTATTAAATATTCTTTAGAAATATCTAATAGAGAGCAAAAGTCGGTAGTGTCTAATTCTTTAACTTCTTTAGGGATTACCATAATGTCGTAAGACGGTTGATTGGCGATTAATAGTTTGCCATATCTATCGTAAACATAACCTCTTTCAGGGTAATCATATTTGATTTTAATTGCATTATTTTCCGATTTCAATTTGAAGGAATCATCAATAATCTGCAAATAAAACAGCCGTACCATCAACAAACAAGCTGTGATAATTACTAAAGTTGGAAGCATGGCTTTTCTCATCGTTTGCTTGGCTTGATTAAGTAAATTATTAAGATGCTAATGATTGTTGTGAAAATGGTGCTAATAATTGTTCTAGCAATTATATTCCAGAAAAATTCAAACGTAAAAACTTCTAAAATAAATAAAGTTAAGTGATGGATAACTATTGCTAAAAAAATAAATGAAAATCGTTCAGGGGTAAGTACATCGTTTAGCCTTACTGTTTGGTATTCGTAACTTAATCCGAAAGAAAATTTAAATAAAGTAGGTCTGAAATACGCAAGTAGTATACATGCCGTAGTGTGTACCCCTCCCGAATTACAAAATAAATCCATTATTATTCCAAGTAAAAAGCTTGTTGCTAATAACCAATATTTATTGCCATTTACTGGATATAAAATAATAAACAATATATATGGAAACGGGTTTATATATCCTAAAAAATTGAAATTATTAAAAATAAGTACTTGAGCCGCAAGGAGCAATATAAAACGGGCGATATTAAATAATACGGCACTATTCATTCTTTTGTGACTTTTTTTCTAAATTATTAATTTCGTCTCTGTCTTTATTTTTAATTATATATACATGGCCTAAACTAGTCATGTCATTAAATAATTTGACGTCTATTGTGTAAAAATGAGTCTGATTATCAATATAAATTTTTTCAATAGAACCTATATTAATATTTTCTGGAAATATGGTTGATTGTGCTCCAGTTACAATTGTATCTCCCTTTTTTACAGAAGCTAATCTTGGTACATCTACAAGCTGAACAAAACCGGTATTCTTTCCATTCCAAGTTAATGACCCTATATGGTTTGATTTTTTTATTTTAGCATTAATTGGAGATTCCGTATTTAAAATGCTTAGCACGGTGCTGTACTTTGGAGATACATTTTCAATTTCACCAACAATTCCTAAACTATTAATCACGCCCATTTCTGGTTGAACCCCCTGATTAGAACCAGAATCTAAGGTTAAGAAATTCACCTGAGAACTGTAGGAGTTTTTAATAACTTTAGCAATTACAATATCAATTTTCTTAACTCCTTTAATAGAATCTAAATTCGGAATTTTAGTACTGTCTTTTATGTTAAAAAGCAACCCTTTAAGACGCGCATTTTCTTTTGCCAACTCCTCGTTTTGAATCTTTAAATTAAAATAACCTTCAATGTTATTAGTCATTTCATAAGCTCCTCCTGTAAAAAAATTGGCGGAACTTATTATTTTACTTCTGTGGTAGGAGTGGGATTGAATAGTGAGCAATAAGGATATTAATAGAAGCAACAAAAACAGCATACGATAGCTGTTTTTAAATACAAAATTAAATATTTGCTGCATCTTTTAAGTTGTTCAGTGTTCAGTATTCAGTTATTAGAATTAATGTCCTAAAACTATTTAATAAGTATACTTCTAAATTTTGGTATATTTTTCAATGCCATACCTGTTCCTCTTACCACCGCTTTCAAAGGATCTTCTGCAATATAAACGGGCAAGTCGGTTTTTAATGAAATACGTTTGTCTAATCCACGTAGCATAGAACCACCACCTGCTAAATATATACCAGTATTATAAATATCAGCAGCTAACTCAGGTGGAGTTTGTGATAAAGTTTCCATAACAGCATCTTCAATACGTTGTATAGATTTGTCTAATGCTTTTGCAATTTCTCTAAATGAAACTTCTACCTGTTTTGGTTTACCGGTAAGTAAATCTCTACCTTGAACTGACATATCATCTGGAGGAGAATCTAAAGTGTCTGTAGCAGCTCCAACTTGAATTTTAATTTTTTCTGCAGTGGTCTCACCCACAAATAAATTGTGTTGCGTACGCATATAATAAATAATATCATTGGTGAAAACATCTCCGGCAATTTTAACCGATTTGTCACACACAATTCCGCCAAGCGCAATAACTGCAATTTCGGTAGTACCACCACCAATATCCACAATCATGTTTCCTTTAGGTTGCATAATATCAATTCCAATTCCAATTGCAGCAGCCATTGGCTCATGAATTAAGTATACTTCTTTACCGTTTACACGCTCACAGGATTCTTTTACCGCTCGCATTTCTACTTCTGTAATTCCTGAAGGGATACAAACTACCATTCGCAATGCTGGAGTAAACATTCTTTTCTTTAAGGCAGGAATACTTTTAATAAACATGCTTATCATCTTCTCCGAAGCATCGAAATCGGCTATTACACCATCTTTTAATGGTCGAATGGTTTTGATGTTTTCATGGGTTTTACCTTGCATCATGTTGGCTTCCTTACCAACGGCGATGATTTTCCCAGAGATTCTATCTCTTGCAACAATAGAAGGACTATCAATTACAACTTTGTCGTTGTGAATGATAAGTGTGTTAGCGGTACCAAGGTCAATTGCTATATCCTCGGTCATGAAATCAAAAAATCCCATACGTTATAAAAGGGTATTAGTTTGTTAAAAATGTTTTAATCTTACAAAAATAATAAAATTAATGTTTAAAATGACGTGTTCCTGTAAATACCATTGCAACTTTATTTTCGTTGCAATAATTAATGCTCAATTCGTCTTTGATTGACCCACCTGGCTGAATAACAGCGGTAATTCCTGCAGCATGTGCGATCTCTACACAATCCGGAAAAGGAAAGAATGCATCGCTTGCCATTACTGCGCCGTGTAGATCAAAACCAAAAGTTTCTGCTTTTTCAATTGCTTGCTTTAAGGCATCTACTCGAGAGGTTTGTCCTGTTCCAGAAGCTACTAAAGTACTATTTTTTGCGAATACAATTGTGTTTGACTTTGTATTTTTACAAATTTTAGATGCAAATAATAAATCTTCTATTTCTTGACTAGTTGGTGCAGTGTGTGTAACCGTTTTTAGATCTTTTTCAGAATCTGTAATGTTATTTTTATCTTGAACCAAAACACCATTTAGGCAAGTTCTCACTTGACGTTGAGGTAAAGGTACATTATTTATTGTCAATATTATTCGGTTCTTTTTCTCTTGTAAAATATTTATTGCTTCGTCATCATAACTCGATGCAATTACCACTTCACAAAAAAGCGAATTAATTTCTGTTGCAGTAGCAACGTCAATTTTTCCGTTTGCCATTAAAACCCCTCCAAATGCTGAAGTAGGATCGCAAGCTAAAGCAGCAAGATAAGCATCTTTCATCGTTTTTCTGGTAGCTAATCCGCATGCGTTATTATGTTTTAATATAGCAAAAGTAGGAGCGCTATCTTTAAATTCAGCAGTTAAATTTACTGCTGCATCTACATCTAATAAATTGTTATATGATAATTCTTTTCCGTGTAATTTTGTAAACATGGCATCAAAGTCACCAAAGAAAAATCCCTTTTGGTGTGGGTTTTCGCCATATCTTAAAACTTGTCCGTTAGACATACTTTCTTTATAATATGTATCCTCGGTATTGAAATAATTAAAAATAGCAGTATCATAATTAGACGAAACATGAAAAGCTCTAGTTGCTAAATATTTTCGTTGATCCAAAGTTGTAGCACCATTTCCTTCGGTAATCATTCCTAAAAACAATTCGTATTCTTCTACTGATGGAACGATTACAGTATCTTTAAAATTTTTAGCAGCAGCACGGATTAATGAAATTCCACCAATATCAATTTTTTCAATTGCATCTGCTTCACTAGCTCCTGAAGCTACTGTTTTTTCAAAAGGATATAAATCTACAATCACCAAATCAATTTGTGGAATTTCAAATTCCTTCATTTGTTCCACATCGGTTGGATTGTCTTGACGATTCAATATACCACCAAAAACTTTTGGATGTAACGTTTTTACACGACCTCCCAAAATAGAAGGATAGGAAGTTACATCTTCTACTGGAACAACTGGTATTCCTAAGTTTTTAATGAAATCTTCAGTTCCTCCTGTTGAATAAATAGTTGCATTTTGTTTGTGAAGTTGTCTCACAATTGGCTCTAAACCGGTTTTGTCAAATACCGAAATAAGAGCAGATTGAATCGTTTTTGTAGTGCTCATTTTGTAATGTTGTTAAGCTTGCAAAAGTAGTTTATTGCAGGTTATTAAACAATTGCATTTTAGATTTTTTTATGAACTAAAATAATAATTTTTAATGGTAAAACTTTCAGAATTCAAAAAGATATCGTCCAAATAGCTATTAAATATGAATATGTAAAATTAGAATTGCAAATATTATTTATATATTTGAAAATTAAACGCTACAATATTTCAAAATTCTTCTTCAAAATTGAGTTTATTTGCGATTAAATAATTCGTAAATAATTGAACTTTAAAGATTTTAACTTTCCAATAGAAATAAAGTACGTTAAGAGTTTATAATTATCTTATATGTTAAATAAATTTATTGCATTAAATCAGGAAACTAAAAGTAGAATGAATTCGAATGTTATTTCTAACTTTTCAAAACTCAATCTTTCTATATTTTTTTTACCTGTAGCTCTTTTAATTTCAGTTGTTTTATTTTTGTATTTTGAAAATTCTTTATCCACAGAAGGTTACATAAAAATTCAAAAGAATATTTTCTATTTTCTAAATTCAAAAATTTCACAGTTCCCACATATTGCATATAATCTTACCCAAATTGGTGATGCTCTAATCTTTTTATCCTTCTTGACACTATTTATTTTATATGCTCCTAAAATATGGGAGGCATTGATAACTGCATCCATAGTTTCTGCATTATTTTCGAATGTCCTAAAAATATTATTTTCAATTCCAAGACCTGCAGCAGCTTTTGATAATAGCACTTTTACAATTATTGGTAGAGCTTTACCAGGTCATAATAGTTTGCCGTCAGGACATTCCATTACGATTTTTACAGTACTTACCGTTTTATTGTTTGCAGTACTGCCTAAAAAGCCAAACATTAAATTTTTATGGTATTTATTTATTGTAAGTATAGGATTAATCCTTGTATTTACTAGAGTGGGAGTAGGAGCTCATTATCCAATTGATGTTATTGTTGGAAGTATTATTGGATATATTTCTGGATTAATAGGAATTTTCATTTGTCGAAAATATAAAATTTGTGCTTGGGTAAACAACATAAAGTATTATCCAATTTTTATTATATTGTTTTTGGTTTGTTGTTTCGTATTAATAAGCAAAATAATAAATGAAAATTTATTTATTTTTTACATTTCTCTATTTAGTTTAATTATTTCTCTATTTAAAATCTCTTATGTTTACATTAAAAAGTAATATCAAAATCACTCATTTTGTTGCTATATTGAGTGTTTTAAATTTTTTATTCTTTCATTTTCCATTTTTCAAATTTGTTTTTCAAAATTTGGAATACAATAGCTTTAACGGAATTGCAATAATTATAAGTTTAATTATTTTAATGCTGGTGTTAAATGCTTTTATGTTTTATCTAATTTTTTCTCTTTCTCGATATGTCGGCAAATTTTTAATGGTATTGTTTTTTATCATTAATTCAATTTCTGTTTACTTTGTTAACACCTATGGTGTTATTCTTGACGAATCTATGATTGGCAATGTTCTTAATACCAAATTTGAAGAGTCTAGCAGTTTTTTTTCTATAAAATTAATACTATACCTAATCTTCTTTGGAATAATTCCGAGTATATATATTGTCAAAGCAAATATTATTACTGTTACTTGGAGGAAATTTTTAATCACCATTTCGCTTACTTTATTGTTTCTATTATCATTAATATTTGCAAATGCGAGTAATTGGCTTTGGATTGATAAAAATTCCAAAACACTAGGTGGGCTTGCCATGCCATGGTCTTATACAGTTAATATTTCCCTTTTTTATGTACATCAATATAAAAACAATCAAAAGGAAATATTATTACCAAATGCTACCATACAAGATAATCAAAAATCAGTCGTGGTTTTAGTTATCGGGGAATCTGTAAGAAGTCAAAATTTCTCTTTGTATGGATATAATAAAAATACAAATCCATTGCTTTCTAAAATCCCAAATGTATCTCATTTTAATGCTACTTCTTGTGCTACCTATACTACCGCTGGTGTAAAAGGAATATTATCCTATTCTGATTCGGATGATTTATATGAGATTTTGCCTAATTATTTAAATCGAAATAATGTTGAAGTAATTTGGCGAACTACTAATTGGGGAGAACCTCCAATTCATATAAAAAACTATCAAAAAAGAGAAGATTTGTTGACTCAATGTAAGGGAGAGGGATGCAATTATGACGAACTTCTGTTAACAGGATTAAAAGAGCAAATACAAGCAAGTAAAAAAAATAAAATATTGATTGTATTGCACACAAGTACAAGTCATGGACCAACTTACAGTAAAAAATATCCTCCACAATTTGAAACTTTTAAGCCCGTTTGTAATAGTGTAGAATTAGGAAATTGTTCTCATACAGAATTGATCAATGCTTATGACAATACTATAGTTTATACGGATTATATCTTGTCTAAAGTAATAGAAGATTTAAAACAATTAAAAGAGTATCATAGTGCTATGATTTTTGTTTCAGACCACGGGGAATCATTGGGTGAAAAAAATCTATATATGCATGGCTTGCCTCTAAGTATAGCTCCAAAAGAACAATTTGAAATTCCTTTTATAGTTTGGAAATCAGATGGTTCAAAAGAGCTAAAGCAAAATAAAACAGTAACTCAATACCATGTTTTTCATAGTGTATTAAATTTCTTAGGAGTTCAAAGTCCAATTTATGACGAAAAAATGAACATTTTCAAATAGTAAATCTATATTCTACTGTATTTAAATATGTTATTTATTGTAACAAATACCCATTTCTAGTTACTAATGTTTTAAATTTGACTTAGAAAAAATACCTCTATGCTTGTTTATCTTCGTTTACTTAAAGAGAGTTTTGGATTTGCAATGAATGCCTTGCGAAACAATAAATTGCGTACTTTACTTTCCCTTCTTGGAGTGACAATTGGTATTTTTTCAATTATTGCTGTACTCGCTGCTGTTGATTCATTAGACAGAAAAATCAAAAAAGATTTAAGTAGTTTGGATAAAAACACTATTTATTTATTTAATGGTTCTTTTGGGCCTTCTGAGATCCCAAGATGGAAAAGAGACCAGTTTCCTCAGATGAAATATACAGAATATGAGTATTTAAAAAATGCATTACCAGAGGCGCGCGAGATGTGCTTCCAACTTTTTGTGAAAAGTGAAATCATGAAATACGACTCAAAATCGGTAAGTAGTGTAAACGTAGTGCCAGTTTCTCATGAATTTATTGATATTCAAGGATTGGAATTTGCAGAAGGAAGATTTTACAATGAGGCCGAATCTAATTCGGGTGCCGCTGTATTAGTTATAGGGGATGAATTAGCAAATAGTCTTTTTGAAAATGTGGATCCAATTGGTAAAGAAGTTCGTTTGTACGGACAACGATTTACAGTTATTGGCGTGTTAAAAAAACAAGGAGCAGGAATGTTTGGCGATAGTAATGATACCTCTGTATTTATTCCTGTAAATTTTCTTCGTCGAATGTATGGTGATAATAATGATTCGATGACGCCTGTAATTCTTATTAAGCCTGAAAAAGATATTGATATGGAGGCTTTTAAAGCAGAAATTTCTCAAAAATTACGAAATTTTCGGGGTATGAAAACAGGAGAAATTGACAATTTCTTCATAAATGTTCTTTCTGGTTTTACCGATTTATTAGATGGTATTATTGCTAATATGAATATTGGCGGATGGATTATTGCTGGGTTTTCACTTCTTGTAGGTGGCTTTGGTGTAGCTAATATTATGTTTGTTTCTGTTAAGGAACGTACCAACTTAATTGGAATTCAAAAATCTCTAGGTGCAAAAAACAGATTTATACTCTTTCAATTCTTGTTTGAAGCAGTAATCCTTTGTTTGATTGGTGGAATAATCGGAATTTTATTAGTTTGGTTAATTGCTATCGGTTTAACTAAATTATTAGATTTTGAGTTTATATTAAGCTTCGGTAATATTATGCTAGGGTCTGGATTAGCAATATTAATTGGCTTAATTGCTGGAATTCTACCTGCAATATCGGCATCTAAATTAGACCCTGTTGAGGCTATTAGAAGCGGAATGTAATTAATGATATTCAAAAAAAATACTAATATAAAAAAAACACAAAGCAGATACTTTGTGTTTTTTTTACGTCTATAGAAGTTAAAACTATCTAATGTCTTGATTCAAAATCAAGTCAATGTATAAGTTGATTTTGTCTTTTAACTCTTTTCTTTGCGAAATAAAATCTAAAAATCCGTGTTCTAATAAAAATTCCGAAGTTTGGAATCCTTCAGGTAGATCTTTACCAGTAGTGTCACGCACAACACGAGGACCTGCAAAAGCAATTAATGCGCCAGGCTCTGCGATATTAATATCACCTAACATTGCATAAGAAGCAGTTGTTCCGCCAGTTGTTGGGTCGGTACATAGTGAGATATATGGAATTTTAGCTTCGGCTAATTGCGCTAATTTCACAGAAGTTTTTGCTAATTGCATTAATGAATAAGCTGCTTCCATCATACGTGCACCTCCAGATTTGGAGATCATTACAAAAGGCACGTTATTTTTTATGGAATAATCTATTCCACGTGCTATTTTCTCTCCAACTACAGCGCCCATAGATCCGCCAATAAAAGCAAAGTCCATACAGCATACCACTAAGTCATTTCCTTTGGATTTTCCTACTCCTGTTCGAACCGCATCTTTCAATTTGGTTTTGTCCATAACGTCTTTTAATCGTTCGGAGTATTTTTTAGTATCTACAAATCCAAGTGGGTCTTTAGACGTCATTTTAGCATCCAATTCTTTGAATTCGTTGTTGTCAAACAAAATTTCAAAATATTCTTTACTGCCAATTCTAACATGAAATCCATCCTCGGGACTTACCCAAAGGTTTCTTTCCAACTCATCTGCATCAATAATTTTGCCTGTAGGAGATTTGTACCATAAACCTTTTGGCACATCTTTTTTATCTTCGGTAGCAGTAGTGATTCCTTTTTCCGTTCTTTTAAACCAAGCCATAGTTTATAATTATGAATTATAAATTATGAATTATGAATTATGACAATTTCGTAATTCGTAATTCGTAATTTTTTAAAGTGTGTTTACATTGTTTAAGTCAGCAAAAGCCTCTTCTAATCTATTATTAAAAGTAACTTCTCCTTCACGTATCCATTTTCTTGGATCGTAATATTTTTTATTAGGTAAATCAGCCCCATCAGGATTCCCAATTTGAGTTCTTAAATATTCAATATGGTTAACCATATAATCGCGAATTCCTTCTGTGAAAGCAAATTGTAAATCTGTATCTATATTCATTTTTACAACCCCATATGAAATAGCTTCTCTAATTTCTACTAAAGTAGATCCTGAGCCACCATGAAAAACAAAATCTACAGGATTAGGACCTGTATTGAATTTGTTTTGTACATATTCTTGAGAATTTTTCAATATTTTTGGAGTTAATTTCACATTACCTGGTTTGTAAACTCCATGAACATTTCCAAAAGAAGCTGCTATTGTAAATCTAGGACTTACTTTTAATAATTCTTCATATGCATAAGATACTTCCGATGGTTGTGTGTATAATTTTGAGCTATCAACATCTGAATTGTCCACTCCATCTTCTTCTCCTCCTGTAATTCCTAATTCAATTTCTAATGTCATTCCCATTTTGCTCATACGTGCTAAATAGGTTTTACAAATTTCAATATTTTCTTCAATCGGTTCTTCCGATAAGTCAATCATATGAGAAGAGAAAAGAGGTTTTCCAGTTTCTGCAAAATGTTTTTCAGATGCATCTAGTAAACCATCAATCCACGGTAATAGTTTTTTTGCACAGTGGTCAGTATGAAGAATTACCGTTGCACCATATGCTTCTGCTAAAGTGTGAATATGTTTTGCACCAGCAATTCCACCAGCGATAGCCGATTGTTCGTTAGCATTTGAAAGTCCTTTTCCAGCATTAAATTGGGCACCACCATTAGAAAATTGAATGATAACAGGTGCATTTAATTTAGCTGCTGTTTCTAAAACACCATTTATTGTACTTGAACCAGTTACATTTACTGCTGGAATTGCAAATCCTTTTTCTTTTGCATATGCAAAAATTGCTTGAACTTCATCTCCAGTCGCAACTCCGGGTTTAATGTTATGTGACATCTTTTATTTATGTTTTTTATTAAGTTTACAAAAGTAATAATTTCTAAATTTAGAAAGGATAATTTATCCCAATATTTAATACCGATTTAGATAAATTTACCTCTTTCATCCATTTTTCATTCTCTAATTTTGCAGGATTGAATGTTTTAAAGCCTATATCAAATCGAACAACAAACAATCCTTGATCGTATCTAATTCCGGTTCCAGTTCCTAAAGCAATGGTATTAATAGATTGAAAACCATTAAAAGTATAATCTTTATCGGTGACATTGTCAAAAATGTTCCAAATATTTCCAGCATCAGCAAAAAGTGCACCATTGAATTTTCCAAAGATGTTAAATCGAAGTTCAGCACTCATAGTAATTTTAAGATTTGCTTCATTAAAGTCATTTAATCCGCCGCTTTTTCCTGGCCCTAAACTATAAGGTTGCCAAGCTCTAATATCATTTGATCCTCCTGTAAAGTAACTTCGTGAAAACGGAATACTTTTTGAATTTCCATAAGGAACTGCTAACCCAGCAAACCCTCGAATAGCAAATACTTTATTATTTGCAAAAGTCCAATGCTTTATATATTCAAACTCTCCTTTTAGATATTGCGAATATTCTACTTCAAAGAATGTACTTGCCGCACCTTGTTTGTCTAACTGTTTAGACGCTCTTGCTAATAGAGATAGAAAATTACCAGCAGATTCTAATTTGCTTTTAAATGCATGAAAGGAGTTATCGTATAAATCTTTTTTGGTAGTTTTAGAAAAACTTATGCTTGTAGCAAAAATCAAATTGTTTTCGGTTAATCTTTTTCTTCGCTCTTCAATACTTCTAATTATTTTTAAATCATTTTCGGTTGTAGCGATAGTGCTTGAATTTGCTAATGCATCATTTATAAATCCATTGGTGCCGCTTTCAATAATTAATTGATGATTTGAATCATTGGAAAAATAATTTGAATTAACCGAATTATAGTTATTTGCAATGGTATTAAGTGCATTAAATGACGATTGATAAATATTAAAGTAATTGCTTGTATTTACATTTTTAACGTATTGAATATTGAATAAATCAAATCGTAATGAGGTGTTTTTTTTGGGAGTCCAATTATAAGAAAAAGAGCTCGTAAAATTTTGTTTGTCTAATCCTATGTTACGTTGTTTTGCAAAACCAACACTGAATATAGTAGATGGAATCATGCTTTTCGGAATGATTTTATCACTATTAATTGGAAAAAATATCCTTGGAAAACTTAATTTGGCATCCACACCAATTTCAGAAATATTAAAGAAATTATTATTTGGATTTGCTAAATCTTTGGAGGCACCTACATTTCCTCTAAAGCCAATTTGAAAAGTTTCAGCGCCATTAAAAACATTTCGAATTCCTATGGAAGTATTACCAGATATTCCAAAATCCTGAATGTTAGAATGTATAAAATCAGCAGCATAACCAAAACTAAATTTGTCTCTAGGTTTTAAGTAAATGTTGGCAATTAATGCTTTATTATCTTTAGGGTCAATTTTATATTCAATTGATGGGTAGTTAAATACCTTAAGGTTATTTAAGTATTTAGTAGTTAATAGTGTATTGTTTTCAGAAAATAAACTTCCTTTAGTAATGAAAACTGCATCGGTTATCGATTTAGGTCGGTATTTTAATTTTTTTTCACTGTATAAAAAGAAATCTTTATAAAGTAAACTATCTTTAATTGGCGCTTCTGTTTTGTTGGTAGATCGATCCGTGTAAATAGCGACCTTGCTGATTTTATATAAATTAAAAGGTGCGGTTTTGGACGTGTCATTTTCTCTAAATGCATAATCCTTAACGATTAACTTTACATTTACTTTTTTGCTTGTATTTATTGTGTCAAGTGAATAGGAAATATAGTTTTGCTGAAATAAATAAGCTCCATTATTTCGGAATTCAGTAGTAATTCTATTTCGTTCTTCGTCTAAACTTTCTGTAGAATATTGTTTGTTTTTCTTTACAAATGAATTTGCAACTTTAATTTTATATAACGAATCTAGTGCTGGCGTTGCAATTGAAGTCCGGATGCTGTCAATTAAATATGGTTTATTAAGGTCAACATGGTATTTAATATTGGTTTTTTTTACCGACAAAGTATCTCTAGTAAACCTTGCTTTCACATCAAAATATCCTTTATTGTAATAATACGATTCTAATCTTTTTACTGATTTTAGAGAATTTATAGAGTCGTAAATTACAGGAGCTTCTCCAGTTTTCATCAAAAAATTGCTCCATCCAGAAACAATAAAAGATTTCCCAAGTCTATCGACTTGTTTTTTTGATAGTAATTTTGCCAAATTTGCCTCCCTATTTGGTTTTCTTTTTAGCCATTTAGCATAGGAAGTATCAGCATTTCGTTTAGCTAGGTTAAATAAGTTTAATCGCAATCTATAGCCTAGAATTGCACTATTTGGCTTTTGATATAATTGAAAAAAAACATTTTCATCTTGAGTTGCTCGTCCATCAATAGAAATTTCATTTTTCATTAATAGGCTTTTGCCAATTGGAACACGTTTTGTTGAATTACATGCAACAATTAGCAGTCCAATTAAAATAATAAATGATATTTTTGTGAAGTGTTTTTTCAAAAGATGCAAATTTAATTCAAAAGTACATTTTTTTATGGTTAGTAAAAACCAAATTAAACTAATTACTAGTTTACAGCAAAAAAAATTTAGGCAGATTCATAAATTATTTATTGCTGAAGGAGTAAAAGTTATTCAAGAATTACTTGATTCAAATTTTGTTTTGGAACATTTATTTGTTTCAGAGCCAATTTTAGATTCCGTAAATAGTTCTCAAAAAACAATCGTCACCGACGCCGAATTAAAGAAAATATCATGTTTGGCAACTCCAAATAATTGTTTGGCTCTGTTTACTATTCCTGAAGCTAAACTTCCAATTCAAAAAGGATTAGTTGTTGCTTTAGATAGTATTCGAGATCCTGGTAATTTAGGCACTATCATTAGGTTATGTGATTGGTTTGGAATTGAGGAGTTATGGTGTAGCGAGCAAACGGCTGACGTCTATAATCCAAAAGTAGTACAAGCAACGATGGGTTCTATATCGCGAGTTAAAGTGGTCTATATGGATTTAGAAAAACAACTTCAAAAAGTTTCTATTCCTGTTTTTGGCACTTTTATGGATGGAAAAAACGTATACCAAGAAAATCTTCCCAAGGAAGGGATTTTAGTTCTAGGAAATGAAGCCAACGGGATTTCAAAAAATATAGAAAAATTAGTTTCAGATAGATTAGCAATACCTCGTTATGGTGCTTTGCAACAAACGGAAAGTTTAAATGTAGCAACCGCAACTGCAATTTTCTTAAGTGAGTTTAAGAGAACTACTATTTAATGGAAGGTAAAGTTTACAAAAACCCCTCTTGATTTCATTGACGCAATATTTCCTGTCCAAGGGCTGTCAGGATTGTTGTCGCGAATTAATTCGTCATTCAATCCAAATACCCCTCTAATGGAAGGTGAAAATTTGAAATATTCTAAATATAAATCTACGCCAAAACCAAGTTCGTAGTTTTGTGTCCAAGGTTTCAATCGGAATTTTTGTTGGTAATTATCATCAACAGACTTTGAATTACTTGCTAAATTTAATGTTGCCGAAACGCCACCAACTAAGTAAGGTCGTACGTTTCCAACTCGTTTAGAGGAGAACTTCAATAAAAGCGGGAAGTCAATGATAGTAGAACGAATTTCTCTTTCTGCGTCTATTTGCCTTGTGAAATTACTGTAGGTTAAATTACGTTGGGCATAATACAATCCGGGTTCAAAACGTAAATTTATATATTCTTGTAAACGAAGATCCGCTACAACTCCAACATTAAATCCAGTTGTACTATTTACCAAAATATCTTTATTTGGTGTGTTTATATAATCGATTTTAAAATCATAAGTATTAAAGCCAAGAAAATAGCCAAAATAAACTCTTTGTTTGTCAAAGTTTTCTAAATTAATAATTGGATCTTTAGAGAAGATACCTTTCAATTGAGCTTGGCCTGTCAAACTAAATAAAAACAGAAAAAAATAAATTAGTTTCTTCATAATGCTACATTTCTAATCCGATTGATTAGTGGGTATTATTTTTTTGTTGCTGAATAGATAGTTGCAACTCCAAATGTTTGTGGCATTGCTACTACCTCTATAAACCCAATTTTTCGTAAAATATTGTTCAATTTTTCACCATATGGAAAAACAGAAGCCGATTCAGATAAATAGCCATAAGCAACATTGTCTTTAGAAAACAACTTTCCAATAAGAGGTAAAATATTTTTCGAATAAAAGCGATACCCTTGTTTAAAAGGTGTTTTATCAGGAACGGAAGTTTCTAAAATAACAAAAATTCCATTTGGTTTTAATACTCGTAATATTTCAGCAAGTCCCTTTTCTAGGGTTTCAAAATTACGAATCCCAAAGGAAACTGTAATAGCATCAAAGTGATTGTCTGGAAATGGCATGTTTTCGCTATCTCCAATAACCATATCAATAATGTGTTCTAATTTTTTATCGGCAATTTTTTTAATTCCTACTTCTAGCATTCCGGCAGAAATATCTAAGCCAATAATATTTTTAGCATTGGTTTTTGTCATTAATATTGCAAGATCACCCGTTCCAGTAGCTATATCTAAAATAGTTTCTGGTTTTTTAGCTGCAACTAACTGCAAAACTTTTTTACGCCATTTTACGTCAATTCCAAAAGAGATTACACGATTTAAACCATCGTAATTTCCGGAAATAGCATCAAACATTTGGGTTACCTGTTCTTTTTTTCCTAAAGTAGAATCTTTATATGGGGTGACAGTTTTTGACATTTTTGCTAGTAATTTTTTATCGCGCAAAAGTACAAATAATAAAAATTGAAATACTTATTTTTTTAAATAAGTCTCAAAGGTATAATCGTATTGGTGTTTTTCGTCTTTGGTGTGTTTTTCCGAAAAAACTAAATTCCAATTGGAAGTATTAAATTCAGGAAAAAAAGCGTCTGCTTCAAATTCAGAATGAACACGTGTAAGTTCAATTTTATCAGCATTTTCAATGGATTGTTTGTAAATTTCGGCACCTCCAATAACAAAAACTTCCTCCTCTTTTGGAGAAATTTCTATTGCTTCTTCCAGTGAATGTACTACAATACATCCTTCAGCTATATAGTCTTTTTGACGGGTAATGATAACATGGGTTCGATTGGGTAGTGGTTTCGGAAAACTTTCAAAAGTCTTTCTGCCCATTATTATGTAATTTCCAGAAGTAATTTGTTTAAAACGCTTAAAATCCTCGGGTAAATGCCATAGTAGTTGGTTGTCTTTTCCGAGTGCATTATTTTCAGCAGCAGCAGCAATAAGAATAATCATTCTGTAGGTTTTTGGTTTTCAACTTCGTTTTTTAGTTGTTCAATTTTTTTTTCTTGGGTTGCCATTAATCTATTTATTTGTTCTCGCTCCCAATTTTTGTTCATAAAACTATCTGTAATAAAAACTTTTATGAAATGTAAAATAAAAAAAAATAACCATGAAGTAACGCCCCAAATATACCAATTATTTGCTTCTCCTAAACCAATCCATTTATTGATTATGAATAAAAATATACTTCCTAAAAAGAATAACACAAAATGAAAATAGAGTCCTTTTTTTTGTTTTATTCTTTTTCGAGCGTATTCGTACAATTCATGTTGGTTAGCATCCATAATTAGCAAAATTTTAATTTAAAATTACTGTTTTTTTATTCAAATTCCAAATTAACTTTTTTGATTTAATGAATTAAGAAAACGTTTTCTTAATTTCAATTGATAAAATAAACCTAATTATTTGGGAAAACAATTTTTTTAAAGGGGTCATTTTAATAATTCGGCAAAACTGCATAGACCTTGTTAAATATAAGAAATAATTACTTTACTTTGTTTCAGTAATCTATAAATTAATTAGTTATGTGTTAAAGAAAGTTTTAATGCTTCAAATTAGTTTAATAATTTACTTTGAAAATAATGAACTGTATGTGGTTTTTTAAAATAGTACCGATACATATAAAATAGTAAACGTAGTGCGAAAGCTAAAGGTTGCGTTTAGAAAGTTTAGGTTTTTAGTTTGTTTGTTAAAAATCCGTTTAGCATTTAGTTTGCTAAGCGGATTTTTTTATAAAAAAAGTTATTTTTTCAAATAGGCAATAATACTTTTTTCAATTCTTTTTGAAGCTTCGGTTCCAACTGTACAATTTATTGTTTTTTGTTTTTCGGTTTCTGAATGTGCTTTTTCATTATACCAATTAGCTTGTCCGTTAAAACTTTGTCTTCTCCAAACTGAAATTTCATTATTGGATATTTTATTCCATTCCAAATTATCAAATGTGTTGTCAACAGTGACTTTGAAATTTATTAATTGGTTGTTTTCTTTACGCAACGAAACAATAAATTCTGACCAACTATGATTGTGTTTGTAATAACTTTCCCTTCATATCCTAAAGTGTTTAGCAAACAAATAAATGCCATTTCTCTCTCGCTACACCATCCAAATGTTGAAAAATAACCTTCAGTCGCAGTGTGATAAAGTTCTTTTTCGATTACTAATTCACTTAAAAACAAATAGGGTGTTCTATCAATATCAGCGTAAGATTTGTAATTAGCAAATTCTTTTGGTGGTTTTACTTGGTTTAGGTTTTTATTGGTTAATAAACTTTTAATTTCATATCTAGGATTTGGATTAATCCAATGCCAAAAATAAGGTATGTTCAAAATCTCACCTTTAGAACCATTAGAAGCGTTTTTGCTAGTAAATAATTCATGTAAGATTTTAATAGTGTAAAAAGTTTTATTGTTTAAAGAATTTTCTTCTGAAATTTCATTTTCTGAAAACAAGGCATCGTAGTCAGAATGATCAATAGCATTAAAATCTTTCCAATGATTTGTAACCAAACTTCCAAAGAAATCGGGAATTTTCATTTCTGTATAAGAAAATTCTTTTGGCTCAAAATCGGATTTGCTTTCAAAGGAATTTTTTTTGCAAGCCAAAAATGGAATAATTAGAAAAGTGAGGAATAAAATTTTCATAAATAGAAATTTTCTAATGTAACAATCCAAAAACAGAAAAACAATAGTAACAAATTAAACTGCAACCGCTCCTTTAATATGTGGATGTGGGTCGTAACCTTCTAATGTAAAGTCTTCAAAATCAAAATCTAAAATGTTTTTGATATTTGGATTTAATATCATTTTTGGAAGTGTTTTTAAATCTCGTGAAAGTTGTAATTCTAACTGTTCGAAGTGATTATTGTAAATGTGAGCATCGCCAAAGGTGTGAATGAACTCACCAGCTTCCAAATTGCAAACTTGTGCAATCATCATTGTTAATAGGGCATAAGAAGCAATATTAAAAGGAACTCCCAAGAAAATATCTGCACTACGTTGGTACAATTGGCATGACAATTTTCCTTCCGAAACATAGAACTGAAAAAAGGCATGGCAAGGCGGTAAAGCTACTTTGCCTTTTGAAATGTTCTCTGCAAATGATTTTGTTGTGTCAGGCAATACCGATGGATTCCAAGCTGAAACCAACATGCGTCTGCTGTTAGGATTGGTTTTTAACGTGTCTATTAACTCTGTAATTTGATCTATTTCTTCACTATTCCAATTACGCCATTGGTGCCCATAGACTGGGCCTAAATCTCCATTTTCATTTGCCCATTCATCCCAAATTTTCACACCATTTTCTTGTAAATATTTAATGTTGGTATCGCCTTTTAAAAACCAAAGTAATTCATAAATAATCGATTTTAAATGCAATTTTTTGGTAGTTACCATTGGAAATCCTTCACTCAAATCAAAACGCATTTGGTAACCAAAGACACTTTTAGTTCCTGTTCCTGTTCGGTCTCCTTTTTGTGTTCCGTTTTCTAAAACGTGTTTTACTAAGTCGTGGTATTGTTTCATTTTGGATCTTGGGTATTAGGTTTTGGGTCTTGGGTACTAGGTTTTGGGTTTAAATTTGGGTTCTAACATATTTTATTAGGGAAGAAATTCTTTTTTGAATTCTTTCCACTGTCACTAAATGAGTTTGTGTATTTTCTATTTTCAGAAAATCTAAATCGATGCAAAGTAATAATTGTGTTTCTAATTCAAAACTTGAACCAAGACTTATTTGTAAATATCTCAAAAAATCTTTCTGAGAATCTTTCGCTGAGCCTTCTGCTATATTAGATGGAATTGAGATAACACATCTTCTTATTTGAGATATTAATCCATATTTTTTCATCTTGGGGCAAACCACTGGTAAGTAAATAAAGATCTTTTACAAGAATTCTGGATTCTTTCCAAATGTCTAGTTCTTTAAAATTCCTCATTTTCTTTTTTATTTTAAGTATGTACTCAATTCCATTTCTTCACCCAATACCTCAAACCCAAAACCCAGCACCCAATCACTATTTACCTAAAGATTTCTTTGGACTTAGAAGTTTGAGCACATGGAATATTGAAACTATACTAAGTCTCGTTTGGAAATCTCATCTCTAATGCGAACAGCTTTTTCATAATCCTCATCTTGAACAGCACCTTCTAGTAATTCATGAAGTTCTAATAAGCTAAACTTTGCATAACCCGATTTTTGTTCTTCATTTTTAGTTACTTTATCCTCTTTATCTGATTGAAGACTAGCATCTAATTCATTGTTTCCATCTATTTCAGATGATGTTGCGTTTAAATAAACCCCTGCTTTGTCTAATATGTTTTTATAGGTAAATATTGGTGCGTGAAATCGAAGCGCTAATGCAATTGCATCCGAAGTTCGAGCATCAATTATTTCTTCTATTTTATCTCTTTCGCAAATAATACTCGAATAGAATACACCATCTACTAGTTTGTGGATGATGACTTGCTTGATTACAATATCAAACCTATCGGCAAAACTTTTAAATAAATCGTGGGTTAAAGGACGCGGAGGTTTTATTTCTTTTTCTAAAGCAATTGCAATGGATTGCGCTTCAAAAGCACCAATTACAATTGGTAATTTTCGGTCGCCATCTACTTCGTTTAAAATTAGTGCATAAGCACCATTTTGGGTTTGACTGTAGGAAATACCTTTAATTGTTAGTTTTACTAAACTCATATTATTGTCATTGCGGGGTACGAAGCAATCTCGTCCTCAACTTTTAATTCTGATTGCAAAATAATTCTTATGAAAAACGAAACTGTACACAATATTGTTCATTGCTTAGCCCTGATTGAGCAGGTATCCTTTATTGTTTTTCTTTAAAATAATAAAGATACTGCGTAAAGCAGGAATAGGCATTGCAAAGAAACAAAAAGTTTCGCTTTTTAAAACTCTAATATATAAAAAAAGCCTCCTAAAAATAAATTAGATGGCTTATAGAATAATATTCAGTTTATTTTTTTATGAATTTTGTGCTTTAAATTCTTTAATTTTTTGCGTCAAGCGAGGTACAATATCGAAAGCGTCGCCTACAATTCCGTAATCGGCAACCTTAAAGAAAGGAGCTTCTGCATCGGTATTGATTACTAATTTAACTTTAGAGGAGTTTATACCTGCTATATGTTGAATTGCTCCTGAGATGCCAATAGCTATATATAAATTAGTAGCAACTGGTTTTCCTGTTTGTCCAACGTGTTCGCTGTGAGGACGCCACCCTAGGTCGGATACAGGTTTAGAACAAGCGGTTGCAGCACCAAGAACAGATGCTAATTCTTCTAGCATGCCCCAATTTTCAGGACCTTTCATTCCTCGTCCACCAGAAACCACTATATCGGCATCGGCAATGGTTACTTTTCCTGATGATTTTTCAACCGATTCAACTTTTACTGAAAAATCAGCATCGTTAAGAGATGGAGCAAAATCTTCTTCGGATAGTGAGGAAGAATTTTCTAATATTCCGAAAGAGTTTTTACTTATGGAAAGAACTTTTAGATCGGTAGCGATTTCGGTAATATTGTAAGCTTTATTTGAAAAAGCAGTTCTTTTTACTTGAAATGGAGATGTAGTAATAGGTAATCCTACAACATTAGTGGCCAAACCCGCATCTAAACTAACAGCTACAAGAGGAGCAAGGTATAAGCTGTCGGTTGTTGAAGAAAGAACAATAACTTTCGAACCTTCTTTTTGTGCTGCTTGTTTTAGAATGTCTGCGAATGCTTTTGCATTGAAATTTGCTAATTTATCATTAGTTACTTTCAAAACTTTATCTACACCGTACTTTGATAATTCGGAACCGTTTGAGCTATTTACGGTTACTGCTGTAACAGATGTTCCAAGAGAATCAGCAACTTTTTTAGCGTAGGAAGCTAATTCAAAAGCAACTTTTTTTAATTTTCCGTCTGCTGATTCTGCGTATATTAATAATGACATAATTTTTTTATTTCCTCACCCCAACCCCTCTCAAAAGGAGAGGAACAAAGGCGATATGTTATTTTTACTTTTTTGAGATGTAATTTAGGTTGTAATTAGATAACCTTTGCTTCGTTGTGTAATAAGTTGATTAATTCGTCTAGATTATCTGCAGCAACTAATTTTACAGCTGATTTAGCTGCAGGTTTTTCAAATTTTACAATTTTAGTTTGGCTGTTAGCTGCGACAGGTTCTAATACCGTTAATACTTTGGTTCTTGCGGTCATGATTCCTCGCATGTTAGGTATACGAAGGTCTTTTTCTTCTACTAGACCTTTTTGTCCACCAATAACTAGTGGTAAACTAGCAGAAATTATTTCTTTTCCACCATCAATTTCACGGGCTGCTTTGGCAGAAGCTCCCTCAATAGTAATTTCAGTACACGAATTAACAAAGTTATAGTTTAATAAACCTGCTAACATTCCTGGTACCATTCCACCATTATAGTCTAACGATTCTTTACCACAAATTACCAAATCGTATGCTCCTGCTTTAATGACTTCTGCAAGTTGTTTTGCAACAAAAAAACCATCGGTAGGTGTTGCGTTTATTCTAATTGCTTCATTTGCACCAATTGCTAGAGCTTTTCTTAAAGTAGGTTCAGTATCAGCACCACCAACGTTTACTACAGTAACGGTAGCGCCTTGTTGTTCTTGAAACCAAATAGCTCTTGTTAATCCAAATTCATCGTTTGGATTAATTACGTATTGAACACCATTAGTATCAAACTCGGAATCGCCATTAACAAAGTTGATTTTGGAAGTAGTATCTGGCACGTGACTGATGCAAACTAATATTTTCATTCTAATATTTTTTTAATTTTTTTCTGACTGTAAAAGTATAAAATATATTTCTAATTTTTATATGCGCGCATAATATTTTAATAAAAAACTTCTCTATTATATCGATTTCGCTGGATATATTAATTTCATTAGTTATAGAAATAATTATGTAATTAAATTTGAAGTGTTCTACTTTGTAGATATTATTTAAGTTTAATATGTTTTTTTATCATTTTAAATTTTTACTTTTGCTATCCAAATTTGATTTAAAGAAAATTAATATATGAGAACGATACAATTTAGAGAAGCAATTTGTGAGGCAATGAGTGAAGAAATGCGTCGCGATGAATCAGTATATTTAATGGGTGAGGAAGTTGCCGAGTACAATGGTGCTTATAAAGCATCAAAAGGTATGTTGGATGAATTCGGACCAAAACGTGTTATAGATACTCCAATTGCAGAATTAGGTTTTGCAGGAATTGCAGTGGGATCTGCAATGAATGGTTGTCGCCCTATTGTTGAGTATATGACGTTCAACTTTTCTCTTGTTGGAATAGACCAAATTATTAATAATGCTGCAAAAATGCGTCAAATGTCGGCTGGACAATTTCCTATGCCAATGGTTTTTCGTGGACCAACTGCTTCTGCAGGACAATTAGGAGCTACTCACTCACAAGCATTTGAAAACTGGTTTGCTAATACTCCAGGTCTTAAAGTTGTTGTTCCATCTACAGTATATGATGCTAAAGGTTTACTGAAAGCCGCTATACGTGATAATGATCCAGTTATTTTCATGGAAAGTGAACAAATGTATGGGGATAAAGGAGAAGTTCCAGAGGGAGATTATATTATTCCACTAGGAGTTGCCGATATCAAAAGAGCAGGTACAGATGTGACTATTGTTTCTTTTGGGAAAATAATAAAAGAAGCTCATATTGCAGCAGATGAATTAGCTAAAGAAGGAATTTCATGTGAAATTATTGATTTAAGAACGGTTCGTCCAATGGATTATGATGCAATTATTACTTCGGTTAAAAAAACAAATCGTTTGGTAGTTCTTGAAGAAGCGTGGCCATTTGCTAGTGTTGCATCAGAAATTGCTTATATGGTTCAAGACAAAGCATTTGATTTTCTAGATGCTCCTGTTCAAAGAATCACAACTGCAGATACTCCAGCGCCTTATTCTCCAACCTTATTAAAAGAATGGTTACCTAATGCATCTGATGTTGTTAAAGCTGTCAAAAAAGTAATGTACAAATAATAATAATCTATTATATTTGAGGCTTCATCGGAGAAATCCAGATGGAGCTTTTTTTTTAAATTTAATTTTTATTACGCATGATAAAAAATTTAGCGTTTACTTTTTTGTTAATGTTTAGTTTTATAACTATACTATCTGCTCAAACTAAAGTTGATGGAGTTGTATTGGATAAAAAAAACCAACCTATTTCCTACGCTAACATTGTTTTTACCGGTTCTAATGAAGGGACCGTTAGTGATGAAAACGGAAAATTTTATTTAGAGTCTAAAAAAGCTTATACTTCAATTTCAGTTGCATTTACTGGTTATACAACAAAGGATGTTTCGCTTACCAAATTGGTAAATTATAACATGAAAATTGTTTTGACAGGAGAAATAGAATTACAAGATGTTGTAATATTTAGAGGAAAAACGTCTAAAAAAAATAATCCCGCATTGGTTATTTTGAGAAAAATTTGGGAACGCAAAAGGAAAAATGGGTTGCGTATTTTTAACCAATATCAATATGAAAAATACGAAAAAATAGAATTTGATTTAAATACAATAGATAGCGCTTTTAGGAAGAGCAAAGTATTTAAAGGAATGGAATTTGTATTCAATAAAATGGATACTTCCAAGGTTACTGGTAAAACCTATTTGCCAATTTTTATAAACGAATCTTTATATGACGTTTATGGTGATAATAAAATTAAAAAAGAAAAATCTATTCTTAAAGCTAACAAAAATTCCGGTTTAGGAAATGGCGAAGGAGTGAATACCTTCATGAAAGATTTGTATAACGATTACAATATTTATAATAATCATTTAACTTTTTTTGATAAGAGTTTTACTAGTCCACTTTCAACTACAGGTATAGATGTTTATAATTATGTACTTCGTGATAGTGCATTTGTAGATAAAAAATGGTGTTATAATATTGACTTTTATCCAAGAAGAAAAAACGAATTAACTTTTAAAGGAGATTTTTGGGTAAATGACTCCACTTTTGCTATCAAAACCATTAATATGGCGGTTTCTAAAAGTGCTAATATTAACTGGGTTAAGGATATTTTTATTGAACAGGAATTTGATGTTCAAAACGATTCTGTCTTTTTATTGACCAGAGATTATATCATGTCTGATTTTGCTTTTAGCAAAAAGGAAGAAGCAAAAGGCGTTTATGGCAAACGAACTACTTTATTTAGAAATCATAAATTTAATGAGCCAAAAACAGATAAATTTTATAAAGAAGAAGTAAATTTTGTTGATAATTCGGTGTTTAAAAAAGACGATGATTATTGGGAGAAAAATCGCTTTGAAAAATTAAATAAAGATGAGGTTGGAGTTTATAAATTGATTGATACCCTAAAGACGGTTCCAAAATTCAAGCAAATGTATAATTTTGTGACTGTTTTAGGTAGTGGTTATATTAATTATGATTGGTTTGACTATGGTCCAATTTTTTCAACTATTGGTTACAATGCTGTTGAGGGATGGCGCTTAAGAGCAGGAGGAAGGACTTACTTTGGACATAATGATAAATGGCGTTTACAAGGATATACTGCCTATGGGTTTCAAGATAATAAATTTAAATATGGTCTTTCTGGAAAATGGATGATTGATGCCAAAAACAGAATAATTATTTCAGGTGGAAATAGAAGGGATGTTGAGCAAATAGGTGCTAGTTTAACAAGCTCAAATGACGTATTAGGAAGAAGTTTTGCATCTTCTAGTCTCTTTAGTTTTGGTGCAAATGGAAAATTAACAGACGTAAATTTTTCGAATTTTTCAATTGAAATTGAACCTGTAAAAAATTTAATTTTCGAAACTAATCTATCTTATAAAACTTTAGAATCGGCTTCGTCTTCATTTAGTTTAGATTATTTTATTGATGCTTCTCATACCGCCAGAAAAAGTTCTGTAAAGCAATCAGAAGTAGGAGTTCAAATAGAGTATACTCCGAACAAAAAAACATCTGGTTATGGAGTAGAACGCTCTATAGTGGATAGTCCATATAGTAGAATATTTGTAAATTACAGTCAAGGATTTAAAGGATTATTAAATAGTGATTTTGATTACAGTAAGTTGCAGTTATATTATAAACAACCTATATTAATTGGTCCATTGGGAAGAACTAATTTAACATTGGAATTAGGTAAAACCTTTGGTAAAGTTCCGTTGGGGTTGATGGATGTTATTCCTGGAAATCAAACATTTTTCCTTATTAAAAACACTTTTAACAATTTAAACTTTTACGAATTCGTTTCAGATCGATATGCAACTTTTCAATGGGAACATAATTTTCAGGGTCGTTTAATGTCTAGAATTCCATTTATGAAAAAACTAAATTGGAGAGAAATTGTAGGTGTTAGAACTGTTTATGGAGAAATTTCAAATGAAAATAGACTACTAAATGCATCTGGTCTGGAATATAAAGCACCTACAAATCCATACTGGGAATATAGTGTAGGTATTGGAAATATTTTTAAAGTATTCCGTATTGATGCAAGTTTTCGAGGAAATTACAGAGATATTCCTGGGTCTAATAATTTTACAATTAAGGGCCAATTTGGGTTTTATTTCTAATAACTATATAAAATTAGCACTTTTTTTCTTAGTAAAATTACACAATTTGCATATGTCCTTAAAAATTTGTTATTTTTGCACCCGATAAAATTTATAACAAACATTTTAAGTTTATGGAATCAATGATGATTTATGTGCCTATAGTAATGGCATTAATTGGATTAGCATTTATGGCAATCAAAAGATCTTGGGTTTTAAAGCAAGATGCTGGGGATGGAAAAATGAAAGAAATTTCAGATTACATCTATGAAGGAGCCTTAGCTTTTCTTAAAGCAGAATACAGATTATTAGCAATTTTTGTTGTTGTAGCAAGTGTTGTTTTGGCTGGAATTACCTTTTTGCCAGGTGTTAAAACTCATTTATTAATTGTTGTAGCATTTGTTTTCGGTGCTTTCTTTTCAGCTTTAGCTGGAAACATGGGTATGAAAATTGCAACTAAAACTAATGTAAGAACTACGCAAGCTGCTCGTACTAGTTTACCACAAGCTTTAAAAGTTTCTTTTGGTGGTGGAACTGTAATGGGACTTGGTGTTGCTGGTTTAGCAGTTTTAGGTTTAACAGGATTTTTTATTATTTTCTATACCATCTTCATGAAAGGTGCTTGGACTAATACAGAAGATATGACTAAAGTTCTTGAAACTTTAGCAGGATTCTCTTTAGGTGCTGAGTCTATTGCATTATTTGC
The DNA here is from genome assembly GCA_903838055.1 of uncultured Bacteroidota bacterium. Lineage (GTDB taxonomy): Bacteria > Bacteroidota > Bacteroidia > Flavobacteriales > Flavobacteriaceae > Flavobacterium. The sequence continues at coordinate 32,843 of CAILWV010000028.1, read as the reverse complement.
TCGTGTTGGTGGAGGTATTTATACTAAAGCTGCAGACGTAGGTGCTGATTTAGTTGGTAAAGTAGAAGCTGGAATTCCAGAAGATGATCCACGTAACCCTGCTACAATTGCAGATAACGTAGGAGATAATGTGGGTGACGTTGCAGGTATGGGTGCCGATTTATTCGGTTCTTATGTTGCTACTGTTCTTGCTGCAATGGTTCTTGGAAACTATGTGATTAAAGATATGGGCGGTAAAATCGTAGATGCTTTCGGTGGAATTGGACCAATTTTATTACCAATGGCAATCGCTGGTTTTGGAATATTATTCTCTATCATCGGAACTATGTTAGTTAAAATTAATAGCGATGATGCTAAAGAAGCGCAAGTTCAAAAAGCATTAAATATTGGTAACTGGGTGTCTATTATTTTAACTGCAATTGCTTGTTATTTCTTAGTAGATTTAATGTTGCCTAAAGTTATGACTATGGAATTCTTCGGAGAAGGTGCTCAACAAATATCTTCAATGCGAGTATTCTATGCTACTATCGTTGGTTTAATTGTTGGTGGTGCTATTTCATCAGTAACAGAATATTATACAGGTTTAGGTACAAAACCAGTTTTGGCAATTGTACAAAAATCTTCAACAGGTGCAGGTACAAATGTAATCGCTGGTTTAGCAACTGGTATGATTTCTACTTTCCCAACTGTATTATTATTTGCAGGTGCTATTTGGGCATCTTATGCTTTTGCAGGTTTTTATGGTGTGGCTTTGGCTGCTTCAGCAATGATGGCAACTACAGCTATGCAATTGGCAATTGACGCTTTCGGACCAATATCTGATAATGCAGGTGGAATTGCTGAAATGAGTGAATTACCTAAAGAAGTTAGAACTCGTACCGATATTTTGGATTCAGTTGGTAACACAACTGCTGCAACAGGAAAAGGTTTTGCAATTGCTTCTGCTGCATTAACATCTTTAGCTTTATTTGCTGCGTATGTAACTTTTACAGGAATTGATGGTATTAATATTTTTAAAGCTCCTGTATTAGCAATGTTATTTATTGGAGGTATGATTCCTGTTGTTTTCTCTGCATTAGCAATGAACTCAGTAGGTAAAGCCGCAATGGATATGGTATATGAAGTGCGTCGTCAGTTTAAAGAAATTCCAGGAATTATGGAAGGAACTGGTAAACCAGAATATGGTAAATGTGTTGAAATTTCTACTAAAGCAGCTTTAAGAGAAATGATGTTGCCAGGTGTATTAACTATAGGTTTTCCAATTGCAATTGTGTTATTAGGTAAATTAGTTTATGGTGATAATAACCAATTAATTGCTGAAATGTTAGGTGGTTATATGGCAGGTGTTACGGTATCTGGAGTGCTTTGGGCTGTTTTCCAAAATAATGCTGGTGGTGCTTGGGATAATGCTAAAAAATCGTTTGAAGCAGGTGTTGAAATTAATGGTGAAATGACTTATAAAGGTTCGGATGCTCACAAAGCAGCAGTAACTGGAGATACAGTTGGGGATCCGTTTAAAGATACTTCAGGTCCTTCTATGAATATCTTAATTAAATTAACTTGTTTAATTGGATTAGTAATCGCTCCAATATTAGGGAACGGAACTGCTCCTGAAGGAAAAGAAGTTAAATGTGTTATTGAAATGAAATCTTCTTGTTCTGAAGAGATGGGAAAATGTGATATGAGCAAATGTGCTACTATGACTAAAGATGAATGTGCTGCAATGTGCGATAGTCTTAAATGCTCTAAAGAAGAAAAAGAAATGTGTTTGTCGCACTATGATGCAAACGGAAAATTTGTAGCTCCTAAAGAATGTGAAGAAGGAGAAACTAAATCTTGTTGTGTTAAAAAAGACGATGAAAATGTAACTGTAACGATTACCAATGAAAAAGGAAAATCAAAAGCAACTGTAATCACTACAGAAAAAGGTAAAGCAACTACCCAAGTTTTTGAAGGTTCATTGAAAGATGTAAAAGAAAAAGTGGAAGCAATGGAATAATTTTTCCAAACTTATAATAAGTAAATGCCTCACTTTTGTGAGGCATTTTTTTTATTTCTATTTTCACTAAATCTACCCAATATAATATTAATTCATAATTTACAATATCCAATCTTTTATTATCTTTGAACGCTAAAAAAATATATCCTATGCAACTTTCAGAACAAGAAATCATTAGAAGAGAAAAACTAGACGCTTTACGTGCTCTAGGAATCAATCCTTACCCAGCCAATTTATTTCCGGTTACTCATACTTCAAAGCAAGTAAAGGAAAACTTTGTTGAAGGTAAAAAGGTGGTGCTTTCTGGAAGATTAATGAGTGTTCGCGATCAAGGAAAAGCTTGCTTCGCTGAATTGCAAGATAGTGAAGGCAGAATGCAGTTGTATCTTAATAGAGATGTAATGTGTCCAGAAGAGGATAAAACAACGTACAATCAGGTATTTAAAAAATTAACTGATTTAGGTGATTTTATAGGTGTTGAGGGTGAGTTATTTACCACACAAGTTGGCGCAAAATGCGTTCGTGTAGATGGTTTTACTTTTTTAAGCAAAACATTACGACCATTGCCATTACCAAAAACAGACGAAGACGGAAACGTTCATGATGCATTTAATGATGCCGAATTGCGTTATAGAATGCGATATGTAGATTTAGTTGTTAATCCTCAGGTGAAAGAAGTTTTTATTAAAAGAACTAAACTTTTCACAGCTATGCGAAATTATTTCAACGCTGCAGGTTATATGGAGGTGGAAACTCCCGTATTGCAATCTATTGCTGGTGGTGCAGCTGCACGACCATTTATTACACATCACAATAGTTTGGATATTCCTTTGTATATGAGAATTGCCAACGAATTATATCTAAAAAGATTAATTGTAGGAGGATTTGATGGGGTATTTGAATTTTCTAAAAACTTTAGAAATGAAGGTATGGATCGTACCCATAATCCTGAATTTACTGCTATGGAAATTTATGTAGCTTATAAAGACTACAATTGGATGATGGAATTTACTGAAAATTTATTAGAGCATTGTGCACAAGAAGTAAATGGCACAACCGATGCTACATTTGGTGAACATAAAGTGAGTTTTAAAGCACCTTATGCTAGAGTAACTATGACCGAGGCTATTAAAAACTTTACAGGATTGGACATTTCTGGTAAAAGTGAGGCGCAATTATTAGAAGCAGCTAAGGATCTTGGAATCGATGTGGATGCCACTATGGGTAAAGGAAAATTGATTGATGAAATTTTTGGAGCAAAATGCGAAGGAAATTTTATTCAGCCAACATTCATTACCGATTATCCAAAAGAAATGTCCCCTTTATGTAAAGAACACCGTGATAATCCTGAATTGACGGAGCGATTTGAATTGATGGTTTGTGGAAAAGAAATCGCTAACGCTTATTCAGAATTGAACGATCCTATTGATCAGCGAGAGCGATTTGAAGCGCAATTAAAGCTTGCTGAGCGAGGTGATGATGAGGCAACTCAATTTATAGATAATGATTTTTTAAGAGCTTTAGAATACGGGATGCCACCAACTTCTGGTTTAGGAATTGGAATGGACCGATTAATAATGTTTTTAACTAATAATGCCTCAATTCAAGAAGTGCTTTTCTTTCCGCAAATGCGTCCAGAGAAAAAACAACTAGAATTAACAGAAGAAGAAAAAGCAGTAATAAGTCTTTTAAAAGCTGAAAACAACCAACCTCTAGCACAATTAAAAGAGCGTTCTGCTCTGAGTGGCAAAAAATGGGATGCTGCTATGAAAGGGCTTGCTAAACATTCTTTAATCAAAGTTGTTGTTGATGGTGAAAACAAAACGGTAGAGTTAAAATCATAATTTTTTGAATTTTATACATTAAATAAAAAAAAACATTAAATTAGCATCTTAATAACAAAACTTATAGAACATTATGAAAAAAATTATTTTAATAGCATCCTTATTTTTAGCATTTAGTTTTAATGCAAGTGCTCAAGAAGCTTCTAAAGCTAAAAGTGTAAAGTCAGTAGAAATAACACCTGAAAGCATTTCTAAAGACATTGCCAATTTAACTAAAACGGTTACTATGGACGAGAGTTTAAAGAAAGACATGAATACATTATTATTCATGAGAATGGAAGCTTTAAAAGAGGTTAAATCGGAAGATGAGAAAAAAGCAATTTTTGAAATGTATGGTAAAAAAATATTAGGAGGTTTTACTCCTGATCAAATGAACCAATTAAATTCTAATAAAGAGTTGTTTTTGAAATTAACAAAATACTAATTGTTGATTAATAAAATAGTAAAGAGGTCGCTTCTGCGACCTCTTTTTTTTATATTTAAAATGCTCTAATAATTCCAATTCTAAATCGGAAACCAAAATTATTTTGCATTCCATTCATATGATTTATGAAAGGTTCTGAAAAATTTACTGGGATAGCCCATTTTTTATAGGAAAATGTTGCCCCTAGATTAGCCAATCCCAAATAATGACCTGAATTCTCATCAACAATATCATTTTCTTTTAGCATGTCTAACCACTCTCCTGTATAGCCTAAATTAGCTGTTAGTCCGAAATTAGTTTTTGGTTTTTTATCATTTTCATCTAATGAGCAAATGGCAGTTTCGCCCTTAATTTTGTATGATAAGGTCAGATTTTGTGTGGACAAACTACCATAATAATTATTTTCAAAACCAGGATTTGCTTTTTTGTATAGAACATTGGTGTTTAATGTTATTTTATTCCATTTTTTGGAAGCTAATATTCCTGCCATAGGATCGTAAGAACCTGAACCAATAATAATAGTTGAATCATCAAAATTAGAGTCTTTTTGAATTCCAGTCGGTAACTTTATTCCACCTTGAATTGCAAAATTTAAATTATTTTTTTGATAAATTGAGTAAGTTCCTAATAATATTAAATCTCCAAATCCACTATCTGAACCATCGTTTGTGTTTAGACTAACATATGGTATCATGGCAGAAACTGTAAGCCTTTTAGTAATGCCATAACGTACACCTATAGAATTAATACGCATGTTAGTTAGCAGTTTTTCATCCATTTCAGGGGCATCCCCTTTTTTAATCGTTCTATAATCTGAATAGGTTTCTATTACAAACATTTTTTTTGGAAGAGTAAGAATTCCATTATTATAATCGCCATTGGTTGCTCCAATTCCGACTCCAGCGCAACAGGCACATTGGCTATAAGTTACTATTGTTGTAAGTAATGCTACAACCGATAAAAGTATTTTTTTCATTTGTATTTTCTTGAATTTTAATTGAAATTGTGGCGCAACAAAACTTTCATTAGTAACCTTACTAATGAAATTTGCACCTTTTATTAACCGATAAAATTTAAGAAATTGTTGGCGGATGAAAGGCCGAACAACCATTCAAATGAAAGTAAAGATTAGAGTAATTGTCGAATAAAGTATTTGTGTTTTTTAAATTGATTTCTCCCGAAACTAAGGGCTTAATTTTTTGAAAAAACAACACTTCAACGTCATTTTTAGAAGTATCTTTTTTGTTGGAGGAATTAGGTTTTTCACCTTCGGATGCTTTTGCTAATTCTTTTTTTAAATGACATTTTCCACAACATTTTAATTTAGGTTTGTCTTTATTCTCGCATAGCACCGTGCTAATATAATGATAATTAACTACGTAGTCTATCACCGGAAATACCGGTTTTAGAAAAATAGTTAGTGCTACTAGTAGAATAAATTTGTTCATTATTGTATTAGACTTCTTTTTAAGAATAAACTTGCGTTTACTAATTTTTCTTATGCAAAGATATAGTAATTAGCGCTGATGACCACATAATAGTAAAATAAATGAATTTGAATTTTGTGATTAATATCATATTTATATTCAATTGCTTTTCTTCAATTTGTAAATTATTTTTTTATTTCGAGTATGGTACCATTTCAAAAATATCTTTTGATTTTGAGTGTGTTAATAGCTTCATTTTCGGTTTATAACTATTCGATTTACACTGCCAAATCTGATTTCGGAACAATTCATTTGTCTAAAAATGCACAATTCGGCGAAAAATTATGGCTTAAAAATAACTGTAATTCGTGTCACCAACTTTATGGACTTGGGGGGTATTTAGGTCCAGATTTAACCAATGTTTATTCTGCTAAAGGTAAGGGCGAAATTTATATGAAGGCAATGATGAATAGTGGAATTAAAGTAATGCCAAAGTTTAATTTATCAGAAAATGAAAAAAACAATTTGGTACAATTTCTAAAAGAAGTTGACCAAACAGGTTTTTATCCGAATACTCAAGCTAAAATTGAATCGATTGGTTGGGTGACTCTTAAATACAGAAACAAAAGATATGAAAATTAATAAGTTTCCTTTCTATTATATATCAATAGGATTAATTTCTTTGCTATTAGCACTTCTTTGCGGATTACTTGCAGGTTTTCAATATGTAGTTCCAAATTTATTTAAAGAAATTTTGCCGTTTACAGTATTGCGACCATTACATACCCTCTTTGCAGTTTCTTGGATACTTTTAGCAGCAATTGGAGGGATTTATTTTTATCTGCAAAGTGGAAATAATAAACTTATAAAATGGCATTTTTGGTTGTTTATTAGTGCTGGAATCGGTATAATTTTTTCATATTTAAACAAGAATTTTGAGGGAAAGGAATACTTAGAATTCCCTAAATATTTTTATTTTCCAATTGCTTTAGGATGGATATTTTTTGGAATTAATTATTTTAAAACCACACTTCCTAATTTCAAGAATTGGCCAGTTTTTTATTGGATGTGGGCTACAGGAATTGTTTTTATGATTTATCATTTTACAGAAGCACATCTCTGGTTACTGCCCTATTTTAGAAGTAATTATATTCAGAATGTTGCCATGCAATGGAAGGCGGGAGGTTCCTATGTAGGTTCATGGAATATGCTTGTTTATGGTACGGCATTGTTTGTAATGTCAAAAATAAGTAATGATGAAAGTTATGCGAAATCTCCCAAAGCATTTTTCTTTTACCTGCTAGGGTTGACTAATTTGATGTTTGGTTGGGCGCACCATATTTATATTATTCCTACAGCACCCTGGATTAGATATTTTGCCTACGCAATAAGTATGACCGAATGGGTAGTACTATTTTCAATAATTTATGATTGGAAAAAAGGTCTTTCTGCCGAAACTAAAATAGAATTTTCAATAGCATATAAATTAATGATTCTTGCCGATCTTTGGGTGTTATTAAATCTGTTTTTGGCATTACTGATGTCTATTCCTTCGGTTAATTTATTTACCCATGGCACCCATATAACCGTAGCTCATTCTATGGGAACTACTATCGGTATTAATACTCTAATACTTTTGTCTTCCATTGCTTATATTTTAGAAACTGAAAATTCATTTACTAAATTATCGCAAAAGAAAATTAGATCGGGGATTAAAATCTTCCACTATTCTTTTTTATTTTTCTGGATAATTTTGCTGATTTTGGGAGTTCAAAAAAGCTATTGGATGTTTTTTACTAAAGATATTTCATTTGGTAAATTTCAAGAGTCTTTGCATTGGATTTATTTTATCTTTTCAGTATCTGGATTAGGATTATTATTAGGATTGTATGTTGTTGTTATTGAGTTTCTAAGGAATATAAGGCTCAAAAAGAATACTGCCAATTATCATTAAAAATATTAAATTTTTGTTAAGGATTAAACCATAATTAAAATATTAAGTCAAATTAGCATAACAAATATTAAATAAATAAAAATGAAAAAATTATTAGTAGCTGCATTGTTAGTTGTTGGGATGACAACTTTTGCACAAGAACCGGTTAAGGAACAAAAAGCACCAATGACTCCTGAGCAAAGGGTAGAATCTCAAGTTAAGAGAATGACTAAAGAATTAAGTCTTAATGAAAAGCAAGTTCAAGAAATTAGAACGTTAGTTGCAAAAGAAGTTGAAAAAAGAGAAGCTAATAGAGCAGAAATGGAAGCTAAAAAAGCATCTGGAGTTAAACCAACTAAAGAAGAAAAGCAAGCGCGTGAAGCAAAATCAAAAGAAGATGAAGCTGCTATGGATGCTAACATGAAAAGAATTCTTACTCCGGAGCAATACGCTAAATGGATTCAAAAAATGCAAGAAAGAAAAGAAAAAATGGAAGCCAAAAAAGCAGAGAAGCTTAAAGAAGAAAAAGGAGAAAAAGAAGAAAAATAATTAAATTATTAAGTTATAAAAAAACAGTTGCAAAATTTTTTGCAACTGTTTTTTTATGGAACAAAATTACTGTTATAAGTTATACTTCAAACTAAAAATAACATAGCGTGGTTGAACAATGTATTGCGAACTTGATATGCTAAATTGATTAAAACTATTATCGTTTAAAGATGTGGTGTTTAATAAATTAGTAGCCGAGATTTTGTATTCAAATTTGCTGTCTTTCTTTTGATAATTTAAGCTAGCATTTAAAAATTGGTAGTGATTATCTATGGTGTTATCATTATTAAAATAATGGTAATATTGGTAGTCGGTTACAAATGCAAATCCATTTAAGAAGTAATAATCTAATGTGATTGAAGGGGTGTTAGTGAAATATTTAGTATGGTTGTATTCGTTTATTGTAGTTGAATAACCAAGTTCAATATTTGGCACTTTTTTAAACATGGTTGCTGTTTTCACAGAATAAGTTTGTGTAAAGCTCTCTGTAGTTGAAACTAGATTATTTTGAATATTACTAAATTTAGACCAGTTAATATTTACGCTTCCGGATGCTTTATAGTTTTTCATAAACGATCTTCCGTAGCTTCCCATTCCGGTTGCTGTTTCATTAGGAAAATTAGAATTGTAAGGCGTTGAAGTTTGATTCACACCAACAAAAGTTGCATTTGTTTTCACTGCATCTGTTGTTCTAGTGTAGGAAGCATTTGCAAAAATGTTCTCAAAATTAAACATATTGTATTTAAAATATCTAAGGGAATGTATTTGTGAAGTAGCGTTTTCTAATTCTCTATTCCCTCTAAACAAACTGCTATAACCATTTAATATATAGCCTTGTACTAATTGAGAAATATCTGTAAAAGCATTGTTCATCGAATAATTATATGTTAATGTTTCTGCTTTTTTTATTTGATATAACATATAGAAATCGGGTAGTAGTTTTGTAAAACTTTTAGTCACATCTGTTGCTAATTGTTGGTTCTTCATGCTATACAAATGTCCGCTAAATCCAGGTGTTATAGTTATTTTACCTAATAACATTTTGTAATGTATGCCAACAAAAGCATCGTTAAAATTATAGGTGACTTGATTGGTGTTGGTAATGTCATTTAAGTCATTTCTAACACCAGAATCTAACATTTGAAAAATAGATGAATTAAAATTTTGGTATGAATAGGTGTTTCCTAGCGTAACATTAAAGTTAGTTTTTGGAGTAACCATATAATAATAATCCAATTTCGAATCTAACTTATTAGTTTTTACAAAACGAGATTGGTTTAAGTCATTTCGGTATTGATAAGTATTATATCCATACAGTTGAAAAGGAGGAAGGCGTAAATTAGCATTATAAAAAGGATCTTCTTCTTGGTATAAATGTTGAATTTCTAAATCAAAAACACTTTTTTCTTTTAAAGTATAATAGATGCTGAAATTTTGGTTAATCGATGTTGGATTTTGTTTTTTATTAGTTGAAATATTTTCTAAGCTAGAAGATGAATTTACAATAGATTCTCTATTTATTAAGGAATTTTCAACTTGGCTTGATTTCTTCATTAATACATCATAATCAAACTGAAAATTTGTGTTTGGTTTGTAAGATGAACTTAATTTTACCAATCCATAATTAGTTTGTTGGACAGGAGTTTCTTTAGAATTTATTTGCGTTTGAGAATCTAAAATCGTTAAGTAGGAATTAGTTTCAATTTGAGTTTTAGAATAGGATATTACTCCAAATCCACTCAAGGTCCATGTTTTTGTTGGATTGTAAGAAAAATTTGTAGCTCCAAATTTAGTCTCAATTTCTTTGGCTCTATTATTTCGTAATGCAGAAATTCCTAAGTCATTAGATGCTACATTGAACGAGCTACCTCCTTTTTTCATCATACCTCTAAATCCCCCCGTCATTTTAAAATAATCCTGAATCGTTAGTGGTAATTCTCCAATATTATTGAAATTGGTAATCACATTTAAACTATATTTCGGATTGTAATAAAAAGCTTTTGGATTAAGTAAATAGCGATCTACTTTTGTATTGTTGCTATTACTTGCAGTACCACCACCAGCAGTCATATCGCCAAACCAAAAATTCTTTTTGCCTGATTTTAGTTTGATGTTCATTGCAACATTTTCTTCATTGTTTTCTAGGCCTTTCATTTGACCTATTTCATTATAATTGCGCAACACTTGAATTTTATCTATAGCATCCGCAGGAATATTTTTTACGCCTAGTTTGGTGTCTCCATCAAAAAAATCTTTCCCTTCAACCATTAATTTGGAAACTTTTTTCCCTTCAACTTGAACTTCCCCATCTGAATTTACTTCAACTCCTGGAAGTTTCTTTAATACATCTTCTAATTTTTTTTCTGTACCCGATTTAAAAGAATCTGCATTATAAACAATGGTATCTCCTTTTATAGATACTGGCATTTCTCTTACAATTTCAACATCGTTAAGTTCAATGCCTCCAGCATTCATAGAGATATTTTGAATAATGTTTTCTTCTTTAGTAGTAATATTAATTTCTTTATTTTGCATCCCTATGTAGGTAAGCTTTATTACATAAGATGTATTTTTCTTTAAATTCAAAAGAAATTTTCCTTTACTATTGGTAATGGCATACGCGTCCATTGCTTTAGTTGCAACATTAACGGCCATGATATTTGCCATGTCTAGGGGAGTGCTTCCGCCATCGGAAACAATTCCTTCAAAATGAATGTTTTGAGCGAATGAAATAGAAGAAATAAAAAGTAATAAAAGGAAAATATTTTTTTTCATAATTATAATTCTTAAGGTATTTTAAATAGCAAAAGGAAGATTTTTTCTTCCTTTTGTAAAATTAATTTAGTGGTTTACTCTCATTTCAAATGATCGTCCGCCACCCGGACCTTGATTCATTTGACGGAATTCCTCCATTTTTTTAATAATGGTTTCGTCGTATTCTTTTTGAGAAATTTCTTTTCCGTTAGTAGGAGCTTTAATTTCTACTTTATCTTTAGGATTTAATACAATTTTCGAACATAAAATAATTGTCTTACCATCATTTACTTCAAGAATCAATCCCGGTAACCCCCAGTATCCTTCTGGGCCTTGATTTACAGGTATTTCAGGAGTATACCAAGCTGTAATTGTAATTTCTTTAGGCAATTCAATTTCATCCATAAAATTGGTTTTCTTTTCTTTAACTTCTGTTTTGGTGGAGTCCGAGTTGATTTCAACCTTTTTTTCTTCAACTTTTTTGTCTGACTCTCTCTTAGGTCTAAAGTTCCTAAAGTCAGTCTTGCTAGCAGGAATTACCGTTGTAGCTTTGTAACAGTTGTAGCCACCAATTTGACGTGTTTCACTTTCCATTACCCAATTATAAGTTTTTAAAGAATCTTTAATTAAAAATTCTTTACCCATAAACTCTTTGTCTACAGTATAGTTTTTGTCTTTCACATTTTTGTAATAGGTTCCGCCGCCACCCATAAAAGAGGACATCATTCGCATACCACCTCCATTTTGTCCTGGCGTATCTAACTTTTCTTCTTCTTTATAAATTGAGGTTTGTTTATCAAAGTTTAAGATGAAAGTTTTTTCAAACATTTTTTTCATTCGTTCCTCAATACCTTTTTGCATTTCAGGCGTCATTTCCTTATTTCCTTCAAAACGTTTTTTGAAATCAGCAGTACTAGTTTTAGATTCATAGACAGCCATTCCTTGAAAATTTTTCTGGGCTTGTGTCGATAAAAACGTAATTAAAAAGGTAATAGGTAGAAATATTTTTTTCATCTTGATGGTATTTTTTATTTTTTCAACAGCAAATATGACGAATGAATATTTGATTTGTTACTAAAACTTTGTTAAATATTTTATCAAACCTTTTGGATTTTTCCAATAGTTTGATGTAAATTCGCCTCATTATGAAAAAACTAATTTACATACTTCTATTTTTGGCTACAGTTTTCGGCTATGGTCAAAGCTCAAAGATTGTACCTGCCCGTATAGATTCTGTGGCTATAAATGCAGATAAATTCATTGGTACAGATGGATTTAAGAATTATTATTATTCTAAAAACAATGTCTTTTATAAAAAAAACGCAGAAGAAATCTTGCAATATCAAGAACTTTCTTTAGGCGCTATAACTAAAGTTGATATTCAAAATCCTCTTAAAATTATTATTTTTTACGAACAATTTAATACAGTAGTTGTTCTAGATAAACAGCTTAGTGAGGTGCAAAGAATTGAGTTTTCTAAATTAAATCAATCAATTGTTGCTTCTGCGGTTGGAATTGCTGGTCAAAATAAACTATGGGTTTTAAATTCCTCAAAACAACAACTTGGGCTGTATGATTTAGTTTCTGCACAATACAAAGAAGTAGGGACAAATATCAGAGAAGCATTTAATTATTACCAAACCAATTACAATTATTTTCAATGGATTACTAAAAACAACCAATGGAATGCATGTGATTTATATGGTAAGATTTTTACAATTGCCAAAGCAGATTCTTTTGTAGATTGTCAAATCATAGACGAAAATAAATTATTGTATTTAAAAGGCAACATTTTATTTTTAAGAGACTATGCAGATGACAAACTATATGAAATTAAAATTGTTGAGAAATCCTTCCGAAAATTTTATTACAAAGACCAAATTTTATCTATTTTTACCAACCAAGGAATTACAAATTATAAATTAACCTTACCATAATGCATATAGCTGTAGCAGGAAATATTGGAGCCGGAAAAACAACCTTAACACGTCTTTTAGCAAAACATTTCAAATGGGAGCCTCATTTTGAAGACGTAGTTGACAATCCATATTTAGATGATTTTTACCACCAAATGGAACGTTGGTCTTTCAACTTACAAATATATTTCTTGAACAGTCGTTTTCGTCAGGTTTTACAAATCCGAGAAAGCGGTAAAAAAATCATTCAAGATAGAACCATTTATGAAGACGCTCATATTTTTGCGCCTAACCTTCATGCAATGGGTTTAATGACTAATCGCGACTTTGAAAACTATAAATCTCTTTTCGAATTAATGGAAAGTTTGGTTAAAGCTCCCGATTTACTTATATATTTAAGAAGCTCTATCCCAAATCTTGTTGGTAAAATTCACAAACGTGGCCGTGATTACGAAAACACAATTTCTATCGATTATCTAAGCCGATTAAACGAGCGATACGAGGCTTGGGTTACCACTTATGACAAGGGGAAATTATTAATTATTGATGTTGATAATATAGATTTTTTAAACAATCCAGAAGATTTAGGAAACATCATTAATCGCATTGATGCCGAAATAAACGGATTGTTTTAGTAGGAGCGAATCGTTAAAGCATTATCAATAAATTGCATTCCCGCATTGCGTTCCAATCTGTCCTTTCAATCTTGCAAAGCAACCTTGCAAGGCCAGGATTTCAGTTCATTCGGGGCTAGGCAGTAAAAATTTTGCTTCCTTGTTATAGTATCTAAAAGAAATAGAATTAAAAACTACAATTTCTAATCACATTCATATTTCGTAGCCAACCTTAAAGAATAAATGAACAAACAAATTCAACTTCAAGATTTAGGTGACAAAGACTACAAGGCAACTTGGGATTACCAAGAAACCTTGTTCAAAGAAATTGTAGATATTAAAATTCAGAATAGGAGAGAAGAAACCCAAATTTCTACTCCTAACTATTTTCTTTTTGTTACTCATCCCCATGTTTACACACTTGGGAAAAGTGGCGACTTTTCTAATTTATTGTTATCTGAAAAACAACTAGAAGCCAAAGGAGCTACCTTTTACAAAATAAATAGAGGGGGAGACATAACCTACCATGGGCCAGGTCAAATTGTAGGCTACCCAATATTAGATCTTGAAAATTTTTTCACCGACATTCACAAATATTTACGCTTTTTAGAAGAAGTTATCATACTCACACTAGCCGAATATAATGTTATTGGCGAACGAAGCGAAGGCGAAACCGGAGTTTGGTTAGGTATAGGTACGCCTTTTGCTAGAAAAATATGTGCTATGGGCGTTCGAGCATCACGTTGGGTAACAATGCATGGTTTTGCACTAAATGTAAATGCCGACCTTGGTTATTTTGATAATATTATTCCTTGTGGTATTAAAGGAAAAGCAGTAACATCCTTAAATGTAGAACTCGGAGTAGAAAATGTAAACGAACAAGAAGTAAAAGAGAAAATAGCCAAGCATTTCTCTATATTATTTGATAGTTTTTTTATTTAGTATCAAAGAAAGTTTTCAGTACCTAAAACCTATAACCCAACACCCAGAACCCAAAACCCAGTACCCTATACCCAAAACCCAATACCCAGCACCCAATACCCAGTACCCTATACCCAAAACCCAATACCCAGCACCCAATACCCAGAACCCAACACCCAGAACCCAACACCCAGAACCCAATACCCAACACCCATTACCCAGTACCCAACACCCAATCCTCACTCCTCCTTAAGCAACTTAAAAGTCATCCTATGGTATTTAGTTGTGCCATATTTCTTAATTGCTTCTCGATGTTCTTTAGTAGGGTAGCCTTTATTTTGCTTCCAGTTATACATCGGAAACTCTTCGTGAATTTTATCCATATAAGCATCTCGGTAAGTTTTAGCCAATACCGACGCTGCAGCAATACTCATATATTTAGAATCTCCTTTGATAATTGTGCTATATGGAATATCATTTAATGGCTTAAACCGATTTCCGTCTACTATTATATATAAAGGAGTAGGATTTAATTTCAATATGCTTTCTTGCATGGCTTTAATAGATGCATTTAAAATATTAATTTCATCTATAATTAATGGATCTAAATGTGTTACCGAAAATGAAATGGCTAATTCTTCAATAATAGGCCTTAATTTTTCTCTAGTTTTCTCCGATAATTGCTTAGAGTCGTTTAGCAAGTCCAGTTTAAAATTATCTGGAAGTAGAAGTGCAGCTGCTGTTACGGGTCCTGCTAAACAGCCTCTTCCGGCTTCATCTGTTCCACATTCTAGTTGGTAATCTGAATATCTTAATTTTAACATAATATTTTATTTTACAAAAAAAAGCAATTTTTAACGCAACCAATTGGATTATTAGGCATCTACAAGATGTGTTGCAACCACAAATTTAGTAAACCATTTAAATTTTAACATAAATAAAATGTAATATTCCGAAGTATTATTTGTTTATTTAAGAAATTATTAGGAAGTTTGCGGAATAACTAACTCAAATAAAATTAATATGAGATCGAAGTTCAAATGGATTTTTACGCTATTAGTAGCGTTATCAATGCAGTTTTCGTTTGCACAAGACAAAACTGTAACCGGTACAATTACCGACGGTAAACTACCTTTGCCTAATGCTAATGTTGTAAATAAAAGTACAGCTAAAGGTGTTGCGGCAGATACGGATGGAAAATTTTCCATCAAAGCAAAATCAGGTGATGTTTTAATAGTATCCTATTCTGGATATGAAAAAAAATCTATTACAGTTGGTGCTGCTAACAATTACAATGTAACATTAACTGCTTCTGCTAAAGTATTAGAAGATGTAATGATTAATGGTGCAATGGGTATTAAAAGAACTAGAGACGCGGTTGTTTCTGCTCAAAAACAAATTGGAGCAAAAGAACTTACTCAAGCAGCTAACCCAAATGCTATTCAAGCATTAACTGGAAAAGTTTCTGGTTTACAAATTAATACAACTTCTAACGGTGTTTCTGCCGAGACTAGAATTGTATTAAGAGGTAACAGATCAGTTTCTGGAAATAACCAAGCATTAATTGTAATTGATAACTCTGTATCTAGTTCAGAGGTATTAAGTCAATTGCCTCCAGATGTAATTGAGAGTGTTAACGTTGTTAAAGGAGCTCAAGGTGCTGCGTTATATGGTTCTCAAGGGGTTAATGGAGTTATCATTATTACTACTAAAAAAGGTACTAATAAAGAAAAATTCACTTTTGGTTATAATACTTCAATTGACTTTGAAAATGTTTCATTTGTACCTAAAAGACAAATGGATTATGGACAAGGTTGGGGTAATGGATACAATTTTGATTTTCCTAGTACTACAGATCCTAGAAATGCAAGTACTGATTTCTCACCATATGAAAATGGTGCATGGGGTCCTTCATTCACTGATCCAGCATGGGCTGGAACAACTGTTCCTGTTGGTTTGCCTCAAGCAAATGGTCAATTCTTGACTACTAAATGGGAGCCAATTAAAGATAATATTAAAAAATTCTTTAATACAGGTGTAGTTTTCCAAAACTCATTCAATTTTAATATTGGTGGTCCAGATTCTTATGTGTTTTTTGCTCTTAACAGACAATCTACAGATTTCGTAGTGCAAAATGATAAATTAGTTAAAAACTCTTTCTTGTTTAAAGCAGGTAAAAAAGTTGGTAAGTTTAATATCAATGGAAGTATGAACTATATTTCTCAAACTACTAAACAAACTAGCCCTGATTTATTTGATGATTTATTACAAACAGCTACTAATATTCCTGTAGAAAGATTTAATAATGCATCTAACCTTAATCACTGGACTGTATATGCTCAAAATCCTTATTGGGATATTGCTCATGTTAGAAATAACAGAACTACTAACATCGTTAATGGTAGTATTAATTTAGCTTATGAATTTTCTAAACACATCAATGCATCTTACAACGCTAACTTACAGTTAGTTACTAGAGAAAGTCAGTCTTATAATGATGGGTTTAATAACTTAGATACTCCTTATACTTTTGCTCCTTATATTGATCAAAATGCTGGACCAAATCCAACTTATGCTGATTTAGGAGGTTTAGGAGTTGATTCTAATTACTACGAAAGTCTTTCTACAACTAGAAACTTTTATGGCGATTTGATGGTTAACTTTAATTATGATTTAAACAAAGATTTTAATTTAAAATTCAATTTAGGTAACAATACACAAGATAGCTACTACAGACTTGTTTCTCAAGGTGGTACTGGTTTAGATGTGCCAGGTTTTTATCATATTAGCAACGTGTTGAGCCCACAAAATCCTACAACTTTAAGAGGATTAGGTTGGGATAATCAATTTGTTAGACAAAGAACTGTTGCTGCTTTTGGTAACGTTGATTTAGCTTATAAAGATTATTTATTTTTGAATGCAACTTCTCGTATCGAGCAGTCTTCTAAAATTAAAAATGCATATTTCTATCCTTCTGTAGGGGTTTCATTTATTCCTACTAAAGCAATTGAAGCTCTTAAAGACAATAAAGTGTTGAATTATGCTAAAATTAATGCGTCTTATACTGTAGTAGGAAATACTTCTATCACACAGCCTTATGGAACTAATGTACTTACTGCAATTCCTCAAGGTTTCCCATTTGGGAATATATCAGCATTAGCTTACAACCCTTTCCCAACAAACCCTAACATTAAACCAGAGTTTGTTACTACAAAAGAAATTGGGGCTCAATTTGGCTTCTTTAAAGATAGAGTTACTTTAGAAGGTTCTTACTATGTAGCAGATACTAAAGATTTGATTACTAATATTACTACTTCAAGTTTCTCTGGAGGTCCAGGAATGGTTGATAACATCGGTAACCTTCAAAACAAAGGGTATGAAATTGATTTAGGTTTGACTCCAGTAAAAACTGCTAACTTTAAATGGGATATGAAAGCTAGTTATTCTACTTACAAAACTACAGTTACTAGTTTAGGTTCTGGTGCTACAAGTGTAAGTTTACAGTCTAATTCTCAAATTGGTATTTTTGCTGAAGTTGGTGAGCAATTCCCATTAATTAAAGGTACTTCTTATGTAAGAGATGCTAATGGAAATGTTGTTGTAGGTTCTAATGGAATACCGCAAACTACAGGTTTACAAAAATTAGGATATGGAAAACCGGATTATACAGTTGGATTTTCTAATTCATTTGAATACAAAGGTTTCAAATTTACAGCTGTTGCTGATTTAAGAATGGGTGCTTCTGCTTATTCTTATGCAAAAAACATCTTGTTATTTGCTGGGGGTGACTTAGATACTTCAGGTTTTGATAGAACTCAAGGTTATGTTTTCCCTGGTGTTACTACTACTGGTGCGGTTAATACTACTCCTGCAGGTGCAGCTAATAACGGTGGTGTAACTACTTATTTTACTACTACTCAAAGAAATATTGGAGAAGCTAACGTAATTGATGCTTCTGCATTAAAAATTAGAGAGCTTTCTTTAAGCTATGCTTTACCTAAAAAAGTATTAGCAGGTACAGGTTTAGAGTCTCTTAGATTTGGTGTAAATGCTAGAAATCCATTCATTTTCTTAGCTGACGGAAGTTTCTTAAAAGCAAGACATGGTTTAGCTAATAACAGTTATTCTGATCCTGAAGCTTCTAATACTTCTGGAAATGCTCAAGGTATTATTAATGTTGGTCAATATCCAACTACTAAAACTTATGGTTTCACAATGAACTTAACGTTCTAAAAAATAATAATTATGAAAAAAATAAAATTTATTGTTCCGATATTAGCGTTAGCTTTTTTCTCGTGCGACAATTATTTGGATATTAATAGTCCAAGTCCTAATGACATGCTTTTTACTCAAGCAAGTCCAGCTAAATTGTTGCCTGGAGCTCAAACTTCGTGTTTCCGTGTTCAATCTACTACGATGAACCAATTAGGAAATGTATTCATGAACTCTTGGACTCGTAATGTTTCGTCATGGGGTAATGGTTATGATAGTGAATTGCAATTAAACTTAACTACAGGTTTTTATAGCGGTATTGCTAGTGGTAGTAGAAGTTTAGCTGCACAAATTAAAAATTTCCAAGCAATTATTGATTATCCAAATCCTGATGGGAAATATGATAATTATGTAGCAGCTGCTAAAATTTGTAAAGTACATTATGTACAACAATTAGTAGATTTATATGGTGATATTCCTTATACTGAAGCTTGGAAAGGTATTGATAACATTACTCCAAAATACGATGATGATTATGCAATTTACCAATCTCTTTTTGGTGAATTACAACAAGCTAGAGATTTAATTTCCAACGCTTCTGCTACTGCTGAAGATATTACACCATACGACGTAATGTTAAAAGGTGTAATGACAGATTGGACAAGTTTTGCAAACACATTACAATTAAGAATGTGTTTACGAATGTCTGAAGTTACAGGTGCTAAAGCTGTATTAAGAGATCAAAAACTTGCTGATTTAGCATCAATAATTAATTCTGGAGGTTCTTTTATTACCAAATGTGTTACAGTTAATCCTGGGTTTAATAGCTCTACAGATGATCAAGGAAATCCTGCTTTTGATACCTTCGCTTATTTTGCAACTGGTACTGCACAACAAAACAGAACTTTCATTACTATGACAGGTCATGCTTACAAAGCATTACAAAGTTATTCTACTACTAACTGGGCTGCTTTTGGAAACAATTATGAAATTGTTCCTGGTTCAGGAATCAACTATCCAAATGTATTAGATCCTCGTTCTGCAAAATTATTTACTGTAGGATCTGGTCAAACAGTTAGAAGAGCAGTTACTCAAGGAAGTTCTGTTGTTGATGTTACTACTCCTGTTGGAACTTTACCTGGTTTACCATGTCGTTTAGGTTTAACTGGAAACTTTAACTTGTACGCTCAAGCTCCAGGAGGTACTTTGCCTGAATTCTTCGCTTGTGATGGATATGTAATGACTTTGTCTGAATCTTATTTTTTACAAGCCGAAGCTGCTGTAAGATACCCTGCATTATTCTCTGGTGCTCAAGCTTCATTTGATGCTGGAGTTACTGAAGATTTCACAATGAGAAATGCTACTTTAGGTACTTATTTGTCAACAACCACTGGTATTAATTCTAGACCTAATTTTGGTTTAGCTGCGTCTACTACTCAAGCACAAAAATTACATGCTATCATGTTTCAAAAATGGATTGCTTTAATGGGTGTTAATGCTATTCAATCTTATTTTGATTATACAAGAACTGGATTCCCGGTTACTCCACTACCTATTGGTACATTAGTTCAAAACAAAAAACCTAACCGTTTGATGTATACAACTTCTGAATATGTAGCTAATAGTGCTAACGTTCCTGCTATGGTTGCTGATGATTGTTTCACTTTAAACAGTCATACACCATTTTGGGTTCCTGGAGCTCCAAACTAATACTACTATTTATAGTTATAGTAAAGACCGCCTTTATGGCGGTCTTTTTTTTTAAATTATATTTATGATTTTGTTTATAAACATTTCCTTATTTTTGCTTCTTTCATTTCAATATGCGACATTTCTATTTTTTGTTTTTTCTTTTTACAACTTTTTTTTCTTTTTCTCAAGATAAAGGAAAAAAAGAAACTAATACTAGTTTAGTAAAAACACCGGAACAAAGAGCTAAAGAAAAAGCACAAAAAGCTCCTATTACTTCGTATAAAATTATTTCAATTCAAAGGGATACTATTATTTTAGATACAACCTTGTCTATAAAAAAAGAATACGATTACAACTACCTCCGTAGAGATATGTTTGGCTTAATGCCTTTCCCTAATGAAGGCCAAGCTTACACTACTTTAAATTTTGGAATAAATAAATTCTCCCCATTTCCTGAATTTGGTTTCAAAGCCAAACATTTGAATTATCAAGAAGTTGAGGATGTTAAATACTATTCGGTTGCAACACCCTTAACCGAGCTTTATTTTAAAACAGTTATGGAACAAGGGCAAAGCGTAGATGCACTAATTACCCTAAATACTGCTAAAAATTTTAATTTTTCTATAGCTTTTAAAGGATTAAGATCTCTTGGTAAATACATTAACCAATTGTCCAGTAATGGTAATTTCCGATTTACTGCGAGTTATTTCACCATGGATAAAAGATATGGAATGAATTTTCACTATACGGGGCAAGATTTGTTAAATGGTGAGAATGGTGGTCTTACACAACCAGAATATTTCGAAAATAATGATCCACTATATGTAAATAGACCTCGTTTACAAGTTTATCTAACCGATGCTAAGTCTTTTCTTAAAGGAAAACGCTACTTTTTAGACCATACATTCCGAGTTAATTCTAAAGATCATATAAATAATCTCTACCTAGCGCAGCAATTAAATTTAGAACATAAGTTTTTCGAATTCAATCAAACTACATTAAGTTCATCCATTGGAACTTTAGGAGCTTCTTTTAATAGATTTGGACCTGCCACCGCCTATTCCAATATTAATGATCAAACTCAATATGAAAGATTTTACAATAAAACAGGTGCCATTTATGAAAATAAAACACTTGGTAAATTTCAGTTTTTTTTAGAAAATTTTATTTATAAATACTTTAATGGCTCCGAAAAAACTATTGGTGCTTCTTTTATTCCGAGTCAAATACAAGCTGTAATAAATACTGTTGGGGGTCAATATGATTATAGAAAAAATAAAATTCATGGAACTGCAATTTTGTCTAATTCTATATCTACACAACCACTTCGTAATTTAGATGTAAGTTTAAATTATTCAATCAATCCAAAAAGTAATATTTCTTTTCAATACCAAAACATTAGTAAATTGCCAAATCATAATTACCTGTTAAACCAAAGCAGCTACAATAATTATAATTGGTTCAATAGTTTTAAAAATGAGAAAATTAATAACTTGGTAGTAAATGCAACGACCAAATGGGTTAATGCTTCGGTACAATTCACTACACTTAACGACCATTTATATTTTCAAGATACAATTCATCAAACCAATTTGCAGTTAGTTACTCCCCACCAATATACGGGTACCATTAACTATATTTCTCTTAAATTGGCGCGCGAATTTAAATACAGAAAATGGGGTTTAGACAATACCTTTTTATTTCAAAATGTTTCCCAAAAAGATACAATTCTTAATGTGCCTAAAATTACTTTAAGAAATACACTCTATTTTTCTGATTACGTATTTAAAAGAGCTATGTATTTGCAAACAGGTATTACTGTGAATTATTTCACTAAATACTATACAGAGGATTATAATCCTATTCTTGCAGAGTTTTTCGTCCAAAAAAATAAACAAATTGGAAATTTTCCCATGCTTGATTTATTTGTGAATGCTCGTGTAAAACAAACTCGAATTTACTTGAAAGCTGAACATTTTAATTCCGCTTTTTCAGGCAATAAATACTATTCTGCTCCTAATTTACCCTACCATGATTTTATGATACGTTTTGGATTGGTGTGGAATTTCTTCCAATAATTTTTATTTGAAACATAAACTTTAGGCATTTTAGTAAACGCAAAACCTGCTGTCCGTTATATCTTTTTCTTTTGCAAGAAAAAGGATGCCACTTCCATCAGGGTTAAACTGCGGTCTATCTGAATGAAATTAGTAGTTTGCAAGACCATTTATTTATCAATATATTTGTCCTAACAAACAAAAAAAATGAATTATTCTGAAAATATTTTAGGAACTATTGGAAATACTCCTTTAGTAAAACTCAATAAAGTAGTAGAAGGTATCGATGCTTTAGTACTAGCAAAAGTAGAAACCTTCAATCCTGGTAACTCAACCAAAGACCGTATGGCTCTAAAAATGGTAGAAGATGCCGAAGCTGACGGAAGATTAAAACCCGGAGGTACAATTATTGAAGGGACTTCTGGTAATACAGGTATGGGATTAGCTCTTGCTGCAATCGTAAAAGGATACAAGTGTATTTTTGTAATAACTGATAAGCAATCTAAAGAAAAAATGGACATTCTACGTGCAGTTGGAGCAAAAGTGATTGTTTGTCCAACCGATGTAGAGCCTACAGATCCTCGTTCGTATTATTCGGTTTCTAAAAGATTAGGCACCGAAATTCCTAATTCTTGGTATGTAAACCAATATGATAATCCAAGTAATGCTTTAGCTCATTACGAACAAACTGGCCCAGAAATTTGGGAACAAACAAAAGGTAAAATCACTCATTTTGTAGTAGGTGTTGGTACAGGAGGGACAATCTCTGGAATAGGAAAATATTTAAAAGAAAAAAATCCAAATATAAAAATTTGGGGAATTGACACCTATGGTTCGGTTTTTAAAAAATACCATGAAACAGGAATTTTTGACGAAAACGAAATCTATTCCTATATTACCGAAGGAATTGGTGAAGATATTCTCCCTAAAAATGTTGACTTTTCTTTAATTGACGGCTTTACCAAAGTTACGGATAAAGATGCGGCGGTTTATACTCGTAAAATTGCTTTAGAAGAAGGAATATTTGTAGGAAATTCTGCTGGATCTTGTGTTAAAGGATTGCACCAATTAAAAAATCATTTCACTAAAGACGATGTAGTAGTTGTTTTATTTCACGATTCAGGAAGCCGTTATGTAGGTAAAATGTTTAATGATGATTGGATGCGTGAAAGAGGATTCTTAGACGAAGAAATAACCAAAGCTGAAGATGTAATTAAAGACCATTTAGAAAAGCCATTGGTAATTGTGAGAACTGAAGAATTAGTATCCCATGCAATTGACAGAATGCGTAAATACAAAATCTCACAAATTCCAGTTATAGATATCTCAGGATTTGTAGGTTCGGTAGACGAATCAGACCTTTTTCAAAGTTATGTTTCGGATAAAAATGTTGCCGATAAACCAATTCGAGAAATAATGGGAAAACCCTACCCAATTGTAAAAATTGGAACTCCAATTGAAGAAGTTTCTAAATTGTTTACTAAAGATAACCAAGCAGTTCTAGTCGATTTAGGAAATGGAAAACACCACATTATCACCAAATACGATATAATTGGTTCCATAAAATAATACGAAAACCTACAATGTTAATTGTAGGTTTTTTTTATGACCTTATTGGAAATCTTTTTAATCCTTAAAATCTGAGGCGAAATTCAAAAAAAATGTTTGATGATTCTAATAAATCAAATACTTATTCCGCATTTCTTTAAAATCCTTCAAACCTTTCTCCCAAGATTTTCTAATTTCAATTTCCGAAACACCATTTTCAATTTGCTGTTGCAATTTTTTAGTACCCGCCAATTTGGTAAAGAAATCATTAAAAAATTTTGTCTTATCCAAAGTAGAATTATAAGCTTTAATAAGCCACTTCAATTCCAATTGCCCCACTTTTGTTGTAGTAGTTAAATCTTCGCCATTACATAATTGATCCTTATAGACAGGTTCTTTTGCGCCAAAATTTGGTATTGGTGTAAAACTAAAATCGCTTTTAGGCAAAAATGGAGAGCCATAAATTTGAAACTGTTTTTCTGTCCCCCGGCCAACACTCACGTTAGTTCCTTCAAACAAACATAAACTTGGGTACAAATTTATCGCTTGATCATTAGGTAAATTTGGAGATGGTTTTATAGGTAAACTATAAGCCATTTCTCTTTTGTAATTCAAACATTGAATTACTTTTAAGTCACATTGTATTCCGTCTTTAAGCCATTTTTCACCATTAATCATTCGAGCATATTCGCCAATTGTCATTCCATGCAACAACGGTATAGTATGCATTCCAACAAAACTTGTATGTTCTTTTTCTAGAATTGGACCATCAACAATAGCCCCATTCGGATTTGGTCTATCCAATATAATTAGTGGTATGTGATTTTCTGCACAAGCTTCCATTATATAATGTAGCGTGGAGATATAAGTGTAAAACCTTGCTCCAACATCTTGCAAATCAAAAACCATAATGTCAATTCCTTCCAATTGTTCTGGCTTTGGTTTTTTGTTGTTTCCATAGAGCGAAATAATTGGCAATCCAGTAGTAGTGTCTTTTCCGTCCACTACATGTTCGCCAGCATCAGCAGTACCCCGAAATCCATGTTCTGGAGCAAATATTTTTTGAACTTTGATTTTTTGACTAATTAAATTATCAACTATAGATGTTAATATATTAGTTACTTTAGTTTTTGGCTCTTGTCTTGGATCTTGAACATAAACAGTACCTATTATCTGATTTGTAATTACTCCTGTTTGGTTCGTTACAACCCCAACTTTTTTATCCTTTAATAAAGGTATGTAAATGTCATATCGTTCGGCGCCGGTTATAATTTTTTCTTGTTCCTCACTTTTTCGCACTTCGGCTCCCTCTCCTTTGGAGAGGGTCGGGGTGAGGTTTTTACTATTCCCACAAGAAACCAAAACAAATAATATCCCAACCAATAAGTAACAATTACTAATTATATATTTCATAAATTTATTTTTTAATCTGTGAAAATCTCTTTTATCAGTCGCCAAAAACTTTATGTATATTTGTTGCAAATACTAAAGATTTGAACCTAGAGCATTTCATAGCCAAACGACTCATTACTGCTAAAGACCATAAAAGTAGTATATCTGCACCAATTATAAAAATTGCTATATCGGCAATTGCATTGGGAATGATTATGATGATTGTTTCTGTAGCAACAGGAGTAGGTTTACAGCAAAAGATACGTCAAAAAGTTGCAGCTTTCAGCGGCCATATTATTATTACTAATTTCAACGGTAACGAATCTGATGTTAGCACTGAGCCAATTTCTACCCAACAAAAGTTCTATCCAAAATTCAAGAGTATTCAAGGTATTAGCCATATTCAAGCCGTTGCTACCAAAGTAGGGATTATTAGAACTCCAACTGCTTTCGAAGGAATTGTTTATAAAGGAGTTGGCAAAGATTTCAATTGGGATAACATTAATGAGTATTTAATTTCAGGTACCGTACCTAATTTAAAGGCACAACTAAACAATGAAATTGTAATTTCTCAATACCTTGCAAATCGACTAAACCTAAAACTCGGAGATAATTTTAATTCTTTCTTTATGAAGCAAGACGGAAATGGTCTACCCAATAGCCGTCGTTTTAAAATTGTCGGAATCTATAATTCTGGTCTTCAAGAATTCGATGCTTCCTATATTATTGGAGATATCCGACACATTCAAAAAATGAATAAATGGAATCCTTATCAGGTCGGTTCTTTCGAAGTTTTTATTGACGATTTCAGTCAAATTAAACAAAAAGGTGAAGAAGTTTACAACGAAACCTCTTCCATTCTTAATACTCAAACCATAGAAGAAAAGTTTGCTTACATTTTCGATTGGTTAAAACTCTTCGATTTCAATATTCTAGTCATACTGATAATCATGATAATTGTTTCTACTATCAATATGGTGGTTGCTTTATTAGTTCTAATTCTTGAAAGAACTCAAATGATCGGTATATTAAAATCTATGGGAGCCAACAATTGGACC
This sequence comes from uncultured Bacteroidota bacterium, assembly GCA_903838055.1. Lineage (GTDB taxonomy): Bacteria > Bacteroidota > Bacteroidia > Flavobacteriales > Flavobacteriaceae > Flavobacterium. The sequence goes on along the minus strand of CAILWV010000028.1, from coordinate 6,503 downwards.
ATACGAAAAATATTCCTCTACAATGCCTTTTACCTTATTGTTCGTGGATTATTCTGGGGAAATTTCATCGGTATCGGTTTTTTAGTAATCCAAAAATACTTTGGTATTATAAAATTGCCGCCTGAAAATTACTATGTAACAGTAGCGCCAGTCGATATAAATTTACTTTATATACTAGCGTTAAATATTGGAACAGTAGCCATTTGTTTAGTAGTGCTATTAATTCCATCCTACATTATTACCAAGATTTCCCCCGCTAAAACAATTCGTTTCGATTAATTAGTAGCGCAACATAAGGCATCTTAGTAATGGTATTTCCTGCTTTCGTCTTTAGTCTCGTTTCGTGCCTCCACGAGAGCTACCGCCTCAATCAGGGCTATTTTCGGATGATTTAGAAAGATTTCCATTTTCAAAACAACAACTATTACAGTACAACATAGTTCCCAACAAAAGACATATCCTAATTAAGCAGTTACGCGTTCCCCTCTCCTTTGGAGAGGGGCTAGGGGTGAGGTCCTTTTTAAAAACCCCACCAAACAAAAAAACTTTCACCAACAACCCTCACAAAACCAACACATTAAAAAATACTTTTAAAAAAGGGATATAAAACCCTTGTGAGAGTAAAAAAGAATAGTACTTTTGCACCCGCATTAAGGCACACGTTCATTACCAACTCGGCATACAATACTAAAAAAGCAAAAAAAAGATTTGCAGGGAATAAATAAAGGTTTTACCTTTGCCCTCCGCAAAACGAAGAAGTTTTTGAAGAATTTGAGGATAAAAAAGAAAAAGAATTTTTTTTTCGATTTACTTGTGAGTTAATAAAAAAGATGTACTTTTGCACCCGCTAATCTAAGGAGAGGCGAAAAAAAGATAAGACACGTTCCTAGACATATTGAATTGACAGCCGTTCTGATGTAAATCAGAACACAAAAAAAAGAGAGTAAGCAAATCGAAAGATTTGAACAAGCTAGAATATTATCGTACAATATTAAAATATACGATGAAGAGTTTGATCCTGGCTCAGGATGAACGCTAGCGGCAGGCCTAACACATGCAAGTCGAGGGGTATATGTCTTCGGATATAGAGACCGGCGCACGGGTGCGTAACGCGTATGCAATCTACCTTTTACAGGGGAATAGCCCAGAGAAATTTGGATTAATGCCCCATAGTATATAAGAATCGCATGGTTTTTATATTAAAGTTCCAACGGTAAAAGATGAGCATGCGTCCCATTAGTTAGTTGGTAAGGTAACGGCTTACCAAGACAATGATGGGTAGGGGTCCTGAGAGGGAGATCCCCCACACTGGTACTGAGACACGGACCAGACTCCTACGGGAGGCAGCAGTGAGGAATATTGGACAATGGGCGCAAGCCTGATCCAGCCATGCCGCGTGCAGGAAGACGGTCCTATGGATTGTAAACTGCTTTTGTACAGGAAGAAACACTCCCTCGTGAGGGAGCTTGACGGTACTGTAAGAATAAGGATCGGCTAACTCCGTGCCAGCAGCCGCGGTAATACGGAGGATCCAAGCGTTATCCGGAATCATTGGGTTTAAAGGGTCCGTAGGCGGTTTAATAAGTCAGTGGTGAAAGCCCATCGCTCAACGATGGAACGGCCATTGATACTGTTAGACTTGAATTATTAGGAAGTAACTAGAATATGTAGTGTAGCGGTGAAATGCTTAGATATTACATGGAATACCAATTGCGAAGGCAGGTTACTACTAATGGATTGACGCTGATGGACGAAAGCGTGGGGAGCGAACAGGATTAGATACCCTGGTAGTCCACGCCGTAAACGATGGATACTAGCTGTTGGGCGCAAGTTCAGTGGCTAAGCGAAAGTGATAAGTATCCCACCTGGGGAGTACGTTCGCAAGAATGAAACTCAAAGGAATTGACGGGGGCCCGCACAAGCGGTGGAGCATGTGGTTTAATTCGATGATACGCGAGGAACCTTACCAAGGCTTAAATGTAGTTTGACCGGTTTGGAAACAGATCTTTCGCAAGACAAATTACAAGGTGCTGCATGGTTGTCGTCAGCTCGTGCCGTGAGGTGTCAGGTTAAGTCCTATAACGAGCGCAACCCCTGTTGTTAGTTGCCAGCGAGTCATGTCGGGAACTCTAACAAGACTGCCAGTGTAAACTGTGAGGAAGGTGGGGATGACGTCAAATCATCACGGCCCTTACGCCTTGGGCTACACACGTGCTACAATGGACGGTACAGAGAGCAGCCACCTCGCAAGGGGGAGCGAATCTATAAAACCGTTCTCAGTTCGGATCGGAGTCTGCAACTCGACTCCGTGAAGCTGGAATCGCTAGTAATCGGATATCAGCCATGATCCGGTGAATACGTTCCCGGGCCTTGTACACACCGCCCGTCAAGCCATGGAAGCTGGGGGTACCTGAAGTCGGTGACCGCAAGGAGCTGCCTAGGGTAAAACTGGTAACTAGGGCTAAGTCGTAACAAGGTAGCCGTACCGGAAGGTGCGGCTGGAACACCTCCTTTCTAGAGAAAGATAATAGAAAAGCTCTCAAGTAAAGAAATTTACTTACTCTCTGCTGTTAATTCAAATAATACAAAAAAGTAAAAAACAGAGTCTCGTAGCTCAGCTGGTTAGAGTACTACACTGATAATGTAGGGGTCCCCAGTTCGAGTCTGGGCGGGACTACTAATTTTAAATAGGAATTATTTATTTTTATTTATGGATTAGATAAAACTGTAAATTACTTGGAAATTCTAGAGTTGAGGCTTTATGAATATAATTCATAATTCATAATTCACAATTCATAAATAGATTGGGGGATTAGCTCAGCTGGCTAGAGCGCCTGCCTTGCACGCAGGAGGTCAACGGTTCGACTCCGTTATTCTCCACAAAAAGAGTGATCAGAGAACAGTGATTGGTACTCAGTTTTAGACTGAATACTATAAACTGAAGACAGAACACTTATTTTAAAGTTCATTGACATATTGAGATAAGAAAATAATAAAAAGTAGAAAGTACCTTCTATCTAATTTATTAGATAGAAAATAAGTCCTATGTATTAAATTATATAGGCGGCACATAAGCAAAATAAGGGCGTATGGGGGATGCCTTGGCTCTCAGAGGCGAAGAAGGACGTGATAAGCTGCGAAAAGCTACGGGGATTGGCACACACGAATTGATCCGTAGATATCCGAATGGGGCAACCCACTATGTTGAAGACATAGTACATCGATAGATGGGCAAACCCGCTGAACTGAAACATCTAAGTAGGCGGAGGAGAAGAAAACAAAAGTGATTCCGTAAGTAGTGGCGAGCGAACGCGGATTAGCCCAAACCAAAGTTGTTACGGCAATTTTGGGGTTGTAGGACCACGACATTTGTTGCGGATTGAATTAGAATAACCTGGAAAGGTTAACCATAGAGGGTGATAGTCCCGTATAAGTAAGAGAAGATAACGATAGTGGTATCCTGAGTAGGGCGGGGCACGTGAAACCCTGTCTGAATTTGGCGGGACCATCCGCTAAGGCTAAATACTCCTGAGAGACCGATAGTGAACCAGTACCGTGAGGGAAAGGTGAAAAGAACCGTGAATAACGGAGTGAAATAGATCCTGAAACCATACGCTTACAAGCGGTCGGAGCCCTTTCGTGGGGTGACGGCGTGCCTTTTGCATAATGAGCCTACGAGTTAACGTTGCTGGCAAGGTTAAGTGATTAAGTCACGGATCCGTAGCGAAAGCGAGTCTGAATAGGGCGCTTTAGTCAGTAGTGTTAGACGCGAAACCGTGTGATCTACCCATGGGCAGGATGAAGCTGTGGTAACACATAGTGGAGGTCCGAACCGGTTGACGTTGAAAAGTCTTCGGATGACCTGTGGGTAGGGGTGAAAGGCCAATCAAACTCGGAAATAGCTCGTACTCCCCGAAATGCATTTAGGTGCAGCGCTGGTCGCAAAGTTATATAGAGGTAGAGCTACTGATTGGATGCGGGGGCTTCACCGCCTACCAATTCCTGACAAACTCCGAATGCTATATAATGTTTACCAGCAGTGAGGGCTTGGGTGCTAAGGTCCAAGTCCGAGAGGGAAAGAACCCAGACCATCAGCTAAGGTCCCCAAATATATGCTAAGTTGAAATAACGCGGTTTGTCTGCCCAGACAGCTAGGATGTTGGCTTGGAAGCAGCCATTCATTTAAAGAGTGCGTAACAGCTCACTAGTCGAGCGGACGAGCATGGATAATAATCGGGCATAAGCATATTACCGAAGCTATGGATTTGTAGTAATACAAGTGGTAGGGGAGCATTCTAACAGGGTTGAAGGTGTATCGTAAGGTATGCTGGACTGGTTAGAAAAGAAAATGTAGGCATAAGTAACGATAATGCGGGCGAGAAACCCGCACACCGAAAGACTAAGGTTTCCTCAGCTATGCTAATCAGCTGAGGGTTAGTCGGGTCCTAAGGCGAACCCGAAAGGGACAGTCGATGGCCAACGGGTTAATATTCCCGTACTTCTTATAATTGTGATGGGGTGACGGAGTGATGAAAGCACCGCGAACTGACGGAATAGTTCGTTGAAGTACCTACCTATAAGCTGCGCAGGCAAATCCACGCGGCTTGGGGAAATACGATAGTACTCGGAGTCTTCGGACAAAGAGATAGTGTGCCTAAGGGCTTCCAAGAAAAACCTCTAAACTTAGATTATAAGAACCCGTACCGTAAACCGACACAGGTAGTCGAGGAGAGAATCCTAAGGTGCTCGAGAGATTCATGGCTAAGGAATTAGGCAAAATAGACCTGTAACTTCGGGAGAAAGGTCGCCAGCGCAAGCTGGCCGCAGTGAAAAGGTCCAGGCGACTGTTTATCAAAAACACAGGGCTCTGCAAAATCGTAAGATGAAGTATAGGGCCTGACACCTGCCCGGTGCTGGAAGGTTAAGAGGAGATGTTATCTTCGGAGAAGCATTGAATTGAAGCCCCAGTAAACGGCGGCCGTAACTATAACGGTCCTAAGGTAGCGAAATTCCTTGTCGGGTAAGTTCCGACCTGCACGAATGGTGTAACGATCTGGACACTGTCTCAGCCATGAGCTCGGTGAAATTGTAGTATCGGTGAAGATGCCGATTACCCGCAATGGGACGAAAAGACCCTGTGCACCTTTACTATAGCTTAGTATTGGTCTTGGATAAGTGATGTGTAGGATAGGTGGGAGACTATGAAGTGGCGTCGCTAGGCGTTGTGGAGTCATTGTTGAAATACCACCCTTTGCTTATCTGAGATCTAACTCTCATTAGAGAGGACATTGCTTGGTGGGTAGTTTGACTGGGGTGGTCGCCTCCAAAAGAGTAACGGAGGCTTCTAAAGGTTCCCTCAGCACGCTTGGTAACCGTGCGTAGAGTGCAATGGCATAAGGGAGCTTGACTGAGAGACATACAGGTCGATCAGGTACGAAAGTAGAGCATAGTGATCCGGTGGTTCCGCATGGAAGGGCCATCGCTCAAAGGATAAAAGGTACGCCGGGGATAACAGGCTGATCTCCCCCAAGAGCTCATATCGACGGGGGGGTTTGGCACCTCGATGTCGGCTCGTCACATCCTGGGGCTGGAGAAGGTCCCAAGGGTTGGGCTGTTCGCCCATTAAAGTGGCACGCGAGCTGGGTTCAGAACGTCGTGAGACAGTTCGGTCTCTATCTATTGTGGGCGTTAGAAATTTGAGTGGATCTGATTCTAGTACGAGAGGACCGAATTGGACAAACCTCTGGTGTATCTGTTGTTCCGCCAGGAGCACCGCAGAGTAGCTACGTTTGGAAGGGATAAGCGCTGAAAGCATATAAGCGCGAAACCCACCACAAGATGAGATTTCTTTTAAGGGTCGTTGAAGATGACAACGTTGATAGGCTATAGATGTAAAGGCAGTAATGTCATAGTCGAGTAGTACTAATAACCCGTAAGTTTATGTGCAATTTTCCTCTCTCGCCTCGGCGAGAGAGGGAGAATCTTTCTTAAATAATTTTTTCTTTATCTCAGTATGTTAAGATATTTGCAGCTAAGCTGCAGTGTCTTAAAGTCAGAATGTCTAATGTTTTAAAGTCTAATGATTGGCTTTATGACTTTTAACTTGAAGACTTTACGGCATAAAAACTTAAGGTGGTTATTGCGTCGGGGCTCACCTCTTCCCATTCCGAACAGAGAAGTTAAGCCCGATTGCGCAGATGGTACTGCAATTTGTGGGAGAGTATGTCGCCGCCTTTTTTATTAAAACCCCAATCTTTACAGATTGGGGTTTTTTGTTTTATTGCTGCGGCGTGTTTGATTGGTTATTTAGAAAAGTTAGGTAGCTACCAGTTTGTAAAGTAAATAAAACTTCTATTAAAACTAAACATATTTTGTGTGGGATGCCTTAGTTTTTTATTTAGGTCAAAAAAACTAAGATTAACGAACAGTCCGAAGGGCTATCAAAATTTAAATAAAAATCTATTTAATGTAGATTTCTTTATTTAAAGAAAGTATTAAGTAAT